>JBHJOB010000084.1:0-41168 GCA_050330195.1 Rhodomicrobiaceae bacterium | reverse complement strand
ATCGACGAGCATCTCGACATGCTGATGGTCTGCCACCATCTCGACCCGTCGATCCCGGAGGATCTCGCCTTCGCGGAAAGCCGCATCCGCAAGGAAACCATCGCGGCGGAGGATATTCTCCACGACATCGGCGCGCTCTCGATCATCGCGTCGGACAGTCAGGCGATGGGGCGCGTCGGCGAGGTCATCATCCGGACATGGCAGACGGCGCACAAGATGAAGGTGCAGCGCGGCGAGTTGCCGGAAGATGCCGGCAAGGGCAACGACAATACGCGCGTCAAGCGCTACATTGCCAAATACACGATCAATCCGGCTGTTGCGCATGGCATGTCGTAACATATCGGCTCGGTCGAAGCGGGCAAGCTGGCCGATCTGGTGCTCTGGTCGCCCGCATTCTTCGGCGTGAAGCCCGACATGATCATCAAGGGCGGCGCGATTGCAGCGGCGGCGATGGGCGATCCGAACGCCTCGATCCCGACGCCGCAGCCGGTCCATTACCGCCCGATGTTCGGCGCTTATGGCAAGGCGCTGACGGCGACGTCGGTGACGTTCGTGTCCAAAGCCGCCGAAGCCGCCGGATTGGGCGAAAAGTGGGGGCTGGAGAAAAAGCTGGTTGCGGTGGAGAATACGCGCGGCGGGATCTCCAAGGCCGACATGGTGCTGAACGGCGCAACGCCGGACATCACCGTCGATCCGGAGACTTACGAGGTCCATGCGGATGGCCAGCTTCTGGTTTGCGAACCGGCGAAAGAACTGCCCATGGCGCAGCGCTATTTCATGTTCTGAGCGCAGCAGGCAACTCCCCCTCTCCCATGGGGAGAGGGCTGGGGTGAGGGGCTTGCCAAGTGAAACTTGACCCCATCACCCCTCACCCGGCGCTTGCGCGCCGACCTCTCCCCAGGAGAGGTGACAACAGAGACGAACCGAATGATCCGTGCAACGAGCTATATAACTCCGCCTGATGTGCGTCTGGAACAGCCGGGCCCCACGATCACGCTGACCCGTGAGGAGCGGCACAAACGGCGTGTCGTTCTGACCGCTGATGATGGCGGTGAATTTCTGCTAGACCTTCCCGAAGCGGCCTACCTGCCGCACGGCTGCGGCTTGCTGCTGGAGGATGGCGGCGTCATCGTCGTTCAGGCAGCGGACGAACCGCTGATGCAGATCACGGCCCCGGACCGGCTGACGCTTGCCCGCATCACATGGCATGTCGGCAATCGGCACACGCCCGCCGAGATCACCGAGGACGCGCTTTATATTCAGCCCGATCATGTGCTGGCCGAAATGGTGCGGGGGCTTGGCGGCTCGGCGGCGGAGTGCACGCGGCCCTTCGAGCCGGAAGGCGGCGCTTATGGCGGTCATGGCGCGTTGGAGCGCGGTCATCACCACCATGACCATCAGCACCATGATCACACACACGACCACTAATCATGCTCGACCGGCCATCCACCGCTTTGCGTGACGCATCCTTCCCGCCCGAGTTGCTGATCTGGTTGTCGCCCGCCTTTCCGATCGGCGCCTTCGCCTACAGTCAGGGGCTGGAGACCGCCGCCTCGCGTGGCCTCGTGAGAGATGCCGCGACGCTCACAGACTGGCTTTCAAGCATCGCCGCGCACGGCGCACTGCGCAACGATCTGATCATCCTCTCGCTGGTCCATCGTGCGCCGAATGACGATAAGATCTGCACGCTGAGCGAGCTGGCCGCCGCGCTTCAGCCATCGCGTGAGCGTGCGGAAGAAACGTTGCAGCAGGGGCAGGCCTTCATGGACGCCTATCATGCGGCATGGGCCGATGGCGAAACGCTCCCGCTTGAACGTCCCCCCCTACACGTCGCGGTCGGCGCCGCCTCACGCGCGCATGGCCTTGATCTCGCGCCCACGCTCCTCGCCTACGCAACGGCTTTTGCCGCAAACATGGTCTCCGCCGCGATACGGCTCGGCGTGATCGGCCAGTTCGACGGTCAGCGCGTGCTCGCCGCGCTCATGCCGCGATTACGCGAATCGGCGCATTGCGCTATGGTGGCCGGCGAGGACGATCTCGGCAGCGCGACCTTCGCCGCCGACCTTGCGTCCATCCGGCACGAAACGCAGGCGGTGAGGCTGTTCCGTTCATGATCCATGATTTGCTGATGCTGAGTGGAGCCGCCGTCGCCTTCGTCTTGTCAGCCATCATCTGGACCCTGGCGGCGCTCCACCTCTATTGGGGACGCGGCGGGTTCTGGCCCGAGGAGAACGAAGTGGCTTTGGCCAGAACTGTCGTCGGCGCGCCGGGCATACGCGAAATGCCGAGCGATACGGCCTGCTACACAGTCGCCTTTGTCCTGTTTCTCGCCGGATGCTGGCCGCTTTCAGCTTTTCTCGGCCTGCCGCCCTCGCCTCTGCCGTCGGAGTTGACCGTGCTCGCCGGATACGGCCTGGCGATCGCGTTTCTCGCGCGCGGGGTGGCTGCCTACCTGCCAGCATGGCGGGAGCGATTTCCGGAAGAGCCCTTCGCCACCAATGACAGGCGGCTCTATGGTCCGCTCTGCCTGCTGATCGGGCTGGCTTTCGCGTTCCTGCTTTCACTTGGATGGATCACGCCATGACCGCTTCGCCTCACGGTCCCTTGCGCGTCGGGATCGGCGGTCCTGTCGGCACCGGCAAGACGACGCTGACAGCCGCGCTCTGCCGCGAAATGGCCGCCAGCACCGACATGTGCGTCATTACCAACGACATCTATACGCGCGAGGACGCCGAGGCGCTGATGCGGATGCAGGTTCTGCCCCTGGAGCGCATCCGGGGCGTCGAGACCGGCGGCTGTCCGCATACGGCCATTCGCGAGGATTGCTCGATCAATCTGGCGGCGATTGCCGAGATGCGCGGTCTGCTGCCGGGGCTGGAACTGGTGTTGATCGAGTCCGGCGGCGACAATCTGGCGGCGACATTCTCGCCGGACCTCGCCGATCTGACGATTTACGTGATCGACGTCGCGCAAGGCGGCGATATTCCGCGCAAAGGAGGACCGGGGATCACGAAATCCGATCTGCTGGTCATCAACAAGACCGAGCTTGCGCCCCATGTCGGCGTCGATCTGGACGCCATGCGCGCTGACACAGCCAAGGCGCGGGGCGACAAGCCCTTCGTCTTCGCCAATCTTCGGACCAGTGACGGCGTTGAAGAGATCGCCGCGTTCATCAGGCGGAATGGCGGTCTGACCGGACAAGAACCGCGCCGGCTTGTGACCGGACCATAACCGGGATAATCCTGTATGAAAATATGGGACGGTGCGAAATGGACAAGGCAGACGATCAGGGCCTGGCGAAGGGCCTGACAAATTACGGCGACCGGGATTTTTCCCTGTATCTGCGCAAATCCTTCGCCAGTTCGATGGGCTATTCGCGCGAGATGCTGGCCAAACGCATTGTCGGCATCGCTTATTCCGGTTCGGGCTTCAACAATTGCCACCGTCACTTTCCCGAGATGCTCGACGCGGTGAAACGCGGCGTGCTGGCGGCGGGGGCGCTGCCGCTGGAGTTCCCGACCGTCTCGCTCGGCGAGGTTTTCCTCAACCCGACCAGCCTCAAATTCCGCAATCTGATGGCGATGGATACGGAGGAAATGATCCGCGCGCAGCCGATGGAGGCCGTCGTGCTGATGGGCGGTTGCGACAAGACGGTCCCGGCCCAGCTCATGGGGGCGGCGTCGGCGGACCTGCCCGCGATCCAGCTTGTCGCCGGTCCGATGATGACCTCGCGCTATGGCGGCGAGCGGCTTGGCGCGTGCACCGATTGCCGCCGTTTCTGGGCGAAATACCGCGCGGGCGAGATCGATGCACAGGAGATCGGCAATATCGAGGCGCGTCTGGCGACGACGGCCGGCACATGCGCGGTCATGGGAACGGCTTCGACCATGGCCTGTATCGCCGAAGCGCTTGGCATGTCGCTGCCGGGCACGGCGGCGATCCCTGCGCCTCACGCGGACCGGCTGCGCGCGGCTGAAGCCTCGGGCGCGGCGGCGGTTCGGCTGATCGCCAATCCGATCAGGCC
Organism: Rhodomicrobiaceae bacterium; assembly: GCA_050330195.1. Lineage (GTDB taxonomy): Bacteria > Pseudomonadota > Alphaproteobacteria > Rhizobiales > Rhodomicrobiaceae > JAHQVI01. Next base: position 37,144 of record JBHJOB010000084.1, on the reverse strand, counting down.
GTCGCAGATCATCACGCGCGCCTCGGTTGAAAATGCACTCCGCGTCCTGCTGGCGATCGGCGGGTCCACCAACGCCATCATTCACCTGACCGCTATCGCGGGACGGCGCGGCATCGACATTCCGCTGAGCTGGCTGAACGAGCTGTCGGAGACGACGCCGGTGCTCGTCAATCTGAAGCCGGTCGGCGCGCATTACATGGAGGATTTCTTCTTCGCGGGCGGCCTCGGCGCGGTGCTGCGCGAATTGAAGCCGCTGCTCAATCTGGACTGCATGACCGTGACCGGCGAGACGCTGGGGCAGCGGCTCGCGGCCGAGGACACGCCGGTTGACCGCAATGTCGTGGCGAGCGTTGACAGCCCCATCGAACCGCAGGGCGGGCTGGTCGCGCTGTTCGGTTCGCTTGCGCCGCGCGGGGCGATCCTGAAGCGTTCGGCGGCGGACAGGAGCCTGTTCGAGAAGGATGGCCGCGCGGTCGTCTTCACCTCGCTGGAGGATCTGGCCGCGCGGATCGACGATCCCGATCTCGACGTCACGGCGGACGACTTCCTTGTCCTGCAGAATGCCGGACCGACCAGCGCGGCGGCGATGCCCGAGGCAGGCTACCTGCCGATTCCGAAGAAGCTGTCCTCCAGGGGCGTCAAGGACATGGTGCGGATTTCCGACGCCCGCATGTCGGGAACGGCGTTCGGCACCATCGTGCTGCATGTCGCGCCGGAAGCGGCGGCTGGCGGGCCGCTGGCGCTGGTGCGCAATGGCGACCGCATCCGGCTGTCCGTGTCGGAGCGGCGGATCGACCTGCTCGTGGACGAAGCGGAACTGACGAAAAGGCGCTCGGAGCTGCCGCAAACGGCTCGCGATCCGTCACGCTTGCGCGGCTATGACCGTCTTTATGCCGAGCAGGTCTTGCAGGCGGACGAGGGATGCGATTTTGCCTTCATGAAGCCGGTCGGAAACTGACACGCGGCAGCTTTATTCGGGGTGAAACCACACAAGCGCATTGCGTGTTATTCCGAAATGCCAACAGGAGGAGCGCACGATGCACAAGCTTGAGACCATGCTGCTTGAGCCCCATGACTGGGTGCCGAACAATCCGGAGCTGCCAGTCCTTCTCTATCGCGGCGTCGTGACCGGAAAAGATGCGGAGGCCACGGCGTTGGCCTTCGAGGAACTGTTCGCCCGCAATGACTGGCCCGCGCAGTGGCGTAACGGTGTGTTTTCCTATCATCATTATCATTCGAACGCGCATGAAGTGCTCGGCATTGCAGCGGGTGCGGCGCGGCTGATGCTTGGCGGTCCCGGAGGGCCTGAGGTCGAGGTCAAGGCGGGCGATGCCGTGGTGCTGCCGGCCGGCACCGGACACAGGAAGCTTGAGGCGAGTTCCGATTTCCTCGTCGTCGGCGGCTATCCGGCGGGGACACGCGATTACGATATGTGCCGCGACGGTTCGGCAACACTGTCCGCCGCACGCGAACGAATAGCAGCCGTCAATGCGCCGGAATATGACCCGGTGCGTGGAGCCGACAATCCGTGGGAAGCGCATGATCAATAAAACGATGACGGCGCCAACGCCGCGATCTCACAGGTTTGCCTTGGCGACCTTGAGCCATTGCTTATCCGCCTCGATAAGCAGGCGGCGACGCGCGGTTCCCGCTCGAACCACATCCTGAAATACCGTTCGAGCCTGATCAGGAGCGCCAATGCGCAGGAGCAGGAGGCCATAGCGCGTGCGGGCTTCGAGCCCGGCATAATAGCCGCATAATGCCTGATATTCCACGGCTGCCTCGGTCAGGCGGTTCTGGCTCTCAAGCGCGCGCGTATAAAGGAGATGGGCTTCCTGGTCGGTCAGATCCGGATGAGCATGACGCAGCTTGTCCAACGTCGTCAGGCAGGCCGCTGCATTGCCAGCACCGAATTGAGCGCGTGCAAGACGGAACAACAGTGATTTATCGTCAGCGAATATGCCCTGAGCCGCCGTTTCGTAGAGCTGGATCGCTTCCGCCCACATATTGCGGCGCTCGCATTCCTCGGCCAGTTCCTTCTTGGTCTGGACAGAGTCCGTTCCAAGCGCATCGCTATAGCGACGGCGCCATTCACGATCCGGATCGACCAGATTGCCAACGCCTGACGCGATTTTCCGTGCGCCTCGGCCGGAAAGCATTTCCGGCACAAGCTCGATCAGCACGTAGGCGAGCGGCCCGACAAGCGGCATGAACAGTAGAATGAACATCCAGAACTGCGGTCGGCCTGTCTGGTGTGCGTGATAAGCGAAGCCGATACCAATCAGAAGATGCATCAAACCAAGCAACGGCATGAGGAGCCCCCATCTCTCATGGACCAGGAGCGCCTTCTATTTCATGAGTTCTTCAACTGCGCAACTCGCAATGGACGTTCTCATACGTTATGAGAAATTTCATAGAACGTTTGCCCACAAGGTGCGTTAAATCGGTAGGAATGATAGTCTCGGCGGCTTGGCGGGAGGAAGAACAACAGATGGACCAACTCGATCGCGGTAATGGCGCGAAGCTTCATTACGAATATGACGCGCCTGCCGGCGAGCGGCCCACCTTCGTTTTCGTCAATGCGATCACCGGCTCGACGGCGCAGTGGCAGGGCGTCATCGCTCCGGCGCTGCGGGCGGAAGGGTTCGGCACGCTGGCCTACAACATGCGCGGTCAGGAAAACAGCCCGGCTCTGGTCGAGGAGCCGCTTGAGGAAGCTGTCCATGTCGAGGATCTGGGAGCGCTGCTCGATCATGTCACACCGCCGCGCCCCATTCTCACGGGCCTCTCCATCGGCGGACTGTTCGCCACCAAGGCCTTTCTGGCTGGCGCGCCGGCGGCAGGTTTCGTCTATCTCAACACGCTGCGCGCGCCCGGCGTCGCGCTCGACTGGGTGAACGAAGCGATCTTCCGCGCGGCGGGACTTGGCGGGCCGGAGCTTGTCATGGACCTGTTCCTGCCGATGCTGGTCGGTCCGGCCTATCTGGCGCGAATGCGCGGCAACCGGCTGGGCGCGGCGGCATACCTTCCGCCCGGACCTGAAAACGGCGTCGTGCGCCTGCTCAGCGGCGGGCGGGCGGCAAACTGGAACGTGGAGTGGAGCCGCGTGGTGGTGCCGGTGCTGAATGTCACCGGGCTTCAGGACCGCGTTTTCTATAATGGAGCCGACGTGGCGCGGCTGGCGGCGCTTATGCCTGATCTGGAGCATGTCGCGCTCCCCGAAATCGGTCACCTCATCCCCGCCGAAGCGCCCGAGACGCTGGCATCTCTGCTGAGCGGCTTCGGAACGCGCATCCACGCAAGCAGAAAGACGCGATCCTGATGGTCGCCTGGGTCGCCTATCTGATGGTCTTCATCGGCGTGCTGGGTCATGCCTCCAGCGAGTTCTTTGCCGTGCTGTCCGGCGTATCCGGGCCGGAAGCGTCGGTCTGGCGGTATATGCTGGGCGCATTCGGCCTGCTGTTGATCTGCGCGGTCTGGCCCCGCCAGCGCGATCTGATCTCGCCGCTCGCCGCCGACTGGCGCGGGCTGGTTCCGCTCTCGATCATCGGCGTCAGCCTTGCCTATCTGTTCTTTCACTGGGCGCTCGACTACGCGACCGTGGTGCAGGTCGGCACGCTCGTGACAACCATGCCGATTTTCGTCGGTCTGACAAATCTTGCCGTCAATCGAGCACCCATTACCGCGCCGAAACTCATCAGCGGTTTTGCCGCCGTCCTTGGCGTGGCGCTGTTGCTGACCGACGGCTATCTCGCCGAACTGGCCGACAATGACGGAACGCTGACCGGCATTTTCCTGACCCTTGGCTGCGCGGTGCTCGGCTCCGCCTATGCGGTCCTCGTCAAGCCCTACATCCAGAAATACGGCGCGATCCGCATCACGACCATCAGCCTGACCATCGGCGCGGTTGGCCTGTGGATCATCGTCGGCGTGGCCTTTGCCCGCTGGGTCAATCCGGTGGAGCTGTTCGACAAACCCGCCGAAGCCGCCATTGCACTATTGATATTGGGGTTCTGGAACACGACGCTGACGCAAATCTTCTGGCTTGGCGGGCTGAGCGCCGTGCCCGACATCACGCGCGGCAGTTACCTGTTCTTCCTCAAGCCCGTAATCACGGCTTTGCTGGCCCTGTTCTTCCTCAGCCAGCCCATCACGGGATGGCAGATTCTGGCGATCGTGGTGATCTGTTCGTCGGTTCTGGTCGAACTGGCCTGGCCCTATTTGCGGGGAGGGACGCAAAAGACCGCCTGAGCGCTGCGGGAATTTCCTTCGCTCGCAGGTTGAGCTGGATGGATCTGCATGGTAAAGCGGGATCAGTCTAGATGCACCCAGCTCCCGCTATTTCCACGCATGCGGGAACGACATCTGTATGTGTGGCAGAACGCTTCCACCCGAAGCGATCCGGATCTGGATCATCGGCAAAAGATGCAAGTGGTCCGGCCATGGAGCCGATCACCGAACTTTTCCCTTCCGCGACGATTTCGTGACCATCTGCATTTCATAATGCGGAACTTGGCGGCCGCCACGCGGCAGGGAACGCAGGACGTATATGAAAAATCTGTTTCGTGACTATGCGCGGCTGATGTCGCAATACCCGGCGCCGCTCGCCTTTGGCTTTCTGCATACGTTCCTGTCGAGCCCCGGCCAGACTTTCTTTATCGCGCTGTTCGTCGGCTCGCTTTCGGCCCATCTCGGGCTGAGCGCGGGTGAAATGGGCGGCATCTACCTGCTGGGCACGCTGGCGAGCGCGGGGTTTCTGACCTTCCTCGGCCACTGGATCGACCGCATCGACCTACGGCTTTTCGCCGGCGCATCGACGGTCGGCCTCGGCCTTGCCTGCCTGCTGATGGCGTCGGCGAATACGGTGCCGCTCGCGATTGCGGCCATCGTGCTTCTGCGGCTGACGGGGCAGGGGCTGATGACCCATATCGAGGCAACGGCCACGGCGCGCTATTTCGGCAGGGATCGCGGCACGGCGCTGTCATTGACGGGCATGGGCATTTCGCTGGGCGAAGGCGTGTTGCCGCTGATGGCCGTTGCCCTGATCGGCGTCATAGGCTGGCAAAGCACCTACGCCGCAGTCGGTTTCGCCATCCTGCTCGCCGGTCTGCCCCTGTCGCAGGCTCTGCTGGTGCGGCGCAGCGAATTCAGTAAACCGGCAAGTCATGGCGCCGGGCCACGTCCCACGTTGAGGAACGGCGCGGCGACCGTTGCGCGCAGCCGCTTCTTCTGGCTCGCGCTGCTGCTGTTTCTCTATATGCCCTTCACCTCGACGGCGCTGCTGTTTCACATCGAAACGGTGGCGAACCACAAGGTCTGGCCGCTGGAGCTGGTTGCATCGGCGTTCACCCTCTATGCGGTGATGAATGCCGTAGGCCTGCTTGTATCGGGTCGGCTGGTTGACCATTTCACAGCTTTGCGCATAACGCCGCTCTTGCTGGTGCCGTTCCTGCTCAGCCTTTGCCTGACGGCCTCGACAAGCCACTGGAGCGCGCTGTTTCTGCTGCTGGCCGCCACGGGCCTCACCGCCGGTTTCCTCAAGACGGTCCTGACCGCGCTCTGGGTCGAGCTTTTCGGCGTCACCAATGTCGGGGCGATCCGCGCCCTGGCGACGACCCTGATGGTTGCCGGGACGGCCGGCGGCCCCGCGGTCCTCGGCTATGCGATGGATTGGGGCGTGTCGATCAACACGATCCTGTGGACGCTTGCTGTTGTCGGCGGCATCGCCTCGTTGCTGGCCGGAATTGCCGTTCGGCTGGAATTGACGCCGCCGGCCGGCCGCGCTGCGTGCAATTCTTAGATCGAGATCCGGGATCTGGCGCTTGTCTGACGGGAGCGCGTTCCACTTTTCGAGAAAATGCTTTAGACCGGTCATCCGATGGACAGAACAGAAAAGAATGACATGACGGCGAATGGCTTGAACGACGAAACGACGGTTGCGGACGCCGAGGGCGGCAACGAGGCGCGGCCTGCGGCTGCGCAAAACGCCGAGGCGGGCGCGGCGCGGCGGCGGACCTTCGCCATCATCTCGCACCCGGACGCCGGCAAGACCACGCTGACCGAGAAGCTGCTTCTGTTCGGCGGCGCGATCGGGCAGGCCGGCAGCGTCAGAAGCCGGGGAGAGCGGCGGCGCACGCAGTCGGACTGGCTGGAGATCGAGCGCAAGCGCGGCATCTCCGTGTCCTCTTCGGTGATGACCTTCGAGCGCGACGGCGTGATCTTCAACCTGCTCGACACGCCGGGCCATGAGGATTTCAGCGAGGACACCTACCGCACGCTCACCGCTGTCGACAGTGCCGTCGTCGTCATCGACGCCGCCAAGGGCATTGAGAGCCAGACCCGCAAGCTGTTCGAGGTCTGCCGCCTGCGCGACATCCCGATCATCACCTTCATCAACAAGGTGGACCGCGAAGGCCGCGATACGTTCGAGCTGCTCGACGAGATCGAGGAAACGCTGGCGCTCGATGTCGTGCCCTTTACCTGGCCGGTCGGCATGGGCGCGGGGTTCCACGGCTGTTTCGACCTGACCACCAATCGCCTGCTGGCGTCCACGATCGGACCCGGCAAGAATTTCGACGGGGCGGTGCAGTTTTCCGGCCCTGACGACCCGGCGCTTGAGGCGCGCATTCCGGCTGATATTTACGAGACCTTTCAGGAGGGCGTGGAGCTGGCGCGCGCCGCCTATCCCGTTTTCGACGAGGAAGCCTATCGCGGTGGTCACATGACGCCGGTGTTCTTCGGCAGCGCGTTGAAGGACTACTCTGTCGACGAATTGCTGACGGCGCTGGCGAAATTCGCGCCATCACCGCGTCCGCAGCCGACCATGACCCGGCTCGTCGCGGCGGAAGAAAAGGCCGTCACCGGCTATGTGTTCAAGGTTCAGGCCAATCTCGATCCGAACCACCGCGACCGCGTGGCCTTCGTCCGCCTGTGCTCGGGCCGCTTTCAGCGCGGCATGAAGCTGCGCCATTCGCGGACGGGCAAGATGATGGCCGTCAACAACCCGATATTCTTCTTCGCCTCCGAGCGCGAGATCATCGAGGAAGCCTATGCGGGCGACGTTATCGGCATCCCGAACCACGGCACGCTGCGCGTCGGCGACGCTCTGACCGAAAGCGAGCCGCTCACCTTTACAGGCATTCCAAGCTTTGCACCGGAAGTGTTGCAGCGCGTGCGTCTGCACGATCCGATGCGCTCCAAACAGCTCCGTCAGGCGCTGCTCGACATGGCCGAGGAAGGCGTCGCGCAGGTGTTCCGCCCTCTGCTCGGCGCGCAATGGATCGTTGGCGTGGTCGGACATCTGCAGCTTGACGTGCTGTCTTCGCGGCTTGGCGCTGAATACAAGGTCGATGCGAGTTTCGAGGCCGCGCCTTATGACGCGGCGCGCTGGGTTGCGAGCGAGGATCCGGCCGCGCTGAAAGCCTTTCAGGAACGCCATCGCTCCAGCATGGCTGAGGACCGCGATGGTGCGCCGGTCTTCATGGCGTCCTCCCGCTGGCAGCTCGACCACACGGTCGAGAACTCGCCCGGCATACAATTTCTGAAGACCCGCGAATTTGCCTGACGGGCTGACCGTTGGCAAAATCGTAGGATGGTCGAGCCTGTGCGAGGCCCGTCGCGTGTCAGGCGGCGGGTTTCGCTTGCGCTCTACCCGCCCTACGGGTTCTGATGTTTGCGGCTATATGTTGAACGCGGGGAGGAAACAAAGATGACGATTATCGCCGGTGATGGGTGTTTTGTCGGCAGGGTCTGGCGCTCCGGCGTCGGTCCCTCGCTTGTGGTCGTGCGTGACGGCGCGCTGTTCGACATCACCAGCAAGGACGCACCGACGATGCGCGACCTGCTGGAGCTGGACGATCCGGCGGCGCATGTGAAATCTGCGGCGGGCGAGCGCATCGGATCGTTGGACGAACTTGCCGAGGCCAGCCGGAAGGCGGGCCGCGACGCGGATGCAACGCGCCTGCTCGCGCCGATCGATCTGCAGGCCGTCAAGGCGAGCGGCGTGACCTTCGCGCGCTCCATGGTCGAACGCGTCATCGAGGAGCGCGCGGCGGGAGATCCGTCCAAGGCGGCAGCGGTTCGCGACCGCGTCGGCGCGATCATCGGCGACAGCTTGCGCAATCTGAAGCCCGGTTCGCCGGAAGCGGCCAAGGTCAAGGAGGCGCTGATCGCGGAAGGGCTGTGGTCGCAATATCTCGAAGTCGGAATCGGGCCGGACGTGGAAGTGTTCACCAAGAGCCAGCCCATGGCGGCGGTCGGCTGGGGCGCGGAGGTCGGGCTGCACCCGATCTCGCGCTGGAACAATCCGGAGCCAGAAGTCGTGCTGGCGGTTGACAGTGGTGCGAAAGTGAAGGGCGCCACGCTCGGCAATGACGTCAATCTCCGCGACGTTGAGGGTCGCTCCGCGCTGCTGCTCGGCAAGGCGAAGGACAACAACGCCTCCTGCGCGATCGGGCCGTTCATCCGCCTGTTTGACGAAAGCTTCGGCATGGACGACGTGCGCGCCGCCGAACTCGACATGCGCGTCGAGGGCGAGGATGGTTTCGTGCTGGACGGCAAGAGCTCGATGAGCGAGATCAGCCGCGACCCGCTGGACATTGTCGCGCAGACGCATGGCGCGCATCACCAATATCCCGACGGTCTGGTGCTCTTTCTCGGCACGCTGTTCGCGCCGACGCAGGATCGGGACGTGCCCGGTGACGGTTTCACCCACAAGACCGGCGACGTGGTGACGATCTCCAACAGCCAGCTCGGTTCGCTGACGAATACCGTGCGCCTGTCGACGGAATGCGCGCCATGGACGTTCGGCACGGCGGCCTTGATGCGCAACCTTGTCCGACGCGGGTTGCTTTAAAGGCAGAACGCGGGACGCTTTCCCTGTAAAAAAGGCCGCTGGCTTTCCGCCAGCAGCCTTCCGTCTATAAATCTCAGTTGTCTTTGGATTTGGCCTCGGCCGGCTCGGGACAATCAGCCTCGTCCGGGGTCATGGTCGGCACTTGCTCGCTCATGGCCTCGGTGGCCTCTGTTCCGCGGGCCTTGGTGTCAACCTGTGCCGTTTCCGGGCATCCACCTTTCATGGTCGGCACCTGCTCCGTCATTGCAGGCGTTGCCTCGGTGCCCGGCTGTATGGTTTTCGGCTTGTCCTGCGCAATCGCGCTCTGGCCCAATGCCATCAGAGCGACAACCGAGATAATCGCTGTGCGTTTCATTGAAAACTCCCTGAATTGCATTTTTTCTCATCAGGGAAACGCCCGGTGCGATATTTAGATCCGAATCTTTTACTCCAGTTCCTTCTGTAAACGCGCTTCTGGCCCAACAACAGGCCAACAAACGTCTGTGAAACCAGTATTTCCAATTGCGATAATCTCTATTTACCTCTTGGATAATATTGACTTCGCATCTGGCACTGGGGCCGGTTTACATCACCTTCGTCAGCGTGAAGCGGTCCTCCAGCGTTTCGTTGGCAGCTTCGATGGCGGCCTCCGAACCCAGCACGACGGTGCGGCCATGCGCGGCAACGGCGTCCAGCGCATCGGCGAAGCGGCGTATATCCGCGGCGCTGGCGCTCAGCACTTCGTCACGGATGGCCTGACGGCGTTCATCCGTATCGCCTGTCAGATGCCGCTCCAGCGACGCGAAGCCTTTCGCATCCGGCAGCCTGTAGCTGTCGATGGACCCGATCGTGCCGATGATTGCCCGCTCCAGATCGCCCGCATTGCCCGCAGCGTTACGAAGGTAGCTGGCCGACGCATCATAGGCGGCGATGGTGTCAAGCAGGTTCGGATCGCGATAGGATACGAAGCTGAACACCCCGGAACGAGCGCCCAGCATCGAGAATGCGCCATAGGCCCCTCCTTGCACGCGGATCTTGTCCCAAAGCCAGCCGCCGCGCAGCCAGTGGCTTGCAACCTGCGCCGCGCCGCCGACGGCGTGGCCGAGCTTCGGCAAGCTTTCGCCCTTGGCGACGTAGTTGACGGTTGCGGGCATGGTCAGACCCTCGAAACGCGGCAGTTCAGGCCTCAGCCATTCGGGATGTTCGCCATGGCCGGCCGGGAGCGCTTCGATCAGACGGGACAATTCCGGCTCGATGCGCTTCAGATCAGCGGCCTCGGCGGTTACATTAACGACCATCTGCCCGCGCCTGAGAAGGATACTGCGCATATCCTCCAGCGTCTTGATAATGGTTTCCGGTTCGGCCTTCATCTGCGCCGTCATCCGGCGCAGCGCGTGTACGTTGCTCACGCCGCCAATCTGTTCGGCCGCCCAGGTTGACTCGCCGAGGCTCGCGCGCAGACGTGTGACCGCGAAATGGTGCCCGCTCGGGACAAGCGCCGCTTCCTTGCTGCTGCGGGATTCGTCGATGAGCTGCGCGATCCGGTCCCGGTTGTCGAGATGCGCGGAGAGCAGCACGTCCATCAGAATGGCCGTCAGTTCGCTGGCCTTTTCCGGCTTCACGGCCGAGCGCAGGAACAGCCAGACCGCGCCCCGATCGCTCCCGACGATGCTGGCCGTCAGGCTTTCCGCCGAGATGCCGCCGGTCGAACGCCCGATGCGCTGGGAGAGTTGCACCATGTCGAGATCGCCCGCGCCGGTCTCCAGAAGCGCGCGCCGGAAGAGGTGCGAATACGGCAGCAGACTCGCCGGGAGCATCCGCATGTCGAGGCCGATATCGAGATAGACGATGCCGTTGGTGGGCAGCTCATGCGTGAACAGGCGCGCGCCGGACAACTCGCCCGTCTCGACCGGGATCGGCGTATTCTTCGAAGCGAGATCCTGTAGCGTGAGGCGGGGCAGAGTGGCCAGCGCCTCCTTCGAGTCGGGCGTTTCCTGCTTGCGGCGCAAGGCGCGGGTCTGCTCGATGACGGTTTCGATCTCATCCTTGCTCATCGCCGCCTTCGCCGCATCGAGCCGTTCCCGTTCCGCCGCCGCTTCCTGCGCCGAAAGCTCCGGATCGGGCGTGAACAGCACCGTCGTGCGATGCGGATTGTTCAGCAGATAGGCGCGGATCATTTCCTCGAAGACGCGCTCGCCCTTGGCAAGCCGTGCTTTCAGCGCTTCCATCGGCTCCTTCCACGCCAGTGCGGCGAAGGGGTCGCGGTCGTAATTCCACAACAGCAGAGCGCGCAGCATGTTGCTGAGACCGCGAGGATAGGCTCCGGTATTGTTCTCGCGCAGCCGGAACTCGGCGGTATTCACTGCGGCCTCCACGGTCAGCGGATCGATGCCATCGGCGGCAAGATCCTCCAGGGTGTCGAGAATCAGCTTTTCCACCTTGTCCGCGTCACCGGCATGGATGCCCTTCAGGCCAGCCCCGAACTGCATCTGGCGAAGTGAGGTTGCGAGCCACGAACCGGTCAGCCCTTCGCCGAGACGCGAGTCGATCAGGGCCTTGCGCAAGGGGGCGGCAGACGTGCCGACCAGGACGCTGCTCAGGATCGACAGGGCAAGGCTCTCCTCGACATTGTCGACCTCGTCCAGCATCCAGTTGACGGTAATACGGGCGTGCTTTGCGCCTTCCTCGTCAGCGGCGGCGGGAAAGGATCGCTCGAGTCTGCGGGGCGCATCGAAGCGCGGCTGCAGGGCGACGGCTGAGTCCACCTCGAGCCGCGAGAACTCGTCCAGAACGCCGTTCAGCATCTCCAGGCGCTTTTCAGGATCGTCGTCGCCATAGAAGAAGAATTTCGCATTGGACGGGTGATAATAGCGTTTGTGGAAATTCTTGAAGTTTTCGAAGGTCAGATCGGGGATTTCGGCGGGATCGCCGCCTGAATCGACGCCATAGGTGACGTCCGGATAGAGCGATTGTCTCGACAGGCGGGAGACACGGTCGTCCGGGGACGAATAGCTGCCCTTCATCTCGTTGAAGACGACGCCCTTATAGGTGAGCGGGGCCGCCGGCGCCTCAAGCTCGTAGTGCCAACCTTCCTGTTTCAGCGTGTCCGGAGTGATCCGGGGATGCAGCACAGCGTCAAGATAAACATCGACGAGATTGTAGAAATCCTGAAGGTTTGTGCTGGCCACCGGATAAACGGTCTTGTCCGGGTAAGTCATTGCGTTAAGGAACGTTTTCAGGGAACTCTTCAGCATCTCCAGAAACGGGGCCTTGACCGGATATTTTCGCGAACCGCACAGGACGGAATGTTCCAGAATATGCGCGATGCCAGTTGAATCGGCCGGAGGCGTACGAAAACTGACGCCGAAAACCTTGTTCTCATCATCCGCAATCAGGGAAAGCAATTCGGCTCCGGTCTTTTGATGCGTATAAAGCCGGGCAAGGCAGCCGATTTCAGGTAATTTTTTTTCACGTTGCAACTCAAACCCATGAGAAACTGTCATCTGGCCTCGCTTTATGGATTTCATGCTCTTGAATATTATTTCCAATATGGCAACCGGAGTTCAAGGCGTTAAGAGGCGAAACGCCGCCTTTTCCTGATTGCACTTGCGAACGCTGGATCGGGCGGCGTAAAACGGTCGCCACTGCAGGGACAAACTTTCGCCGCCGCTTTTGAGCCTGCCCCGTGAACGGGAGCAGCCGGGCGGCATGTGCGATACCGACATGAAGCGCCGCACGAAGACGGGCCCGATTGCCGGCCGGCATGGCACTTTAGACCTATCACGAAGAGACTTGAAAGCAGGGTAATTCATGACAGCATCGACCGCGCTGGACGCCACTCCACAGGAAAATGGCTTCTTCTCCAAACCGCTCGCCGAAGCCGACCCCGAACTGTTCGCCGCTGTCAGCAGTGAGTTGCATCGTCAGCAGAACGAGATCGAACTGATCGCCTCGGAAAACATCGTCTCGCGCGCCGTTCTGGAAGCGGCGGGCACCGTCCTGACCAACAAATATGCCGAGGGTTATCCGGGCAAGCGCTATTACGGCGGCTGCCAATATGTCGATGTTGCGGAAAATCTGGCGATCGAGAGGGCGACGAAGCTGTTCAAATGCGGCTTCGCCAATGTGCAGCCCAATTCGGGATCTCAGGCCAATCAGGGCGTGTTCCTCGCGCTGGCGCAGCCGGGCGACACGATCCTCGGCATGAGTCTCGACGCGGGCGGCCATCTGACTCACGGGGCCAAGCCGAACTTGTCGGGCAAGTGGTTCAACGCGGTTCAATATGGCGTGCGCCGCGACAATGGGCTGCTCGATTATGACGAGGCCGCGCGTCTGGCAGAGGAGCACACGCCGCGCATCATCATCGCGGGCGGCTCGGCCTATGCCCGCACGATCGACTTCGCCCGCTTCCGGCAGATCGCGGACAACGTTGGCGCGTTGCTCATGGTGGACATGGCGCATTTTGCCGGGCTTGTCGCCGCTGGCGTACATCCCAGCCCCTTTCCTCACGCCCATGTCGTAACCACGACGACGCACAAGACCCTGCGCGGCCCGCGCGGCGGTCTCATCCTTACGGATGATGCGGATATCGCAAAACGGATCAATTCTGCGATCTTCCCCGGATTACAGGGCGGACCCTTGATGCATATCATTGCGGCCAAGGCTGTCGCCTTCGGTGAAGCGCTGCGCCCCGAATTTACGCAATATGCACAGGATGTGGTTGCAAATGCCAAAGCAATGGGCGAGGTTATTACCCAGGCTGGTTACGGGCTCGTTACTGGCGGAACGGACACGCATCTGATTCTGGTTGATCTGCGCCCGAAGGGACTGACGGGCAAGGCTGCGGAAGCCGCGCTCGGGCGGGCGAACATCACCTGCAACAAGAACGCCGTGCCGTTCGACGAGCAGAAGCCGTTCATCACGTCGGGCGTCCGGCTCGGATCGCCCGCGGGTACGACACGCGGTTTCGGCCAAAAGGAATTTGAAGACGTTGGACGCATGATTGCTGAAGTGCTGGATGGTCTGGTCACGAACGGGGATAGCGGTAACGGACAGGTGGAAGAGCGTGTCAAACGCGAGGCAATTGAGCTTTGCGGGCGCTTTCCGATCTATACTGACTAGAGCGGGATGCAGAAGAGCGGGGTACGACTTTTCCGCTCGCCAGCCGTTCTGATCGAAAGCGTTTTTCGAGGAAGGTGGTCGTCCGCTTTCCCTCGGAATACGCGCGAATATGATGAATCAGGGCCGTTTCATTGCTTCGGCTCCTGATGGAACGGCGCGCGCCGATTTCGGCGCTCATATAATACGCTAAATCAGCTTTTGAGGCGCCATCATGCGATGCCCTTACTGCGGCGCGAATGACACGCAGGTCAAGGACTCCCGGCCTACGGAGGACAATACGGCCATTCGGCGCCGTCGCTTCTGTCCCCAGTGTTCCGGACGTTTCACGACGTTCGAGCGGGTTCAGTTGCGGGAACTCATGGTCCTGAAGCGGAGCGGCCGCCGCGTTCTTTTCGACCGCGAGAAACTTCAGCGTTCGCTTCAGATAGCCTTGCGCAAACGGCCGGTGGATCAGGATCAGATCGATCAACTCGTCAGCCGGATCGTGCGCAAGATGGAGAGCATGGGCGAGACGGAGATTTCCTCTCCCCAGATTGGGGAACTCGTCATGGAGGAGTTGCGCAAGCTCGACGAAGTCGGCTATGTGCGTTTTGCCTCCGTTTACAAGAACTTCCGCGAGTTGCGCGATTTCGAAACGGTGCTGGGCGAAATCAGTGGCGAGCGCGACGATGGCACATCAGAGGCCGAGCCAGACGCAAAGCCCGGCGCGGACAAGCGGTCACCGGGCGCCAAAAAAGATGAGCGGAGCTGATACCGGCAGCGGCGCCGCGAACCCACATTCCTACTTCATGGACAAGGCGAATATGGCGCTGGCGATTGCGCTGGGACGGCGCGGCCTCGGGCAGTGCTGGCCCAACCCCGCTGTCGGTGCGGTGATCGTGGAGCCGGGCGGGCGAATTGTCAGCTGCGGCTGGACCGGGCCAGGGGGGCGTCCGCATGCGGAAGCGAATGCGCTGGCCGAAGCCGGGGCGGCGGCGCGCGGCGCGACGCTCTATGCAACGCTTGAGCCCTGCGCGCATTGGGGCAAGACGCCGCCTTGCGCCGACGCGATTGTCGAGTCCCGCATTGCCCGGGTGGTCTACGGCGTCGGCGATCCCGATCCGCGCGTTGCGGGGAAGGGCTTGCGGCGGCTGCACAAGGCCGGCATCGAGGTGGTCTCCGGCCCGTTGCCGAAAGAGGCCCGCTGGCTCACGCTTGGCCACGAATTGAGGCTGACCGCGCAGCGTCCCTTCATTCAGCTCAAGCTCGCCGTGGATCGCGCGGGCATGATCCCTGCTGGCGGGGGCGGCATTCCCGTCTGGGCGACGGCGAAGGAGGCGCGTGCCGCCGGGCATATGCTGCGCGCGCAGGCAGACGCCATTCTGGTCGGCTATGGAACGATGCTGGCCGACGATCCGGACCTGACCTGCCGCCTGCCGAACATGCAATGGCGTTCGCCGATCCGTGTTGTCCTCTCCACCGATGGCCGGCTGAGCCGTCACGCCCGGATGCTCAAGAATCTCAGCACTGCGCCGGTCTGGATGGTCTGCGCGGCGGGATCGCCGCAAGCCGGGCTCGATCGTCTGGAAGAGCTGGGCGTCACGGTCATTCAGGCGCCCAAGAACGCTGCCGGCCGCCTCGAACTGCCGGCCGTTATGCGCGCGCTCGCCGAAAGAGGCATCACCCGGCTGCTGGTCGAGGGCGGTCCCTCGCTTGAGGCCAATTTGCTCAAGGAAGATCTTGCCGACGAGGTCATCATCTTTCAGGGTGACAAGGAGGTGCGCGAGGCGGCGATCATGCCCTTCGCCCCCGATGGCCTTGAATCGGTGACGGACAGCCCGATTTACCAGCTTTGCGAGACGCGGCGGATCGGACCGAACCGGGTCTGGAGCTACCGCAGAAACACCTACTGGCGGGATTGATGTGTTTACCGGAATTGTGACCGATCTGGGCGAAGTCGTGGAGGCCGATGGCGGCGTGTTCCGGATTGCCTGCCATTACGATGCGGCAACCATCGCAATCGGCGCATCGATCGCCTGTGACGGCTGCTGCCTGACTGTCACCCATCTTGAGGCCCACGGGCCTACCCGAGCGATCTTCACGGTCGATGTCTCCAATGAAACGCTTTCGCGCACCACGCTCGGGCGATGGCGGCAAGGGCAGCGCATCAATCTGGAGCGCTCGTTAAGGCTGGGCGACGAAATGGGCGGCCATCTGGTGACCGGTCATATAGATGGTGTGGCGGAAATCCGTGAGGTCTCGGTGGACGGCGCTTCGAGGCGTTTCGAGATTGCTTGCCCGCAGAGCCTGGCGCGTTATGTTGCCGGCAAGGGCTCCGTTGCGCTCGATGGAGCTTCGCTGACCGTAAATGCCGTCACGGGAAACCGCTTCACCGTGAATATCATTCCGCATACGCTTGCAGTCACGACCTGGGGGCAAAAGGGCGCAGGCGACAGCCTGAATATGGAAGTCGATCTGATGGCGCGTTATGTTGCCCGCCTGACCGGGAAGGATGGCCAAGCCGATGAGCATCGTTGAAAAGCCGCGCCAGTTCGGCCAGCTCGCCTCCATCGAGGAGATCATCGAGGACGCCCGGCAGGGCCGGATGTTCATTCTGGTCGATGCGGAAGACCGCGAAAATGAGGGCGATCTCGTCATCCCGGCGGAAAAGGCGACGCCCGAGGCGATCAACTTCATGGCCAAATACGGCCGCGGCCTGATCTGTCTGGCGCTTACCGAAAACCGGGCGAGCGATCTACAGCTTGAGCTGATGGCGCGTTCGAACCAGTCGCGCCACACCACAAATTTCACGGTCTCCATCGAAGCGCGCGAAGGCATCACGACCGGCATTTCCGCCTATGACCGGGCTCACACTATCGCCACCGCGATCGACCCGGCAAAGGATCACCGCGACATCGTCTCGCCCGGCCATGTCTTTCCACTGGTTGCCCGCAGCGGCGGTTCTCTGGTTCGGGCAGGCCATACGGAGGCGGCTGTCGATCTGGCGCGTCTGTCCGGCTTTGCCCCGGCGGGGGTGATCTGCGAGATCATGAACGATGACGGCACGATGGCCCGGATGCCCGATCTGATGGCATTCGCGCAGTTTCACGGCCTCAAGATCGGCACCATCGCGGATCTGATTTCCTACCGGCTGAAATATGACAGTCTCGTTCGCGTCATCGAGGAAAAGCATATCGACAGCCTGCATGGCGCGCCATTCGATCTCAAGATCTATCAGAACACGGTCGACGGACAGGAACATGTCGTGCTGGTCAAGGGCGATATTTCCGCGTCAAAGCCGGCTCTGGTGCGAATGCATGCTCTGAATGTGCTTGAAGATGTTGTCGGTCTCGGCGTGCGGGAAGACCGCCAGTCGCTGATCGAGCGCGCCCTGCGTCAGCTTGCGAAGGTCGAATCCGGCGTGCTGGTCCTGATCCGGGAAGGCAGTCCGGCTTCGGTGGCCTCGCGACTGCGCGCGGCTGCCGAGGGGCGCAGCGCCGATGCTGCGGCGGGCAGGCTCGTCGATTACGGCGTCGGCGCGCAAATCCTGCTCGATCTCGGCGTGCGCGAGATGGAGCTTTTGTCGAATTCTCCGCTGCCGAAGATCATCGGTCTGGAAGGCTACGGCCTGAAGATCATCGGCCGCCGTCCCATAGAGTGAACGTCATGAGCGAGTTCAAGCCGTCCGTCCTGATCGTCGAGGGGCGTTTTTACGACGATATTTCCGACGAATTGCGGGGCGGTGCGATTGGCGCTCTGGAAGACGCCGGCGCGTCCTGCCATGTCGTCACCGTGCCGGGCGCGCTGGAAATTCCGCAGGTCGTCGCGCTGCATCTGAAGGCTGGCCTCGCTCCCTTCGGCGCAACGCGCTGGCGCTATCATGGCGTCGTCGCGCTTGGTTGCGTCATTCGCGGCGAGACCTCTCACTACGATATTGTCGCCGGGGAATCCGCACGCGCACTGATGGCGCTTGCAACCGACAAGGGGCTGCCCGTCGGCAACGGAATCCTGACTGTCGAAAATCGGTCACAGGCCTGGGAAAGAGCAGCCATAACCAAGGGAAACAAGGGCGCGGCAGCAGCGGGCGCTTGCCTGCGGCTGATCGATGTGTTCATGGAATGCCATGGCTTCCGATCTGAATGACACGCTGCCCCGTCCCAAGGGCGAGGGCAAGGGTTTCGGCGCGCGCGGCACTTCCCGTCTCGCGGCCGTACAGGCATTGTACCAGATGGATGTGGCGCAGACCGACGCCGGATCCGTCATAACGCAATTCATACGCTACCATTTCGGGCACGAAATCGATGGCGCGTATTTCGACCGTGGGGACGAGCCTTTCTTCAAGGACATCGTGCTCGGCGTCGTGCGCGAGCAGCTCGACATCGATCCGCTGATCGGGCGGCATCTGGCTGAAGGCTGGAGGCTCGCCCGTCTCGACAGCATCCTGCGCGCGATCCTGCGTGCGGCAACCTTCGAGTTGCGCGACCGGGCCGATGTGCCTTTCAAGGTCATCATCAACGAATATGTCGATGTGGCCCACGCGTTTTTCGGCGCTGACGAGCCGCGCGTCGTGAACGGCATTCTCGATTCCATCGCCAAGGAAGCGCGGCCCGGCGACTTTGCAAAACCGGCTCATGGCTGAACGCGGCGACAAACCGGACGCCCTGCCTCTCAATGAAGACAGTCTGATTGCGCGCTATTTCGCGCCGCTCGCCGCCAGCTTTCCGGGTGCGGCGGGTTTGAAGGACGATGCAGCCGCCTTCGCGCCGCCGCCGGGGACGGATCTCGTCGTCACGACGGACGCGCTCGTGGCGGATGTTCATTTCTTTGCCGATGACGATCCCGCCGACATTGCCTTCAAGGCGCTGGCGGTCAATGTCTCCGACCTCGCCGCCAAAGCCGCGCAACCGATCGCCTACAGCCTTGCGCTGGTCCTGCCGCGCGGAATGCCGGAGACGTGGATCGCCGGTTTCGCCGAGGGACTGGCGCAGGCGCAGGAGGCGTTCGGCATCGGTTTGAGCGGCGGCGATACGACAGCTTCGCCAGCCGGTCCTCTGATGCTCTCCGTTACGGCTTTCGGCCATGTCCCGGCGGGGCGCATGATCCCTCGTGGCGGCGCGCGGGTTGGCGACAGTCTCTATGTCAGCGGGACGATCGGCGACGCCGCGCTCGGCCTCAAGCTGCGCGCGGGCAGTCCGGACACGCAAGGCTGGCCGCTGGACGATGCCGGACGCGGCTTTCTCACCGCGCGCTATCTTCGCCCGGAGCCTCGTCTTGCCCTGCGCGACGCGCTTCTCGGCCACGCCTCTGCCGCGATGGATGTCTCCGACGGGCTGGCAATAGATTGCGGGCGCATGTGCAAGGCCTCGGGCGTTTCGGCCAGTATCGAGGCAGGCGAAGTGCCTCTATCCGCGACGGCGAGCGCCCTCCTCGAAGGCGGCGCCGCACGTCTTGAAGATCTGCTAAGCGGCGGCGATGATTACGAAATTCTGGCGGCCATTCCTCGCGGCGAGGAGGATGCCTTCGAGCGTTCGGCTGAAGTCGCGGGCGTTCCGGTCACACGGATCGGTCATGCGAGTGGCGACGGCGACGGTCTTGTCATCCTCGGCGCGGACGGCGCGCCGCTCGCCCTCTCCCGCCTCGGCTACGACCACCTGACGGGATAGCCACAGCTTTCCAACCTGTCACGCTCCATACGGCGAAAGCCTTTGTTGCACAAAGCCGCCGATTTTTCTATTGTCCCGGCGGCTTCTTATAGGGTGGCGCAAGCATTCTGAACTGATCAGCTTTTTGACGTTCCGCTGGCTGCGGAACGCCGGGTTGATCCAGTGGTGCTGGCCAGCATTGTGAGGAGATGTCGCGCGTTAGGCCTCAAGCCAGCGCCGCGAGCCGCGCAGAACAAGAATGACGGCGTGGCTTCCTGCCTTACTGAATGCGAGGGAACTTGAAATGAACGGTTTGATTTTCGCCATTATCGTGTGTGGCGCGTTGTCCATTGTTTACGGCGCCTGGGCAATCCGGTCGGTACTGGCCGCCGATGCCGGCAGCGAGCGGATGCAGGAAATTGCCGGCGCCATCCGCGAAGGCGCGCAGGCCTATCTGAAACGTCAGTATACGACCATCGCCATCGTTGGTGTGATCATCTTGATACTTGCCTGGATACTGCTGGGCTGGACCTCCGCAATCGGTTTCGCCATCGGCGCGATCCTTTCCGGCGCTGCAGGCTATATCGGGATGCACGTCTCCGTGCGCGCCAATGTCCGCGTCGCTCAGGCGGCGACCAAATCGCTCGCGGGCGGGCTCGATCTCGCATTCAAATCCGGCGCGGTAACCGGCTTGCTGGTGGCGGGCCTGGGTCTTCTCAGCGTGACGCTCTACTTCTTCTTCCTCAAGGGCGCGCTTGGCTTTGAGCCCTGGAGCCGTGACGTCATCGACGCGCTGGTTGCGACATCATTCGGCGCTTCGCTGATCTCGATCTTCGCCCGTCTCGGCGGCGGCATCTTCACCAAGGGCGCGGACGTTGGCGGCGACATGGTCGGCAAGGTCGAGGCCGGCATCCCCGAGGACGATCCCCGCAATCCGGCAACGATCGCGGATAATGTGGGCGACAATGTCGGCGACTGCGCCGGTATGGCCGCCGACCTGTTCGAGACCTATGTCGTGACGGCCGTTGCGACGATGGTGCTTGCCGCGATCACCATGCCGACGCCCGAATTGAAGCTAGCGGGCATGGTTCTGCCGCTCGCGATTGGCGGCGCATGCGTGGTGACGTCCATTCTCGGCACGTTCTTCGTCAAGCTGGGCGCCAGCAACAACATCATGGGCGCGCTCTACAAGGGCATCATCGCCACGGGCATTTTCTCGCTGATCGCGCTCTATCCGGTGATGATACTGGTTTTCGGCGACACATCCCGGGTCATCACGATCAACCAGATCAGCTTCACGCCCATGCATCTGTTCTGGTGCGGTGCGGTCGGTCTCGTGATTACGGGCCTGATCATCTGGATCACCGAATATTACACGGGCACGAACCGCCGTCCGGTGAACTCGATCGCCGAAGCCTCGATCACCGGCCACGGCACCAACGTCATTCAGGGCCTTGCCGTTTCGCTTGAGGCAACCGCGCTTCCCGCGCTCGTCATCATCGGCGGCATCATCGTCACCTTCAACCTGGCCGGTCTGTTCGGCATTGCCGTCGCCGTCACCACGATGCTGGCGCTTGCTGGCATGGTCGTCGCGCTCGACGCATTCGGTCCGGTGACCGACAATGCGGGCGGCATCGCGGAGATGGCGGGACTGCCCGACGAGGTCCGCAAGAATACCGATGCGCTCGACGCGGTCGGCAACACGACCAAGGCGGTGACGAAGGGCTACGCAATCGGCTCCGCCGGTCTCGGCGCGCTGGTGCTGTTTGCGGCCTATACCGAGGATCTGAAGGCCTATTTCTCCGATGTCGTGGTGAACTTCGAGCTCTCCAATCCCTACGTCGTGGTCGGTCTGCTCTTTGGCGGGTTGCTGCCCTACCTCTTCGGCGGCATGTCGATGACGGCGGTTGGCCGTGCGGCTCAGGCCGTGGTGGTCGAGGTGCGCCGTCAGTTCAAGGAGAAGCCGGGCATCATGGAAGGCACCGAGAAGCCGGACTATGGCCGCGCCGTGGACATGCTGACCAAGGCGGCGATCAAGGAAATGATCGTGCCGTCGCTCCTGCCGGTGCTCTCGCCGATCGTCGTCTATGTGGTGATCAACATGATCGCGGGACAGGGCGCGGCGTTCTCCGCAGTCGGCGCGATGCTGATGGGCGTGATCGTCACCGGGCTGTTCGTGGCCATCTCGATGACCGCCGGCGGCGGTGCTTGGGACAACGCCAAGAAGAGCTTCGAGGACGGTTTCAAGGACTCGACCGGCCAGATGCACTACAAGGGCTCGGAAGCCCATAAAGCCTCGGTTACCGGAGATACGGTGGGCGATCCCTACAAGGATACGGCCGGTCCCGCGGTCAATCCGATGATCAAGATCACCAACATCGTGGCGCTGCTGCTGCTCGCGGTGCTGGCGCACAATTAAAACATGTGGATAAGCGGGGGCGACATGCTCCCGCCCGACATCCGACAACAGGATTTTCGAGTGCAATTACGAAAAAGGGCCCCGCATGTGGGCCCTTTTTATTGATAGAATCATGTGCGAACTGTCCAGATCAGCTTCGATCAGCGTAGAAATGCATAGTTAGTAACCCGAGCTGACTGTTGGTTGCGGACGTCCTATATTGCGGAAAAGCTCTTTCAACAGTCCATCTTCCGAACCGCGCGACGGCGTCTTGCGGGTGACGAAATCGAATACAATCCCGTCCTTCAGGCCATAATTAGCCACCCGGTTGACGACATTATTCTCGTCGAAATAAATTGCCACCACGCGCCTGTCTGTAATTTTAGCGTCCAGGAAGGCAACAGATCTTTCTGTTGTGGTGGAAATGTAGTAATAAGCATTCTGATCAACTGTGGATTTGGTGTCAGGAGTGCCGAGGGCGAGGATCACCTGATCGTGGCTCATCCCTTCCTTGACCTGCGCCAGATCCTCCTCCGTAAAGACATGACCATGTTTGGTGATGTCTGCCGCACAGGCTGAAAGGCTCAGCGCAATGCCGACGGCTGCGACCGAATTCAGGAAGAGATCCCGGAAATTTTTTCTCGATTTTGGCGAACTTGCCCTCATATAGGCACCATTTCTCGTGTATAGGGATTCTTGATTTGACATAGAGCTGTACCTTGCGATCCAGTAAAGCCTGAATTCAGGCTGATTTGAGAGCTTTACGTTCTAGGGCATTAGTTTTTTTGGCGTGGTGGCACCCGTGACAAACATGACGCGTAACAGATTCCAGGCTCAAGGTCATACAACACCGATGTTCCGCTGGTTTGCAGGTCGCGCGGCCCGAAAGGAAGCTGCCGAAAGGATTTACGATGCAATTGTGGCGCAGTCACGCAATCCTGCGTTCTATATTCGCTGCAATGTGCCCGATACGCTCTCCGGACGCTTCGACATGCTGGTCATCCACATGTTCGTCGTCCTGCAGATCCTGAAGCTTGGCGGCCGCGAAGGGCAGTTGCTCGCGCAGGAAATCGTCGAGGCCTTCATCCGCGAGATGGACACCATGGTCCGCGACCTTGGCGTGTCCGACCGCAACGTGCCGAAAGAGGTTCGCAAGATCGCCCAGCTCTTCTACGGCCAGTTGCTTGCCTATTCGACTGCCATGCAGCGCAATGACATCAAGGGCCTCTCCGCCGAAGTGTGGAAGAGCTTCCAGTCCTCCGATGGCGGCGGCGAGCAGTCCGTCTCTTCCGAGCCGATTGCCGTCTACATTCAGCAATCCATCAAGAACATCCAGGAAATGCCCCTGAACATGCTGCTTCAGGGAAATATCCGCTTCCCGGAGATCGCTGCCGGATCAAGGAATAATGCCTACTGACGTCCAGGCTCAGCTACCCCCGGTTTTTTCGCTCAAGATATCCCTCGGCGACGGCGACAGGCCCATCGAGGGTGATTTTGCGCTTGAGGCTGGCGACCGGAAGCGCGTAGCGGCCTTTCTCAGGATCGAGAGCCTTGAGAGCGTTGCCCTCGACTATCGCCTGACGCCTGCCGCGAAGAACCGCTTCCGTCTGTCCGGGCAACTGCGCGCAGAGCTGACGCAGCTTTGCGGCGTGACGCTCGATCCCGTTGCCGAAAGCATTGACGAGCCGGTCGATCTGGAATGCTGGCCGGAAAAGCAGATCGCCGCGACGGTGGCCGAGGAAGACGTTCTCGTCAGTGATCTGCCCGAAGATCCGCCGGCGCCGATCGTCAATGGCGCGGTCGATCTCGGCGCTTTGGCCATCGAGCTGCTCGCCAGCGCCATCAATCCCTATCCTCGCAAGAGCGGCGCGGCCTTGGAATGGGAGGACGAAAAGACCAGGGACGCGGACGGGACCAACAAGCTCGGCCCATTTGCCGGCCTGTCGAAGCTGAAGCCCAAGGAGTGAAGCGGCAGGAGCAAAAACCGCCTTATTGCCCCTGAGTTTTCAAATATGGTATCGCGGGTCATATCCTTGATCCGGGGCGCGAATCCACATCTTCTGTTCCTCGTCAAATGGCCTGAATTTCCTTGTATTGCCCGCCGCATTGCGTAATGGTCTCGCGCGTCCGGCGAGGCAGCGCCGCTCGCCCCGTTCCCCTTTTGCCAGTTTCGGAAATGGAGAAATGACCGACCGTATTCGAATCGCGCTTGACGCCATGGGGGGCGATCACGGGCCGTCGATTGCCATACCCGGCGCTGCGCTTTCGCTTGTTCGGCATCCCGATACCGAATTTCTGATTTTCGGCGATGAGCAGGCGATCCAGCCTCATCTTGACGCCTATCCGGCTCTGGCGCGCAACTCGCGTGTGTTCCACACCGAAGTCGCCATTGCCATGGACGCCAAGCCCAGCCAGGCGCTGCGCCAGGGGCGCGGCAAGTCCAGCATGTGGAAGGCGCTTGAAGCGGCCAAGAAGGGCGAGGCCGACGCGGTGGTGTCGGCGGGCAACACCGGCGCGCTGATGGTGATGTCGATGTTCTGCCTGCAAACGCTGCCCAATATCGACCGGCCAGCGATCGCGGGCGTCTGGCCGACGATTTCCAGCGAATGCATCGTGCTCGATATCGGAGCGAATGTCGGCGGCGATGCGCGCCAGCTTGTCGACAATGCGGGCATGGGGGCGGCGCTTGCGCGGGCGTTGTTCCACGTCGACAAACCATCGGTCGGGCTGTTGAATATCGGCGTCGAAGAGGTAAAAGGGCTTGAAGAGATCCGGCGGGCGGGAGAAGCTCTCAGGAAGGCGGACCTGCCGATCGTCTATCATGGCTTTGTCGAGGGTAACGATCTGGGGCAGGGCACCGTCGATGTCGTGGTGACCGAAGGCTTCACCGGCAACATCGCGCTGAAAGCCGCCGAAGGCACCGCCAAGCAGATCGCGGCCTATCTGCGAGCGGCTATGAACCGTTCGCTCATGGCCAGGATCGGGGCCTTCTTTGCCCAAGGCGCATTTCGCGCCTTGCGTGACAAGATGGATCCTCGCCATTCCAATGGCGGTATCTTTCTGGGGCTTCAGGGCATCGTCATCAAGAGTCATGGCGGCGCCGACGCGATTGGCTTTGCAAGCGCAGTCGATCTCGGTTACGACATGGCAAGAAGCGGGCTTGTGGCTGGTATTTCCAAGGACATCGAGCGCTTTCAGGATGCCCTGCAGCAGGCGCCGAAGTTGAAAACGACGGACGTGATTTCGTGAGCACCATTCGTTCAGTGATCCGCGGTTGCGGAGCCTATCTCCCCGAAAGAGTCGTCACAAATGACGATCTGTCGCGAATCGTGGACACGTCCGACGAGTGGATTGTCGAACGGAGCGGCATTCGCGAACGCCATTTCGCAGCCGAAGGCGAGAATACGTCGGACCTGGCCATTGCCGCTGCAAGAAACGCGCTTGAAGTGGCGGGGGTCGCCGCCAGTGAAATCGACCTGATCGTGCTGGCGACGTCAACGCCGGACAACACATTCCCGGCCAGCGCTGTTACGGTGCAGGCGGCGCTCGGCATCACGCACGGTGCGGCCTTCGATCTTCAGGCTGTCTGCTCCGGTTTCGTCTATGCGCTTGCCACCGCCGACAATTTCATAAAGTCCGGCCAATATCGCCGCGCTCTGGTCATCGGGTCGGAAACCTTTTCGCGCATTCTCGATTTCAAGGACCGTACGACCTGCGTGCTGTTCGGCGATGGGGCCGGCGCGGTGGTGGTGGAAGGCCAGCAGGCGACAGGGAAGAAGAACGAACGCGGCATCATCGGGTCGATCCTGCGGTCTGACGGCCGATACAAGGATCTGCTCTATGTTGATGGCGGACCATCCTCGACGCAGACTGTCGGGCATCTCAGAATGCAGGGCAAGGAGGTTTTCCGCTTTGCCGTCGGCGCCATTTCCGATGTCATTCAGGATACGCTCAACGCCTATGACCTGACCGCGGACGACATCGACTGGTTCGTTCCGCATCAGGCGAACAAGAGAATTCTGGATGGAACGGCCCGCAAGCTGGGCATTTCGCCTGAGAAGATCGTGATGACGCTGGAGAAGCATGGCAATACATCGGCCGCTTCTATTCCGCTCGCGCTCGATCTTGCCCGGCGGGATGGCCGTATCAATACTGGTGATCTCGTCCTGCTAGAGGCCATGGGCGGCGGCTTTACGTGGGGCTCTGTTCTGGTCCGCTGGTAATAGTGTTCCGTGAAGGCATTATGGAATAAAATCGCCCCACAACTCCGGATTCAACTGACTTTTAAATAAATCCTACTAGCGCTGTTGTTTCATAACCATTCTTTTTCGACTGAGCGATCCGCCCCAGACAGATGTTATTTCAGAGAATCTTCCTTTAAATCAGTGCGATGTAACATCTATCGTTGACCGATTAACCAAATATCCATTAATATTGAACTCCCTTAACACTTCCAGACAGAGCTGAGTCCACATGCCGTCAAACGGCAAAACACTCACCAGAGCAGATTTAGCGGAAGCGGTCTTCCAGAAGGTCGGCCTGCCGCGGAATGAATCCGCCGAATTGGTTGAGAGCGTCATTCGCGACGTTATCGGTTGCCTCGAACGCGGAGAGAACGTGAAGCTCTCCAGTTTCGGGTCATTCAGCGTGCGCGAGAAAAGGGAGCGTGTCGGCCGTAATCCCAAGACTGGAGAGGTCGTTCCGATAACGCCGAGACGTGTGCTCGTGTTTCGAGCCAGTAATATCATGAAGGAGCGTATCAACTCGTCATTGATCAAGACTAAAAAAGCGGCTGAATAATTCCGGTGCGGGCCGGAATATGAATAGTGGGGGCCATTTTGGAGAAATCTTCGAGTGCTTTTCGCACGATAAGCGAGGTTGCGGACGAGCTTGATGTCCCGAAACATGTTCTTCGATTTTGGGAAGGCAAATTCAACCAGCTAAAGCCGATGAAGCGCGGCGGCGGACGGCGTTATTATCGTCCGGAAGACGTGGACTTGCTGCGCGGCATACGCTGGCTTCTCTATAGCGATGGCTACACGATCAAGGGCGTTCAACGCATCTTGCGCGACAGTGGCGTACGCTTTGTCAAGACATGCTGGCAGGAAGGGGCTCATGCGGATGAGCCCTCTGGCGCGGCTCCCAAGGACATTCCCAATCTGGCCGGAGAAGCGGCAAGCGAGGCCCAGCGCCATCCGCTGTCAAGCAAATCACGAATGGTTGCTGGCACCGAAAAAGACGAAAAGGGCGTAGCCGACGAGCGTGCCATGCTGTTCTCCCTTGTCAGGGATCTTGAGGAATGTCGTGACATCCTCCAGGCCGCCGCACGGGACAGCGAGCCTCGCCGTTAGCTTTCCCGTCCGGATTATTGCTCATTTGCTCTTTGGCGCTCATAGCTGAGGGCGAAATCGACTGGCCGTCCTGCCCGAGCGAATTCGCCTATTGACCCTGCCGGAAACGCGGGGCAATTATGAAGCGTCATTGACCTTGTCGGAGCGTAGCGCAGCCCGGTAGCGCACCAGTCTGGGGGACTGGGGGTCGTGGGTTCAAATCCCGCCGCTCCGACCATTTGACCCGTCCGGCCCATTGCGTGCGAACGCTTGAGACCGGAGTCCCGGCTTGTCCACCACTCCCATGAATGTTCACTTTTCGCCGCCTCGGGTCTTGCGCGGTGGATTTTCGCCGGTACTCTGATGGCCGGTGAACCTTTGATGCGGATTTGCAGCAATGCACGTCTCTGCTGAACTTCCATCCCGGCCAATTCCGATACCCCAACGGGGCGCGATACGCCATTTGCACGCGCTCGGCTACGCCACGCTCACCGAGTTCCCGCTCAAAAGCGGACGGCGCGCGGACATTCTGGCGCTCAGTCCGGCAGGGGACGTTTGGATCGTGGAGGTCAAATCCTGCCTCGCCGACTATCGTTCGGATCGCAAATGGCCTGAATATGCCGAATGGTGTGACAGCCTGTTCTTTGCGGTGGGGCCGGAATTCCCGCAGGATGTCCTGCCTTCCGATGTCGGCCTCCTGATCGCCGATGCCTATGACGGGGAAATCGTGCGTCTCCCCGAATGCGTCCCGGTATCCGCTGCGCGGCGCAAGGCGTTGACGCTGCGGTTCGCGCGGCTTGCGGCGTTGCGGCTGATGGGACAGGAAGACGCCTTCGGAACGGCAATTTCCTAAGACATGTTCCAAGGCATCAGCGGATTGACCGCACCTCGTCACGTAATCGCCGGGAATCCGCCTTATCATGCAGGCCCTGATGAGGCGGCGATTCCGGCGTTGCGGATTGCCTCGGGCCTCACCCCGCAAAAGGAGTTCCTCCGACGTGAATGTCCCGCCGATCAAAGCGCCCGTTCGCAGCCTCGCAATCGGTGCTGCTGCGCTGTTTGCAGCTACCTTGTCGATTGTGCCGGCCGCCGGCGAAACTCAGGAAGGCACGGCGCAGGAAAAGGCGGAGTATTGCGACGTGGCTGGAAACTGGCTCGCCCTGCCCGAAAGAGAGCCGGTCGCCCATACGGAAATCCTCGAAGATCTGGCGCGCAAGCGCGTTGTCCTGCTGGGGGAAACGCATGACGATGCCGAGCATCATCGCTGGCAGCTCCATACGCTTGCAGCGTTGCATGGCCGAGGCAAACCGCTTGTCATCGGCCTCGAGATGTTTCCGCGCGCGGCTCAGCCGGTTCTGGACAAGTGGGTGCGAGGCGAGTTGAGCCGCGAAGACTTCCTCGCCAGCGCCGGATGGACCCGCATATGGGGGTACCCCTCTGGGCTTTACATGCCGATCTTCGACTTTGCGCGCATGCACCGCATTCCCATGAAGGCTCTCAATGTCGAGCGCGGGCTGGTTGCTCGCGTGGGCCGCGAAGGCTGGGACGCCGTTCCCGAGCCGGAGCGTCAGGGCGTGAGCACGCCCGCGCCCGCTTCGCAAGGCTACCAGCGCATGCTTGCCGAAGTCTATGCCTTGAAGGAGGCGATGCCCTCCGGCGATCCCGGCAAGGACGCAAAGACTCCGGACCACCAGATTGAGATCGACGACGCAAAGCTCGCTGAATTTCAGCAGAAAGACGATTTTCGGAACTTCGTTGCGGCTCAGCAAGTCTGGGACCGCGCCATGGCTCAGGCGCTTGCCGAGGCCAGCAAGGAGCAAGGGGACGCCTTGGTCGTGGCGATTGTGGGCAGCGGTCACGTCGAGGGAGGTTTTGGCATTCGGCATCAGCTGGAGGATCTGGGCATGACCGAAGCCGCGACCGCGATCCCGGTTGGCAAGGGCGAGCCATGCGAAACCGTCGATGACAATTATTCCGACGCCATTTTTGTCGTGGACGATCGGTCCGCGGACACTCCGCCCGCTCCCAAGCTCGGTGTCCGACTCGCAGTTGCATCCGCCGGCGCCGGTGTGAAAGTTGAAGCGGTCGGCCCCGGCAGCATCGCCGAAACGGCGGGATTGAAGAAAGGCGACCGGATCGTTCAGGCGGCGGGGACAGCCCTCGACGCCGCGCCGGACCTTATCGAGGTCGTCACGCGGCAGGCTCCCGGAACCTGGCTCCCGCTGCAAGTGCGCCGTGACGAAGAAACGCTTGATCTGGTGGCCAAATTCCCGGCGAAGCCCGGTGAAGCGCCAGCCCAAGCCGAGGATGGCGGGCAGGAGTAAGGCTGCCGACCAGGCGCGTCGCGCTGGCCGTTGCCGGGTGCCGTCACTCGGGGGGCTGAAAAAGCGTTCGCCTTGATACCGGAGCCAATTGTACCGGAGCCGTCCCTGCCCCCAGTGCTCGGAAGCCTGCAAGGCTGTGGCGGATTGCGATTTGCACGGGATCGCTAAATATATTTGCCGCACATTTGGGGTTTATTGCGAGATCTCAGGCAGAATCCGAGAAGGATTGGCATTGGAGGATTGACGTCTCCTAAATTCATGTGGGTGATCGGAGCAGAATAGTCGTCATGTCGGCGCTGCCATATGGTCGGCGTGCGGAAAGTGCGGCTGATGGCTTTGCATAATACGCGCCGTCGTGCCGCACTGAGCCCCTGAAACCGGGGCGATGGCCACGGAAAGGGTGGCGTGACCTTCGTGACGAGACAGCGGCCCGACTTTCGGCTCGCAATAGGACGAAAACGCGTCCGACCGTTGAATTTTCTGTGATTGAGAGGCGATTGTTGCAACGATGCCAACGAGACGCAGCCCCGTGCTATTGCCATTCGGGAGATGTTCCTGAATACTCAGCGCGTTGGGCTGCCCCAAGCAGCACAAATCATCTGGGAGGATTATAATGAAAAGTGAAAGCCAAAAAAGCGTCTCAAGACGCTCGTTTCTGAAAAAAAGCGCGATGGCCGGTGGCGCGGCTGCTGCAGCAGGAACGCTCGCGGCGCCTGCCGTTCTGGCGCAGTCGCCTGTTACCGTGAAAATGCAGACCTCATGGCCTGCATCGGACATCTGGATGGATTTTGTCAGGGAATATGTCGAGCGTGTCGAAGCCATGTCCGGCGGCCGCCTGAAGGTCGATGTGCTCCCCGCCGGCGCTGTTGTCGGTGCATTTCAGGTCATGGACGCTGTCAATGACGGCGTGCTCGATGCGGCTCACACCGTGCCGGTTTACTGGTATGGCAAATCCAAGGCTGCGTCCTTCTTCGGAACCGGCCCGGTCTTTGGCGGCTCGGCTACAACGATGCTTGCTTGGTTCTACCAGGGCGGCGGCGCGGAGCTTTACCGCGAGTTGACGCAGGACATTCTGGGCCTTGACGTCTATGGCTATATGGGCTTCCCGATGCCTGCGCAGCCTTTTGGTTGGTTCAAGAACGAAGTGAATACAGCGGCCGAACTGAACGGCTTCAAATATCGTACCGTCGGCCTTGCCGCAGATCTCCTGCAGAAGATGGGAATGTCTGTCGCCCAGCTTCCGGGCGGCGAAATCGTGCCCGCCATGGAGCGCGGCGTGATCGACGCGTTCGAGTTCAACAACCCGTCGTCTGACAGCCGCTTCGGCGCACAGGATGTGGCCAAAAACTATTACCTGTCATCCTATCACCAGGCGTCGGAATCGTTCGAGTTCCTGTTCAACAGGGGCTTCATGGATGATCTGCCGGAAGACCTTCAGGCAATCCTGAAATATGCGGTGGAAGCGGTCTCGACCTCCAACACCGCTTTGGCGCTGAAGGAATATTCCAACGATCTCGTCAAGCTTCAGGAAGAGCATGGCGTCACGATCCACCGGACGTCCCAGGACATCCTTTCGGCGCAGCTTACGGCGTGGGACGAGTTGATCAAGGAACTGGAAGCCGATCCGTTCTCGAAGAAGGTCATGGACAGCCAGCGCGCCTGGACCGATCGCGTTGCCTATTACGAGTTGATGAACGCGCCCGACCTTGGGCTTGCCTACGAGCATTACTTCCCTGGCAAGCTGAAACTCTAGCATCGACTCTGGCTTAATCGCGGTATGGCCCGGCGGAATTCCCACCGCCGGGCCACGCTGGACTGCAAAGTATCCACCCATGATCCAGTATATCCGTTTCGCCGATGCGGTATCGGCTGGTTTCGGCAAGGCGTTCGCCTGGCTGATTATCGCCATGGCTTTCGGCACCGGCTACGAGGTTTTCGTGCGCTATGTGCTGAACAGCCCCACCCCCTGGGCGCTGGACGTGTCCTTCATCATGTACGGATCGCTGTTTATGATGGGCGGCGCATACACGCTTTCGCGCGGCGGTCACGTTCGCGGCGACTTCATATACCGCCTTTGGCGGCCGCAAACGCAGGCGAAGGTCGACCTCGTCCTGTACATCTTCTTTTTCTTCCCCGGCGTCACGGCGCTGATCTTTTCGGGCTGGAAATATGCCTCGCGCTCCTGGGGATATGGCGAGGTCAGTATCAACAGTCCGGCGGGCATCCCGATCTACCAGTTCAAGACAGTCATCATGGTCGCTGGAATCTTGCTGTTCATTCAGGGCATCGCCCAGGTTTGCCGCTGCATTCACTGCATGCGGACGGGGGACTGGATTCCGCCGGACGACGATGTCAAGGAAACCGAGGATCTCCTGATGAGAAAAGCCGACGAGGCCGAGGCGGGCAGGCACCCATGACGGATCCTCAAATCGCTCTGTTCATGCTGGGCCTGTTCATTTTCGTCGTGTTTCTGGGCTTCCCGATTGCCTTCACGCTGATGGCGATGGGGATCGGCTTTGGCTATTACGCCTATTTCGACCCGTCACGCATGTGGCGCAGCTATAACCGGCTGGATGAGACGGCGGGCTGGTGGGACAGCGCGACCCTCTGGTTCGAGGGCTTGCTGAACAACCGCATCTTCGACCTGTTCGTGAACCAGACCTATACGGTCATGTCCAACGAAGTGCTGACAGCCGTCCCCCTGTTTTTGTTCATGGGCTATATCGTTGAGCGCGCCAACATTGTGGCCAGGCTGTTCACGACGCTCAATATCGCCTCGAAACGCCTTCCCGGCTCTATGGGCGTCGCGGCGCTGATTACCTGCGCCCTGTTCGCGACGGCGACCGGCATCGTCGGCGCGGTGGTCACCCTGATGGGGCTTCTGGCCCTGCCCGCCATGCTGAAGGCGCGCTATGAACCGGCCTTTGCCTCGGGAATCATCTGCGCAGGCGGCACGCTGGGCATCCTGATCCCGCCATCCATCATGCTGATCGTCTATGCCGCAGCGTCCGGCGTGTCGATCGTTCAGCTCTATGCAGGCGCTCTTCTGCCGGGCTTCACGCTGGTCGGGCTCTATCTGATCTATGTGGTCGGGCGGTCCATCCTGCAGCCCAGCGTTGCGCCTCGACCGACGGACGACGAAGTGCCGGACGTGCCCGCGGCCAGGCTGATCTTAATGATCATGACGTCATTCTTCCCGCTGGCGTTCCTGATCGCCGCAGTGCTGGGGTCCATCCTTTTCGGACTGGCAACGCCGACGGAAGCGGCCTCCATGGGGGCGCTAGGCGGCATCGTTCTGGCGATCTCCTATGGCGCCATGACCTGGCAACGCATGCGCGAAAGCGTCTATCTGACAGTACGCACGACCGCGATGGTCTGCTGGCTGTTCGTCGGCTCTTATGTCTTTTCTTCCGTTTTTTCCTATCTTGGCGGAGAGCAGCTCATTGCGGAATTCGTGACCGGGCTCAACCTGACGCCTCTGCAATTCCTGCTGCTCGCGCAGTTGATCATCTTCCTGCTCGGCTGGCCGCTTGAATGGTCGGAGATCATCATCATCTTCGTGCCGATATTCCTGCCTCTGCTGCCGCTTTTCGGCATTGATCCGCTGTTCTTCGGCATCCTTGTCGCGCTGAATCTGCAAACCTCGTTCCTGACGCCGCCCATGGCGATGTCGGCCTATTACCTGAAGGGGATAGCGCCGCCCGAGGTGCGTCTGACGCAGATCTTCGCCGGCGTCATGCCGTTCCTGTTCATGGTCTTCATCTGCATGGCGCTAATGTATATCTACCCGCAGATCGTCCACTATTTGCCGGAGCAGCTCTATGGGCGGCGCTGACGTCACGACAGCAGCGCCAAGCGCGGTGAATTTGCGCGATCGTCTGGCCAGCGGAGCCCTGCGGGCCAGCGAACTGACGAAGGCGTGTCTGGACCGGATCGCGGCGCTCGACGGCCAGATACAGGCCTTCGAATGGCTCGACCCGGAATTCGCGATGCGCCAGGCCGAAGCGGTCGACAATTACCGTGGAACGGGACGCGCTCTGGGCCCGTTGCATGGGCTGCCCGTCGCGCTGAAGGATATCATCGACACCAAGGGCATCCCGACGCTCAACGGCACGGTGATCGACGCCGGGCGTGTTCCCTCGGCCGATGCGGCCATCGTGGCAAAGCTGAAGGCTGCCGGGGCCATCATCATCGGCAAGACGGTTTCGACCGAGCTGGCCTTCATGCATCCGGGCAAGACCCGCAATCCGGTCAATCCCGACCACACGCCCGGCGGCTCATCATCCGGCTCGGCAGCGGCGGTTGCGGCCGGCATGGTTCCCCTTGCAGTCGGCACACAGACTGCCGGCTCCGTCATTCGGCCTGCCGCCTTCTGTGGCATCACAGGCTTCCTGCCCAGCCAGGGCACAATTCCGCGAACCGGCATCCTTGCGCAGTCGACGACGCTTGACCGCGTCGGCGTCTTCGCCCGCTCCGTGGAAGACGCGGCCATGCTTGCCGAGGCGCTATTCGGCTACGACGCGGCGGACAAGACAACCGCTCCGGCGCCCGCGCCGCAGCTTCTGGAAACGGCCCGCGCCCGTGTTCCGGTGACGCCCCAATTTGCCTTTGTCCGCACGCCCTACTGGGGCAAAGCGGATGAGGAGTGCCGCCTGGCGGTGGAAGAGCTGGCCGCGACGCTGGGCGAGGGATGTTTCGAAGCCGAACTTCCGACGCCTTTCGCGGAGGCCGCAACGATCCGTGAGCGCATCAATTTTTCCGAAATGGCCAAGTGCCTGCACCGCTATAGCCGCGACGGCGCGGACAGGCTTTCGCCTGAAATCACGGCGGCGATGGCAAAGGGTCGCGAGATTCTTGCCCATGATTACATCGCCGCGCTCGACTGGCCCGATTATCTCTATTCGGGACTTGACGAGATTTTCCAGCGTTGCGACGCCATCTTGACGCCTGCCGCCCCCGGCCCCGCGCCCAGGGGGCTGGACAGTACGGGGTCGCCCTTGTTCAACGCCATCTGGACGCTGTGCGGCACGCCAGTAATCACATTGCCGGTGTTCGAAGCCGGGAACGGGCTGCCGATGGGCATTCAGCTTGTCGGTCCGCGCGGGGGGGATGCAAGATTGCTGCGCACGGCGCGCTGGCTGTTGGAAAAACTCGAAGCCGGCAATAAGGAAAACTGACCATGTTTGAACGTTTGCTGACGATTGCCGCTTTTCTGACGCTTCTGGGCTTTCTCGGAGTTCTCGTCTACAAGGTGCCCCGCATCGATCTCGCAGTCGTCCTCGGGGTAACCGCATTGATGGCGTTCTACGACCTGTTCATCCACACGCGTCCGTTCGACAAGTCCTGATCTGACCGGCGCATTCGCGGCATGCCGGCCGTCGATACTGGCCGACATTGCGACCGGTCCTTTCAAGGATGCGAACCGTCTGCATCGCCGATCCGGTCAAGTTCACGCCGTTGCTCGTGCATTTTCAGAAAGACGCGGTAGTCGGCATCGAAGCGGGCGCGCGCTGCGGGATTGGGCAGGCGCGAACGGCCATCATGTCCCATCGCCATCGCCGCACCGCTCAGATCGGCATAGAAGCCGGCGGCAGTCGCGGCGACCATGCCGGTCCCGAGTAATACGGCATCATCCGTGGACGGCTCGATAACGGTGCACCCCGCGGCGTCCGCGTAAAGTTCCATCAGCAGCGGGTTCTTCACATGACCGCCGGTAACATGCAGCGTGTCGATGCCATAGCCGCGCTCGTTCAGTGTCTTGAGGATATGGCGGACGCCAAGCGCAATTCCGACGGCCGTGCGCCAGTAGAGACGGCAGAGACTGTCGAAAGACACGTCCAGTGTCAGGCCGCTGATGACGCCGACGGCGTTCGGATCGGCCAGCGGTGAGCGATTGCCGTGAAAGTCGGGCAGGACATGCAGCCGGCCTGCGAGGTCGAGCCCTTCAGTGCGCCGCATGTCGAGGATGCGCTCGGCAATGCGGGCGTGCATTTTCGCATCCGGCTCGCCGCCCGCGCCATGCCAGCGGATGATGTGATCCAGCAGCGCTCCGGTTGCGGACTGGCCGCCTTCATTGAGCCAGCAATCCGGCAGGACCGCGCCGTAATAAGGCCCCCAGACGCCCGGCGTCGGCCGCGCTTCGGCGGAGAGCGCCATGACGCAGCTCGACGTTCCGGCGATCAGCGCAAGATGGCGGTCCAGCGTGTCGACGTCGCCGGCATAGGCTCCGAGCACGCCGAGCGCCCCGGCGTGGGCGTCAATCAGCCCGGTGCCGACGCGCGTGTCCGTCGTCAGGCCGAGCTGATCGGCGGCAGTCGGCGTCAGTGGCCCGAGATCCGTGCCGATGGGGCTGGCGTGATCCGGCAGATTGCCTTTCGCGGTCATGTCCGCGATCCCGACGCGTTCGAAGAAATCGCGCTGCCAGCCGGGTTCCCTGTGGCTGAGATAGGTCCATTTGCATGTCAGCGTGCATTGCGAACGGGCGAGAGAGCCGGATGCCTTCCAGGTCAGGAAATCGGCGAGGTCGAAAAAATATCCGGCGCGCTCCCAGCATCGCGGCAGGTTGCGGCGGAGCCACATCAGCTTCGGCGTCTGCATTTCCGGCGACATGACGCCGCCGATGAAATCCAGCACGCCGTGGCCGGTCGCCGTGCATTCCTCCGCTTCGGCAAGCGCGCGGTGATCGAGCCAGACAATCGTGTCCCAGCGGTTTTCCCCCGAACGGGACAGGCTGAGTTGCCCGCCATCGCGGTCGCGGACCACAAGCGAACAGGTCGCGTCGAAACTGAGCCCCGCGACCCGGCTGCCATCCGCTCCGGCGGCTTCCAGCGCGTTCCGCACCGCGATGCACACCGCCGACCAGATCTGCTCGGAATCATGTTCGGCGTGATTGGCTTCCGGCTGGTGCATGTCGATCGGATGTTCCGCACGCCCCAGAAGCTGCCCGGCACGGTCCAGCACGCCTGCGCGGGCGCTCCCCGTCCCAACATCGACGCCAATGACGAGGTCACGCATGATGAACCCCTTCTCCCTGATCACGCTTCAATGAGCCCCGGCAGATCCGCCATATCGTCGAATATGAGTGTCGGATCGAGGCTCTCCAGCGCCCGGCGATGCGCGGGCGACTGGGCGTGGCTTCCTCCCAGAAAAGCAAAGACGCGCATTCCCGCCCGCTGCGCCGCTTCGACCCCCGCCGGGCTGTCCTCGATAACGATACACCGGCCCGGCTCGACGCGCATCTTCCGCGCAGCCAAAAGAAACAGATCCGGCGCAGGCTTGCCGTTTTCGACCATTGAGGCGCTGAACGCATGATCGCCGAAGAAGGGCGTAAGGCCGGTGACCTGCAGCGACAGACGCACCCGCTCGACCTGGCTGGACGAGGCGACGCAGCAGGGCAGGGGGCATCGTAAACTTAAGAGCAACCGGTCAAATTTCTGGCCGATGTCTCTTTCTCACGCGGCCTGCAGGCGAGCAATATCGTGCCACATCAGCATGGCTGCGGCTTGTAGTTCACGGTG
>JBHJOB010000083.1:0-19493 GCA_050330195.1 Rhodomicrobiaceae bacterium | reverse complement strand
ACGAACAGCATGTGACTGCCTTCGATCAGCGAGCGCAACTCATCGAGCGCCTCTTCCGCCGCCGCCGCGCCGATTTCCGGCCGCGAGCCCGCGCCGAGACCTTCGGTGATGGTGACGCCCATCTGCACCCGGCAGCCCGCCGCCGACATGGACAGCGCCTGCGCGTCCGTATTGGCGGCGATGAACTCCACACCCTCCAGCCCGTACTGGATCATGTTGTTGACGGCGTTGCCGCCCGCGCCGCCGACGCCGACCACGGTAATGCGCGGCCGCAATTCGGTCAGAGATGGAAGTTTCAAATTGATGCTCATGGCAACCTCGTCAATCTCTTCCCCGCCCTGTCCGGCGGTCCTTACGGCCCATTGACATCCGGCCGTTCCACTAGATTTGTTTCAAGCTCGGTTTTTCCGAAAAATGGTTTCCATTTTATCGGACCTCGCCCTAAAAACTCTCGCGTAGCCACTGCCCCACGCGCGCCAGATAGCCCTGACTTGCCGCGATGATCTCCGGCTTGACCACGGTGTCTAGCTTCAGATCGTCATCCAGCAGGTGAATGAGAAGCCCTACAGGTGCGGCGAATGAAGGGCCGGTTTCCTGTCCGGGCAACCCGGAGACTGCGCGCGGACGTCCCAGCCTTGGCTGTTTGCCGAATATCTGCGCTGCGAACTCCGCCGTGCCGAGCAACTCGCTGGCTCCGCCCGTCAGCACGATCCGCTGGCCCGACATGGCCGAAACGCCGTTTTCGTGCAGCCGGTCACGAATCTCGGTGAAAATCTGCTCCAGACGAATGCGCGCGATGTCGGAAACTTCGGCTTTGGAGATATGGCGTGAGAGCAGTTCCCCATCATCGTCGCCGCGATCGGCTCCGGCATGATGATAGGACCCGCGTTCGCCACCGGCAAACACCGATGCGTGCAGCGTTTTCAGCCGCTCCGCCTCGACGAGAGAGATGGAGAATGCGTGCGCGATATCGCCCGTGATGTGATTGCCGCCAATGTCGATCGAATCACCGTAGATGAAACTGCCGCCGGCAAAGATGGCCACGCCTGTCGTGCCAGCGCCCATGTCGATACATGTCACGCCCGCATGGGTTTCACTATCCGTAAGAACCGCGCGCCCGCTGGCATAGGCGGCAACGGCGGCGCCCGCGACCGACAAATGGCTGCGTTCAACGCAATGTTTGAGATTCTTGAGCGGCAGCGCATCTGTGGATATGGTGTGAACATCCACCTTCAGCGTATCCCCGATCATGCCGAGCGGGTCTGTGATGCCGCTTTCGTAACCCAGCGCGTAGCCGAAGGGCACGCTGTGCAGCACCATCCGGCCGTTCTGCGCCGCATATTCGCTCGCAGCCCGCATCACCCGCTCCATGTCGCGCGCCGTGACCGCGCCGGAGGGCAGATCGACGCTGGCGGTAAAGCTCTCGCTGGCCAGCGGTCCGAGCGATGTGGTGATGTAAACCTCGTTGACGGTGACGTCCGCCGCGCGTTCCGCTTTCGCCACGACGCTGCGCACCGTGCGCTCCGCCGCCTCCATATCGGAGACGCGGCCCGACATGATGCCGCGCGAGAGCTGATAGCCGTAGCCGGTCACGCGGATGCGCGATGCGAGGGAGACATCCTGCCAGGGGGACGACGGCATGAGGCGGGCGACAAGGCAGCACATCTTGCGCGTCCCCGCGTCGAGGACAACGACGGTGCGCTCCGTGCCTGAATATCTGCGAGCTTTCGTTCGCACTCACTGCCCCCGCTAAACGCGCTCCGGCCACTCGCCGGACGCATCGCTCTTGCTTTTCTTCTCAACGCGGTACTAGTTCACCTGAAGCGCGAACATTCGAGAGTAGCGTCCGCCCCTTCACACTCGCTCCAGTTAGGGCCTGCCTGCTCATTCAGCCCTAGAGACCTTGGCTGTGGCTGGCCGACAGCCACGACAGGAATTGCCGCCGTCCTTTTTCGGACTCATCCTTTAAACGAATCGTAAATTGCAGCGGCACGCGGAAATCCATTTCCGAAATTTCATAGAATGCCGCCGGATTCTTCTGCGCGATCAGGCTCAGATCGGCCAGAGCCTCCGTGAACCCGTCACGCGGCAGCTTCGCCCTCAATCCCGTATCGAGCACAATGTCCCAGCGCCGCCCGGCAATGCGCTCGATATCCTGAATGCGCGTGCGCAATTCGGGCAACACGGCCAGCGCCTCGATGATCTCCTTTGCCGGAGCCGCTGCTCCGGGGCCTGAAACAATCGGCAGTTCGGGGAATTCCGCCGGGCTCGCCAAAGCCAGCGCGCGCCCTGCCGCATCAATCACCGCCGTCTTGCCGCCCTCGCGCCACAAGGCGTAGGGCTTTCGCTCTTCCAGTTCGACAACCAGCGCGGAGGGCAGCAGCCGCATGACGCGCGCCTCCTCGATCCAGCCATTTGCCCTCAGCCGTTCGCGAGCGGCAGCGGTATCGAAGGCGAAGATCGACAGCCCCTTGTAGGAGCCGAGGGCCTCGGCGATTTCCGTCTCCCGGATATTCCGCCGCCCCTCGACCTGCACTGCCTTCACCTCAAATCCCGCCGAAATTGCGGCGCCGTTGGTGGCGGAGGCAATGGTCTGGCGCACATGATCCCAATGCCCGCCGGCGACAACGCCGTAAGCGGCCGTCAGTCCATAAAAGAGTACGCACGCTAGAAGTCCGAGTTTCGCGGCCAGATCGCTACGCGCCGCAAACCAGCCGAACAACGAAGGTTCGGCTGCATCCGTTCGATGCATCCCTTCGGCGCGATCCCGCCGCAAGCGGCGATTCGGCGTGGGAGCAAAGCGGTGATAACCTTCACGAGTAGAAGGATTTATCATCGATTGCAAGAAGCGTCCTCCACAATCCAGCGGACAAGTTCACCGAATGTCAGGCCACTGTGGCTTGCGAGTTCCGGTACGAGTGACGTCGCCGTCATGCCGGGTTGCGTGTTGACCTCAAGGCAGATCAACTCCCCCGTCCCGTCCGGCCGGTCGTCGAAGCGGAAATCCGCCCGGCTGATCCCCCGGCACCCCAAAGCCTGATGAGCCCTTAAGGACAGCTTCTGTACCAATTCGTAAATATTCGGTGAAATTTCGGCTGGAAGGACGTGTCTTGAGCCTCCATGGGCGTATTTTGCCTGATAATCGTAAAAGCTGAGACCCTCGGCCGGAAGGATCTCGATGACGCCGAGCGGACGGTCGCCCATCACGGCGCAGGTGAGTTCGCGGCCGGCCACATAGCGCTCAGCCATGACCTCTTCGGCGAAGGACCATTCTGCGGAGGTCAGTTCCTGCGGCGGATGCTGGTGATCCTCGCGCACGATGAACACGCCGACGCTCGATCCTTCATCGACCGGCTTGATGACATAGGGCGGCGGCAGCGCATGGGCCTTGGCGGCTTCGAGGCGGGACACGATCCGATCCTCGGCGACCGGGATTCCGGCCTGCGCGAGTACGAGCTTGGTCTTGACCTTGTGCATGGCGAGCGCCGAAGCCAGCACGCCGGAATGCGTATAAGGGATCTGCAGCGTCTCCAGAATGCCCTGGATGGCGCCATCCTCGCCGCCCTTGCCGTGCAGCGCGTTGAAGCAGACATCGGGGCGAATTTCCAAAAGCCGCGCGGGCAGGTCGCGATCGACGTCGATGCGCGTGACCCGGTAGCCCTCGCCTTCCAGCGCATCGGCGCATTGCCTGCCGGAATTGAGCGAGACCTCGCGCTCCGCAGACCAGCCGCCAAGCAGGACCGCAACGTGATGAAATTTCCGGTCGCTGCTCATGCCGCCGCCACCATCGGACGGCCCTCGGCAGGCACGCCGAGCCGCTTGATTTCCCATTCCAGCTCGATGCCGCTTTGCGCCTTGACGCGCGCCCGCGCCGTCTCGCCGAGCGTCTCGATATCCTCGGCGGTCGCCTCGCCATCATTGATCAGAAAATTGCAGTGCTTTTCCGAAATATGCGCGCCGCCGACACGAAAGCCACGAAGGCCCGCTGAGTCGATCAGCTTCCATGAACTGTTGCCGGGCGGGTTCTTGAAGGTTGACCCGCCGGTGCGCGCCTTGGTCGGCTGATGCGTCTCGCGATAGTCGGCAACGTCCTGCATGGCGCGCGCGATCTCTTCCGGATCGCCGGGCTCGCCCTGATAGAGCGCTTCAGTAAAGATCAGGTCTTCAGGCGCGCCGCAATGGCGATAGGTGTAGGCGAGATCATCGAGGCTGAGCGTGTGGACCGCACCGGTGCGGTCAACCGCGCGCGCTTCGATCAGCACGTCTTTCGTTTCCGTCCCATGCGCGCCGGCGTTCATGCGCAGCGCGCCGCCAACCGTGCCCGGAATGCCGCGATAGAAGGCGAGCCGCGCGATACCGGCCTTGGCGGCCGCCTGCGCCAACCGCATGTCGGGCATCGCGGCGCCGACGCGGATTCGGTGATCGGCTTCAGGTTCGGCCTTGTTGAAGCCGCGTCCCAGCCGGATGACGATACCCGGAATGCCGCCGTCGCGCACAAGCAGGTTCGATCCGACGCCGACGACGATGATCGGCAACGTTCCGTCGATTTCGCGAAGGAAATAGGCCAGATCCGCCTCGTCGGCAGGCGAAAACAGCACTTGCGCGGGTCCACCGACGCGAAACCAGGTGATGTCCGCCATCGGCCGGTTGGCTTCGAGACGGCCACGCAGGTCGGGCAAGGCGCTTGTGAGTTCGGCGGTCAGGTCGGGATAGGTCATCTTGCGCTGAGCGATCACTGTCGCCGCCCCCATGAACGAAATCCCCGCGAAAGCGGGGATCCAGATGCAATTATGAGCAGATCCCCGCCTTCGCGGGGATTCCGATAAACCTCTCGGTCTCTTACTCAGCCGCGTCAAGACGCGGCCCCAGCTTTCCCAGCTTGCCCGGCAGCGCGTTCGTCCATTCGGTGATCGTTCCCGCGCCCATGCCGATCACCAGATCGCCCGGCTTGGCGATGGATGCGACAAGGTTCGTCAGCTGGTCTTCGCCGTCGACGGCCAGCACCTGCCTGTGACCGCGCATCTTCACGCCGTCCACGAGCGTATCGCGGTCGATGCCGTTCGGCTCTTCACCGGCGGAATAGACCGGCGTCACGATCAACGTATCGGAGTTCGAGAAGCAGTCGCAAAATTCGGGGAAGAGGCTTTTCAGGCGCGAATAGCGGTGCGGCTGCACGATGGCGATGACGCGGCCCTTCGTAGCGCCGTGCGCGGCTTGCAGAACGGCGGAAATCTCGATCGGGTGATGGGCGTAATCATCGTAGATTGAGACGCCGTTCCAGATGCCCGTCTGCGTGAAGCGCCGCTTGACGCCGGGAAAAGTCGCCAGCGCCGCGCGGATCGCATCGTCGGGAATGCCGGCTTCAGCGGCAACAGCCATCGCCGCCATGGCGTTCAGCGCGTTGTAGTGGCCGGGAACGGCCAGCGTCAGATCGTCGAGACGGCGCGCGCCGCCCCTCACCG
Source organism: Rhodomicrobiaceae bacterium (assembly GCA_050330195.1). Classification (GTDB taxonomy): domain Bacteria; phylum Pseudomonadota; class Alphaproteobacteria; order Rhizobiales; family Rhodomicrobiaceae; genus JAHQVI01. The sequence continues at coordinate 14,031 of JBHJOB010000083.1, read as the reverse complement.
CGCCGCCAAGCACCGCGTCGGCATGAAGCGCGGCGCCGTTGGAGCGCACGGCGGCAAGCCGAAGATCGGCGTCGCCGGCAACGCCATAGCGCAGGATGCGGCTGCCTTCGGAGAGTGTGGCGTTCGCCGAAAACTCGCGCACGACCGGATGGTCGATGCCCGCGACAACCGCGCCGCCGGGCCGAATGCCGGCAAAGAAACGCTTGTAGGCGTCATGCATCGCCTCGACGGAGCCGTAAAAGTCCAGATGCTCCGGATCGATATTGGTGACGACGCCGATATGGGTCGGCAGCTTGACGAAGGTCTCGTCGGATTCGTCAGCCTCGACGATGAACCACTCGCCCTCGCCGATCCGGGCGTTCGTGCCCCAATTGTTCACGATGCCGCCGGTGATCACCGTCGGGTCCATCCCCGCCTGCTCGAAGATCCAGGCGATCATGGAGGTGGTGGTCGTCTTGCCATGCGTGCCGGTTACGCTGACAGTCCGGTAGTCTTCCATCAGGCGCGCCAGCATTTCGGCGCGGCACCAGACCGTCCGCCCAGCAGCTCTGGCGGCGATCAGTTCCGGATTGGTTTCCTTGACGGCGGACGACAGAACGACGAGCCCCGCCCCCTCGACATTTTCCGCGCGATGCCCGATAGCAACCTCGATGCTCTTCTCGGCCAGCCTGCGCGTGTTGACGCTATCCTTGAGGTCGCTGCCGCGCACATGGATGCCGCGACTATGCAGAACCTCGGCGATCGCGCTCATGCCGATGCCCCCGATGCCGACAATGTGAATCGGCTGGCAGTCCCTCAGATCCGTCATTCCTAAACATGCCCCTCAGCTTCATGCTGTGCCGTAAACGTCTCCGGCGCTTCGGCCAGCGTTACCGCCAGATCCGCCAATCGCGTGACAGCGTCGAAACGCGCGAGCGATTTGGAGCGGGATGCAGCGCGTGCGAGGGTCGCCGGTTCCTCGAATAGCCGCCGTAAAGTCCCTGCCAGCCGCTCCGGCGTCATGATCGACTGCTCGAAGCACCAGCCTGCGCCCGCTTTTTCGAATCGGGTCGCATTCTCTAATTGATCGTTATCGACAGAATTTGGCAAGGGTACGAGCACCGCAGGACGTCCCAATGCTGCCAATTCTGCAACAGTTGTGGCGCCTGAGCGCGCGATCACCAGATGCGACGCCCCCATGCGATAAGGCAGATCCTCGAAAAATGTCGCCAGTTCCGCCGCCACACCCGCGACTTCATAGGCATCGAACACGCGGTCGATGTCCTCCGCGCGGCATTGCTGAACGACCATCAGCCGGTCGCGCAGTTCCTGCGGCAGAAGTTGCAGGGCGATCGGCATGGTGTCGGAGAAGAAGCGTGCGCCCTGGCTGCCGCCGAAGCAAAGCAGGTTCAGCGGCTGGCCCGGCTGGGGCGGCTGGTAGATGCCGCCGCGCTGTTCAAGGACATTCTCGCGCAAGGGCGTGCCGGTGACGTAGCTTTTCTCGGCAAGCTTGCCTTCGAGAAATTTCGTGTCCTCGAAGGACAGGGCCACCGCCTTGACCATCGGGGCAAGGAACCGGTTGGCCCGGCCCATGACCGAGTTCTGCTCGTGAATGGCGCTCGGAATGCCGCGCGCAAGCGCCGCAAGCACGGGCGGCAGCGTCGGATAACCGCCAAAGCCGATCATGGCCTTCGGTTTCAGATCGGCCATGATGTCGTAGGCCATCTTGAAACCATTGGAATTGGTGGCCATCATCTTGATGGCTTCGATGGGCGACTTGCCCCTGAAGGTGGCGGAGGGCACCTTGTGCACCGCACGCCCGGGGAAGCTGTCGCCCAGATAGCCCGCGCGGCTGTCGGTGATGAGATCGACCTCGTAGCCACGGCGCATCAGCTCGCCAGCCAGCGCGTGAGCCGGGAAAAGGTGGCCGCCCGTGCCACCCGCGGTCAATACGATCGATGCATCAGTCAAAGTCGCATCCCCCTCGCGCTCACATCAACTCGATGAGCGCAAAAGCGTTGGTGTCGTTTCAGTCCGCGAGCGCTCCGGCCGTCTACGGAACGCTGGCTCCGGGGGAGACCTCGTGCGCTGCCATATTCGGCGGAGACCGGTAGATGGGCACGGGTTCGGGCCGCCGTCTGGCCAGTCCCAGCGCCAATCCCATCGTCAACGCGATAGCTGTCAGCGAAGATCCACCATAGGACAAAAAAGGCAAGGTCATGCCCTTCGCCGGCATCATGTCGATGTTAACTGCCATATTAATCAGCGTTTGAAAACCAAAGAGCATCATAAGGCCGGAAAGTGCAAGACGAATAAACGGATCGCGCGAGCGCATCGCGGCGCTCAGGCCCCGCCAGATGATGAATGCGTAAAGGCAGACCAGAAAAAGGCAGAAAATCAGCCCGAACTCTTCCGCGATCACGGCGAAAATATAGTCGGTATAGGCGTCCGGCAGCTTCGGCGTGACCGTGCCCTCGCCCGGACCGCGCCCGAACCAGCCGCCTTCGCGGAAAGCGGCCAAAGCCGTGTCGGTCTGATGTGTGTCATTCTGCGCCGGATCGAGGAAGCGGTCCACGCGGCTCCTGACATGGGCGATCATGAAATAGGCGGCGGCGAAAGCGCCAAGGCTCGCCGCGCCGAGCAGCGCGATCCAGATCAGCGAATATCCGGCAAGGAAGAACAGCCCGCTCCACACCAGCACGATCAGCGAGGCCTGGCCGATGTCCGGCTGAAGCACGAGCAGGCTGACGAAAACGAGCAACAGCCCCATCGCCAGCGGCAGCGCCGGCATCTCCGGGCGCTTCACGGCTTCGGAAAACAGCCACGCCGTCAGAACCACAAAGCCCGCCTTGACGAACTCGGACGGTTGCAGCGACTGCCCGCCACCGAAAATCAGCCAGCGCACGGCGCCGTTCTTCTCGATACCCTGAGCCATCGCCAGCAGCATCAGGATGATGCCGCCCATGAACAGCGCAAGCCCCGCGCGCCGGATCAGCTTCGGCGTCAGCATCGAGGAGCCGAACAGTAGCAGCGCCGCAGGGGCGAGGAATATAAGATGCCGCTTGAAGAAATAAAGCGGCTCCTGCCCGATCTTCTGCGCAACGGCCGGGCTTGCCGCCAGCGACACGATCATGCCGAGCACCATCAGCAGCAGGATCGCGCCGAGCATCGCGCGGTCGACGGAGAACCACCAATCCGCAACAACGCTCCGGTCGCTTCGCGTCAGCCTCATCCCGCAGCGTTCTCCCGCATGACGATACCGTCAAGCCCGGCGACGCCATCGCGAAAGGCATCGCCCCGGACGGTGAAATTGGGGAACTGGTCGTAGGACGCGCAGGCCGGCGAGAGCAGGACGACCGGCTCCGGCTGGTCCGAGCTTGCAGCGTCGCGTGCGGCGTCGCGGATCGCGGCGTCCAGCGTGCCGCTGATCTGCGCCTGCAACGCGCCATCGACGGCGCGTGCGAAATCACCCGCCGCTTCGCCGATGAAATAGGCGCGGGCAATATTCGGGAAATATGTTTCGAGACCGTCCAGCCCGCCTGCCTTGGCCAGCCCGCCCGCGATCCAGTAGATCGGCTTGAAACTGGCCAGCGCCTTGGCCGCCGCATCGGCATTGGTCGCCTTGGAGTCGTTGATGAATAGGACGCGGCCCAGCCGTCCGACCTCCTCCATGCGGTGCGGCAGACCGGGAAAGCTGGCGAGCCCGTCGGCGATCTCCTCGCGGCTGAGCCCGATCGCCCGGCAGAGCGCGAAGGCGGCGGCGGCGTTCTGCGCATTATGCGCGCCGCGAAGCGTGCCGATGCCGCCGAGGGTGATGGCAGGCCGAGCATTCCCGGCCTCGACCTCGATGAGCGAATGGCCGTCGGCGTAGACGCCGTTCTCGACGGGGCCGCGAACCGAGATCCGGCGCAGTGTTGCTCTGCCCGTCACCTCGTCGGCGATGGCAGCGCTCACCGGATCGTCGATACCGATCACGGCCGTTGCGTCCGCGCCCAGCCGATCGAAAATCCGCGCCTTTACGGCGGCGTAATGCTCAAGAGTGCCGTGACGGTCGAGGTGGTCGGGCGTGATGTTCAGCAGGCAGGCGGCGGTTGCGTCCAGCGACGGCGTCAGGTCGATCTGGAATGAGGAATATTCCAGCACATAGGTGATGTCGTCGGCGTAAGGTTCCAGGGCGAGAACCGCTGTGCCGATATTGCCGCCCATTGCGGCGCGGCGTCCCGATGCGGCGATCAGATGGGCGGCGAGCGCGGTCGTCGTCGATTTGCCGTTGGTGCCGGTGATGGCGATGATTTTTGCCCGACTCCCCTCGGTGCGGCGCTGGCGGCAGAACAGCTCCGTGTCGCCGATGATCTCGACGCCTGCGGCCTTCGCGCGATCGACCATCCAGTGCGGTTCGGGGTGCGTCAGCGGCACGCCGGGGGCCAGCACGAGCGCGGCGAACTGGCTCCAGTCGGCGGACGTCAGGTCGACCGGTTCGAAACCGGCCGCGCGGGCGCCCTCTCGCCCCTTCTCGCCGTCGTCCCAGAGCGCCGGTTCCGCCCCGCCCGCCGCAAGCGCCTTCGCCGTGGCAAGGCCGGAAAGCCCGAGGCCGAAAACGGCAACCTTCCTGCCTGCAAAGATCGTGACGGGGATCATGTTTACTTGCTCGCGTTGCTCGCTCGCCGGACATCCGCCCGGCTCTTGGCCCACTTGGCCGTGGGCCCCTAAGCGTGCCCCTCTGTGACTCTCACATTCAAGTCGTGGGCCCCGAAGAGCTCCACGCGCTCAATATCGCGTTTACCTCAGCTTCAGTGTCGAAAGTCCGATCAGCGCCAGCACGACCGCGATGATCCAAAAGCGCACCACGACCGTCGCCTCGTGCCAGCCCTTCTGCTCGAAATGGTGATGCAGCGGCGCCATGCGGAAAACGCGCTTGCCGGTCAGCTTGAAGGAGAGGACCTGCACGATCACGGAAACCGTCTCCAGAACGAACAGCCCGCCGACAATCGCCAGCACGATCTCATGCTTGGTCGCGACCGCTATCGCGCCGAGCGCGCCGCCAAGCGCAAGCGAGCCGGTGTCGCCCATGAAGATCATCGCGGGCGGCGCATTGAACCACAGGAATCCCAGCCCCGCCCCGATCAGCGCGCCGCAGATCACGGCCAGTTCGCCCGCGCCCGCAACGAAATGTACCTGCAGGTAATCCGAGAACAGCGCGTTACCGACCAGATAGGCGATCACGCCGAAAGTCGCCGCCGCGATCATGACCGGCACGATGGCCAGCCCGTCGAGCCCGTCGGTGAGATTGACCGCATTGCCCGCCCCGGCAATGACGAGAACGCCGAGCAGCAGGAAGAACGGCCCGATGTCGATCAGCAGGTTCTTGAAGAACGGCACGGCGACAGAGGTTGAAATTTCCGGCGACATGGCCTGCATGATGACATATGTGGCAACGCCCGCGATCAGCACTTCGAGGCTGAAACGGATACGGCCGGGAAAGCCGTTCGAGGAACGTTTCGTCACCTTCAGATAATCATCGTAAAAGCCGATCAGCCCGTAGGACAGCGTGACCGCCAGCACGACCCAGACGAACTTGTTCGCCAGGTTGGCCCACAGGATCGTCGCCACACCCACGCCGAGCAGGATCATCAGCCCGCCCATGGTCGGCGTTCCGGCCTTGCTCAGATGAGACTGCGGACCGTCGGAGCGGATCGGCTGCCCCTTGCCCTGATAGAGACGCATGCTGTTGATCAGCATCGGGCCGAACAGGAATACCACCATCAGCGCGGTCATGATCGCGCCGCCCGTGCGGAAGGTGATGTAGCGGAAGACGTTGAAGACTTGCGCGTCATCGCCCAGAACGCTGAGGAGGTAAAGCATACGCGGCCTTTCGGTTATGCGGCGGCGGGCTTGGCGGCCGGCTCGCAATGAGGGAATTTCTGTTTGATGGCGTCGACAATAGGACCCATCCGGCTGCCGAGTGAGCCCTTGATCATGACCGCATCGCCGGCGCGGATTTCGGCGAGAAGGATGTCTTTCAGATCCTCGGCTTTTTCCGCCCATGCGCCGCGCCGCGCCAACGGCAGTGCTGCGAAAAGCGCCGCCATATGCGGGCCGCAGCAATACACGGTGTCGATCTCCGCCGCCGCAATTCCGGCGGCAAGTCCTTCATGCAGCGCGTCCGAGAGTGCACCAAGCTCGCGCATATCGCCCAGCACCGCCACGCGCCGCGCCGCCGCCTCGCGCGGGAACGAGCCGAGCACGGCGAATGCGGCATTCATCGAGGCCGGATTGGCGTTATAGGCTTCGTCGATCAGGCGGAAGCTGCCACCGTCGATCACGTGAACGGTTTGCGCGCCGCGTCCTGCCGGTGCGCCGAACTCGGCGAGCGCTGGCGCTGCTTCATGGACATCGCCGCCAAGGATCTTCACGGCGGCAAGAGCAGCGAGCGAATTCATCGCCAGATGTTCGCCGCGCGCACCGACCTGATAGGTCATGCTTTCCCCGAGGCAGTCCGCTTGGACGCGCGATCCGTCCGGCTGCGCCTCAAACGCGGTCAGAGCAGCGTCGGCCCCATTTTCACGTCCAAAACTGACGATGCGGCTTATGCGCGCTTCCCCCGCGCGTTCGGCAAGCAAGCCAAAATGCTCATTGTCCCGATTGAGGATCGCCGCGCCTCCCGGTTCCACGCCCTCAAAAATCTCGGCCTTGGCCTCGGCGATAGCCTCGACGCTGTCGAAAAACTCGATATGAACCGGCCCGACCGTCGTAATGATGGCCGCATGGGGCCTAACCATTTTCGTCAGCGGGACAATCTCGCCCGCATGGTTCATGCCGATCTCGAATACGGCGTAATCGGCGTCACGCGGCAGACGCGCAAGCGACAACGGCACGCCCCAGTGATTATTGTAGGATTTGTCGGAGGCGTGAACACGCCCGATCCGGCCAAGCATCAGCCGCAACATTTCCTTGGTGCTGGTCTTGCCGACGCTGCCTGTCACGGCCACGATCCGCGCCCGGCTCCTCTCCCGTGCCGCACGCCCAAGCGCGGCCATCGCTTCCAGCGTATCGTCCACACGAATGAGCGGCCCCTGCGCCGCGCCGCTATAGCTGCACTCGACGACGGCGACGGAGGCTCCGGCTTCAAATGCCTGCCCGACGTAATTGTGGCCGTCCGTCCGCTCGCCCTTGATGGCGAAGAAGACATCGCCCGGCTGAAGCGTGCGCGTGTCGATGGAAACGCCGCCAGCCGCCTCCGGCAGGTCGCCGCTGATCGCCGCCGCACCATAGAGCCCGCTCAACTCGGATGCCGTCCAGAGCGTTTCAGCCATGCTGCGCAACCCTTTCTCCCGTTCCGTTCAGAAGTGAAGACACAGTCTCATGGTCGGAATAGGGAATGGTGACATCGCCGATGATCTGTCCGGTTTCATGGCCTTTTCCGGCAACCAGCAGCAGATCGCCCGGCGACATGGCCTCGAGGGCGGCGGCAATGGCCTCGCGCCGGTCGCCGATTTCCAGCGCGCCCGGACTTGCCGCCAGGATTTCCGCTCGGATCACGCGGGCGTCCTCGCTGCGCGGATTATCGTCTGTAACATACACACAGTCTGCATGTTTCGTCGCAACCGCGCCCATTTCGGGGCGCTTGCCCTTGTCGCGGTCGCCCCCCGCGCCGAAAACGACATGCAGCTTGCCGGTAACATAGGGTTTGAGCGCAAGGATCGCGGTCTCCAATGCGGCGGGTGTGTGCGCATAGTCGATAAAGACGGGGCCGCCGCCCGGCGCGTGCGCGACCAGCTCAAGCCGACCCTTCGCGCCCTGCAGCGTTTCCACAGCCGCAAAAGCGGCATCAGGCGCAACGCCGGTGGCTATCGCAAGCCCGAGCGTCACCAGAACGTTCGCGGCCTGAAAATCCCCCGCGAGCGGCAGAAACACCGTGCGCGGCAAGCCGCCTTCGAGGGAGAGCACAAGCTTTTGCCCGAAACCGTCGCGCTCGCTCTCGACCAGCCGCAGCCACTCGCCCTTGCGACCGACCGTAAACAATTTCAGCTTCCGCGCCCGCGCAACCTCCGCCGCACGTTCGCCGCCCTGGCTGTCCATGTCGATGATGGCGGACTGGCCGGGCTGCAAAAGCTCGGAGAACAGCCGCATCTTGGCGTTGAAATAATCCTCCGGCGTCGGGTGATAATCGAGATGGTCGCGGGAGATGTTCGTGAATGCGCCTGCTGACAGGCGCACCCCGTCAAGCCGGTGCTGGGCCAGCCCGTGGCTGGAGGCTTCACAGGCCAGATGCGTCGCCCCGCGTTCAGCGAGATCGGCGAGTTTGGCGTGAAGCGAAACCGGGTCGGGCGTCGTGTGGATCAGCGGTTCGGTCTCGCCGCGAAACATGATGCCGGTGGTGCCAAGGCTTGCGGCGGCAAGTCCGTCCGCCTCCCAGATCTGACGCAGGAAAGAGGCCACCGATGTCTTGCCGTTCGTGCCCGTAACGGCGGCGATCATTTCGGGCTGGCGTCCATGGAAACGCGCCGCCATCAGCGCCAGCGCCCGGCGCGGATTGGTGTCGTGGATCACGGCGACGTTTTCCGGCACGTCGATCGACGTATCCTCGCCCACGAGAACGGCGGCTGCGCCTCGCGCAACTGCGTCGGCGATGAATTGCGCGCCGTTGGCTTTGGTGCCGTTGAGCGCGGCGAACAGCCAGCCGGGACGAACGTCGCGGCTATCCGCGGTGAGGCCGGAAATCGCCGCGTTGTCCCCGCCGGACGCGGACATCCCGCAAAGCTCCTTGAGAGTCTTGAGTGTCATGATAACGCCGAGCCCGCCGCATGGGTGCCGGCATACGGACGAGCGATAATGATTGTCCAATCGACCGGTTAATAAGAGGCTTGACGGAGTTCGTCAAATCTCCTGAGCGGCGCAATCCCCAGCAAGGGCGCGATGCGTGTCACCAATGCGGCGTTTGTCGGGGCCGCATTGTGTCCCGCTTCCGTCCGTTTGCCCGGCGCCTCGGGCTTTGGCTCGTCAATGACGACCAGCGTCAGATATTGCGGATCGTCCATGGGAAAGGCGCCCACGAAGCTGGTAATGACCTTGTCCTCGCTGTAGCCGCCCTTGGCCGGCTTCCACGCCGTGCCGGTCTTCCCGCCGACCCTGTAGCCGGACACCTTGGCCTGACGGCCGGTGCCGTTTTCGACATTTTCCCAGAACAGTTGCCGCATCGCCGCACTTGTCGCCTCCGAAATAACCCGTTCCCTCGGTCCGGCATCTTCTGCGCTGCGGGGGAAAAAGCTCGGCTGGACCTTGAAGCCGCCATTGACGAGCGCGGCGGTGGCCACGGCAAAGGCGAACGGGGGGACGGAGAAGCCATGCCCATAGGCGGCGGTCATGGTGTTGATCTCACGCCAGGGATCGGGAAAGAGCGGCCCGGCGGTCGGTCCGAGTTCCGTGGCCATGACATCCATCAGGCCCAGCTTGCGGAAAAACGCGCGTTGCTTCTCACCGCCCGCCGCCAGCGCAAGACGCGCGGCCCCCGTATTGGACGAATGGGTGAAGACTTCCTCGACGGTGAGATGTTGCGACTTGGCGTGGCGATCGCGCAGCGTGTAGCGGCCCATCCTTATCGGTGTCAGCACGTCGATCTTGTCCGAAACGCCCACCAGTCCCTCCTCCAGCGCAAGAGCGACGGCAAAGCCCTTGAACACGGAGCCGAGTTCATAGGCATCATAATAAAAGCGGTTATGCCGTCCCTCCATGAGCGCCTGCTCGCGCTGGTTGGGGTCATAGCCGGGCACGCTCGCCATGGCCAGCACCTCGCCGCTGCGTATATCGAGCACGAGCCCGCCCACTGCAGCCGCGTCATAGCGCTCCTTCGCGGCCATCAGCTCATCATGGAGGGCGTGCTGGACGCGAAGGTCGATGGACAGCCTCACCCGGCGGCGCCCGCCATCGGACGCCGTGTCCCCGGCGGAGGGACCCGCCTGAAGCCCGTCAATGTGCTTTTCGATCCCGGCAAGGCCGCGATTGTCGACATTCGTATGGCCGAGAATATGCGCCGCCGTGCGCCCGGCGGGATAGATACGTTGCAGCTCGTCGATCAGATGCAGGCCCGGCAAACCCAGATTGTGCACTTTGGCCGCCAGCTTCGGCGACAGACCGCGCTTGACCCATTCGAAGCGGCTTTTCGCAACCAGCTTGGCGCGCAGGCCCACCATGTCCTCGGGCGGCAACACGCGGGAGAGCTTTTCGACCGTCTCGTCCGCATCGAGAATCCGCGCCGGGTCGGCATACAGCCAGTAGACCTTGATGTCCGAGGCGAGCATCCGGCCATTGCGGTCGACAATATCGGGGCGTGACATGGCGTTCTGCACGGCATTGCCCGCAACCATCAGCCGTGAGGTCACCACGCCTTCACGGCCCAGCTCGGTCAATTGCCACCCGATCGCGAGAAAGCCGCCCAGCAGGCAGACCGCCAGCGCGTTCATCCGCCATGCGGGAAGCCCATCGCCACTATTGCGCCAGTGTCGCGCCTGCATCGCTGCCTCCCTTTTCGCCCCGGATCAGCGCACCGATCTCGTCGCGCAGATTCCGGTCCGCATGCCCTTCGCCTGCCGGGATCGGGCGGCGCGCCAGTACGTCCATGAAATCGCGATGGGTGATGAGTTGCTCCGGCTTGGCTGGCGCCAGCGAGAGCACGTCGCGCGCAAGCTTTTCGATCCGGTCGGGCCGTGTGACGTGGCTCCATTCGGCGTGCATCAGCGCGACATTGTCCTTTTCCTCGGCAATCGCGCGCTCCAGATCGGTCGCGCGCGCCTCCAGACGCCGCGTCTCATATTTCATGTCGTAGATGAGGACGATAAGCCCGGCGAGAAAACCGAAGGCTAGAAGACTGGCAAGACGCATGGACGCAAAAATCCTCGAACCCTGTTTCCGACCCGTTAAGGTAAACAACGTTGGTAAACGGGCGGTAACTCCAACTGACTTATCTCCCCGCTTTCAACAGCGGCAGGCCGAGCGATTGCGGATCGACGGGCCATGCAGGCGCATCAAGCCGGATCGCCGATCGCAGCCGCGCCGAACGCGCGCGCGGATTGGCGGCGACTTCATCGGCGGATGGCTCGACCGGCTTGCGGCGCGCCAGCCTGAAGCTTGGCGCACGCTGCTCGCCGGCATCAGGCAGATGGCGCGACGGCCGCCCCTTCGCGCCGGACCGTTCGGTCAGAAAATTCTTCACGATCCGGTCCTCCAGAGAATGAAACGTCACCGCGATCAGGCGTCCGCCGGGCCGGAGAATCTCCTCCGCGCCCGTCAGCCCTTCCACCAGTTCGCCCAGTTCATCGTTCACGAACAGCCGCAGCGCCTGAAAAGAGCGGGTCGCCGGGTGCCTGGCGTCGTCATGACGGCGGCCGAGCACGCCCGCGATGGTGCCGGCAAGTTCGAGGGTGCGGCTGTAGGGGGCATCTTCGCGGCGCTTCACGATGGCCCGGGCGATGGCTCGCGAGCGTTTTTCCTCGCCGAGCCGGAACAGGATTTCGGCGATCTCCGCTTCGCCGTAGGTATTGACGACATCCGCCGCGCTCTCCCCTTCGTCCGACATGCGCATGTCGAGCGGTCCGTCCCGCATGAAGGAAAAGCCCCGTTCCGCCTCGTCCAGTTGCATGGAGGACACGCCGAGGTCGAAAATCACAGCATCGGCAGGGGCGAAGCCCTGGCTGTGCACAACTGTGGAAAGGTGGCTGAAAGGGGTGTTTGCAAACTGGAAACGGGATGGGAAACCGGCCTGCAATCCTTCGGCAAATGCGTAGGCTCCGGGGTCGCGGTCGAGAGCGAGCAAATGGCAGTCCGCAGCCTCCAGAATAGCGCGCGAATAGCCGCCTGCGCCGAAGGTGCAGTCGATAAAGCGTTCGCCATGCTGTGGGGTCAGCGCGCTCAGGACTTGCGGTAAAAGAACAGGAGTGTGACGAGCCGGTCCGCCAACGGCTTCGGGGGCCTCTCCCTTGCCGTTACCCGTCATCACTCCTGTACTCCCTCTTTACCTCCGTCCGCTAATGGACGGTTCCCCGCGCCGAGTTCTCTCCGGTAAGCACGCGCCCGCTCGCGCGCTTCACTGCGGAATTCTTCATAGGGTGCGGGCGCCCAGATCTGGAACTTGTCTCCGAGTCCGACGAAGACCGCAATATCGGTAATGCCCGCATGATCCCGCAGTCTCTTGGGGAGCACTGCCCTCCCATCGGGATCGACCTTGATCTTTTCGCTTTCCCCGAAATAAGCGGTCGCGATTTCGTCGCGCTCCGGGCTGTCGATGGGAAACCCGTCCAGAATGCCCTTAATCTTTTCGACCAGACGGCTGCCGCCAGCTTCGAGCGCGGCCCGATCGAGGTGCGGATAGCAGAAAATGTCGTCAGCGCCGTCCTTGGCGAGCACCGCCCGAAAGGAAGCCGGGATCGAAACGCGTCCCTTGGCGTCGATCTTGTTGTCGAACCTGGAGGCAAATTCATCCATCCCCCTCAAGGCGCTCCCGGTATGACGCGGAACAAAGGCCGGCTCAAGCGCGGCGATCTCTGCTGTTTCTTAAAAATTCGTCCCCTTCGGAAGCCGGACTGAGACCGGGAGGAAGCATGTCGTTGCCCCCTATTTGGCCTTCGAAGGAACGAACTACGCGCCCTCCTCCCGAATCATTCCCTTCCGAACGGGTATGGTTGGGATAGCATGGGATTATATGGGTGTCAATGGAACCAGCGGGGTAAACATGGCTCTTTAGTGGGATTAAGTGGCATTACTTGGCAAACAGCCTTTAAAATTCGTGTGCAGAATCGGGGAAACCTGGCGAAAAAACGCCTTGTACGTGGCTTGCATCGCCTTTTGTCTGCGGGAATTCATGGGAACGGCTGGGATCAGCAGCGCCGCAACCCTCCGCTTAAGGCGCGAAGCGCCGCCGGGGCCCACGGCCAAGTGGGCATAAGCCGGACGGATGTCCGGCGCGCGAGCAAAGCGAGCCCAGCAAAACATTCCCGAGGCTGTGCAGGGCTGTCCGGGGAATGAGTCAGTGTGTGGCGGCGCATGCCCGGCAATTCCGGCGCGAACCGGTTATTTTCTGATTGTGAGACTCAGAAAATGGAGCCGGACATGCGTTATCGGGATAGCATCTTCGCCAGCCTTCTCAAGCCCATCTGCCGCCGTCGCTTCCGGGCAATTGTGGAATCCCATAATGGCAATGCCTATGACAAAAGCTTCGGCAGCTGGGACCACCTCATTGCTTTGATCTACGCTCAGTTAAGCTCGGCGAACAGCTTGCGCGGCCTTGAGGCAGGCTGGAACGCCAACGCCCATCATCATTACCATTTGGGCTCCGGTCCCCTTGCCCGTTCCACGCTTGCCGATGCCAATCGCCGCCGTCCGCCGGAGGTATTTGCCGAGACATTCGCTCAGCTCTGCGAATTGACCGGCCGGCGGCTGCACCGGGAGGGCCAGGAGATGATCCGCCTGATCGACGCCACGCCGATCCCTTTAGGCAAGCTGTGCGAATGGGCAAAGTGGAACGGGCGGACGCGCGGGCTGAAGATGCACACCGTTTATGACCCGCAGGCCGATCACCCGCATCGGATCACCATCACCTCCTCCACGGTCAATGATGTCGAGGTGGGCCGGAAAGAACCGATCGAGGAAGGGGCCACCTATGTCTTCGACAAGGCTTACTGCGATTATGACTGGTGGAACCGCATCCACGAAATCGGGGCCAGTTTTGTCACAAGGGCCAAGAAGAACGCCAGATTTGAGATCATCCGGCAGCGGTGCATAGAGAAGACCGAGGAAAAGGGCGAGGGCTTTACAATCCTTTCCGATGCCGATGTCCGCCTTGCTACGCAGGGCAAGAATCGCCTCGTCTGCCCCTTGCGCCATCTGCGGATCGAACGCGATGACGGCACGCAACTGGAAATCATCACCAACGACCGGAAGCGGTCAGCGGTCCGGATCGCGGCACTCTACAAGGCGCGATGGCAGATCGAGCTGCTGTTCCGCTGGATCAAGCAGCACCTCAAGCTCAGACAGTTCCTCGGCCGGTCGGAAAACGCCATA
>JBHJOB010000082.1:0-20386 GCA_050330195.1 Rhodomicrobiaceae bacterium | reverse complement strand
CCCGCCTTCGATCTGGCCTTTTGCCTGAACCATCTGCTGCTCAAATGCGTGGCCGCGCCTCAGGCGACTGCCGATCTGCTCGCCTGCTATTCCGCTTTGGCCGAGACTTATCTGGCGCGCGTCGACTGGGAAGCGGCGGAGGCGGTCGAAAGCCGCGCGGCCTCCCTGCTACCGGCGCTCTTTCTGGCCAGGATCGACGGCAAGTCGCCCGTGGAATATATCGTCGATGACGATCAGAAGGATAGGGTCCGGCGGGCGGCGCGTACGCTATTGATGAGGAGCCCGGCTCGGCTTGAGGAAATCCGGGCCGAATGGGCTGACAGGCTATAGGAGAAGCGTCCGGATGGACATGGAGATCAAGTCGGTTTCCGCGCTGCGGGTCTGGGATTCGCGTGGACGGCCAACCGTCGAGGCGGAAATCGAGCTGGAGTGCGGGGCACGGGGCCGGGCCATCGCGCCCGCCGGCGCTTCACGCGGTTCAAGGGAAGCCATCGACCGGCGCGACGGCGGGGACGCTTTTGGCGGACTCGGCGTCGAAGACGCGTGCGCATCCATCCGGAACGAGATCGCGTCCTATGTCAAAGGAATTGCCGCCGACGATCAGGCGGCGCTCGATCTGGCCATGATCGAGCTGGACGGGACGCGCCACAAGGGACGGCTTGGCGGCAATGCGATCATCGCGGTGTCGATGGCGGCGGCACATGCGGCAGCGGCGGCGCGCGGCGAGCCGCTCTGGCAGTATCTGGCGCAAGGAGGGCAGGCCCGCCTGCCCATGCCGATCATTCAGATTTTCGGCGGCGGCGCACATGCCGGCGGCCGTATCGACCTGCAGGACATCATGGCCGTGCCCGTCTCGGCGAGTTCCTTCGACGAAGCAACGGTCACGATCGCGGAAGTCTACCGTGCGGCGGGTGACATCATGTCCGATGCGGGGCTGTTGCGCGGCGTTGCCGATGAGGGCGGCTGGTGGCCGGAATTCAGCTCGAACGAGGAAGCGCTCGACCGCACGGTGCAGGCCATCGAACGCGCCGGATACCGTCCGGGCGAGGATGTGGGCATCGCGCTCGACGTCGCGGCCACGCAGTTTCGCGACGGCGGGGGCTATCGTCTTGCCACCGACGATGCGCGCCTCAGCAGCCACGAACTGGTGCGGAAGCTGGCCGACTGGTGCGAGCGTTATCCGATCATCTCGGTCGAGGACCCGGTTGCCGAAGACGACGATGCCGGCATGATGGCCTTCACGGCGGCAGTCGGGGATCGTGTGAATGTCGTGGGTGACGATTATCTGGTCACGTCCGCCGAACTGGTGCGCCGGGCCGCCGATCTGGGCGCGTGCAATACCGCGCTGATCAAGCCGAACCAGGCGGGCACGTTGACGGAAACCAAAGCCGCCTTCGATGCGGCACGCCAAGCCGGATGGCGTAGCATCATCTCGGCGCGCTCCGGCGAAACGGAGGACGTGACCATCGTGCATCTGGCGACGGGATGGCGCGCCGATCAGCTCAAGGTGGGCTCTTTCGCGCGGTCGGAACGCATGGCGAAGTGGAACGAAGCGCTACGGATCGAAAAATCGCTTGGAGACACAGCGAGCTTTGCGCGGGCGAGGTGACGGCCCTCCATTGCTGATTTCGCGCTCCGGCTGCGGATCAAAAGAAACGGGTTTATTCGAACAAGGCAAAAATCAACCTTTAGTTGTTTTTCTGATTTTAAGACCCTTTTGCTAGAAAGATCTGCGGCTGCGCGTATTCCCCGCCCGGTCACAACCGCTAGCAAGAGGTGAACCATGTTCTGGCGTAAACTCACAATCATTGCCGCCTTGTCGGGTATAGTCCTCGGCGCGGCGCCTGCCAAAAGCGAAGAAGCCCACGTCTCCGAGGTCAAGAAATACGTTGCGGAGCAAGTGATCCCGTGGATCAGCGACAAGCTGGTCATCGACGCGATCAAGGCTCAGAACGAAAAACACGCCTCGCTCACGCAGGACGACATCGACAGGCTGGACAAGCAGTGGATGGCGGAAATCGACGCCTCCGACAAGCCGCTCATCAATTCCTTGCTCAATAACGAACTATCGAAGTTTCTCGCCGAAAAAAGAGCTGCCTCCGCCGGTCTGATCACCGAAATCTTCGTCATGGACGACAAGGGCCTGAATGTGGGCCAGAGCGACATCACTTCGGACTATTGGCAGGGCGACGAAGCCAAATGGCAGAAGACCTATTCCGTCGGTCCCGAAGCGGTATTCGTGGATAACGTGGAAAAGGACGAGTCCACCCAGAAGCTTCAGGTCCAGATTTCCATGTCGATCAAGGATCCCGAGAGCGGCAAGGCTATCGGCGCGGTTACGATCGGCATCGACGTCACCATGCTTCTGTCGTGATGCCGGACCCGATCAGCACGGAAACGGACCAGTCCGTTCCATGAAGATCTGACTCCCACAAGAAATCATTAGAGCCGACCGCCCTGCTTGTCTGCGAGGCGCTGGCTCTAATCTGTCCCATCGTCAACCGACCAAGGCTTGCGTCAATGCGTAAACCATCCGCCTCTGCACGAATGAATGGAGACAAAGCGTCCCTTTCCCTGTCCTTGAAAATTGCGGCAGGGGCACTCATCGTGGGTATTGTCGGCATTGTCGCGGCCATGATTTTCACGATCCAGATCATACGAGCCGATTTCAGCCGCGAATTTGAATCATCGCGTTCTGAAATTGCCAAGCAGATCGCGAGCAATATTTCCGGAGCGTTCCGTTTCAAGAAAGCGGAGATCATCGACACTGCCTACAAGCCGATGATCGAGGATGCGAACAAGCCGATAGCCTCCGTTGTTGCCGCGACTGCGGACGGCGAGGTTCTGACCCAGCATGCGGAGCCGGGCGAAGATATTCAACTGCTCATCGAGACGGCAAGGACCGCGGCGGCCGATGCGCCCGAGCAGGTCCGCACATTCTGGAGTAGCGGCGAGTTGCTCTCGATCGCTCCGTCCGGCCAGACTAACGAAGGGCGGCCGCTCGGCTTTCTCATCGTGTCCTGGAACACCGCCGCGATCGACTCCAGCGTCTCGTCAATCCAGTTCCACATGGTCGCGACACTATCGCTCGCCATGCTGGCGGTGGTCGGCGCCATTCTGGTTCTCGTTTCAAGGCTTGCGACGAAGCCGCTCAGCCATATTGCCGAGCGCATGAAGGCGCTCGCCGAGGCGGATACCTCGTCCCCGGTGCCCTATGAAGGCCGTGGCGACGAGATCGGCGAGATTGCGGGCGCGCTGGCGACCTTCCGCGACAGGGAAATCGAACGGCAGCAGCTTGGCGAACAGCAAAGCCAGGCGCAAAACCTCGAACGCGAACGTCAGGCGAATGTGGGGGGTCTCATTGCCTCGTTCCGCGAACAGGTGCGCATCATCCTGCAGGACGTCCAGAAACCGTTGACGGAGATGCGCGGCAAGGCCGACGAGTTGACGCGGACTGCCGGGAAAAGCAGCAGCCAGGCCGTTTCGGTCGCCGCGATCACCGAACAGGCGTCGAAAAATATGCAGGTGGTGGCGCAAACCGCCGAACAGCTTACCGCGGCCATCCGCGAGATCAGCCAGAATGTGAGCCGGACGACCGCTGTGGTCGCACAGGCGGATAGCGAGGCGGGTTCATCCGCTCATCGCGTCGGCCTGCTTTCGAGCGCGGCGGACAAAATCGGGACGGTCGTCGACCTGATCCGCAACATTGCCAATCAGACCAACCTTCTCGCGCTGAACGCCACCATCGAAGCGGCGCGCGCGGGCGAGGCGGGCAAGGGATTTGCCGTGGTTGCTTCTGAAGTGAAGAACCTGGCCACGCAGACGGCAAAGGCGACCGAGGAGATCGCGGCTCAAATCAGCGAGATCCAGCTCTCGACACAGGATACCGCTCAGGCGATCGAGGGGATTACCCGCATCATGTCGGAGGTCAACGATCTCGCGACGTCGATCTCCGCCGCCATCGAGCAGCAGACGGCATCCACGGCGGAAATCAGCCAGAACGTGAATGAAGCGGCGCGCGGCACTTCAGATGTTGCGGTCAGCGTCAACGCGGTCGGAACCGCCATCGAGCAGACAAATTCAATCGCGGGATCGGTCGATGAGTCGGCGAAGGTAATCCAGACGGCGGCCAACGCGCTCAACAGCACCATCGAGAAGTTTCTCGACGAGGTAGCCGCCGCATGATGCGCGCCCGTGCCCAAGGCGCGCGCAACCCGGCGAATGCGCGGCCATTCGGCAACTGAGAGTAGAGTTCTTTAAGATTTATCACAACCTCTGGTTGACCCTTCCCGCCACAGTCGCTACCCGGAGCATATGGCATTGCTCATACTGATTCGGGGGAACGTTTCATGATCGTCATCGTAGAAGAGCGTGACACCGTGAAACAGGGGTATACAGCCTGGTTTGACCGGGAAGGCGTTTCCGCAACAGGCTTCGGCGCGGTGGATTTCGGCAATTGGGTGAGGACGGTTTCCGATCCCGACATTCTGGCGGTTGAAGCCTTTCTGATCGGCGATTGCCTGGACCGCAGGCGGCTCCCCAAGCTGATCCGCAACCGCAGCAACGCCGCGGTGATCGCCCTGAACGATCAGAAATGCCTCGATGAAACACTCGATCTCTTCGAGGCGGGCGTCGACGATGTGGTCCGCAAGCCCATCCATGTCCGCGAGATCCTCGCCCGGATCAAAGCCATCAGACGGCGGGCCAAGGAAGAAGACAACGGCAAGACGGTCGGCGATATTCGCGTCTATTCGGACGGACGCGATCCGGAAGTCAAAGGCGAAGTTCTGCCGCTGCCACGGCGCGAACGCCGGATCCTCGAATATCTCGTTGGCAATCGCGGACGCCGGGTGACGAAGACACAGATCTTCAACTTCGTGTACGGGTTGTTCGGCGAGGACATCGACGAGAACGTCGTCGAAAGTCACATCAGCAAGCTGCGCAAGCGGCTGCGTCACCGCCTCGGCTACGACCCGATCGACTCCCAGCGCTATCTCGGCTACCGTCTGGTCTGCGATTAGCCCGATATGGCGTCAGCCCATCTTGGGCGCGCCGTTACATTCGCCGAACAGAATGAACTCGTGCTTAAGAAAAGCCTTCTGACGTTTTTCTCAAAACACAAGCAATTCTGCGGAATTTCGAATATTCGGCCTCCCGAAAAGCCTTGTTCGGCCATTTCCCCGATCTTCAAGACAATTAAAATTGTCGCGTTTCAATTCCGAAACCGCTTACGCCTTGGACCTAAACTGCCCATGGCGTCAGGAGTGCGGCTTCAGCTCCGCACAAGTTGACCGGGGTCTATTCGCTTTGAAGTGGACATTGGCAGGGACTAAAGATGAGCATATCAGCATTGATGAGAACGAGCGCTTCCGGCATGGACGCGCAATCCAACCGGCTTGGCACGGTTGCCGACAATATCGCCAACGTGAACACGACCGGATACAAGCGCGCTTCCGCCGAGTTTTCATCCTTCATCCCCCAGCGTTCCACGAACGACTATGTTTCCGGCAGTGTGACGACAACGATCCGAAAGGCCATCAGCGAGCAGGGCAACCTCAGCTACACGACATCGGCAACCGATCTCGCCGTGAGCGGCAACGGCTTCTTTCTCGTCAACAATGCCGACGGCTCGACTTTTCTCAGCCGCGCGGGATCCTTCGTCAAGAACGGTGAGGGCGAACTCGTCAACGCCGCCGGCTATTACCTGATGGGATATTCTCTTGCGGGCGGACCGCCGGCCATCGTCGCCAACGGCACGGCCGGCCTTGAGCGCGTGACGATCAGCAATCTTGCGCTGGAAGCAACCCAGTCCACGGAAGGCGTGTTCTACGCGAACCTTCCCGCCGATGCGCCGATTGTCGCCCCGGCCGATCTGCCTTCGCTGAACCTGGCAACATCCGTCTACACCGCAAAGACATCGCTTGTCGCGACCGCCGATCTGGGCCGGCAGGTCACGCTCGATATCTACTGGGCCAAGACCGCTGCCGATACATGGGAAGTCAGCGTATACGACCGTGCAGAACAGGCGCCGGCCGGCGAGTTCCCCTATTCGGCCGGACCGCTCGTGACCGATACCATAACCTTCGACGGCTCCACCGGCGCGCTTGACCCCTTGAGCCCGACGGACATCACCATCCCGGTCCCCGGCGGCAGCCCCCTGCTGCTCGACCTGTCCCAGTCAAGCCAGCTTGCGACCGACTACATCGTTAGCGACGCTTTCGTGAACGGCAATGCGCCGAGCGCGGTGGAACGCACCGAGATCGACGATGAAGGCGTCGTCTATGCCGTCTACGAAAACGGCGCTCGCGTCCCGACCTACCAGATCCCGCTCGCCAACGTCGTAAGTCCCGACCGCCTCACACCATTGCTGGGTGACGTTTACACCACCTCGGCTGAGTCCGGAGCCATCCAGATCGGCTTCGCGACACAGGGCGGCCTCGGCGGCATCACCTCCAGCGCGCTCGAACAGTCCAATGTCGATCTCGCCAACGAACTGACGAACATGATCGAGGCCGAACGGCACTATGCCGTGAACTCCAAGGTCTTCCAGACCGGCGCCGATCTGCTCGATGTGATCGTCAATCTGAAGCGGTAATTCATGAGAGCAAGGCCCGATAAAATGGTCACCATTTCTCGGAAAACCGAGCTTCCGACAGGCAAGCAACCGCGCGCAGCAGAAGGCTGAAAAGGTAAGTCAATGTCTCTCACGTCCAGCATGGACACAGCGCGCTCCAGTCTCTCCGTCCTGTCGGAGCGGACTGCCGTTACTTCGCGGAACGTCGCCAACGCGCAGAATGAGTACGCCACGCGCAAGATCGCCCAGACCTTTGCCGGTCCGGGCGGTTCGGGCGTGCGTCTGGCGACGCTCACCCGCGCCTCTGACGACGCTCTTTTTCAGAACCTGACGGTCTCGAATTCCGCCGCCGCCCAATATCAGGCCATCGTCCAGTCGCTGGACCAGTTGAACTTCACGGTCAACGACGTCGAGGACAACCAGTCCCCTGCCGCCGCCCTGGGCAAGCTTGCCGATTCATTGCAGCAGGCCGCCGCCGCGCCGCAGGAGCCGGGGCTCGCTCAGAACGCCGTGTTCTCCGCGATCGACGCCGCAACGAAACTCAATGAAGCGACCGCGACCGTCCAGCAGGTCAGGACGAGAGCCGACAAGGGAATTGCCGACGCGGTCAACAATCTCAACACGATGCTTGGACGCTTCGAGGAGCTGAACCGCGACATCGTCGATGGAACCCGCTCCAACCGGGATGTCACCGACCTTCTCGATTCACGCGACAAGCTGCTGGCGGACATGTCCCGGGAAATCGGCATCCGGACCGTAACCCGTGAAAACAACGACATGGTCATCTTCACCGATAGCGGTGTGACCATGTTCGAGACCACCGCGCGACCGGTCAGCTTTGCGCCATCGGGGAACTTCACGGCCGGAACAACGGGCAATGCGGTTCTGGTCGATGGCGTGCGCGTCACCGGCAACGCTTCGCCCCTGCCGATAGCGTCGGGCCGGATTCGGGGGCTCGCCGAAGTTCGCGACGAGATCGCCGTCACCTATCAGAACCAGCTCGACGAAGTGGCTCGCGGCCTGATTACGGCCTTTGCCGAAAGCGACCAGAGCGCCATTCCCGCGCTTCCCGACGCAACGGGGCTTTTCAGCTATTCCGGCTCGCCCGCGGTCCCGGCGGCGGGCACGCTCATTCCGGGCCTCGCCGGCCAGATTCAGGTCAACCCGGCGGTCGATCCCGCGCAAGGCGGCGACCCGTTCCTCCTTCGCGATGGCGGCATCAACGGCGCTGCCTATGTCTACAACAGCTCAGGCGCGGCGGGATTTTCGGATCGGCTTCGCGAGCTTCAGGATAATTTCTACGTTCCGGCTGCGTTCGACCCCAGCGCCCAGATTGACGCTTCGGCCACGCTGGTGGATTTCGCATCGAATTCGGTCGGCTGGCTTCAGGAGATGCGCCAGAACGCGGCAAGCGAGTTCGAGTTCAGATCCACGGTGTATGAGCGCTCGCTGGACACGCTTTCGAACAAGACGGGCATCAATCTCGACCTGGAAATGACGCTTCTGCTGGAGCTTGAGCGATCCTATCAGGCTACGTCGCGGCTGATTTCCACCATCGACAACATGTATCAGTCGCTCATCTTGGCGACAGGGTAGTTCCATGGAAGCAGCGTACATCTCCACAAAGGGCCTGAATGACGCCAACCGGCTCAGTGTTCTGCGATTGCAGAACCGCCTGCTGGTAGCGCAGAAGGAAGTTGCGACCGGGCGGCTTGCCGATGCGGGCAAGACATTGGGCGCGCGAACCTCGGAAACGGTATCGCTGCGTCAGCAATATGACCGCTTCACGGTGCTGGCGGAGACCAACAGCATCGCCGAAACGCGGCTCAGCGTATCGCAGAGCGCAATTTCCGACATGGTCAAGATTGGCCAGGATTTCGTGAATGCCGTGCTCCTTGCCCGCGACGCGGAAGGCGGGGCAGGGGTTTCCCGACAGCAGGCGCAGGCAAGCCTCACTGCGCTGGTCGACGGGCTGAACACCTCCGTCGGCGGCGAGTTCATATTTGCCGGCATCAACACGTCCGTGAAACCGGTCGCGACTTACGACACGACGCCCTCCTCACCGGCGCAATCGTCCGTAGCCGCTGCTTTTCTGGCCGATTTCGGGACCACGCAATCCGATCCGGCGAATGAAAACATTACGCCGGCTGCGATGCAGACCTTCCTGGACACGACCTTTGCGGGGCTGTTCGACCCGGCGGGCTGGTCGGCCGACTGGTCGACGGCTTCGGATCAGAATATCGTCAGCCGCATAGGGCAATCGGAGGACGTGCAAAGCTCCGCCAACGCCAATGAAGCGGCTTTCCGCAAGCTGGCCCAGGCCTTCACGATGATTGCCGATCTCGGCGTTGAAAATCTCAACCGCGCCACCTTCCAGACCGTCGCCGAGACCGCAACGCGCCTTGCAAGCGAGGCCATCAACGAGCTGACGGTCATTCAGGGCGGACTGGGAAATTCCGAGGCGCGGATTGCGGCGACAAATGAAAAGCTGCTCGCCCAGCGCAACATTCTGAACACCCAGATCGACAATCTGGAGACTGTCGATCCATTCGAGGCATCGACGCGGGTCACGACACTGCTTACCCAGCTGGAGACGGCTTACGCCCTGACGGCGCGCGTCCAGCGGCTCTCCATCCTCAATTACATCTGATCCGGCGCGTTTACGGATTTGCGTTCCGCCCAATCGTGAGAAGAAAATATGTACCGGTTCTCTTACGCAGAAGTCCTTGAAGAAACGCCGCAAACCTCGCGCGAGCGTGAGTCCATGGCCATTCAGCACTCCATCGACATGCTGAAAGTCGCGGAGGAGAGGGGACCGGCGTCGCGCGAGGCCATCGACGCGCTCTACTTCACGCGCAAGCTCTGGGCCTTCTTCATCGAGGATCTGGCAAAGCCGGAAAACGACCTGCCGCGGCAATTGCGCGCCGACCTGATCTCGATCGGCTTGTGGATCATGAAGGAGTCCGAGGAGATCCGTCTTGGGAACTCCAGCAACTTCAGGGGGTTGACCGAGGTTTCCCAGCTTATTGCCGACGGTCTTCAGTGAGAGCGGCGATGCAGATCAGTCTCAAACCGGGAGAGCGTATCTTTATCAATGGCGCAGTGCTGCGTGCGGACCGCAAGGTCACTCTGGAGTTGATGAACGATGTGACCTTCCTGCTGGAAAGTCATGTCATGCAGCCGGACGAGGCGAACACGCCGCTTCGGCAGCTTTATTTCATCGTACAGGCCATGCTCATGGAACCGGCAAATCTCGATGCCTCCCGCATGGTCTTCGAACGGACACATGGCCTGCTGCTGGCGGCGTTCGAGAATGAAGAAATCCTGGAGGGCTTGCGGACCGTTGGCGATCTGGTCGCCGCCGCCAAGGCCTTCGAGGCCCTGAAAACCATCCGTGGGCTGTATCGCGTTGAGGAAGCTGTCCTCGCTGGCAAGCCCAAGATCCAGCAACACGGCGAACAGAAACGCGAGGTTGCATAATGGACGTATCAAACGCAACGACAACGGGCATGCCGGTTGGCGGCGCAGCCGGACCGCAAAATCCCAAGAAGACGACGCTCGACTATGATTCTTTCCTGACGCTCCTGGTCGCTCAGCTCAAGAATCAGGATCCGACGGAGCCGAAGGACTCAGCCCAGTATATCGCACAGCTCGCAACATTCTCGAATGTCGAGCAGGCGATCAAGACGAATGCCAAGCTGGATGAAATGATCACATCATTCGCTCTGGCGCAGGCAGAAGGCGTCATCGGCCGCCAGATCACCTCGGCGGACGGCAGCAAGACCGGCACCGCGCAGGCGATCCGGATCATTACCGGCGGCGCGGTTGCGATTCTTCAGGACGGGAGCGAAATTTCGCTCGGCGCGGGCGTCACGATCTCCTGACATGAACCAGGCTGACGCGCTCGATATCGTCCAGTCGGCGATCTGGACAATCATTCTCGCCTGCGCACCTGCCGTTATAGCGGCGATGGTTGTCGGTTTGACCATCGCCCTGTTCCAGGCGCTGACGCAGGTTCAGGAAGTCACACTGACCTTCATTCCGAAGATCATCACGATACTGATCGTAACCTCCATCGTCGCGCCCTTCATGGGGCAGGTCATCTACAGCTTTTCCGAAGAGCTGTACCTGCGCATCGAGAAAGGCTTCTGAACAGGTCTGAATTGAACGGGCCGGGATAGGCATGTCCCGGCCCGTCTCCGTTCACTCAATCGGCGATCTTCACGATCAGCTTGCCGAAATTGCCGCCCTTCAGCAGACCGACAAAGGCTTCGGGCGCTTTTTCCAGCCCTTCGACGATATCCTCCCGGTATTTGATCTTGCCTTCACGCAGCCAGCCGCTCATCTCGCGGTGAAACTCGCCAAGCTGGGCGGCGAAGTCGAAAACGATGAAGCCCTGGATGCGGAGCCGTTTTGTGAGCGTCATGCGCATCAGTTGAGCCATCCGGTCCGGACCGGGCGGCAATTCGGTATCGTTGTAATGCGCGATCAGCCCGCAAACGGGAACCCGCGCGAAATCGTTCAGCAGCGGCATCACCGCATCCCAGACGGCACCGCCGACATTTTCGAAATAGACGTCGACGCCATCGGGGCACGCCTCGCGAAGCCGGGCTTTCAGATCCGGCGAGCGGCGGTCGATCGCGACGTCGAAACCGAGTTCCTTCAGCCAGTCAAGCTTGTTCTCAGCCGCAATGCCGACGACGCGGCAACCCTTCAGCTTGGCAATCTGCCCGACCGTCGAACCCACAGGCCCTGCCGCCGCCGCGACAACGAGCGTCTCGCCCGCCTTGGGCTGGCCGATATTGGCAAGCCCGGTATAGGCGGTCAGCCCCGGCATTCCGAGCACGCCAAGCGCCGTCGTGACGGGCGCAAGGGACGGGTCGATCTTCATCAGCCCCTCGCCGTCCGAAAGAGCATAGTCCTGCCAGCCGCCAAAGGCCGAAACCAGATCCCCCGGAGCGAATTTCTCATTGTTGGATGCAACCACTTCGCTGACGGTGCCGCCGCCCAGCGGTTCGCCCAGCTCGAACCCCTTGGCGTAGGATTTCGCGGTGCTCATGCGGCCGCGCATATAGGGGTCGAGCGAGAGATATCTGTTGCGCAGCAGGATCTGCCCGCTGCCCGGTTCGGGGATTGCACTTTCGGCAAACTGAAAATTCTCGGGCTTCGGCTCTCCCTGAGGGTGGGATGCAAAAAGTATCTGCCGGTTCTTGCCGTCGGCCATGCTGTCCTCCGCTTGGAAATCATTGTCGGGCGGTCCGCCCGCCCGGTCGTTGGGTCGCCGAGTTTAGCGCAAGGCAAGGCTGTCACGCCACCGAAGGAATTGCGCTGCCACGGGCGCAAGGTCATCATGCCGACAGTCTGAACGGCAATTCGTTATCAATATTAGCTACCTACACGAAAAGCTTCACTCCGCAACCGCACTATTCCTGAATATTTCGCAGTTGAGATGGAAATTTATGACCAGTGACGCATAAGATATGCGTGATAAATCGCACTTTTTTATAAAATCATTTGTTCACAAGGAAGCAATCTTTGTATTCAAAAAAATATATCTGTTTACTGCTTGCATGTATTATTGCAAATGACTTGCATTTTGTGAAATGTTTTGTGTAACGTGAATATAAATCTGTGACGTTCTTTCCCGAGCAACCTTCGAATAAATCCAGTCCATAGATTGCAAGTGTCAGATACGCCTTTTGAATTACAGCTCATCGACGAGATTTACGCGGCTGCCTTGGACCAAGCACGGTGGCAGCGTGTATTGCAGATCATAGCTCGGAAATACCCGGACCAGCTTCTCGATATCTCGATTCACGATCGTTCCGCCAATCTCGATCATGTGCTCGTGGAGAATTGCGACAGCGGATTGGTCGAGAATTTCAGGAAGCACTATCACAAGGTCAACCCGTGGGCGCCCTACAAGATTGCGATCCCTGTGGCGCCTGAAGTGAGCTGGGCGCACAAGGTCTATCCCATCGAGAAATATCTGGGCAGCGAATTCTACAATGACTTCATGAAACCGGCCGGCAATCTTGAAGACAGCATGGGAACCGTGCTTTTCCGGGACAGCGACCGTGTTGCGGTCATTGCCTCAAGCTATTGCCTGCGCTACCAGGACAGCGCGCTCGAAGTGGCTGAACTGCTTCGCACCGTTTCGCCGCACATGCAGCGCTCACTGGAGCTGTCCCGCAAGTTTCAGGGCGGCGACATCGCCCATTCGATGCTGAGCGCGGCGCTCGATTGTCTTGAACCCGCAGCCTTCGTGATCGACAGCCGCAACCGTCTTGTTCTGCACAACAATACGGGCGAGGCGCTGCTGCGCAGCCACGATGTCGTCTATCTGAACCGCGAGTCGAAGCTTCACTGTCTCGAACCTGACGATGACTGCGCGCTGGCCGCCGCGATCGCGACACATCGCACCTCCGGCAATGGGGCGCACCCGTCTTCCAGCCGTCTCTATCTCCGCTTGAAGCGGCCACACGACAATCCGGTGGTTGCCCTGATCGCGCCGCTCATCCTCGACGGCGAGGCGCACGCGAACGTCTTCAATTCCTTCGGCGACAGCTTTCGGCTTTTTCTCGTGCTGCTCATCGCGCCGGGACAGATCCCGCGCGCCAGCGAAGACATGATCATGATGGCGCTTGGCGTCACCAAGGCAGAGGCGCGGCTGGCCGTTTCGCTGTTGGCCGGCAAGTCGATGCAGGAACACGCCGACGAGTTTCGGATCAGCAAGAATACAGTACGCACTCAGATAAAATCCCTTTTCAACAAGACCGATACGAGAGGACAGGCCGGACTTGTCCGCAGACTTACGACATTGTTCAGCGCTTACCGGCAGGCGTGACGGGCGCCGCCATTTGCCAGTTGAGAAGCCAGCCTTTCCAGGCTCATGATCTGACAAGTTGGCGACGCCGCAACATTAGGCTAAGACTTTAGAATAAGGGCGAGGTGCTGGGGGGCTAACCGGCATGAATCAGGACGAGACGATCGAACTGTTCGGCGCCTGCGAAAAGGTGCGGATCGAGGCGAAGGCCGAAGCCTTGGCCAAAGGTCAGCCCGAAGACGAAGCGCGCGCCACTGCCCATGACACGGCCAGGGCCTTGTGGAACGACTGGGCCAACCGACAATTGGCGGAATGCGAGCGGCTGAAGGAAACAGGCCTCTGGGACGTACGCCGCCAGTCATTGGGGCCCCTTGAGCCGCGAAACGAAGAGACGCGCCGATGGCTCGACGCCGCGAAGGTCGATTTCTCGGGCCTTCGTTTCATGATGAGCATGGATGCCAACGAAATCCGGCTCGACCTGGGAGACGTCAAGAGCCGTCCCGCGACGTGGGAGCCGGTTCGGGCCATTGCTCATGCAAATGACGACATCAATCTCACCGGCTTCATTTTTCCCGGCAACGCCGATTTCGACGAAACGCAGTTCACCGCTCACGTCCGGTTTGCCGGCGCTCAGTTTGCGGGCGATGTCACGTTCCGCGATGCCCAGTTCTGCCGCGAAGCGGGCTTCGAGCACACCGCATTTCTAGCCCGCGCAATCTTCTCCGACGCCCAGTTTTTCGAGAAAGCCTGGTTCCGGGGCGCGAGCTTGTCCGAGGCGGCGAGTTTCGAGAAGACCAGGTTCTGGCGTTCGGGCTGGTTCGATGAAGCTCAGTTTTTCGACAGTGCACAGTTCGGCGGCGCGCAATTCTCAGGCGAGGTGCATTTCGAAAAAGCCGCCTTCATGGGAGAAGCGGATTTCAGGAACGCGGTCTTTGCCAGCATAGCCTGGTATGACGAGGCGCAATTCCTCGAAAATGCGCGTTTCGATGAGGCGCAGTTCCAGAGCAATGCCTGGTATAACGATGCGCAATTTCTCGATACCGCGCATTTTCATCGGACGCAGTTTTTCATCGCGGATTTCCAGAATGTGAATTTTGCCAGGGAGGGCCGTTTCGACGGGGCAAGGTTTCTGGGCGAAGCCGATTTCCGTCAATCGACATTTTCAGCGATCGCCGATTTTACCGGGACGCAATTTCAGGGCGACACGTTCTTCCGGAATGTGGAGTTCTCGCGCGGCGCGCTGTTCGAAGGCGCAACCTTTGCTGAAGGCGCCAGCTTCACGCAGGCCCGCTTTCAGGACGACGTGTTGTTCGCAAAGTCCACCTTCACCGGCCACGCGGATTTTCACCTGACCCTGTTCCCGGCCTTCGCCAGTTTCCGGCAGGCAGATTTCCATGGCCCGGCCAATTTCAACGCCATACGCGGCGCGCGCGCGTTCGACCTTTCGGATGCAACTTTCGCCGCCCCGCCCGATTTCGTGCAGGCCCATTTCGAGGAAGCGCCAAGACTCGACAATCTCAAGGTGTCCGAACGTCTGGTTCTGGACCCGCGCGAATTTGGCGGCTCGGCGTTCTGGCGCAGCGGCTGGAGCTATCCGTTTCGCGCGATGTTCGGCGTTCAGCGCCGCCTGTTCAGCGCGAGCCGGGATCATCCTGCCTATTGGCGATCCCTGACACGTCTGGCCGCCGAAGCCCATGATCGCGACCGGGAGCGGGAATTCTTCGCCCGCAGTATCTGTGCCGGGCGTTTCGCGGGAGACTGGCCGCTGCCATGGCCGATTTTCAAGGCGCGCGGCTGGCTGGGCTTTTTCCGTTTCTGGGCCGGACTGCTTTACGGCCTGTTTTCCAATTACGGCCGGTCCGTCGCCCTGCCGTTGCTCTGGTGGACCGCCCTGACGGCCCTCGCGGCGATCTTCTATCTGGGGCAAAATCCTGATGTTGCCGCGGAAAGGGCTCAACTCCGGCAAGCGGGCGCGGGCAGGGTTTCCGCGTGGGTCGAGACGACGCGCTCGGCGTGGCTTGCGCCTCAGCCATGCTATCTGCCGCCAGCGGACCGCACGGGCCTGAGCGCATTAGGCCCGGCAACGCGCGATCGAACCAGTGCGCCCAATGAGGCGCTGTTTCTGGCATTGCGGGCAGGCCTGGTTTTTCTCGATCCCGGCGTCAGCACCAGCCATCGCGCCTTCGGCTGCCTTTATGGCGTCGAAGCCTATGACAGCAATCTCGCGCCTGTCACCCCGCCCGCCGTCTCCTACGCCATGCTTGCCCAGAAGCTGGCTTCGCTGCTGTTCATCTTTCTGTTCATGCTCGGCTTGCGCAACATGCTGACCATGAAATGAACTTGCGCGCGCTCGCCATCGCAGCGCCGATCCCCCGCTCCCCGTGCTGGATCGGGATTAATTCCGCGGGAAACAATCCTGTTTAAGGCACAGAAGCCACAGATCTTCACAGTTTTCCCCATGGCCTCTTGCCAGCCGTCATGCGGGCCGGGTAACAAGCAGCGTTCGCTTATGGATGCGGGAGGAGTATCTTGCCTTTGGCGCGTATCGCGGTGGTGTTCGCAGCTTTCTTCATCATGTCGCTGGCGTCAGGAGACGCCACGTCGGCGCATGCGCAAACTGCAAGGATCGAACTCGCCTCGCGCGAGAAGGGACCGAGTTCCGGGCTGCCGCTGCCGCGTTTCGTCAGCCTGAAGGCGGACGAGGTCAATGTCAGGCGCGGACCGGGGTGGGATCATGGCATCGCATGGGTCTTCCGCCGCGCCGGGCTGCCGGTCGAGGTAATCGCCGAATTCGATGTCTGGCGGCATGTGCGCGACAGCGAAGGCGCGACGGGCTGGGTGATCGGCTCTTTGCTGAGCGGCCGGCGGACAGTGCTGGTTGCCCCCTGGGAGGAAAAAAACCGCGTGCTCGACCTGCACAGATCGGCCGACCAGTTTTCACCGGTCAGTGCGCGCCTGTCTCCCGGCGTGCTGGGTAATGTCGAAAATTGCGACGGCAACTGGTGCCGCATCATTGCGGGCAACGTCACCGGCTATCTCGAGCAGACGCTGCTCTGGGGCGTCTATCCGGAAGAAGCGGTCAATTAATTGAGGTGGAGTGCGAGGCGGTTGCCGCCGGAGGTGGGGATCAGCTTTTCTTCTTTGTCAGCCGTACCAGCACGTCGATCCGGGAGATTTCCATTCCCTCGGGAGGCTCCGGCGTCGTAAGCACCGGCGACTCGTCGGATTCGATGTCCATAAGCACGCCGTCATGCTCGAAATAGAAGTGATGATGGTCCGAGATATTCGTGTCGAAATAGGTTTTCGACCCCTCGATGGCCACTTCGCGAAGCAACTCGGCTTCGGTAAACTGATGGAGCGTGTTGTAAACCGTCGCCAGCGAAACGGGTATATCCTCGCGCAATGCCTCGTCATGCAGCGCTTCGGCCGTCACGTGCCGGTCACCATTGCGGAACAGCAGCAACCCCAACGCCACGCGCTGCCGCGTCGGCCTCAGCCCGGCAGCCTTCAGCCGCTCGGCAATCGTTTTTTCAGATACCGGTTCGATCATCTCACATGAATGTCTTTACGTTGAGGATCATAAAAATATATTGTGTTTTGGTTCTTATCGCAACTAGATGCTCTGTCTGGCCGCATGCGGCAGGCATATGTTCCCTTGTGGGACGAGCACGTTTTGCAAAACCGCACACTTATGTTAGCTAACCGGTGCTCGCAAGGGAATGGCTTAATTTCGCGCTTCAAGGGATGGTGTTAGGAAACAATGGCTGAACGCCAACAGGCATACGAATATGAGGAACTCCTGGCCTGCGGGCGCGGTGAGTTGTTTGGTCCCGGCAATCCGCAATTGCCGCTGCCCCCGATGCTGATGTTCGACCGGATCACACAGATTTCGGAAACCGGCGGCGCATTCGGCAAGGGACAGATCGTCGCCGAAATGGACGTGAAGCCGGATCTCTGGTTCTTCCCCTGTCATTTCCAGGGCGATCCTGTCATGCCCGGATGCCTCGGCCTTGACGCGCTGTGGCAGCTGCTCGGCTTTTACCTCGGCTGGATCGGCGGCGAAGGCCGCGGCCGCGCGCTCGGCGTCGGCGAGGTCAAGCTGACCGGCATGGTCACGCCCGAGGTCAAAAAGCTTGAATATGTCGTCGATCTGAAGCGGGTGATCAAACGGAAGCTGATTCTCGGGATTGGCGAAGGTCATCTGAAAGCGGACGGCGAGCAGGTTTACTCCGCGTCGAGCCTGCGTGTCGGGCTGATGGATGCGGCGGCTGCGAACAGCGGTGCGGAAGCCGTTTAGCGCGGCCAGCCAGGCGCATGGGCCCGCGCGATTCCCCGGCTAGTATGAAACAGGCTATGGAACGCGGGTGATTTTGCGTCGCTTCTGACGCATAATGAGTTTGAAATCTGGCCGGACTTGACGAGCGGAACCGCAAGACCAGCTTGGGAGGCAAGAGGGGTATCCATGAGACGTGTCGTGGTTACAGGCATAGGCATCGTATCCTCCATCGGGAACAATGCCCAGGAGGTACTGGCCTCCTTGCGGGAAGCGCGCTCCGGTATCGTGGCGGCCAAGGATTATGCCGAACTGGGTTTTCGCTGCCAGGTTCATGGCGCGCCTACGATCGACTGGGAAAACATGATCGACCGGAAGGTGCGGCGTTTTCTCGGCGCGGGCGCGGCCTGGAATTACATCGCGATGCAGGAAGCCATTGCCGATGCAGGGCTTGAGGAAAGCGATGTCTCCAATGAGCGCAGCGGCCTGATCATGGGCTCTGGCGGGCCGTCCACCAAAGCCATCGTGCAGGCGGCGGACACCACCCGCTCGAAGGGACCGCGCAAGGTCGGCCCGTTCGAGGTGCCCAAATGCATGTCCAGCACCAATTCCGCAACGCTGGCGACGCCCTTCAAGATCAAGGGCATCAACTATTCCATTTCCTCGGCCTGTTCGACATCGGCGCACTGCGTCGGCAATGCGGCGGAAATGATCCAGTATGGCAAGCAGGACGTGATGTTCGCGGGTGGCGGCGAAGAGCTTGACTGGACGCTTTCGGTCCTGTTCGACGCGATGAACGCCATGTCATCCGACTTCAACGATACGCCGGCCAAGGCCAGCCGCGCCTACGACATCAGGCGTGACGGCTTCGTCATCGCGGGCGGCGGCGGCGTGCTCGTGCTGGAAGAGCTGGAGCGGGCCAAGGCGCGCGGCGCGAAGATCTACGCCGAACTCGTCGGCTACGGCGCAACGTCCGACGGTTACGACATGGTCCAGCCGTCCGGTGAAGGCGCGGCGCGCTGCATGAGACTTGCCATGTCCACGGTCAACGACAAGATCGACTACATCAATCCGCACGCAACTTCGACGCCGATCGGCGACCTGAAGGAAATCGAAGCAATTCGTGAAGTGTTCGGCAGCGATATTCCTGCTATTTCGGGAACGAAGTCACTGACGGGACATTCGCTGGGGGCAGCAGGTGTGCAGGAAGCGATCTATTCGCTTTTGATGATGAACAATAATTTCATCTGCGAATCTGCTCATATCGAAGAACTCGACCCGGCATTTTCCGACATACCCATTGTCCGGCAGCGGCTGGACAATGCCGAATTAAATTGCGTAATGTCGAACAGCTTTGGCTTCGGGGGCACGAACGCCACGCTGATTTTCAAGCGCCACGGTGCGTGAGACGAATAATAAGCGGTCGATGAGCCGCTTTACTCAAAGCTACATCGAGAGCAATCATGACAGGGATTGATATCGCCAAGCCAGGTGCGTTGATGGCGGGCAAGCGCGGGCTAATTATGGGCGTCGCCAATGACCGCTCCATCGCCTATGGAATTGCGCGCGTTCTGGCGGGCCACGGGGCAGAGCTGGCTTTCACCTATCAGGGCGACGCATTCGGCCGCCGCGCGGTTCCGCTCGCGGAAGGGTTGGGCGGCACAATCATCGCGCCCTGCGACGTCAGCGATCTGGCCTCGGTCGACAAGGCTTTCGACGAAATCCGCGAGAAATGGGGCGGGCTCGACTTCGTCGTCCATGCGCTCGCCTTCTCGGACCGCAATGAGCTGAAAGGCCGTTACGCCGATACGAGCCGGGAGAACTTCATCAATTCGATGGTGATTTCCTGCTTCTCCTTCACGGAAATCGCCAAGCGTGCCGCCGCGCTGATGCACAATGGCGGCTCGATGATCACGCTGACCTATGGCGGGTCCACGCGCGTCGTTCCGCGCTACAATGTGATGGGCGTTGCCAAGGCGGCGCTGGAGGCATCGGTGCGCTATCTGGCGATGGATTTCGGCCCGGACAATATCCGCGTCAACGCCCTGTCGCCCGGCCCCATGCGCACGCTTGCAGGCGCTGGCATTTCCGATGCGCGCGTGCTGTTCAACTACCAGAAACTGCATTCGCCGCTCGGCCGGACGCCGACGCTCGACGAGGTCGGCGGCGCTGCGCTTTACCTGCTGTCCGACCTTTCGACGGCGGTGACAGGCGAAATCCACTATGTGGATTCCGGTTACAACACCGTCGCCATGCCCCGTCCGGAATTGATCACGGAAGCTGGCGAGGGGACAGCGATCCTCAATGGCAATGGCGGGCCATCCGCCGGAGGTGAACCGCCTGCCATGAAGGCACAGGCCGCGGAGTGACCCGCCGCCACATGGCAGGCTCACGGCCTTGGCTGGATTTGGGCAACTGTCCCCGCGAGAACGATTCTGAGCCGCGATAGCGCCGGCCGGGACTTTTGCGGCCGGTCAAAGACCTTGCGGCATCTTTCAACTCCGGCTCTTCTTCACCGCGCCCACGCATCCTCATGTCCGGTCACGGATTATCGGCTCCGTTCAAGCGCTTGCGAGCCGATCGCGGTCCCGCTTTCCCCGGCTGACCGCAGGGCTGTCCGGGGAATGAGTCAGTGTGTGGCGGCGCATGCCCGGCAATTCCGGCGCGAACCGGTTATTTTCTGATTGTGAGACTCAGAAAATGGAGCCGGACA
>JBHJOB010000081.1:0-42783 GCA_050330195.1 Rhodomicrobiaceae bacterium | reverse complement strand
GTCCATGGCGGATGGGTCTCCTTGAAAATCGCGAGGATCGGCTTTAGCAACCAAATCCTACGTGACTTCAAAGGCTTAGGCTACATCCGCCAACCCACCATGAATTTTCCGGGCTAGGGCGCCCAGCGATAGACCCATTTCTCTGTAAGCGCCTCGTCGAATCGCCTGATCTGAAAGCTCAGATCCGCCGTCTTGCCATCTTCGGGATGATACTCGATGCCAACGCGCTTGCCGTCGATTTCCGGATTGGGCGCGACCGAGAAGGCGCGGATTTCCCCCGCGCTGGCGCTGACCTTGTAATCCCAATGTTCGTCATTGGCCCGTGCGTGAAGCGGCCCGCCGGCAAAATCGACAAGAAAATACCGGCTGCCCTTCGCGAGGCCCTTTCCGGTGCGCGTGTGGACGACGTGAGCGACATTGCGTTCGACCGGCACCTCGTCGCACCAGCTCAGGCGATAGCGGTATTCATAGGATTTCCCAGCTTCCAGCGGATCTTTCGGTCGCCAGAAGGCAACGATATTGTCGACATATTCGCTGTCGGTCGGCAATTCGATCAGGTCCACGCTGCCTTCACCCCAGTCGGAAAGCGGCTCGACCCAGCTTCCGGGGCGCTTTTCGTAGGCCGCGACAAGATCCTGATATTGCTCGAAGTCGCGCTCCCGCTGCATGAGGCCGAAGCCGCGCGGCGAGCGGTCCGAAAACACCGAATAAAGGATCGGCCCGGCGGTGACGAGCGGCCGCCAGATCCATTCGCCTCTTCCGGTGTGCATCAGAAGCCCGTCGGAATCGTGGACGCGCGGGCGGAAATCATCATGGAACGTATGATCGGCCGGACCGAAATAGAACATCGAACTGAACGGAGCGATCCCGGCATAGGTCATGGCGCGGCGCGGATAGAGCAGGCACTCCACATCCATCACCGTTTCCTTGCCGATCGAGATGTCGAATCGATAGGCGCCGGTCACGCTCCGGCTGTCCAGCAGCGCATGGATCGTCACCGTTTTCGCATCCGGCTCCGGCGTTTCAACCCAGAAGGCGCGGAATGCGGGAAATTCCTCGCCGCCCGGCTGGGCCGTGTTGATGGCCAGACCGCGCGCCGAGAGCCCGTAATTCTGGCCTCGCGCATGAGCCCTGAAATAGCTTGCGCCCTGAAAGACCACGAATTCTTCCCAGTAGCGCGACCGGCCGTCCGGCGCATGGACGCGGAATCCGGCAAAGCCGACATCGCCTTCCGGCACGACCCGCGTCTCCGCCGGGCCATAGTCGAACATGGCCGGATCGAAGGCGATTCTGGCCGCCTTGCCGTTTTCGACGAGATGGATTTCCACCGGCTCACGGTAGAGATAGCCGGCATGAAAAAGCTGCAGGCGGAAAGGGAGCGGCCGATCGCTCCAGATCGCCTTGTCCGGCCTGAATTTGATCTTGCGGTAGGCGTCATAATCGAGCTTTGCAAGTTCTTCCGCAACCTTGTCGCCGGGCGGTGCATAAGGCTGGGCCGCGAGGGATTTCGCCCGCTCCCTGAGGCCGTCCCAGGAGAAGTCCGCTGTCCCCGGCCCGGCCGGATCGGCGAAAGCGGGTCCGCCATCGCGCATCAGCGCGGCAAACCCGCCCAACCCGGCGATCATCAGAAATGTACGCCGATCCATCCAGGTCACTCGCAAATCGGATTGTTTCAGAAATGAACGAGGTGGAAAATAATCGCCGGGCCGCGAATTTGCGACGGATAGGGTACCCTCGTCAATCCAGCTTGTCCTCGATGAGATGGCCCGCGCGGTCACGCTTGGCTGTCAGATAGGCGACATTATGCAGATTGAGGCGTGCGCGGGCGCGGTGACTGGAGACGATATCGAGTCCGGAGCTCTTCAGCGCTTCAACCTTGACCGGATTGTTGGTCATCAACTTGATCGAGCTGTAGCCGAGTTGCTTGAGCATGGCGGCGGCAAAATCGAAGCCCCGCTGGTCGAGGCCGAAACCGAGGATTTCGTCCGCGTCATAGGTGCTGTAGCCGGCATGTTGCAGTCCGTAGGCCCGGATCTTGTTGGCGATGCCGTTGCCGCGGCCTTCCTGATCCAGATAGAGAATCACGCCTCCGCCATTATCGGCCATGAAGCGGGCCGAGCCGCGAAGCTGATCGCCGCAATCGCATTTGAGACTGGCGAACAGGTCGCCCGTCAGGCACGCCGAATGCATCCGCGCATAGACAGGTTCGTCCGGATCGGGATGGCCGATGATGACCGCGACCTGGTCTCTCATGCCCTCGCCACCGCGAAACACCACGAATTCCGTCTCGCCGATTTCTTCAAGCGGAACCGGCGCGCGCGACACGATGCGCGGCGTGTTGATGACGTGCTCGCGGTAATGGACGAGCGCATCGGCATCGACCTGGGCGATTGCTCCGAGGCCGGACGTCTCGCTCGGGATCTGTGCGACGATTGCCGCCGGAAGCAGATAGGCAAGGCGCGCCAGATCCAGAGCCGCTTCGTCGATTTCGCTCGCCACGCGAGGCGCGTGCCCATTGAGCCTTGCCCCGACATTCACGATCAGATCGTGGACATTGGCGGCGCTGAGGCCCTTGAGCGGAATGATTCCCGCCGTTTCGAAACTGGAGCCAAGAGTTCGCAGACGCGGCTCGGAAAGGACAAGCTGCGCCTCCGACACGCCTACGGACATGAAGGCGCACAGCGCCTTGTCGTCGGCGGTTTCGGCCGCAGTCACCAGATACCGCAAGGGCCCGGCATTCAGAAGCACCGGACGCCCCGAGCGCAATTCGGCGAGCGCTCGCTCAACCTGGATTTCGCGCTGATCGCCAATCAGCCCGTTCACACTAACGTCACCCATCACCCTTTTGCTCCCCTTCCAAGGTTCGCATCGATTAACACTGCTTAAATGGCTATTATTCACCTGGCGCTAACTCACATATTAGTGATCGCACCATTTTGACAAGTTCCACCAACTATTTCCGGTCCATGATGAACAGCGATCCAACAGCAGCCCTTGCGCCGATCGGAAAAAGCGATCCGGCAAAGCCGTATGTCGTCGCGCAGCTCGGTCAATCGCTCGATGGGCGCATTGCAACGCCTACCGGTGCTTCGAAATACATAAATGGCCCCGGAGCGCTGGATTTTCTGCATCTGGTCCGCGCCTCTGTCGATGCCGTTGTGGTCGGTGTCGGCACCGTACTCGCAGACGATCCTCTCCTTACAGTGCGGCGCGTTGAAGGCCGAAGCCCGGCACGCGTGATTATCGATCCGAATGGGCGTCTGCCCAGAGAGGCGAGATGTCTTTCCGATGGCAACGCAAACATTTATGTAGTTTCCGGAAGGCAAAATTACGACTCCGCTGGCGTGAGGACAATTTGTCTCGCGATCGGTGATCATGGGCTGGATCCGCATGACATCGTGGCAGCGCTGTTCGAACGCGGCATGAGGCGGATTCTGGTCGAGGGCGGGGCGAACACGATCTCCCGCTTCATGGCCGCCGGGGCGGTGGACCGGCTGTATCTGCTGGTTGCGCCCATGCTGCTCGGCTCGGGCCAGCCGGGCCTCGTCATGCCGCCCATTGACGGTCTTGACGAAGCCATGCGTCCGCGGACACGGTGCTATTCGCTTGGCGGCGGCGATGTGTTATTCGACTGTTGTTTCAGATCGGCAGCCGGGGAGATGAACAGATGACAAGCGTGACGGGACAGGGCGCAGCAGCCGAGAGCTATTCGGGTTTCGCCAAATTCCTGCATTGGGCCGTTGCCATCTGCGTGCTGGTGATGATTCCGGTTGGCGTCATCATGCACAATCTGGAGCCGGGCAACCTCCAGAACGTGCTTTACACAATTCACCGCTCATTCGGGATTATCGTGCTGGCGCTGATGATCGTCCGGATATTCTACCGGCTGAGCCACGGCGCACCGCCGCCCGAGCCGACACTTGATCCGATCCAGCGCATCGCCTCGCATCTGGTGCATATGGCGCTCTATGTGCTGGTTACGGCGCAAGCCCTGATCGGCTGGATCGCCACATCCGCTTACGGAGCGCCGATCTCCTTTTTCGGTCTGTTCACCGTGCCGGCTCTTGTCGAGAAGGACCAGACCCTCGCGACGCCCTTGTTTGCCGCGCATGAGATATTGGCGTTCGTCATTGCCGGCCTGCTTATGGTGCATATCGGCGCGGCGCTTTATCACTATTTCATCCGCAAGGACGGCGTTCTGCAGCGCATGTTGCCCTAGTGTGATGATCCAGAAGTTCGTTACCATTTTGCGGCGAGTCCATCACGAACTTCTGGATCTGAATCACACTAGTAGAATCAGTAAGCTAGTGTCCCTTGAGATTCTGAAGTTCGCTACGGAACTTGCGGCTGACATGGATGCGAACTTCAGAATCGGGACACTAGCGGTCCGACACTGACATTTCGAACCCTCAATGTTGGCCCGGACCGCTAGAGTTCTCGATGACAACAGCGAACCGCAGCGGTCAGCCACAGCTTTCGCGCACCATTACTCTCCCGCTGCTGACGCTCTACGGTCTGGGCACGACGGTCGGCGCCGGGATCTATGTCATCATCGGCGAAACGGCCGCCCTGTCGGGCTATTATCTGCCGGTCGCCTTTATTCTCGCAGCTTTGATCGCGTCATTGTCGGCGGCGTCTTTCGCGGAGCTGTCCGTGCGCTATCCGGTCAGCGCCGGCGAGGCCGTATACATCCGTGAAGGGTTCGGCCTGCGGAACATTTCGCTGCTTGCGGGCCTCGCTATCGCGACGTCCGGGGCCGTTTCCTCCGCGACGCTGCTACAGGGCGGTGTCGGCTATCTCAAGCAGATCGTCAGCGCGCCGGACATGTTGCTCTTTGCGCTGCTGCTCGCCGGACTTGGCGCTTTTGCCGCCTGGGGCGTGTTCAAGTCGCTTCTGCTGACAGGCATTCTGACGCTGGTGGAAATAGGCGGGCTCGTGGCGGTGATCGTCTATGCGCCGGCCGATCCGGTGACGATGGCGGCGAACGCGGCCGCCCTGGCATCGCGCATTGACGCGGGCGTGATCGTCGGTCTGACCGCATCGGCTCTGCTGGCCTTTTTCGCCTTCATCGGATTTGAGGACATGGTGAATGTCGTGGAGGAGGTCAAAGCGCCCTCCCGCACCATGCCGCTGGCGATTGGTCTGACGCTTGTGATCACGACGATCTTCTATGTCTGGATCGCGCTGATCGCGGTCAACGCGGTCGCGCCCGGCGCGCTGGCGGCATCGGATGCGCCGCTCGCGGAGATATTCGGTCGGCTCAGCGGATTTGATACGGGCCTGTTCAGCGTCGTGGCGCTGCTTGCAGTGATAAACGGGGTGCTCATACAGCTCGTGATGTCGTCGCGCATTCTCTACGGCCTTGCCCGGCAGGGACAGCTTCCCGCCATTCTGGGACAGGTCTCGAAAGCCACGCGCACCCCGCTCGTGGCGACCGCAGTGGTGTGCGCCGCCATCCTCCTTATCGGTTCGCTCTTCTCGCTGCGCGGTCTGGCGCAGACCACTTCCAGCCTGACGCTGGCTGCCCTCGCGCTCGTCAACTTGTCCCTGTGGCGGCTCAAGGGTGGAACTTCGCCGGCTCCCGGGGCGTTCAACATACCGCGCATCATTCCGCTGCTCGGTTTCGTCACAAGCGGACTTCTTCTGATCGCTGAGCTGGCGCGGCGGATCACGGCGCTTTTCCAGTAGACCGGCCAACCCCAGATCGGAAACGTGAAACAGCCACCGCGCAAGTTGAATTACGAAGGACAGCCAAGAAGGCTTGGAGTCGAAATCGAGTTCGCCGCCCTGTCCGTCGCGGAGAGCGCCAACAAGGTCCGCTCTCTGTTTGGCGGCACGCCCGAAGAGATCGATCCGCATCGTTTCTACATTCGCAATACCTCGCTCGGCGATTTTGTCTGTGAGCTTGACACGCGCGTCGCGCATCGCGGCGCCGGCAGAGCGCCACTCGGCCGAGGCGGAGCGTGGGATGATTTCCGCAGACGGCTTCATGCGGTTCTCGGCGACATCAGTTCGCTCGTCATGCCCTGCGAGATTGTCTGCCCGCCGGTGACGCTCGGCAAGCTGGAGCAGCTTGACCATCTCGTTAGCGTGTTGGCGGAAACCGGCGCCGAGGGCACGCGCGCCAATCCGTTCTTTGCCTTTGGCGCGCAGCTCAATCCGGAGCTGGCTGACAGAAGCACGGAATGGATCCTGTCGGTCCTCAAGGCCTATCTTCTGACGTCGGACTGGTTGCGGGCGATCATGTCGATAGATTTTACCCGCAGGCTCGTCGCCTACGCCGATCCCTTTCCGAAAGAATATGCGGCGATGGTGGTTGCGCCGGATTACTGGCCTTCGCAGGACCGCATGATCGACGACTACATCACCGCCAATCCGACACGCAATCGCGAACTCGACATGCTGCCGCTGTTTGCATGGCTCGATGAGGCCCGCGTGCGCAACGTGGTGACCGATCCGAGAGTGAAGGCGCGTCCGACATTTCACTACCGTCTGCCCGACGCCAATCTCGACGATGCGAACTGGAGCATCACGGCGGAATGGGACCGCTGGGTCATCGTCGAGAGGCTGGCCGAGCAGCGCCGGACGCTCGATACGATGGGTGCTGCCTATCGCGCCAACCGGCAGCGGTTCATTCCGGAAGACTGGGCGCTTCGATCGAGCGAATGGCTGGTGATGCTATGAGCCGGAGCCGCAAACCTTGCATTGGCGTCACCAGCACGAAGCGCGGCGGCCGGTACATGTGGTGGTTCTACTGGCTCTCGCTGAAGCTGATGGGCGCACGGCCGGTGCGGCTGGTTGCGCCGGTCGAGGATCTGGCGTCGCGCGAATTCGACGGCCTGATCATCGGCGGCGGGGACCACATCAGCGCGGAACTCTACCAGGGCGAACCGATCCTCGATGTGCGCATCGACCCGGCGCGGGATGCGCTGGAGCTGGCGCTGCTGGAAAGGGCCGCGCCGCTCGACATGCCGGTGCTCGGCGTTTGCCGCGGCGCGCAGATCCTGAACGTGTTTTATGGCGGCACCCTCCACCAGGATGTGCGCCGCGTCTTCACATCTATGCCGAAAATGTGGACGCCGTTGCCCGCAAAGCGGGTGAGCCTCGATGACGGGTCGCGTCTTGCGAAAATCATGGGGGATGAATCGCTGCGGGTGAACAGCCTGCACAACCAGGCGGTGGACCGGGTGGGCGGCAATCTGCGCATTTCCGGGCGTGATGAATTCGGGGTGGTGCAGTCGATTGAAGATCCGGCCGCGAGCTTTCGCATCGGGGTTCAATGGCATCCGGAGTTTCTGATTTACCGCGCCCGCCACAGAGCTCTGTTCCGGGCGTTCGTGCGCGCAGTCGAAAGCGCCATGGGCCGCAGGGAAGATGAGCCGATACGGCTCGTTGAAGCGTGATTCCTGTCCTCTCTTCGCGAGTGACGCAGGATCGTCACAAAAATTTGTTTCTTCTTGTCTTGCGCCGCCGCCCCTGATGTTCCTATTATGTTCTCGCGACTCGCACGCGTTCTGGAACAAGATCGTTGATCCGAGGTTCGACAGTTAGAACGGGCAGAAAGACGTGTGGATCTGCGGACATGGGGTTCCGCGATTCGACCATCTCTCCGACTGCATCAATCACAAGAGCAACAGGTTTTCTCATGCCATTAGATGATTTTGCGTCACCGGGCGTATCCCTGAACAGCGGCACGGGCAGTCTTCAAGAGGCGCTTTTCAGGACGAGGGAGACGTCGCGCTGGATCGCCGAGCCGCTCAGCGATGAGGAGCAGATCGTGCAGGCCATGGAGGATGCCAGTCCGACGAAGTGGCATCTGGCGCATACGACTTGGTTCTTCGAGGAGATGGTGCTCAAGCCGCATGATCCGGCCTATCGCGAATTCGATGAGCGCTTCAATTTCTGCTTCAATTCCTATTACGAAAATGCCGGTCCCCGTCACCCGCGGCCAAAGCGCAGCCTGTTGACGCGCCCTGCGAACAGCGAAGTGAAAGCTTACCGGGACCATGTCGACCGCTCGCTTGCCGATTTTCTGGCGCGCGGGAACGGTCCGTCGCCGGAGGTGTTGAACCTGATTGAGTTGGGCATTCATCACGAGCAGCAGCATCAGGAGTTGATGTTCACCGACATCCTCGCGGCATTTGCCGGGAATCCGCTCCGGCCGGTCTATCGGGAAGCGGCCGACAGCGGGCCTGCGCAAGCCGATCAGGCCGGGCAGGAATGGATCTCGTTTCCCGGCGGGATCTTTCCGGTCGGACATGATGGCGAGGGCTTCGCCTATGACAATGAAGGCCCGCGCCATGAACAGTTGCTGCGCCCCTTCAGGCTGTCCAACCGGCTGGTCACAAACGGCGAGTGGCTGGAATTCATGGCTGATGGCGGCTACACGACGCCGACGCTCTGGCTCTCAGATGGCTGGGCGAGGGTGCAGGCCGAGGGCTGGGACGCGCCGCTCTACTGGGAACAGCGCGATGGCGCCTGGCGCCAAATGAGCCTTCAGGGCTTGAAGCCCGTCGATCCGGCACGGCCCGTCTGCCATGTCAGCTATTACGAAGCAGATGCGTTCGCCCGCTGGGCGGACAAGCGTCTGCCGACCGAATTCGAGTGGGAGGTTGCCTCCGCGTCCGTGCCTCTCGAAGGCAACATGCTGGGCCAAAAGGCGCTTCATCCGCATCCTGTCACGAACGGCGCTGGAGCGCTTCAGCAGATGATCGGCGAGCTTTGGGAGTGGACCGGCAGCGCCTATCTGCCCTATCCGGGCTTCAAGGCCGCCGAGGGCGCGATCGGCGAATATAACGGGAAGTTCATGTGCAATCAGTTTGTCCTGAAAGGCGGATCCTGCGTGACGCCGGAGGGCCATATCCGCCGTTCTTACCGGAATTTTTTCTATCCGCATCAGCGCTGGCAGTTCAACGGATTGCGGCTCGCCGACGATGGCGGTGCAGCATGAGGTCGGCCGCATGCGAAAGACTGGACGGACCCCGTGGAGACTTCGCGGACGCAGTCCTCACCGGATTGGCCGGAGGGCCGAAGTCCATCCCCTCCCGCTTCTTCTATGATGCGAAGGGCTCGGAGCTTTTCGAGCAGATCACCGAGCTTGAGGAATATTACCCGACCAGCGCGGAAATCGCGTTGCTCGATGCGCACGCCGATGAGATGGCGGAACTTGCCGGCCCCGGCGTCAGTCTCGTGGAGTTCGGCTCCGGTTCCAGCCGGAAGACGGACAGCCTCATCGAAGCGCTGGCCGACCTTGATTCCTATGTGCCGATCGACATCTCGGACGCTGCGCTCGCGGGAGCGGCAAGCCGTTTGCGAGGCAAATATCCCGATCTCGACGTGTGGCCCCTGCATGGCGACTTCAACAGCAGGCTGGAGCTGCCCAAACCGATCCGTACCCGCAAGAAGCTCGGCTTCTTTCCCGGCTCCACCATCGGCAATCTGACCCGCCCCGATGCGCGTCAGTTCATGGAGAACTCCCGGTCGTTACTGGGCGCCAACTGCGCCTTCAGCGTCGGTGTCGATCTGAAGAAGGATCTGGGCCGATTGCTGCCCGCCTATAACGACAGCCTGGGCGTAACGGCGGCGTTCAATCTCAACCTGCTGGAGCGCATCAACCGCGAGCTGGAGGGTGACTTCGATGTCAGCCGT
This sequence comes from Rhodomicrobiaceae bacterium, assembly GCA_050330195.1. Taxonomy (GTDB): domain Bacteria; phylum Pseudomonadota; class Alphaproteobacteria; order Rhizobiales; family Rhodomicrobiaceae; genus JAHQVI01. Next base: position 33,135 of record JBHJOB010000081.1, on the reverse strand, counting down.
TTCGCCCATGAAGCGATCTACAATGACGCGGAAGGGCGGATCGAGATGCATATCCGCAGTCTGGAGGATCAGACAGCCGAGGTGCTGGGCGAGCGTTTCCGCTTCGTAAGAGGGGAAACGATCCACACGGAGAATTCGCACAAATATGGCGTCGAGGAATTTCAGACGCTGGCGCGTTCGGCTGGCTGGACCCCGGTGAAGGTCTGGACAGGTGCGGAACGGCTGTTCAGCGTCCACTATCTGGTGCCCGCATAGCCAGCCAAGGCTAGTGTCCCTTGACATTCCGAAGTTCGCTACGGAACTTGCGGTTGGCACGGATGCGAACTTCGGAATCGGGACACTAGCTTATTGATTCTACTAGTGTGATTCAGATCCAGAAGTTCGTGATGGACCCGCCGCAAAATGGTAATGAACTTCTGGATCATCACACTAGCGGCTTGTCCCCATAAACTATTCGCCCTGCTTGTCCACCAGTTCCTGCACATAGGACGGCAGGGCGAAAGCACCCTTGTGAAGCGCCGGATTGTAATACTTCATGGCCAGCCCCGCCTTCCCGAAGCGGTCGGCCAGCGTTTCCTGACTGATGGCGCGCAGCGCAGCGTCGTCCGATGCCCAGCCGAGAACCAGTGGCCCGCCTATATAGGTCGGCGTGTGAATGAGAAACGCGCCCACATCCGCGAAGCTCTTGCGGAAGCGCTGCATGGTCTGCGTCAGCTCCCAGCCTTGAAGAAACGGCAGGCCGCATTGATTGACAAGCACGCCCCCCGGCTTCAGGCAGCGTTTGCAGTCCGCATAGAAGTCCTGCGTGAATAGGACTTCGGCCGGCCCGATGGGATCGGTTGAATCGACGATGATGACGTCGAAACGCTCTTTGGTCTCGCGTACGAATTTCGTGCCGTCCCCGATCACGATCTCGGTGCGGGGATCGTCGTACGACCGCTGCGAGATCATCGGCAGATGCTCGCGGCACATGTCGATCACGCTCCGGTCGATCTCGCAGAGCACGGCTCTCTCGACCGCCTCGTGCCGCAGCACTTCGCGCAACATGCCGCCATCGCCGCCGCCGATGATCAGCACTCGGCGCTTTTCGTGCAGGCCGAGCGCGAAAAGAGGCGTGTGAGCCAGCGTCTCGTGATAGATGAATTCGTCGGCCTCGGCGACCTGAATGACCCCGTCGAGCATCATCACGCGCCCGAAGGTCTCGTTCCGGAAAATGATCAGGTGATGATGCTCGGTCCGGCTCTCGAAGAAAACCTTCTCCGCGATGAAGCGAAAGCGGAAATGATCGTGCAAAGTTTCTTCGACCCAGCGCTGCATCGCATGGTTCCTTGAGCAAAATATCGCCGTTCCGGGGGAAATGGGCAGTGCCCGGCTTTAAGACCGGGCACTGCAAGTCAGTGGCGGCAAGCGCTCCCGCAAATCAGGCTGCGAGATCCACTTCCTTGCCGCGCAGATGCTCGTGAACGATGATTTCGCTTGGCTGGAAAGCCTCGCGGATCACTTCGACGGCCAAATGCGGCTTTGCGTCCCCACACATGAAAATGTCCAGGGCCGCGTAACCAAATTCAGGCCAGCTGTGAATGCTGATATGGGATTCAGCAAGCACGGCAACGCCTGAGACGCCTCCATTGGGCGTGAAATGATGCATATGGATGTGCAGGAGTGTGGCGCCTGCAACTTCGATGCATTTCCTGAAGGTATTCTCGATGTGCTGCAAGTCGTCGAGACGGCTTCCATTCTTCACATCGACAATAAGATGCGTTCCGGCAAACTTTTCGCCATCACGCTCGCAAAAATAGTCTTTTCGATCCTGCTGCTGCGCCACGCTCGGGCCGCAGACGGAAAGTTTTTCTTCCGTTTGGGCGGTGCTTGAACCTTGATCCAAGTCCATCCCCAATTGGAAGAGGGCGACATCGTATGCCATATGGCGTCCTCCCCAACCAGTAGATGACCAGACAAAGAAGGCGCCATGAGCACTACCATGGCGCCTGCTTACAAGGGGGGGCATATGCACGTTGTGGGGGGGATATTCAAGAGAATTTTTGGTGATAGCTTAAGAAAAGTCCCGCCTATGCGACTTTTGGGTAGCGATGGATGCGCGCGCAGACATGAAGGCGCAGGCTAAAATTGACAGCGCGCGGCTCAGCACCTGTTAAAGCTAAAGGGCTACCATTTGCCTAAGCGCCGAAAGCATGGCCGGACGGAAAGGCATCGATCCGAAAACCGTTCATCGTTCGACATCGGCTGTCAGAGCAGGAAAATGTCCCGATACATCATCCGCCACAGATTGCACGAGCGGGAAAAAGTCTCGATCAAGGGCAAGCTCGTCTGTATCGCGGACAAGTCCTATACGCTCGACTGCATGATCGTCGATCTCTCGCCAGGCGGCGCACGGGTGGAACTGGATGAAGAATGCATGATCCCGGATGAACTGCTTCTTTTCGAACGGGACAATCAGAACATCTATGAATGTCTGGTGCGCTGGCGAAATGGCCGGCAGGCCGGCCTTCATTTCATCGACCTCTGTTCAAAGGCGGTGCGTCAGGCCCTCATGGACGATCAGACGCTCGGGCTTACAGCCGAGCAGCCTGATCCATCCTGAGACCTGCCGGAACGTAATGGCCGTTGCCGAGCCAGACGGTCAGTTCGTGTTTTCCGCGCTGGTCTTGGGCTCCTCCGCGCGGTATTCCTCGATTTTCTGTACGGCCTGTTCCTTGATCTCGCTGGCCTTTTCGGTGGCCTTGGTGGCAACTTCGCCCGCGGCTTCACGAACCTTGTCCATCGTGGTCTTCTCGACCAGCTTGAAGTCGGGCGCCGCTTGCAGCGTTTCCTTGGTCAGCGGCACCATGATCAGCCGCTTTCCGTCCTCCTCCGAATAGGTGATGGCCTCGAATGGCAGCGCCACGCGCTTTTCGCCAAGGCCGAGAAAACCGCCGACCCCGACGACGACCGTGGTGATCCTGCCTGAACGGTCGAACAGAACATCGTTGATGTCGCCGATCTTTTCGCCTTCCGCGTTCATGATCGGCTTGCCGACATAGTTGGCGATCCGCCATTCGCCCGGCGCCTGCGTCGTCTTGAAGGCGGTCGCATCGGCGGGCTGAGCGGCATTTGCGCCGGGTTCCGTTTCCGCGGTCTGCGCAAATGCCGGGCTGGCGAGGAAGACGGTGAGAGCGGCGGCGAGCAGAGCTGATTTCATTCCATTGTCCCTTTGCTTGACGTAAGACCCCGTTCCGGTCGGGCGCGGAGGTTGGCTCTGCGGCTGCCGGAAGGATCGTCCGTGCCGATCATTCCTATCCAGATGAAATGCAGGGCCCCTTGCCAAATTTCAGGAGCCTTGCCGTCATATCTGGATGAGTGAAGCCACATTCAACGAATGCGTTACCGGAAATATCAGCCCAGCATACCCGCACATTCCTGAACAGGGCTTGAATCACGCCAGCAACAGGGACGCCAGGTCACTTTTTCAGGCTCACGATATAGCTGACGACATCGACGATCTCCGTCTCGGTCAATACGAGATTTGGCATGGTTGCGTGCGGTGTCCGCAGGAAAACCGACAGGGCAAGTTCGCTCATCCCCGGCGAATTGGCGATGGCCTCGAATGTGGGGGCAAAAGGCTCCTGCGAAGGCTCATAGCCTTTCCGCACGCCGTGACAGTCGGCACAGACCTCTTGCGCGAACGTCAGGCCTTTTTCCGGGTCGCCCCGCTCCTGTCCGGACGCGATAGCCGGCTGCAGGGCGAAAGCCAGACCCACTATGAAGATCCCCATTGACGAATGGTTCATTGCGTTTCCTCCCTTTCGGTCGAGGCGATAGCAACACGGATTGGCCGCGCGGTGAATGACGCAGATCAAGCCGCGAAAAGGATTCCGGGAGCGGGATGCCTTTTGCGGGAATCGCGGCTCCCGGGATCGGTCTCCCACGCGCGCGGCAAGTCGTAGCAGCGCCGGTTCAAAGCGAATGCCTCTTGACGGATGCGGCCGCTCCGGCAATATCAGATAATAAAGAACGAACATTCGTTTTATTGCATGAGTTGATATGCCCAAACTGGACGAACAGACCCAGAAAGCCCGGCGCGAGCAGATTCTCGACGCCGCCGAACGCTGCTTTACCCGGCAGGGCTTTCACGGCGCCTCGATGCAGGATATCTGCCGCGAGGCCGGCGTGAGCCCCGGTGCGCTCTACATCTATTTCACCTCCAAGGAGGGGCTGATTGCCGGGATCTGCGAGCGTGAAAAGGCCAAGCTGGGCCAGGCGCTCGCCTCTGTCAGCGAGGCTCCCGATTTCCTTGCGGCCCTTGCCAGGCTTGCCGAGACCTACTGTCTCGATGAACCGCAGGAAAAGCTCCGCCTCCAACTGGAAATCAATGCCGAGGCGATGCGAAATCCGGATATCGGGCGCATGGTTGCGGAAATCGACAAGTTCGTCGTCACCAGCTTGGAGCGGCTTATTGCCGATGCCAAGGCGAAAGGCCGGATCGACCCGCCGAACGATCCTGCAACGACCGCGTTGCTCATCTCGATGTTGGGAGACGGCCTGTTTGTGCGCCGCGCGCTTGATCCCGATTTTGACGGCAAGGCGTGCATGCCGGCCTTACTGTCGCTCATCTCCAGCCTTATAGGGCCCGTGAATAAGGGCGGGACCGCGAATGTTGAACCACCCGGATCAGATCGAGAGAAAGTGGGAGCGCAGGATGTCTAAGCGCGACTTGATTGCTTTTATGGTGGCCGGTCTGGCCCTGATGCTTCCTGCCGCGCCGTCCTCGGCGGCCGAAGCGGCGCAGACCGAAAGCGGTGCTGCGGGACCGGCCGTCAGCGTGACGCCGGCGCAAAAGAAGACCTTCACCGAAACCATTCTCGTGACTGGCTCTCTGGTCCCGCGCGAGGAGGTTCTCATTTCGCCGCAGATCGAGGGTTATCGCATCACAGAAATCCTCGCCGAGGAAGGGGACCGCGTGACCTCGGGGCAGATACTTGCCCGCTTGTCCGACGATGCGCTCAAGGCCCAGCTTGCCCAGTTGGAAGCCAATCGCATGAGGGCCGACGCCGCCATCGAGCAGGCCCGCAGCCGCATCAAGGAAGCTGAGGCCAACAAGTCGCGCGCGGACGCCGCCTTTGCTCGCGCCGAGGAGCTGGTCAAGTCGGGCACGACAAGCCGGTCGGTCTTCGAGGAACGCGAAGCCGCGGCGCTGACTGCGGCTGCTTCGCTGACCTCGGCCAGGGACGGGCTGGCGGTGGCGCAGGCCGACAAGGCCCAGATCGAGGCGCAGATCCGCGAAGCCGAGTTGCGGCTGACCTATACCGAAATCCGCGCTCTGGCCGACGGCATCGTCAGCCGCCGCACCGCCAGGGCCGGCGCGCTTGCAACCGCGACAGCCGATCCGCTTTTCCGCATTATCGTTAAGGGCGAAATCGAGCTGAATGCGGAAGTTCCGGAGATCTACCTGCCGCGCATCGCCAAGGGGCAAAAAGCACGCATCGACGCTGCCGGGCTGAAGCCGCGTGAAGGGACGCTTCGTCTGGTGTCCCCGGAAGTCGATCCCGCCACCCGGCTTGGCCGGGTCCGCATCTTCATTGGCGCGGATGACGAACTCCGCGTCGGCTCCTTTGCGCGCGGGATCATCGACACGGGCGAGCGCCAGTCCATAGGCATTCCGGACAGCGCGATCCTCAACAGGGACGAGGGCGCGGCAGTCAAGGTCGTCAAGGACGGCCGCGTGGAGACCCGCAAGGTCTCCGTGGGAATGCGTAACGGCGGCCAGGCCGAAATCGTCGATGGCTTGAGCGAAGGCGAACTCGTGGTGCTGCGTTCGGCCATGCTGCTGCGCGACGGTGACAGCGTGCGTCCAGTGCGGGTTGAGGAAAAATCGGTGAGCGAGGCTCAATAATGCGCCATCTCAGGATTTCCGCGTGGTCGATCAGGACGCCGATTCCCTCGATCGTCATGTTCATCGTGCTGGTCATACTCGGATTGATCGCTTTCCGCACGCTGCCCGTGGAGCGTTTCCCGAATATCGACATCCCCCTCGTCTCCATCGCGATCACCCAGCCGGGCGCTTCGCCGTCCGAGCTTGAGACGCAGGTCACCAAGCGTGTCGAGAATGCGGTTGCCGCGCAGACCGGCGTCAAGCACGTCACCTCGGTGATCACGGACGGGTCGTCGGTGAGCAGCATCGAATATGAGCTGGGCACGAACACCGACCGCGCCGTCAACGACGCCAAGGATGCGATCGCGCGCATCCGGGCCGAGTTGCCGCGAACCATCGACGAGCCGATCGTGCAGCGTATCGATCTGGCCGGTCTGCCGATCATCACTTATGCGGCGTCCGCGCCCGGCATGGATGTCAAGGAACTGTCCTGGTTCATCGACGATGTCATCATGCGCGAGATGCAGAGTGTCTCCGGCGTCGGCGAGGTCCGGCGCGTCGGCGGCGTCGACCGTGAAATCCGCATTTCGCTCGACCCGGACCGGCTGCTCGCTCTCGGCATCACGCCCGGCGAGGTCAATCGCCAGCTCAGCGCCACCAATGTCGATCTGGCGGGCGGCAAGGCGGAAATCGGCGGCAACCAGCAGACCATTCGCGCGCTTGCCAGCGCCTCGACCGTGGACCTCCTTGCATCGACGCCGATCACGCTGCCCGGCGGCCGCAAGGTCCGTCTCGACGAGTTGGGCCGCGTGCTCGACACCTATGAGGAGCCGAAATATTTCGCCCGCTTCAACGGCGAGGAGGTGGTAGGCTTCAATATTTCGCGCGCCAAGGGAGCCAGCGACGTCGTGGTCGGCGAACGTGTCGACGCCAAGGTCGCCGAGCTGCTTGATAACCACCCGGATGTGGAGTTGCGCAAGGTCGATAATACGGTCACCTACACGCAGGGCAATTACGTCGCCACGATGTACACGCTGATGGAGGGCGCGGCCCTCGCAGTGCTCGTGGTGTTTCTGTTCCTGCGCGATTTCCGCGCCACGATGATTGCGGCCATCGCGCTGCCCCTCTCGATCATCCCGACCTTCTGGGCCATGTCCGCGCTGGGCTTCTCGCTCAACCTGGTGACGCTGCTTGCCCTGACGCTCGTCACCGGCATTCTCGTGGACGACGCGATCGTCGAGATCGAGAATATCGTCCGGCATATCCGCATGGGCAAATCGCCCTATCGCGCGGCGCTGGAAGCTGCCGATGAAATCGGTCTCGCCGTTATCGCGATCACGCTCACCATCGTGGCCGTGTTCGTGCCGGTCAGCTTCATGGGCGGCATTGCGGGACAGTATTTCAAGCAGTTCGGCATAACGGTCGCCGCCGCCGTGCTGTTCTCGCTGCTGGTCGCCCGATTGATCGTGCCGACGCTCGCGGCCTATTTCATGCGCGATCACGGCGAAAGGCATGAAGAGGAAAGCTGGCTTCTGCGGCAATATACGCGGCTGATCGGCTGGTCAGTGCGCCACCGGCTGTTGACCGTGCTGCTGGGGCTCGCCGTGTTCGGCGGCTCCATCGTCAGCACGCAATTGCTGCCGCAGGGCTTCCTGCCCGCCGAGGACGCGGCCCGCATCATGATCGCCTCGGAACTGCCGCCCGGCTCGCGTCTGGAAGACACCAAGCGCATGACGGATGAAGTCACGAAAGTGATCCGCGCGCATCCGGAGGTTGAAAGCGTGTTCGTCGATGGCGGGCGCATTCTCGGCTTTGCGGGTGGCGGCGAGGAAGTGCGCAAGGCGACCTTTGTCGTCAATCTTGTCAACAAGGATGACCGCGAGGCGCGCCAGCGCGAAATCGAGCAGCGCCTGACCACAGAGCTGGCCGAAATCCCCGATCTGCGCTCATGGGTGACGAACGAGAATGGCGAGCGGTCGCTGTCGCTGATCGTGACCGGCTCGGATGGCGAGGCGGTCGCCGAGACCGCGCCCCGGATCGTCAGCGCCATGCAGCGCGTGCCGGAGCTGAACAATGTCGTCTCCAACTCCGCGCTCGACCGGCCCGAAGTCCGTTTCCGCCCGCGCCCCGAACTGGCCGCCGAACTGGGCGTCTCCACCGAGGCGCTGTCCGAAGTCATCCGCATCGCCACCATCGGCGACATCGACGCCAATCTGGCCAAGTTCAGCCTGGAAAACCGCCAGATCCCGATTCGCGTCCAGCTTGACGAGACCGCGCGCGCCGACCGGCAGGTGCTGGAAACGCTGAAAGTGCGGACAGCCTCCGGCGACGCGGTGCCGCTGGTTTCGGTCGCCTCCATCGAAGTGGGGCAGGGGCCGTCCTCAATCGAGCGCTACGACCGGCAGCGCCGGGTCATCATCGGGGCGGACCTTGTCGGAACGGACGCGCTTGGCGTGGCTCTCGAAAAGGTCTTCCAGCTCCCCGAGGTGCAAGCGCTGGACGGCATGCCGGGCGTTGCGCTGAGACAGGTTGGCGACGCCGAAGTCATGAGCGAGGTCTTCGAGAGCTTCGCTTATGCGATGGGCGCCGGCATCATGATGGTCTATTCCGTGCTGATCCTGCTGTTTGGCAGTTTCCTTCAGCCGATCACCATCCTGTTCTCGCTGCCCATGTCCATCGGCGGGGTGATTTTCGCGCTGGTGATCACGGAACAGCCTTTCAGCTTCCCCGTGCTGATCGGCATGCTCATGCTGATGGGCATCGTGACCAAGAACTCGATCATGCTGGTCGATTTCGCCATCGAGGAAATCGCGGCCGGCGTGAAGCGGAACGAAGCCATCATCGACGCGGGCCGGAAGCGCGCGCGCCCGATCATCATGACGACCATCGCGATGACCGGCGGTATGCTTCCAAGCGCGCTCGCCATGGGAGCGGGCGGCGAGTTCCGCGCGCCGATGGCGATTGCCGTGATTGGCGGGTTGTTGCTTTCGACGCTGCTGTCGCTCATCTTCGTACCGGCCGTGTTCGTCGCGATGGATGATTTCTCGCGGCTCATCTGGCGGTTTTTCAGCCGGTTCATCGGTCCCGTCGACGAGCCGGAACCCGACACACGGACGCCGCGCATGATCGAGGACCGCTCCCCGGCAACGTCGAAAGCGGGAGAACCCGTCGAACCCGTGCCGCGTCCGCACGCAGCGGAGTAAACTGGAGAGGAAGTATCATGCCGCAGGGCGTCGCAGTCATTCAGGGCGACATCACGCAAATTCAGGCGGATGCGATCGTCAACGCGGCGAATACGGATCTGGCGATGGGCGGCGGGGTGTGCGGCGCGATTTTCCGCACGGCCGGCATCGACGCGCTCACCGACGCTTGCAACAAGGCCGGATATTGCCCGACCGGATCGGCCGTGATCACGCCGGCGTTCAACATCTTCGGCGCGAAATACATCATTCACGCCGTCGGCCCGGTCCATGACCGCTATGACCCCGAGGAAGCGGCCGCGCTCCTGCGGTCCGCCTATCGCAACGCCATCCGGCTTGCGGCGGAGAACGATTGCGCCAGCATTGCGTTTCCCGCGATCAGCACGGGGATTTACGGCTATCCTCTGGAGGAGGCCTGCCACGAGGCTGTCGCAGTGTGCCGGGAGGAAGCCGCCAGGACGGGGCTGGACGTCAAGCTCGTCGCGTTTGACGGCCGGACGGCGGATGCTCTGAAGCAGGCATTGGAGAGGCGGGCGTGAAATTGGCGGCGACGGTCTCGATCCGCCGCCGCGTTTCAACGATTGGAGCGCATTCAGGAGGCGTAGATTCCGCTTTCCAACCGAAATGCGCTTTTTGCTAACGAGTGCGCTTGAGTGTGTGTTTGCTCTGCGTGCTCTTTAGCTGCTTGTGCTTCAGGACTTTGGCGTCGCCGGACTTGTTGTAATCCGGCAGGCTTGGAGCTTTTAAGCTGTTGTTGCCAGCCACGCCTGCAAATTTGCACACCTTGTTGCCCTGAATCCAGACGGCTTCGTAACCGGCGGGACAGGCATGTGCGGAACCTGCGGCGGCCAGAGTTGCGGCGGCGGCGATTGCGGAGAGGATGAGTTTGTTGGTCATGGCGATACTCCTTCAATTTCAGCTTGAGGTTGTGTCCTTTCCTCGAAGAGTTGGTCGCCGCGGGGCGCGGGGAGGTTCAAAAGATTCGAACCTGCCGGGATCATTTCCCGCTCGGGCGCTCACCCAGGTTCTCCGCGAGTAGTCATCGGCTTGATGTTGCGATAAGAGGAAACGCATCAAGATCGGCGTCTTGAGCGGGTATCGGCTCGATGTTCGCCCATTCTCAAAAGTGAAAGCGGAGATAAACGCCGCAAAATCCATTGCCGGGGGGAAGATAATGGCGGGGCGTCTTATCGCGATTGCGAATATGAAGGGCGGCGTCGGGAAAACGACGACAACAGTCAGTATGGCCGAAACATTCGCAGCAAAAGGGGCGAAGGTTCTGATTGTCGATCTCGATGCGCAAGCAAATTCCAGTTATTGCGTAGTCGGATCTGCAATGCTTGAGGAATTAATTTCAGATGGACGTACGGTTGATGCCTATTTTGAAGAAAACCTGACCTCAAAAAAGAAGACAGCAGCCGATCACTACATCAGAACGAACGCGTCAAACGTGACGCATCTGGCTGAAAAACTGCCAATATCGCTTTTTGCGTCGTCTCCCTATTTGCGGTCGGCTGAGCGGCAGATCATTGTCGATCTGACCGAACGCCGTTATGGATGGCACGCGATCGAGGGGCGCGTCACCAAACTCTTGCAGGATGATCTGGCAGCACTTCGCGAATCGTATGACGTCATCATATTTGATTGCGCGCCGGGAATATCAGCTTTTACCGAAGTGGCAATTCGCCTGTCCGATCTCGTGATCACGCCGACCATCCCGGATTTCCTGTCGACGCTCGGGCTTAGCGCATTTTGTGGCAATCTTTTCGGAGCAAATCGACATAGCTCATCGAAGATGCCGGTTCATCGAAACAAGCCATGGGTTCTACCGACCCGTGTCAGGCTGCATACGACCGAACATCAGGAAAAACTGGATGAGATGTTGGAGGTTTCGCAGAGGGAAGACGCGCCATATTTTCTTTTCGATGCGCGGATGCATGAAACGATCAGTGTTCCGATAGCATTGCAGCGGGTGGATACAAACGGAACAACATATCAGAGCAAATGGGGAATATTTGTCGATTCCCTGAACAATCTGTGTGACGAAATTCAAGAAAAAATCTGGAGTGAGCCAAATGCCAACCCTGTTTGATCCGGTAGGTGTTTTCCGCATTATTTCCGACAATCCGGACATATTTGGCCCGCTCCAGGGCGAAATGAGGAAGCAGGCGCAAGCCCTTATGGAAAAGGGGATGAAGGCGAAGTCTTTTTCGCTGGCGCATTTGCGCCGGGTTGAGAAGGATTTAGGCGGCGAAGAACTGAAGCTATTCGTGGATGCCATGAAGGTGGCGACAGTCCAGAATATAGCCAAGAAGTTTGACCCACATCATCCGAAGTGCAACATCAAACCCAATCAGATCAACGCAGTCTGGGCAAGAGATCATGTGATCCGTCTGGCGAGCGGCGAAGCTGAACCGGAGCCAAAACTTGTAAGTCTTGACAAATTGCTTCCCGCTGCGAAGCGAAGCCAGGAGCATCTTGTTAGTGTCTACCGGGATCTCGGTTCGGACCGCTTCGCTGCAAGCCTTGCGGCGATGTCAGCTACAGCACCGGCAAACCTGATCAAGAAAATCGATCCGACGAATCCCCAGGCGAAAGGCAAAGCTGCCGACGTCGATGCAAGATGGGCGCGCAGCAGGCTCGCCGAACTGGCCTCTGACGGAGATTTCGTCCCGGCGGCCCCTGAACCCGCAAGCGAGACGCCGAAGCGCAACCTGTTTGACGAAGCCCACCGGGTTTATTCCACGAAAAGGCGGGCAGGCTAGGAGCGCCTGCTCAAACCATGTGGATGCGGGGCAAGGGCTGGATTACGACGCGGCCAGCCATGATATAGTCCCAGTATGGCAGTGAGTCGCAAGCAAGCGTTGGAGGCCGGACCCGCCGCACCGGGCCGCTCCTTGGAAGCCGTTCAGATCGCGCAATCGCATGGCGAGGCCGGGAGCGGTGCGCCCGTGCCGCTGTCGCAGCGCGCGATGGCCGGTGTGACGCCGCCCTATTTCACCGGGCTCAATCCGGAGCAGCGTGAGGCGGTCGAGAGCGTAGATGGCCCCGTGCTCGTCCTTGCAGGCGCGGGAACTGGCAAGACGCGCGTGCTGACGACCCGCATCGCGCACATCCTCGCCACCCGCCGCGCCTTTCCCTCGCAGATCCTCTCCGTGACCTTCACCAACAAGGCCGCCCGCGAGATGAAGCAGCGTGTCGGCCAGCTTGTCGGCGGCGCGGTCGAGGGGATGCCGTGGCTCGGCACGTTCCACTCCATCGGCGCGCGCATCCTGCGCTATCATGCCGAACTGGTCGATCTGCAGCCGTCCTTCACCGTCCTCGACACGGACGATCAGCTTCGCCTGCTCAAGCAGGTCATCGAAGCCGACCGGCTGGACGTCAAGCGCTGGACGCCGCGTCATCTGGCCAGCCTGATCGATAGCTGGAAAAACCGCGGCCTGACCCCGGACAAGGTTCCAGCCGGCGAGGCTTTCGCTTTCGGCAATGGCAAGGGCGACGAGCTTTACGCGGCCTACCAGAAGCGGCTGAAAGAGCTGAACGCGGCAGATTTCGGTGATCTCCTCCTGGAAAATCTCCGCCTGTTCACCGAACACCCGGAAATCCTGAAGAGCTTCCACGACCGCTTCCGCTTCATCATGGTGGACGAGTATCAGGACACCAATGTCGCGCAATATCTCTGGCTGCGGCTGCTGGCGCAGGGTAATCACAATGTCTGCTGCGTGGGCGATGACGACCAGTCGATCTATGGCTGGCGCGGCGCGGAGGTGGACAATATTCTCCGTTTCGAGGCCGATTTTCCCGGCGCGAAGGTGATCCGACTGGAGCGCAATTACCGCTCGACGGGCAACATCCTCGGCGCGGCGTCGCATCTGATCGCCAATAATGAAGGCCGTCTCGGCAAGACGCTGCATACGGAAGACGAGCCGGGCGAGAAGCTAACCGTGCGCGGCGTCTGGGATGACGAGTCCGAAGCCCGCGCCATATCCGACGCCATCGAGGAGTTGCGCCGCGACCAGGGGCATTCGCTCGACGAAATCGCAATTCTCGTTCGTGCGTCCTTCCAGATGCGCGCTTTCGAGGACCGCTTCATCGCCATCCATCTGCCATACCGCGTGATCGGCGGTCCGCGATTCTACGAGCGTCAGGAAATCAAGGACGCCATCGCCTATCTCGACATTGTCCACAATCCGGCGAACGACCTGAAATTCGAGCGCATCGTCAATGTGCCCAAGCGCGGCCTTGGCGATTCGAGCGTGCGCACCATCCATCAATTCGCGCGCGGCACGCAGCAACCGCTGTTTCATGCCGCCCGCGCCTTGTGCGAAACCGAGGAACTGAAGCCGAAGGTGAAGAAGACGCTGGCCGGGCTGATTGCGTCTTTCGAGCGCTGGCGCGGCATGTTGCAGTCAATGCCGCATACAGAAGTCGCCCAGATCATTCTCGACGAGTCCGGCTATACGGCGATGTGGCAGAACGACAAGTCTCCGCAAGCGCCCGCGCGGCTCGAAAACCTGAAGGAACTGATCCGCTTCATGGACGAGTTCGACACGCTGGGCGCGTTCCTCGAACATGTCTCGCTGGTCATGGATGCGGAACAGGCGAGCGACGGCGAGCGGGTCTCCATCATGACGCTGCACGCGGCCAAGGGGCTGGAATTCGACACGGTGTTCCTGCCCGGCTGGGAGGAAGGGCTGTTCCCGCATCAGCGTTCGCTCGACGAAAGCGGCAAGGCGGGACTGGAGGAGGAGCGGCGGCTCGCCTATGTCGGCATCACGCGGGCGAAGAAGCGCGCCAACATCTCCTTTGCCCAGAACCGGCGCGTCCACGGCCTGTGGCAGACGGCCATGCCCTCGCGTTTCGTCGATGAACTGCCTGACGCGCATGTCGACGCGGTTGCTGACAGCGGCGGCATGGGCGGCTATAATCGCTCGCCCGGCTTCTCCGACGTCTGGTCGTCAGGCCGCATGGATGGCGGCTATTCGAGCCCCGGCTGGCAGCGGGCGCAAAGCTTCTACGAGGCGCAGAAATCCTCATCCGGCGGACAGGGCCGCGCCCGGGGCGGCGCGCCGGTCATCGAGGGCGAACTGGTCGCCTCCTCCGCCGATCAGTCCTGTGACTTCGAGACCGGTGAACGCGTTTTCCACGAGAAATTCGGCTATGGCCAGATCGCTGAAATCGATGGCAACAAGCTTACGGTCGATTTCGACAAGGCCGGGCGCAAGCGTGTCGTGGCTTCCTTCGTGACCCGACCATAGAGCGACGTCCGCAAGAATGGACGCCCCTTTTTTGGAGAAACCCGCGTCAGAAATCCCGCCTTCCGGCTGGGCATTCGAGAAATTTCCGATATTATGGCCCGCTGCGTTATTTGCGCTTCATCTTCGCTGTTCAATAGTGCCGGATACGAAAGAATGGGCATCATTTTGCGGAAAAATCGAGCATAAGGCAGCGTCCCGGTGCATTCCGGCGCGATTCAGATGTTGAGTTAAGTGGAGCGATCTGATGAATGAGGCTAGCCCAATCGCTGAGGGCACTCCTGTTTTGGCCGAACCGGCGTTCATCCCAGTGTCGAGAACCGATGTCCTTCATGCGCTGCTCAGCCCCGAACTCTGGGGGAGCCAGCACCAGCAGTCGCAGGCGGCCGATGTGCTGAACAAGATCGGTCTGCTCCGGCAATATCGTTCGGGCATCATGCTCAACCAGCTCAGCGACGTTTACGATCCCTTCAATCCGGACGACGAAACGATCAACCTGATCGAGCCTTCCGACATGGAGCGGCTGGAGAAGCGCCGCGTCTTCAATGCCCGGCTGAAGGATCTGGTGACGAGCGCGAATTTCCGCGAGCTGACGCCGGACGAACTGGAGGAGGTTCTGAACCGCGCCTCGCCGGATGGCGTGCATGTCGATGTGGAATTCCGGGAATATGATGTCCGGCTGATGTTCTATCGCGGCGAGTCGACCACCGTGTTGAAGAAGCGCGATATGAGGAAGCTTTATCTCAAACACTATACTTACGAGGTTCCCACATTCGACCGGCTCTTTCTGGCGATAAAGTTCAAGCCCGAAGAACTGCGCATCGAGGAGATAAAGCGCGAGGAGGGAATCGACGAGAAAAAGGCGCGCAAAAAGCTCCAGAAAATGCGGCGCATGCTGCCCCCGAGCGTCTCCACCGATCACATCTATATCAAGGTGTTCAAGGACATCCCGCGCGACGATGTGGAAATGCTGTTCCCCAACATCCGGGTGAAGATGAAGTTCATGGACAAGGTGCGGCTCGGCGGCAGCGCCTTTGCCGGACTGCTGACCTGGGCCATCGGAACGGCGTCCAAGCTGCTGGTCGCTGTCGCGCTTTCGCCGATCATGCTGGCTGGCGCGTTGCTGACCGGCGTCGGCGGGGTCATGTACGCGCAGATCCGCAACATCTTCATCACGCGCGACAAATACCGGATGCAGCTGGCGCAAAGTCTCTATTTCCAGAACCTTGCCAACAATCAGGGCGCGCTCGCGCTCATGGTGGACGAGGCCGAGGAAGAGGACGTCAAGGAGGAAGCGCTGCTCTATATCCATCTCCTGCAGTTTCCCGTCAACGCCGCGCAGCTTGAAACGCTGCGGATGCGTATCAATGGCTTCCTGCGTGAGCATTTCGGGATTGACCTGAACTTCGATATTCATGATGCGCTGGACCGGCTCATCCGGCTCGGCCTTGTGACGCAGTCCGAAAATGGCGATCTGCGCGCCCTTCCGCT
This sequence comes from Rhodomicrobiaceae bacterium, assembly GCA_050330195.1. GTDB lineage: Bacteria > Pseudomonadota > Alphaproteobacteria > Rhizobiales > Rhodomicrobiaceae > JAHQVI01. The sequence continues at coordinate 17,320 of JBHJOB010000081.1, read as the reverse complement.
CGACCTTGCGAACGACCATCTGCGCGATATCTGGTGCCGGCTCTGCGACACGCATGACCGCCGATGACCGTTTACAAGGCCGAAGCCCGCGCCTCCCGGGCGGATGCGGAACTGCTCGCTGATATTCTGCCGGAATTGCTCGATCCGCCGCCCGCGATCAGTACGCTTGAGACCCCGGCGGGATGGCTGCTGGAGCTGTATTTTCATGAGCTTCCGGACCCGGCCGCGCTGGAGACGGTGGCGGAGGCCTGTCCGGCGGCTGCATTCTTGCGCGATCTGAAGCTTGAGGCGCTGCCGGAGGAGGACTGGGTCGCTGTCACGCAGCGGGGTCTGCATCCCGTGGAGGCGGGGCGCTTCTTCATTCATGGAAGCCATGATCGCGACCGCGCCGCGGGCCGGAGCGGGGCCATCGAAATCGACGCTGGGCAAGCCTTCGGCACCGCCCATCACGGCACGACGCGCGGCTGCCTCCAGATGATCGACCGTCTGGCGAAGAAGCAGCGGGTGGAGCGCACGCTCGACATCGGCACGGGCTCCGGGGTGCTGGCGATCGCGGCGGCGAAATCGCTGTGCCGTGACGTGCTGGCAACGGACATCGACCCGGTCGCCGTTCGGGTTGCGAAGGAAAATTTCGTGCTGAGCGGTACAGGCGGGCGGATCAGCGGCCTTGTTGCCGCCGGGTTGCGGCACCCCGGCATCGTCCGCCGCGCGCCGTTCGATCTGGTCATCGCCAACATACTTGCCGGGCCGCTTATAGGCCTGGCCCCAGCCATCCATGGCGTTGTCGCGCCCGGCGGGCATCTGATTCTTTCCGGTCTGCTCGACGAACAGGCGCGTGAGGTGAGCGGCCGTTATCTGGCGCAAGGCTTTGTGATCGAGGCGCGAATGTCTCTCGAAGGCTGGATGACGCTCTGTTTGCGGGAAAGTAACCAGTGCACAAGAAAAAGCCGCCAAGCGTAAACCGGGCGGCTTTTTGATCGGGGAACTCGAAAGAGCTATGCGTTTTGCGCAGGCAATTCGAACATTTTTCCGTTCAGAATGTCGCGAATCTGGTCGTCGCTATAACCGTAGCTGCGAAGCGTGTGAGCGTCGAGGCTCTGGAGGTAGTTGAGGATCTGCCGGTTGGCTTCCCGCTGGCGGGCGCTGAGATATCCGTCAAATGCTCGCTTGAAGAAGCTGCGGCCGCTGTTTTGCTTGTGATCGACGCCAAGCGAAGCGTGATAGGTTGTTGCCATGATCGTCTCCTGATGTGCTCATTTGTCGTCGCGAGGCGATTTTTCGCCTTCGTTCGAGTTGTAATATTGCATCGCACATCAGCTCTGAGTAGCCGTCCATTGCGCAGCGCAGCAATGCGTTTTGTGCATAGTTAAACGTTGGTGACATCAGGCTTCGGCCGCTCTTGATCGGCCGCACCATCACGCTTAGAAAACATCAGGTCCACCGATCCGTTTCAAGCGATTGAAAGCGCGCCCTCATGTTTCAGAACTTCGACGATATTGGAGGCCCGCAGCATGGGGCCGAACGGCTGGTCCAACTCAGGGCCGAGTTCGAGGCGCTGAGGATCACTGGCTTTCTCCTGCCGCGCGCCGATGAATTTCAGAACGAGATGGTCGCCCCCGACGCGGAGCAACTGCTCTGGCTGACGGGCTTTTCCGGGTCATGGGGCACCGCCGCCATCCTGCGCGACCGGGCTGCGCTGTTCATCGACGGCCGCTATGTCCTGCAGGCGGGGACACAGGTTGACGGCAAGTCCTACGAGATCATCAATTTCAGCGATTGCACGATAGCCCGCTGGCTGGAGGAGCATCTGAAAGCAGGGGACCGTCTCGGCTACGATCCTCGGCTGCATACGGCCGGTCAGATCGATGCGCTGACGGATGCCGTGGAGCAGGCCGGGGCGGAACTGCTCGCGGTTGAGCAGAACCCATTGGCGAGGCTCTGGATCGACCGCCCGGCGCAGCCGCTGCGTCCTGTCGAAGCCCAGCCGCTCGCCTTTGCCGGTACGCCGGCAAAGGACAAGATCGCGGAGATACAGAAGGAGTTGGTGAAGGCGAATCGCGATGCCGTCATCATCACCGGCCTCGATTCCATCGCCTGGCTGTTCAATATTCGCGGGCGGGACGTGCCGCATACGCCTTTCGTGCACAGCTACGCGATCGTGCCTGCCAAGGGCAAGGCGCAGCTTTTCGTGTCAGGCGCGAAACTTGACCCGGAATTGCGCGAATCGCTGTCCGGGATTGCCGAGATAGCCGAGCCTGAAGCGCTGGAAGCCGGTCTGGCCGCATTGGGGCAGGAACGCGTCCACGTGCAACTCGATCCTGCTCATGCCTCGCAATGGGTCTGGAATGTCCTGAGCAGCGCCGGGGCCACCATCGTCAAGGACCGCGATCCCTGCATGATGCCGAAGGCGCGCAAGAATGACGCCGAGATCGAAGGCAGCCGGGCGGCGCATCAGCGGGACGGCGTTGCCGTCAGCCGGTTTCTGGCCTGGTTCGACGAGACCGCGCCGGCCGGAGGGCTGGACGAAATCGCGGCGGCATCGAAGCTGGAGGAATTCCGCCGTGCGACGAACCTGCTTCGCGACATCAGCTTCGATACGATTGCGGGGGCCGGGCCGAACGGCGCGATCGTGCATTACCGCCCGTCACGCGCCACTAACAGGCCGATCGAGCCCGGAAATCTCTTCCTGATCGATTCCGGCGGCCAGTATCAGGACGGCACCACCGACATCACCCGGACCGTCGCCGTCGGCGCGCCCACCGATGAGATGCGCCGCCACTACACGCTGGTCCTGAAGGGGCATATCGCCATTGCCACGCTGCGCTTTCCCAAGGGCACGCGCGGCTCGCATATCGACGCGATGGCCCGCCGCCCGCTGTGGGAAGCCGGGCTGGATTACGATCACGGCACCGGTCACGGCGTCGGCAGCTTCCTGTCGGTTCATGAAGGACCGCAAAGCATCGCACGGCGCGAATCGGTCGAGCTCGAACCGGGCATGATCATCTCGAACGAGCCGGGCTTTTACCGGGAGGGCCATTATGGCATCCGCATCGAAAACCTGCTGCTCGTGACCGAACCGGAGGAGATCGCGGGCGGAAGCCGTCCGGTGATGCGGTTCGACACGCTGACTTGCGTTCCCTTCGACCGGCGGCTGATCGATGTGTCGCTGTTGCGGAACGACGAGGCTGCATGGATCGATGATTACCACGCGGAGGTCTTCGCCAGGCTCGGCCCCGCACTCGATGGCGACGAGCTGAAATGGCTCCGTGCCGCGACCGCTCCGCTCGATCGCTGAGGGACGCCGTGCGTCAAACCGACGGCGCTTCAGGCGTGACCGGCATCGGAGACGAGAAACGAGGGATGCACGCCAAGCTTGGCCATGGCGCGATCATATTTGTTTTCCACCTCGGCGTCGAAAACGAGATCATTGTCGGCCGGGCAGATCAGCCAGCCATTGCCGTGGATCTCGCGTTCGAGCTGCCCCGGCGCCCAGCCGGCATAGCCCAGCGCGAGCAGCGAACGATTCGGCCCCTTGCCGTTGGCGATCGCGCGCAGAATGTCGATCGTCGCGGTCAGCGAAATGCCGTCGTCAATGACGAGCGTGCTGTCCGTGGAGGAATAGTCGGTCGTGTGCAGCACGAAGCCGCGGCCCGTTTCAACCGGACCGCCCGTATGCACGGCCATTTCCTTCTGCGGCAGACGGATGCTGCCGTCATTTTCGGCAGGTTCGATATCGAGCTGCTCCAGAAGCGAACGGAAGGTAATGTGCTCGGCGCGCTGATTGACGACAATGCCCATCGCGCCGTCCTCCGAATGCGCGCACAGATAGATGACAGCCTTGTGAAAGCGCGGGTCGGTCATTGACGGCATGGCAATAAGCAGCTTCCCGTCCAGGAAGCCGTCACCCTTCGTCATTGAGAGAATTCCTTCACGTCTTTGCATAAGTTTTAAAATAGCTGGATTTTATAGGGTCTGTGAAGCGGTTTCCTGCCTGGGGGCGCCAAGGAAGGCAAGAGCTGCACCGATAAAATAAGCGTCATCTCCAAATAGCCGCCTTGCCCGCTTAGGGATGAAGCACGTAAAGTCGCAAATGGGTTTAATTTTTTGCAGATTAACGCAATGGTTGTTTCAAGCGGCAGCACATCGGCCCGAGCCGCCGGGCGGACGATTGGCGGCCTTGCTTTTTTACCCTGCGGACTTCTTTTTTTTGAGACGCTCCGCCGGTGCGCAACGGTTTTGCCTGCGGTTTCGTGGTTTTTCCTGTCGTTTTTGCTCGTTCTTCTGCCGGGAAGCCAAAATACGGCCATGGCCTCCGAAGAAACGGCCTGGCACGAGGCTGCGTATTCCCGCATTCGGCTGATCTCCTCAACCGGCATTCCCCGCGCGGATGAGACGGTCACGGCAGCGGGTATAGAGATAACACTGGAGGATGGCTGGAAAACCTACTGGCGCACGCCCGGGGAGGGATGGCCGCCTTCCGTCGAATTTGCCGGGTCGGAGAATGTTGCCAAGGCGGAATTGCTCTGGCCGGCGCCGCAAAGGCTGAGGGACGCCGCGGGACTTCTGGCGTTCGGCTATTCGGATCATGTTGTCCTGCCCGTCCTGATCGAGCCGAAGACCGAGGGGCAGCCGGTCGTGCTGCGGGTGAAGATTTCCTATGGCGTCTGCGCTGAAATTTGCATTCCCGTGGAAGCGGAACTTGCGCACACCATTCCAGCCGGTGAGCATGAAGCCCATCGGAGCCTTCTCAGTGCCGCCATGCAGAAGGTGCCGGAACGCCAGCTGCGCGGCGTGTATTGCCCGCATTATTTCATTACCGCCAAGCGCCGTGTCGTAAACGGAAAGCCCGCCATTCTCGTCAAGACCGGTTTTCAGGCCAAGGCCTCGGGCCTCGATCTGTTCGCCGAAGCGTCTGAGGACGTCGACCTGCCTCCGCCGATCCGCCAGCCCCGCGCCTCGCGGGGGCGGCTCTATTACATCATCGCTTTTGAGGACGAAAAGGCGGTGAATGCGCTGAAAGGGCGCATGTTGCGATTGACGATGGCCGCGGATCAGGGCAGTTGCGAGATACAGTGGCGCGTGAAATGATGCGCGCCTGCTGACGATTTGCAATCAAGGAGGTTGAGACGCATCATGACTATTTCAGTTGGAGACCGGCTGCCGGACGCGAAATTCACGGTCATGACCGATGCCGGACCGGCCCCGAAGACGACCAGCGATGTTTTTTCCGGCAAGAAGGTCGCGCTGTTTGCCGTCCCCGGTGCGTTCACGCCGACCTGCCACAACAATCATCTGCCCGGCTTTCTCGAAAATGCCGGGGCCTTCAAGGCAAAAGGCGTCGACGAGATCGTCTGCACGTCGGTGAACGACATCTTCGTGCTCTCGGCCTGGGCCAAGGCGAGCGGCGCGGATGACAAGCTCACCTTCATCTCCGATGGCAACGGCGATTTCGCCAAAGCCCTCGGCCTCGATCTCGACGGCTCGGCGATGAACATGGGTATCCGCTCCAAGCGCTACGCCATGATCGTCGACGATGGCGTGGTCAAGATGCTGAATGTCGAGGATGCTCCCGGCAAGGCCGATCAGAGCGGCGCAAATGCCTTGCTCGGCGCGATTTAGCGCACTGACGCACTGACGAAGTTCATGCCTCGTCGAATGAATTTTCGTGGCCTGCCGCATGACGGGATCGGTTCGGCCGGGTCCATCATTCGGCGGGAGCGAATGTCCGTCCCCCGTCCGCTGAATTTTTTCCGCCGATCCCCGGCAACGCACTCTCTCCGTCGTCTGAGCAACGGGGGAATTCGGAAAAAAGTTTAGTGAACTAAACGACATGAAATCATTATTCCTGCACAATATTTCTCCTGCAAAGCTTCGTTCCATCCGCAAATCTGCACTTCGCCCGTCAAACTGTCACTTGACAGGGTTTAGTGGTTGAGTTTAGCTAAACTTAACCGGCGCAATGGTGTAGGTCAGCCGCCTGCTTGAATGCCGGTTCATGCGACCCGCTGGCGTAAAGCCAGAGAACAATGCGGGCGGTGGGAGGAATGTCAGGAGGATGCCATGAAGGCATGGACGACAGCCATTGCGGCTGCGGCGCTGGCCATGGGCAGCGCGGCGACAGCGGCCGCTCAGGACAAGGAAATCACGCTTTGCTGGGCCGCCTGGGACCCGGCTAACGCGCTTGTCGAGCTTTCCAAGGATTTCACCACGGAAACCGGCATCAAGATGAAGTTCGAATTCGTTCCGTGGACGAATTTCGCCGATCGCTTCCTGAACGAGCTGAATTCGGGCGGCAAGCTTTGCGACGTCATGATCGGCGACAGCCAGTGGATCGGCGGCGGTGCGACTTACGGCCATTATGTCAAGCTGAACGAGTTCTTCGACAAGGAAGGCATCTCGATGGATGACTTCCTGCCCGCGACCGTGAACGCCTATTCGACCTGGCCCAAGGGCGAGCCGAATTACTATGCGCTTCCGGCAATGGGCGATGCGCTGGGCTGGGTCTACCGCAAGGACTGGTTCGCCCGCCCCGAGCTTCAGGCCGAATTCAAGGAAAAGCACGGCCGTGACCTCGCCCCGCCGCAAAGCTGGACGGAGTTGAAGGACGTCGCGGAATTCTTCCAGGGCCGCGAGATCGACGGCAAGACCGTCTACGGCGCCGCCATCTATACGGAGCGCGGATCCGAAGGCATCACGATGGGCGTAACCGCCGCGATGTACTCCTGGGGCTTCAAATACGAGAACACCCCAGGCAAATACGACATGGCGGGCGCGGTCAATTCGCCGGAAGCTGCCGAAGCAGTCGAATTCTATAAATCGCTTTACGATTGCTGCTCGCCTCCGGGTCATTCGGACGCTTACATGGTCGAAAATCTGGACGCCTATAAATCCGGCCAGGTCGCCATGCAGATGAACTGGTTCGCCTTCTTTCCCGGAATCGCGAAGGACGAAAACGTGGGTGGAGACGTTTCCGGCTTCTTCGTGAACCCGCCGCAGAAAGTCGCCGCTTCGACGCTGGGCGGACAAGGCATTTCGGTCGTTTCCTATTCCGACAAGCAGGATCTGGCGCTTGAATATATCAAGTGGTTCGCCAAGCCAGACGTGCAGAAAAAATGGTGGGCGCTCGGCGGATATTCCTGCCACAAGGCGGTTCTGGAAGATCCGGACTTCGCCAGCACCGCGCCGTTTGCCGCCGACTTCCTGACAGCCATGTCGGATGTCAAGGACTTCTGGCAGGAGCCGATTTACGCCGAGCTGCTGCAGGCCATGCAGAAGCGCATCCACGACTATGTGGTGGCTGGTCAGGGCACGGCTCAGGAGGCTCTCGACAAGCTCGTCGAGGACTGGACGGTGTCGTTCGAGGATGACGGCAAGCTGTAGCCGTATCCCTCCCGGGAGCGAGCGGGCGCTCATCGAATGTGTCCGCTCGCTTTCTCAGGGATTTCGACAATGCTCATGGATCAGGACCAGCCCCATGACCACTGGTGCAATCGGCAATCTCGCGGAACGGGCAGCCCGAACCACGCCCTTCGGCATCGTCAGGCGGGTCAGGGGGTTGTCCGACCGCGCCATCGCCTGGCTCTTCATCGGGCCGACCGTGCTCCTGCTGCTCGCGGTCAACATCTTTCCGCTGCTCTGGACCGTCTATCTCTCCTTCACGAATTACCGCGCCAATCAGCCGGGACGTGCGGTCCAGTGGGTCGGCACGCAGAATTACGAACGGCTACTCGGTTCGGCGGACGTCTGGGGCTATATGCAGGCGACCGCGCATTTCGTCGTATGGACGATGGCGCTGCAGGTCATCATCGGCTTCGGCCTCGCCTTGCTCATCAACCGCAATTTCCGGGGCGCGAGCCTGTGGACGACCATCATCCTCATTCCGATGATGCTCTCGCCTGCTGTCGTCGGCGCGTTCTGGACCTATATCTTCCAGCCGCAAACCGGCATCTTCTCGTACATCGTCGATTTCTTTGCGGGTACCGGTCCGCTCGACATGATCGGCTCGGTGGCGCTGGCGCCCTGGGCGATCATTATCGTCGATACGTGGATGTGGACGCCCTACATCATGATCCTTTGCCTCGCCGGCCTGCGATCCATCCCGGACTATCTCTATGAGGCCGCCGAGATCGACCGCGCCAATGCGCTGCAGAAATTCTGGTACATCACCCTGCCGCGCGTGCTGCCCTTCCTGATGCTGGCGGTGCTGTTCCGGGGCATCGAGAATTTCAAGATGTTCGACATGGTCGTCGAGTTGACCTCGGGCGGTCCAGGTTCAACCACAGAGCTCGCCTCCATCAATCTCAAGCGGCAGGCGTTTGAATCCTGGCGAACGGGCTATTCCTCCGCCTTCGCGGTGATCCTTTTCGTGACCGTCTTCGGGCTCGGCAATATCTACGTCAAGGCGCTGAACAGGGTGAAGTCATGAGCGCGGGAAGCACAGCTCATTCAGTGGTCGAAGCGAGTGCGCGCGGCAAATGGATCGCCGGGGCGCTGGTCGTCGGCTATGCCTTTGTCGCCATGATTCCGCTGCTGTGGATCTTCGCGACGAGCTTCAAGTCGCCGCCCGATTCCATCGCCTATCCGCCCGAGGTCTTCTTCGCGCCGACGATGGAGGGTTACGTCAATCTGTTCACCACGCGCTCGCGACAGACCAACGAATATATAGAAAGTCTTGGGCCGGCGCAGACATGGTATGACGAGCTTGTCCGTGAGCGGAACATGGTCATCACCGGCCCGTCGCGTTTTGCCGACCGCTACTGGAACTCGATCGTCATCGGCTTCGGCTCGACATTCCTTGCCGTGTTCCTCGGCACGCTGGCGGCCTATGCCTTTTCGCGCTTCAAGGTGCCGCTCAAGGACGATCTGCTGTTTTTCATCCTCTCGACACGGATGATGCCGCCGGTCGCGGTGGCGATCCCGATCTTCCTGATGTTTCGCGAGCTTGGGCTGTCCGATACCCAACTCGGCATGATCCTGCTGTACACGGCGGTGAACCTGTCGCTCTCCGTCTGGCTCCTGAAGGGCTTCGTCGATGAAATCCCGCGCGAATATGAAGAAGCGGCGGTGGTCGACGGATATACGCGGCTGCAGGCTTTCGTCAAGGTCGTGCTGCCGCAGATGCGGGCCGGGATCGCGGCCACGGCGATCTTCTGCCTGATCTTCGCCTGGAATGAATATGCTTTCGCCCTCTTGCTGACCAGCGGCAATGCGCAGACCGCGCCGCCCTTCATCCCACTGATCATCGGCGAGGGAGGGCTGGATTGGCCGGCCGTCGCCGCCGGGACGACGCTGTTTCTGCTGCCGGTCGTGATCTTTACAGTCCTGCTGCGCAACCAGCTTCTGCGTGGCATCACCTTCGGAGCAGTGCGCCGATGAACATGAGCGAAGATACAAAACGGGATGGCATCGGGCGCTATTTCAAACGCGGCCCCTGGGAGAATGGCGCGACGGCGCTGATCGCGCTTGGCGTCTTCATGCTGATGCAGCCCTTCTCGCTATGGCTTTACGGCTGGTCGTTTGCGGCGATCCTGATCGGCACGGTCGGCTTCATCATCGTCAGCCATTTTCCGGAGTGAGCGGATGCTTGTGCATGAATTCGAAGCAAATCGCTCCCTCTCCCATGGGGAGAGGGCTGGGGTGAGGGGATTTAATCGATCGAGAAACAGTGAGCCCTCACCCGGCGCTGTGCGCCGACCTCTCCCTCGGGGAGAGGTGAGACTTGCCGCGTGTACGATGTTTCTGAAGCATGGCGAGGTTCCAAGCCATGGCTGAAATACAGATCCGAAATCTGAGGAAAGAGTTCGGCGACTTCATCGCCGTGAACGGTTCGAGCTTCACCATCCGCGACGGCGAGTTCTTCGTCATGCTCGGGCCCTCCGGCTGCGGCAAGACGACGACATTGCGCATGATCGCGGGGCTTGAGTTGCCGACCAGCGGGCAGATCCTGCTCGATGGCGAGGACGTCACCTTCAATCGCGGCTCGGAACGCGACATCGCTTTCGTCTTCCAGCTTTACGCGCTCTATCCGCACATGAGCGTGCGGCGGAACATCTCCTTCCCCTTGCGGATTCAGGGCCTTCCGCGTGCGGAGGTTCGTGAGCGCACGGAGTCCGTCGCGAAGATGCTGCGGATCGACCATCTGCTGGACAAGGGCGTCAACGGTCTGGCCTCCGGCGACCGTCAGCGCGTGGCGCTCGGCCGTGCGATTGTGCGCCAGGCCAAGGCGTATCTGATGGACGAGCCGCTTGGCGCTCTCGATGCCGAGTTCCGCGATCTGATGTGCGAGGAGCTTCGCCTGCTGCACAACCGGATCGGCGCGACCACGGTCTACGTTACCCACGACCAGATCGAGGCGATGTCGATGGCCGACCGGATCTGCATCATGGACAAAGGCGAGGTTCTTCAGGTTGGCGCGCCGATGGATATCTATGAGCGGCCCGCGACGCAATTCGTCGCCGGATTCGTCGGTAGTCCGGCAATGAATTTCATGAGCGCGAAGGGACGGTTCGCATCCGGCGCGCGCGAGATCGGCGTCAATGGCGCGACTGTCCCGATGCCGGAGACGCGCGAGAGCCTCGCAACGGATGTGGCGGTGCTCGGAGCGCGGCCTGAGCATATCCGCATCGCCGATGACGGTCCGCTACGGGGACGGGTCTTTGCGGTCGAATATATGGGCGCGCGCCAGCTCATTACCGTCGACACCGACGCCGGGAGGCTTCGCGTGCGCGCGCCGAACACGGTGAGGGCGGATTATGGCGAGACGGTCGGGCTTGCCTTCGATGCGGAGCGGCTCGTGGTGTTCAACCCGGACACTGGCCGCGCGGTGAAAAGCGCGCTTTACGATGGAGGCGCGTATGGCTGAGGCGGCGCTCTATAATGTCACCAAGCGTTTCGGTGGAATCACTGCGATTGCCGACATGAGCCTCAATGTCGCCGACGGTGAGTTCATCGTGCTGCTTGGCCCGACCGGCGCGGGCAAGACCACGACCTTGCGGCTGTTCGCCGGTCTCGAATTACCGGAGGAAGGGCGGATCGAAATTGCCGGCGAGGACGTCACCCGTCTGGAGCCCTCGCGGCGCGATGTCGCTTTCGTCTTCCAGCAATATTCGCTCTACCCGCATTACACCGTCTTCGACAACATGGCCTTTCCGTTGCGCGCCCCTGGTCGCAAGGCTTCGGCCGCCGAGATCGACAGGCGCGTCCGCGAAGTCGCCGACATGCTGCGCATCGGCTCGAAGCTGAAGAACCGAGCGACGCAGCTTTCGGGCGGCGAGATGCAGCGCGTCGCCATCGGCCGGGCGCTGGTTCGCGAGCCGAACCTCTTCCTGATGGACGAGCCGCTATCCTCGCTCGACGCCAAGCTACGCGAGGATCTGCGCGTCGAGCTAAAACGCATCCAGCGCGAGTTGGGCGCGACCATCGTCTATGTCACCCATGATCAGCTTGAGGCGATGACGCTGGCGGATCGGATCGGCGTTCTCTCCGAAGGCCATCTGTTGCAGATCGCCAGCCCGCGCGACATTTACGAGCGGCCCGCGAATGTCTACGCCGCGCAAAGGCTCGGCAGTCCGCAGATCAACCTGTTGCATCTCGGCGCGCTCGGCGTCACGGATGGTCCAAGCGGTGCGGCGACCATCGGCGTGCGCCCGGAAGATGTCGTTCTGACCGGGTCGGGGACGCCTGCCAAGGTGCTGACGGTGGAACATCTGGGCGTTGAATCCATTGCGCTTCTGGAGGTCGAGGGCCGTCATGTTCACGCGTTGCTCGGAGCACGCACGGCCCTGAGCGAGGGCGATGAGGTGAACGCTTCGGTCCGCCCCGGCGCGGCGCTGTTCTTCGACGCGAATGGCAACCGGATCGCGGCGAGCGGCAAAACCAGCTCCGTCACAGACAAGAAGCTCAATCTGCCGGTGCGGGAGGCTGTGCGATGAACGAAGAGACGATGCGGCGGTTGATCGCCAAATGCGACGCGACGATAGCGGCGCATGCGGAGGAACTGACCCGGCTCGATCAGGCGATCGGCGACGGCGATCACGGGCTCAACATGGTGCGCGGCTTCAACGCCATTGCGGCGGCAATCGACGAGATCGCGGCGATGCCCTTTGGCGCGGCCCTGCAAAAGGCGGGCATGACGCTCGTCATGAATGTCGGCGGTGCATCGGGTCCGCTTTACGGTTCGCTGCTGATGGGCATGGGCAAGGCGTCCGCCGAAGCGCCGCGGGATGGCGCCGGTATTGCCGCCATGTTCGGCGAAGGCATCGAGGCGGTGAAGAAGCGCGGCAAATCGGATGCGGGCGCAAAAACCATGCTCGACGTGATGATCCCGGTGCATCAGGTGATTGCCGATGGCGGCGGGATTGCGCAGGTGCGCGCCACCGCTGATGAAAGCCTTGCCGCGACGAAGGACATGCTGGCCACGAAGGGCCGTGCGGCATTTCTCGGCGAGCGTTCCATCGGTCATCTCGACCCCGGCGCGCGCTCATCCGCGCTGCTGATTCACGCCGTTTGCGACGCATTGGAGGGAAAATGAGCGACAACGTGTCCATTGTCATCGTCTCGCATTCGGTGGATGTCGCCAAGGGGACGGCGGACATGGTCCGCCAGATGGTTGGCGAAGAGGTGAAGGTGGCGTTTTGCGGCGGCAATGCCGATGGCGGGCTTGGCACGGATGTTGCCCGGATCATGGCCGCCATCGAATCGGTCTACACGCCGAAAGGGGTCGCCGTTCTGGTCGATCTGGGCGGCGCGGAGACGAACAGCGAAATGGCCATCGAAATGCTGGCTGACGGGAAGGGCGCGCATGTGCAGATCTGCAACGCGCCCATTGTTGAAGGCGCGGTGATGGCGGCGACCGAGGCGGCAAGCGGCGCTCCGCTGGATGCCGTCCGGGCGACGGCCGAGGATTTTTGACGCATGAACAATCTGGCAGGCAATGACGAGTGGATCGCGGGGAATGCGGTGATCCGTGATCCGACGGGGCTTCATGCCCGGCCGGCGGTGAAGCTCACCAAGCTGGCGAAGACGTTCGAGGCTGCCATCGAGATCCGGGCTGACGATGCCGGGACATGGACGAATGCGAAATCGCCGAATGCGGTCATGAAGCTCAAGGCGGCCCACGGCGCGCCGCTTCATATCCGTGCGGCGGGAGAGGATGCAAAGGCGGCTGTCGATGCGTTGGTTGCGCTCGTTGATCGGAACTTCAGTGACTGATAGCGCGCCGGAGCGCAGCTTTCGCGGGCTGCCCGTCTCCGGCGGTGTGGCGATCGGGCCGCTGCATGTGCTGCGCGAGAAGGCGGGCGCTTCGCGGAGCTTCGCTGGAGCCGAAGAAGAGGCGCGGCTGTTGCGGTCAGCGCTCGATGAGGCAAAGACGCAGCTGGAAGCGGTGATTGCCGCGCAGGACCGGCTGGCCGGGGAGATCCTGGAGTTCCAGCTCGCGCTTCTTGAGGATGATGACATGCTCGCGCCGGCATTTCGCGCCATCGAGGCGGGCACGCCGTGCGACCGGGCGTGGGCGGATCTGCTGGACGCTGAAATCGCCGACTATCGCGGCGGCGAAAGTGAGACGCTGGCGGCGCGCGCGGACGATCTGGCGGATCTGAAGGGCCGGGTGCTGCGGGCGATTGCGGGCGGCGATGGCGCGAAAGAGTCGATCCCTGAAGGCGCCATCGTCATTGCCACGGACTTCACGCCGTCCGCCTTTCTCGGCATCGACTGGGACAGGGCAGGGGGCGCGGCGACGCTTGGCGGTAGTCCGGTCAGCCATGTCTCGATCCTTGCACGGGCGCGGGGCGTCAATTTCGTCGTCGGTCTCGATGCGAAGCTGGAGGACGTGCGCGATGGCGAAACGGCGTTCCTCGATGCGGCGTCCGGGGCGCTGACCGTCAATCCGGGCGTGGCGAAGCTCGCCGAAGCGAAGGCCATTCTCGCGCAAGCCGCGGAAGAACGCCGCGCAATCGACGTGTTGCTGCCGTTGCCCGCCGTGACGGACGACGGCGAGCCGGTCAGGGTCTACGTGAATGTCGACGATCCGGCGCGGCTTGGCGCAACCCCTGTCGGACATTGCGACGGCGTCGGCCTGACGCGGACGGAATTCCTGTTTCAGGACGGACATCTCCCGGACGAAGACGAGCAGCTCGATTTCTACCGGCGTCTGATCGAATGGGCGGAGGGCCGTCCGGTCACGATCCGCACGCTCGATGCCGGCGGTGACAAGCCGATCCCCGGCGTGACCATTGACGGTGAGACCAACACTTTTCTTGGCGTGCGGGGCTTGCGCCTCTCTCTTGCCAGACCGGAGATTTTCCGCGTTCAGCTTCGCGCGCTGGCGCGGGCGGCGGCGCTCGGTCCGGTCAATGTCATGTTCCCGATGGTGACGGTTCCGCAGGAACTTGCCGAAGCGCGCAGGATGATGCTGGTCGAGATCGAGGCTTTGCTGGGCAAGGGCCTGCCATGCACCGTTCCCCGCATGGGCATCATGGTGGAGGTGCCTTCCGCCGCGCTGATGGCCGATGCGTTCGACGCCGATTTCTATTCCATCGGCTCCAACGACCTTATCCAGTACACGACCGCCTGCGCGCGGGACAATAATGCGCTGGCCTCGCTTGCCGATCCGCTCAACCCCGCCGTGCTCACGCTCATTTCGCGCACGGTCGAAGCGGCGCGGGCGCGTGGGGTCGAAGTCAGCCTGTGCGGCGACATGGCTTCCACGCCGCGTCTGATCGGGGCGCTTCTCGATTGCGGTTTGCGCACGCTGAGCTGCGCGCCCGCGCAGATCGGTCCGGTCAAGCTGGCGGTCAGCCGCTACTCTTCCGGCAGAGCATAGGCAGAAACTCCGATGGCGGATGATAGCTCACCCACAAACGATGCGATCGCCGAATACAAGGCCCTGCTGCGCCGCTACATCGACCGCCGTCCATCCGGCACGCGACAGAAACTGGCGGAGGCCTTTGGGACGCACAAGAGCTTCATCTCGCAGATCACCAATCCCGCCTATCGCGTGCCGCTGCCTGCCCAGCATATCCCCGCGCTGTTCAAGGTCTGCCACCTCAGCCCGCAGGAGCAGCGCAACTTTCTCGATGTTTATGCGCGCGCCCATCCGGGGCAGTTCGGCGCGATCGAGGAACTGGCCTCGCTGGAAGAGGACGTGTTGCGCATCCCGCTGCCGCAATTCGCCGATCCGGAACGTCGCCGCGAAGTCGAGTTACTGATCCGCGATTTCGCCGAGCGGGTGATCGTGCTTTTGCAGGACGCGGAGGCGAGGAAATAGACCACCTCTCCCGTGGGGAGAGGGCGGCGCATTAGAGCGAGATCCGATAAAATGGGCACCATTTTTCGGAAAAATCGAGCTTGAAATAACGAGATGCAGATCAGGATCGTTTCGTTAAGAAACGATCCTGATCTAGCGCCGGGTGAGGGGGACGAGGCCTGTCCTTGGCACTTGCTCCCCTCACCCCAGCCCTCTCCCAATGGGAGAGGGAGTAATAAGAGAAGCCCAATGGGAGGAAACCATGAAGAAACTCATGAATGCGGTTGACGATGTGTTGACGGAAAGCCTTCGCAGTTTCGGCGCGGCGCATGGCGACATCGTGTCGGTCAGTCTGAGCCCGGCTTACGTCATGCGCAATGGCGGGCCGAAAGCGGGCAAGGTGGCGCTGGTCTCCGGCGGCGGCTCCGGCCATGAACCGATGCATGCCGGTTTCGTCGGGCACGGAATGCTGGACGCCGCGTGTCCAGGGCAGATCTTCACTTCGCCGACGCCGGATCAGATGCTCGCCGCCGCGCAGGCCGTCAATGGCGGCGCGGGCGTGCTGTTCATCGTCAAGAATTATGCGGGCGATGTCATGAATTTCGAGATGGCCGCCGAGATGGCGGATTTTCCCGTCGAGACCGTTCTGACCAATGACGATGTGGCGGTCGAAAGCTCGTTGCACTCCCAAGGCAGGCGTGGCGTCGCGGCGACGGTGATCGTTGAGAAGATGGTCGGCGCGGCGGCAGAAGGCGGCGCGGATCTGGCAGGCTGCAAGGCGCTGGGCGACCGGGTCAATGCGGCTTCGGGCACGATGGGCGTTGCGCTGACGAGTTGCACCGTTCCGGCCGCCGGATCGCCGACTTTCGAGATCGACGAGAACGAGCTGGAGATGGGCGTCGGCATTCATGGCGAGCCGGGACGCAGGCGTGTGGCGATGATGAGCGCCGACAGCATTGCGCGCGAAGTCATTGGCGCGATCTGCGAAGATCTCAAGCCGGGGCAGGGGCAAGAAATATTGCTGCTGGTCAATGGCATGGGCGGGACGCCGCTGCTGGAGCTTTACGGCATGTATGACGCCGCCGGCCGTGAATGCGCAAGCCGTGGGCTGACGATTGCACGCTCGCTCGTCGGCAATTACTGCACCTCGCTGGAAATGGCTGGCTGCTCAATCACGCTGACGATGCTCGACGCCGAGATGAAGGAGATGTGGGACGCGCCGGTTCATACGGCGGCGCTGCGCCGGGGCATGTAGCCATCTTTCGCAATCCCCGCGCAGATGCCATCTCGTAGAGAAGCCCTCACAAATGGAGGTCGCCGCGCAGTCGTGGTTGATCAAGCCGTAT
Source organism: Rhodomicrobiaceae bacterium (assembly GCA_050330195.1). Lineage (GTDB taxonomy): Bacteria > Pseudomonadota > Alphaproteobacteria > Rhizobiales > Rhodomicrobiaceae > JAHQVI01. The sequence goes on along the minus strand of JBHJOB010000081.1, from coordinate 730 downwards.
CCCGAGCGCAGCGCCAATATTGAAAGCCCGAAGAGAATTGCGCTGAGCGTGAGAAACGCCGCGGCGGCCAGCGTCCCGCAACCAATGTAACGGCCGGCCCCGCAACTGCCGCTGAAATCGCGACGACCGATACCAGCCAGTCTGCCTGCGAGTGTGACGGCAAGATCCCTTGCCAGCAGCGGCAAAAGACCGATGACGATGAACTTCGTCGTAACGATCGCGGCGGTCGCAAGCGCGAAGGTCGGGACAAGGAAATGGTGGTCTGACAGTTTTCGGGTCTGGTTTGACATGATGGCTTGACGTGATGGCCTTAGACGTTGGGGCCATTGTCGACCGCGAACTCGGCGCCGGTTGCGAAGGGCGGTAATTCACGCGGCTGCATGATCGTGCTTGCTGCTCCGCAGAGCGAGGGCGCACATCTCGCCGTCTGCGATACGTTGAAGGCGAAAGCGTGTCGTGAATATCGACCGGTTGCGTTCCAACACTGGACAGCACATCCGCTATCTCGGCATGGAAGCAGGCGAGCAGTGGCCATGGAGCTTTGAAAGCTGATTTTCCGAGTGTCAAAGGCACTTTCCAGCGGTCGCCAGCTTCGACTAGCTGCGGTAATTCCTATTGTCCCCACACGGGCATAGGTGCTGCCCTCCGGTCAGGTTAAAACGAGGTCCGATTGGATCGGCCTCAAGGCTGACACACGAAGGAGGACAGCGATGAGATATTATGTCGGATT
>JBHJOB010000080.1:0-41788 GCA_050330195.1 Rhodomicrobiaceae bacterium | reverse complement strand
GGTAGACGCGCTTGGGGATGTCGCTGTGCAGGCGCACGCCCATCGACTTCAGATTCAAGACGATGTCGGTGACATCCTCGCGAACACCCTGGATGGACGAGAACTCGTGCAGCACGCCGTCGATCTGGATCGCCGAGACGGCAGCACCCTGCAGCGACGACAAGAGCACCCGGCGAAGGGCGTTGCCGATCGTGATGCCGAAGCCGCGCTCGAGAGGCTCGACGATGATCGTGGCCTCCCTGTCCGGCCGGCGACCCGGCTGGATGTTGAGCTTCTGTGGCTTGATCAGCTCCTGCCAGTTCTTTTGGATCAAGGAACCATCCTCTGGACTCGATGTGATGCCCCAAACGCGACGGGTCATGGGGCCAGTGGCCGAGCCTCAGCCCTCCTGCCCGACCACCCGCGAGGGCGCTAGATGAACGACAGCGTCAAACGCGCCGACGCTTGCGCGGACGGCAGCCATTGTGCGGAATAGGCGTCACGTCACGAATGTTGGTCACCGTGAAGCCCACCGCCTGCAGCGCCCGGAGCGCCGACTCGCGACCCGAGCCGGGCCCGCGCACCAGGACCTCGATGGTCCGCATGCCGTGCTCCATGGCCTTCTTGCCGGCATCGTCGGCAGCCATCTGCGCAGCAAAAGGCGTCGATTTACGCGAGCCCTTGAAGCCCATCATGCCGGCTGACGACCAGGAAATCGTATTTCCCTGAGCATCGGTAATCGTAATCATCGTATTGTTGAACGATGCGTTCACATGCGCTACGCCGGAAGTGATGTTCTTCTTTTCCTTGCGGCGAACGCGTGTCTTGTCCTTAGCCATGCGACGTCAGTCCTCAAAATCTCTGAAGCCGCGCGCTGGCGGCGCTCATTCCTTACTTCTTCTTGCCAGCGATCGGCTTGGCCGGTCCCTTGCGCGTCCGCGCGTTGGTGTGGGTGCGTTGCCCGCGAACCGGCAAACCGCGGCGATGACGCAGGCCCCGATAGCAGCCCAGATCCATCAGGCGCTTGATATTCATGGCGACGTCACGGCGCAGATCGCCTTCCACGATGTAATCGCGGTCGATGACCTCACGGATCTGCAGCACTTCGGCGTCAGAAAGCTGATTGACCCGGCGCTCCGGCGGAATGCTGGTCTTGTCGCAGATTTCCTGCGCGAATTTCGATCCAATACCGTGAATATAACGCAGAGCGATATCCACGCGCTTGTTCGACGGAATATTGACACCCGCAATACGTGCCACGATACGTTCTCCTTAACAGGCCGGCACACATCGTGCGTGCCGCCATCATCTCCTGATCGGCCGGGAAAATCCTGCCTTTTTGCGATCTGCCCTTAAGGCAAATCCGGCAAAAAACAATACCTTTCGGTGAGGAGTCTTGTGTTTAACTGAATTTCCCGGACTCCGTCAACCTAAAGACACATTGTTTTAACGCGTTGCATTCTCTCCGAGCAATTCGTCCATCTGCTGCGACACACCTTCGATGGACGCTTCTCCATCGACAGTCACGACCTTGCCCTGGGCCGCATAGTAATCGATAAGCGGCGCGGTCTGCTCGTGGTAGGCCTTCAGCCTTGTGGCGACAGTCTCGGCGCTGTCATCGGCCCGGCGCTTGAACTCCTGCCCGCCGCATATATCGCAGACATTTTCCGTTTTGGGGCGCTTGAAGTGGTCATGGTAGCCTTCGCCGCATTTGGCGCAGGTAAAGCGCCCGGTAATGCGCTCGATGAGCCGGTCATCGGCGACATCGATGACAATGACGCTATCGATGCGGCTGTCATTCTTCTCCAGCCATTCGTCCAGCGATTGCGCCTGCTCGACCGTGCGCGGAAATCCGTCCAGAATGAAACCGCTCTGGTTCTTCATGCCGGCCAGATGCTCAAATACGACATCGACAACAGTCTGGTCTGGCACAAGATCTCCGCGATCCATATAGGCTTTCGCTTGCTTTCCGACCGGCGTTGCGGACGACACGGCAGCGCGCAACATGTCTCCCGAAGAAAGCTGCGTCAACCCGAACTTTCGCTCCAGAAGTTTCGACTGCGTTCCTTTTCCTGCGCCCGGCGGTCCTAGCAAGATTAAGTTCATTACCGCTTTGCTCCCCTTAGTTTGGCCTTCTTGATTAGGCCCTCATATTGGTGCGCAAGCAAGTGGCTCTGGATCTGGGCAACCGTATCCATCGTTACGCTCACGACGATGAGCAACGAGGTTCCGCCGAAATAAAACGGCACCCCCGCAGAGGAAATGAGCAGTTCAGGAAGCATGCAGACCGCAGCGAGATAGGCCGCTCCGACCACCGTTATCCGCGTCAGCACATAGTCGATATATTCCGCTGTGCGTTGGCCGGGGCGAATACCGGGAATGAAGCCGCCATATTTCTTCAGATTGTCGGCCGTGTCCTGCGGATTGAAGACGATCGCCGTGTAAAAGAACGCGAAGAACACGATCCCCGAGACATAAAGCGCGATGAACAGAGGCTGACCGCGGCCAAGCAGTGCCGTCACCGTATTGAGCCACTCTGGCCCTGAACCGCCGGAAAAGCCGACGATCGAAATCGGGGCAAGCAGCAGGGACGACGCAAAGATGGGTGGGATGACGCCGGCGGTGTTCAGCTTGAGCGGCAAATGGGAGCTGTTGTCCTGGAACATCTTGCTGCCCATCTGGCGCTTTGGGTATTGCACCAGGAGCCGCCGCTGCGCCCGCTCGATGAACACGATGAAGGCGATAACGGCGATGGCGCCAATAAATATGGCAATGATCAGCCCTGCCGAGAGAGCGCCCTGACGGCTCATCTCCAGCGTACCGGCAAGCGTTGCAGGCAGTTCGGCGATAATGCCGGCAAAGATGATCAGCGAAATACCGTTGCCGACGCCGCGGGCGGTGATCTGCTCGCCAAGCCACATCAGGAATACGGTGCCGCCCACAAGGGTGATGACCGTTGTAAGCTGAAAAAACCAGCCGGGATTTGCAACGAGCCCCGTCGCGCTCTGAAGGCCGATAGCCAGACCATAGCCCTGTATCGCCGCCAAAAGCACAGTGCCATAACGGGTATACTGGTTGATCTGCTTGCGCCCGGTCTCCCCTTCCTTCTTGAGCTGTGCAAGATGAGGCGACACCGTCGTCAGAATCTGCACGATGATGGAAGCGGAAATGTAGGGCATGATGTTGAGCGCGAAAATCGCCATGCGCCCGACAGCACCGCCTGAAAAAGCATTGAACATCCCGAGCAGGCCCGACTGGTTTTGCTGAACCAGATCGGCCAAAGCCTGAGGGTTGATGCCCGGAAGCGGAATATAGGTTCCCAGCCGATAGACCAGTAGCGCCCCAAGGGTAAACCACAGGCGCTTTTTCAATTCTTCGGCTTTTGCGAACGCCGAGAAGTTGAGATTTTGGGCAAGCTGCTCTGCGGCAGAGACCATCAAACATACTCCAAATTCGAGCGCGCTGCGACCGCTGCCTTCAAACAACTTCGGCGGTCACGAAAATTTCGACCGCCTGTCACATCCTGCCTATTCGTCACCCGCACAAAGATGGTATGCGCGGTCAGTACAGCAAAGGCTCTAAGCGCTTTTACCGGACTTTTTCTTTTTCGGAGACGACTTCTCTTCGCCTGCGACTTCTTTCTTTGCAGGCCGCGTCATCTGGATGGATCCGCCCGCTGCTTCGATCGCCTTGACAGCGCCCGCGCTTGCGCCTGCAACTTCCAGATCCACTTTTGAAGTCAACTCGCCGCGACCAAGCACTCGCACGCCGTCGAGCTGGCGGCGAACCAACCCTGCACTGACGAGAGCGGCGCCATCGATCACCTTCGATGCATCCAGCTTGCCCTCGCCGATCGCCCGCTGAAGGTCGTCGAGATTGACTTCAGCAAAGTTCAGCCGGAAAAGATTGTTGAAGCCGCGCTTGGGAAGCCGCATGTGCAGCGGATTCTGACCGCCTTCGAAGCCATTGATCGCAACGCCGGAACGCGATTTCTGGCCTTTCTGGCCACGACCGGCTGTCTTGCCCAGCCCCGAGCCCACGCCACGCCCGACACGCTTGCGCGCTTTCGTTGCGTTCTCTTTGTCTTTCAGTTCATTGAGCTGCATTTGCTGCCCCGATTTCCTTCAGTATTTCGAAATGGTTCGCTCACGCCGGATCATTCACGATACGAACAAGGTGAGGAACCTTCGCAATCATCCCGCGCACGGCTGGATTATCCGGCACTTCCCGGCGCCGACGCATCTTGTTCAACCCGAGACCGATCAAGGTCTCACGCTGATGTGCCGGGCGGCGTATCGGACTACCGATCTGCTCGATCACAAGGACCTTGCCTTCTGCCTTTGCCTTCTCAGCCATGTCACGTCCTCGTCAGGCTGGATCAGAATCATTTCTTGCGAAAACGATCCTAATCCGCATCTATTTGTTTCAAGCTCGATTTTTCCGCAAAATGGCATCCATTTTGTCGGATCTCGCTCTAAGCCTCTTGAGCCACAGTCACGCCTTCCGCTGCGTCGCGGCGGCGCGAAACGATATCGCTTACCTTCTTGCCGCGGCGTGCAGCAACTGTCCTGGGGCTGTCTTCGTTGATAAGCGCGTCAAATGTCGCGCGCACCATGTTGTACGGATTGGACGTGCCCATGGATTTGGCCACCACATCCTGAATGCCCAGCGTCTCGAACACAGCGCGCATCGGACCGCCGGCAATAATGCCCGTACCCGGAGGAGCTGCGCGCAGAATGACGCGCCCGGCGCCATGATGCCCCGTCACATCGTGATGCAAGGTGCGGCCCTCGCGCAGCGGCACCTTGACGAGGCTCCTTTTCGCGGAGTCGGTCGCCTTGCGTATCGCTTCCGGCACCTCGCGAGCCTTGCCGTGGCCGAAGCCGACGCGCCCCTTCTGATCGCCAACAACGACAAGCGCGGCAAAGCCAAAACGACGCCCGCCCTTCACGACTTTCGCTACGCGATTGATATGGACGAGCTTGTCGACGAATTCGCTGTCGCGATCGTCGCGATCTCTATCCCGGTCTCGTGGTGCTCGCGCCACTCTCATATCCCTTTCAGTCTGATCGACAAAATCTCGGTATCAGAAGCTCAAACCACCTTCGCGGGCAGCATCGGCCAGAGCCTTGATCCGGCCATGATAGATATATCCGCCGCGGTCGAAAATGACCTTCTCGACGCCAGCTTCCCGCGCTCTCTTGGCAACCAGCTTGCCGACTTCGATCGCGGCATTCGTGTCCGCACCGGTCTTCAAGTTGCTCGCCAGATCCTTCTCCAAAGAAGAAGCAGCGGCAACGGTGTGTCCTTTGGTATCGTCTATAATCTGCGCATAGATATGTTTAGACGAACGGAAGACGCTCAGACGCGGACGCCCGCCTGCCGACTTGCGGATCGTCTTGCGCACGCGCATTTTCCGACGGGCAAAAGTAGAATTGGCAGCCATCGGGCTCTCCACTATTTCTTCTTCTTACCTTCCTTGCGGAAGATAAATTCGTTTGAATATTTCACGCCTTTGCCCTTGTAAGGCTCAGGCTTGCGGTAACGTCTGATTTCGGCGGCCACCTGCCCGACCTTCGCGCGATCAATGCCGCTGACAACGATCTCGGTCGGCTTCGGGCACTGGATCTGAATGTCCTCCGGAACCGAGTAGACGACCTCATGGCTGTAGCCCAGGTTCAGTTGAAGGTCCTTGCCCCTCAACGCCGCGCGGTAGCCAACGCCATTGATCTCAAGCGTCTTGGAAAAGCCATCAGTCACGCCGACGATCAGGTTTTCGACCAGCGAGCGCGACATGCCCCACATCGACCGGGCTCTCTTGCTTTCATCGCGCGGGGCAACCGTAATCCCGTCATCGCCGAGTTCGATGGTCACGTCATCCACCAGCGTCAGAGCCAACTCACCCTTTGGTCCCTTCACCGAGATTGTCTGTCCCTCGATCCTTGGCGTTACACCTTTGGGAACGGAAACCGGTCTTTTTCCAATCCTGGACATCGTCCAAGCCTTTCGTCGCTTAACAAGCCAACCGCTTGTCTTCGAATTAGAATATGCTGCAGAGAACCTCGCCGCCGACATTTTCCTGCCGGGCGCGGCTATCGGACATGACCCCCTTGGGGGTTGAAAGAATTGCCACCCCCAGACCATTCGCAACCGTTGGCAGTTCGCCCACGGAGGAATAGACACGGCGGCCTGGCTTCGAGATGCGCTTCAAATTCCGGATGACCGGCTTGCCATCGAAATATTTCAACTCGATCTCGATCTCGGACTTTCCGCCATCATAATCGGTGCGGGAATAGCCACGTATATAGCCTTCTTCCTTCATGACCTCAAGCACACGTTCGCGCAGCTTGGAGGCTGGAGTTGAAACTTTCGGCCGACTGCGCATCTGCGCGTTGCGGATGCGGGTCAGCATATCTCCCAAGGGGTCTGAAACCGTCATGTAATCCCCTACCAGCTCGACTTGACCAGGCCAGGCACAAGTCCATTCGATCCAAGCTCACGAAGCGCGACGCGCGACATGCGAAGCTTTCTGTAATAGCCGCGCGGCCGTCCGCTAACCTCGCAACGGTTCCGGATACGGCTCGGCGCCGCATTGCGCGGCAATTCCGCTAATTTGAGACGCGCCTGAAACCGCTCTTCAACCGGCAAGCTTTGATCGCTGGCTTTTGCCTTGAGCGCCGCTCGACGTGATGCGTATTTTTTTGCGAGCCTTTGGCGCTTGCGATTGCGCTCGATCATGCCCGTTTTTGCCATAACGTCTCTTCTCCTAGTCCGCCTTACCCGGTCAAGCCTATTTGCGGAACGGAAAGTTGAAATGTCCAAGTAACGCACGCGCCTCGTCGTCGGTATGCGCAGTCGTGCAAATGATGATGTCCATGCCCCAGACCGATTCCACCTTGTCGTAATCGATCTCGGGGAACACGATGTGCTCTTTGATGCCGAGGGCGTAATTGCCAAGTCCGTCAAAGCTCTTCGGATTGAGGCCGCGAAAGTCCTTAACCCGCGGGAGCGCAATCGTCACTAGCCGGTCAAGAAACTCGAACATCCGCGCCCGGCGAAGAGTGACTTTCGCCCCGATCGGCATCCCGTCACGCAGTTTGAAGGTTGAAATCGACTTGCGCGCCTTTGTCAGCACCGGTTTCTGGCCGGAGATGAGCGCCAGGTCGCGCGCTGCGGAGTCCACCTTCTTGCGGTCGGCGACAGCCTCGCCAATGCCCATGTTCAGCACGATCTTGTCCAGTGCCGGAACCTGCATCGGGTTTTCATATTTGAACTGCTCGGCGAGCGCAGGCCGAACCTTTTCGGCGTAATGCTGCTTCAACCGGGCCGTATAGTTGGCTGCCTCAGTCATCGATCACTTCTCCCGAACGCTTGGCGTAGCGAACCTTGCGCCCATCGTCCAAAACTTTGTAGCCGACGCGTGTCGGCGTCCCGTCCTTGGGGTCCTCAAGCGCGACGTTGGAAACATGAATCGGCGCCTCCTTGGAGAGGATCCCGCCTTCCTGGTTCGGTGTCTGCTTCTGATGCCGGCGAACGATGTTGACGCCCTGCACGACGACACGATTCTCCGAGGGAAACACCTTCACGATGTCACCACGCTTGCCCTTGTCGCGTCCCGCCACGACAAGAACGCTGTCGCCTTTTTTGACCTTCAACTTCGCCATCACAATACCTCTGGCGCCAGCGAGATGATCTTCATATGCTGTCTTGCGCGCAATTCACGCGGAACAGGACCGAAAATACGTGTACCGATCGGTTCCTTGTTGTTATTCACGAGAACCGCCGCATTTCGATCGAACCTGATCAGGCTGCCATCCGAACGCCGCAAGCCTTTTGCGGTGCGCACGATCACGGCCTTCATCACCTGGCCCTTCTTCACGCGGCCCCGTGGAATCGCCTCTTTCACGCTTACGACGATAATATCGCCGACCGTCGCGAAGCGCCGTTTGGAACCACCCAAGACCTTTATGCACTGCACTCGTCTAGCGCCGGAATTGTCGGCGACATCCAAGTTGGTTTGCATCTGAATCATCTGACTGCCTTTATGCTTCGAACCGTCTGGACGGCATCTGAAACCGAGCCATTGAGCACCGGTCCCAATTCAAATTCGATATTCAACGTCAGCCAGAGACACCGACCTGAGAAAGCACCACCCATCTTTTCTTCTTGGATATGGGTGAACATTCTTCAATTCTGACAATATCACCCTCGTTGCATGAGTTGTCCGCGTCATGCGCGTGATACTTTTTCGTCAAGCGAACCGTCTTCTTCAGAACGGGGTGTGTGAAACGCCGCTCGATCTGCACAACGACTGTCTTGTCGTTTTTTCCAGAAACGACGACACCCTGGAGAATACGTTTTGGCATATCCGGCGCCTTTTAAGTTGCACTCTGGGCAACGCCCTGCTTCTGGCGTTCCAGCGTTTTAATTCTTGCGATGGTGCGCCGAACCTCGCGAACCCGCGAAGTATTGGCAAGCTGCCCGGTCGCCTTTTGAAAGCGAAGGTTAAACTGCTCGCGCTTCAGCTTGATGAGTTCGTCGCGCAGCTGATCCAGCGTCAGATCCTTGATCTCGGTCAGTTTCATCGAGCTACGCCTTTCCTGCGGAAGCAACTTCGCCAAGTCGGGCAACGACGCGCGTCTTGATCGGCAGCTTCGCCGCGCCAAGCCGCAAGGCTTCTCGCGCAATTACGTCCGGTACGCCATCGATCTCGAACATGATCCGGCCCGGCTTGACACGGCATGCCCAATATTCCGGCGAGCCCTTGCCCTTGCCCATACGAACTTCGATCGGCTTCTTCGACACAGGCAGATCCGGAAAGATCCTGATCCATACGCGACCGGCGCGCTTCATCTGGCGCGTAATCGCCCGGCGAGCAGCCTCAATCTGACGGGCCGTAACCCGCTCCGGTTCCAACGCCTTCAGACCATGTGAGCCGAAATTAAGCTCAAAGCCAGCCTTGGCATTCCCACGCATGCGCCCCTTGTGCGCCTTGCGAAACTTTGTCCGTTTCGGTTGCAGCATCGTTCTGCCCCGTTATCCCTAATCGCCCTAAGCTTGGGCCTGTTCACGACGGCCGCGACCGCCGCCTCCGCCTTCCTGGCTTTCAAGAGCCAGCCGTTCCTGCGCCATCGGATCATGTTCGTAGATCTCGCCTTTGAAGATCCAGACCTTGAGACCAATGATACCGTAGGCTGTCGAAGCCAAGGCTGTTCCATAGTCAATATTGGCGCGCAAGGTATGCAGCGGCACACGGCCTTCGCGATACCATTCCATCCGGGCGATTTCCGCACCGCCAAGACGGCCCGAACAATTGATCCGGATACCGAGCGCACCCAGCCGCAGTGCCGACTGAACCGCCCTCTTCATCGCGCGGCGAAAGGCAACGCGGCGTTCAAGTTGCTGAGCGATACTTTCAGCAACAAGGGTTGCGTCGATCTCAGGCTTGCGCACTTCGACAATATTCAGATGCACCTCCGACTGAGTCATTGCTGCGAGTTCGCCGCGCAATTTCTCGATATCGGTACCCTTCTTGCCGATCAGAATCCCGGGGCGCGCACTATGAATTGTGACGCGGCATTTCCGGTGAGGACGCTCGATGATCACCTTGGAGATACCAGCCTGCCGGCGGGTCTTCGCAATATACTTGCGTATCCTCAGGTCTTCCTGAAGGAGCTGGCCATAATCGCGCCCGCCGGCATACCACCGCGAATCCCAGGTACGATTGATGCCCAGACGCAGGCCGATCGGATTGACTTTCTGTCCCATCAGGCGGACTCCTGCACTTCTTTGACGATGACGGTGAGCTGCGAAAATGGCTTCATGATCCGCCCTACACGTCCTCTCGCCCTGGCACGCCAGCGTTTCATGACCAGGTTTTTTCCCACATAAGCCTGCGAAACGACCAGCGAATCGACATCAAGCTGATGATTATTCTCCGCATTCGCTACGGCGGATTCCAGCGTCTTCTTTACGTCCCTGGCGATGCGCTTGCGCGAGAAGGTTAGATCAGCCAGAGCCTTTTCGACCTTCTGCCCACGGATCATCGCTGCCACAAGGTTCAGCTTCTGCGGACTGACGCGCATGTTCCGTGTGATTGCCTGCGCCTGGTCTTCGGCCAGCCGGCGCTCTCTTTTCGGCTTGCCCATGACTATTTCCTCTTGGCCTTCTTGTCGGCGCCATGACCGTAATAGGTCCGCGACGGTGAAAATTCGCCAAATTTGTGACCAACCATGTCCTCGCTCACAAGCACCGGCACATGCTTCTGGCCGTTATAAACGCCGAAGGTAAGCCCGACAAATTGAGGCAAGATCGTAGAGCGGCGGCTCCAGATCTTAATCACCGCATTCGAGCGTGCTTCCCGAGCCTTGTCGGCTTTCTTCAGCAGATACCCGTCGATGAACGGGCCCTTCCAGACCGATCGCGCCACGTTCTTCTCCTACCTCTTCTTCTTCGCGTGCCGGCTGCGGACAACGAACTTGTCCGTGCTGGCGTTCGAGCGGGTTCTCATACCCTTCGTTCCCTTGCCCCATGGCGTCACGGGGTGGCGGCCACCCGACGTCCGGCCTTCACCACCACCATGCGGATGATCGATCGGGTTCATAGCGACGCCGCGAACTGATGGACGCTTGCCAAGCCAGCGTGTCCGCCCGGCCTTGCCAATGCTCACATTGGCATTGATCGGATTCGAAACAGCTCCAACCGTTGCTCTGCACTCGGAGCGAACCATGCGGGTCTCGCCGGAACTCAGCTTCAAAAGCGCATAGCCGGCATCGCGACCAGCAAGCTGCGCATAGCACCCAGCCGCACGTGCAATCTGACCGCCTTTGCCGGGCTTGAGCTCGACATTATGGACGATCGTTCCGATCGGCATATTTGCCAGGGGCATCGCGTTGCCCGGCTTGACGTCGACGCGATCGCCGGAAACGACCTTGTCGCCGGTGCTCAGACGCTGCGGCGCAAGAATGTAAGCGAGTTCGCCGTCTTCATAGCGCAGAAGAGCGATAAACGCCGTACGGTTCGGATCATATTCCAGACGCTCGACAGTCGCCGAAACATCCGTCTTATGCCGCTTGAAATCGACGAGGCGGTAGCTCCGCTTGTGGCCGCCACCGCGGCGGCGTGCGGTGATCCGGCCATGATTATTCCGGCCCGCCTTCTCAGAAAGGCCCTCGGTCAGCTTCTTGACCGGCTTGCCTTTCCACAGCTCCGAACGATCCACCAGCACAAGTTGACGGCGGCCTGGCGATGTCGGATTGTAAGTCTTGAGTGCCATCTGCTTACACCTTCACCCCTCAAAGCCCCGTGGTAACGTCGATCGAATGGCCGTCTTCGAGCGTTACAATGGCTTTCTTCATGTCTCTTTGCTTGCCGGGTATGCCCCGGAAGCGCTTCTTTTTACCAATGCGGTTCAATGTGTTAACGGCTTTCACCTTTACATTGAACAGGCGCTCGACAGCTTCCTGGATCTGCGGCTTGGTCGCATTCAACCGGACTCGGAAGATCACCTGATTATGTTCCGACGCCATGGTCGCCTTTTCAGTGATTACCGGCGCCAGCACGATGTCGTAAAGATCGGCTTCATTCATTTGAAGCGCTCCTCCAGGCCCTCGAGGGCCGACTTGGTCAATACAAGCTTACGGCGCCGCAGAATGTCGTATACATTCAAGCCCGCCAATCCCAAGACATCGACATTCGGGATATTGCGCGCCGCAAGCGAAAAGTTGCTATCGACTTCATGGCCGCCAATAATCAAAGCGGACTCCAATCCCAGAGCAGCAAACTTTTGAAGCAATGTCTTCGTCTTGGCTTCCTCAAGTTCGGCCTTGTCGAGAATAATGAGCTCGTTCGACTTTGCTTTCGAGGAGAGCGCATGTTTCAAGGCTAGTGCGCGCACCTTTTTCGGCAAGTCGATATTATGGCTACGCGGCACGGGACCAAATGCCTTGCCGCCGCCACGAAACTGGGGCGCAAGCTTGTTGCCATGGCGAGCGCGGCCGGTGCCTTTTTGCTTGTACATCTTGGCGCGCGTGCCGGATACCAGCGAGCGATCCTTGACGTGATGCGTGCCGGCCTGCCGCTTCGCAAGCTGGTAGCGAACCATGCGCTGGAGAATATCCGCACGCGGCTCAAGACCGAACAGCTCATCCGGCAAATCGACAGAACCCGCCTTCTTGGCATCAAGTGTGGTGACGTCGACCTTCATCACTTACCCCCAGCCTGTTCGTCTGCGGAAGCGCCATTCTTCAGGCTGGCTGGCGCAGGCGCGTTTTCCGGAAGGGCCCGTTTCACGGCATCGCGCAACAGAACCCATCCGCCTTTGGCGCCGGGAACCGCACCGCGAACCATGACGAGCCCGCGCTCGACGTCTGTTTTCACGATCTTCAGATTCTGAGTTGTCACGCGGGCGTCGCCCATGTGACCGGCCATTTTCTTGCCTTTGAACACCTTGCCGGGATCCTGGCTGTGTCCTGTCGAACCGTGGCTACGATGAGAAACAGACACGCCGTGCGATGCGCGCAGACCAGCGAAATTGTGTCGCTTCATGCTGCCGGCAAAGCCGCGTCCAATGGATGTTCCAGTCACGTCGACATACTGGCCTTCGACAAAATGGTCCGCGGCGATCTCCGCGCCAATGTCGATGACGTTCTCCGGTGACACCCGGAACTCCGCGAGCTTCCGCGCGGGCTCGACCTTGGCAACCGTAAAGTGCCCGCGCTCGGCCCGCGTGAGGGTCTTCACCTTCGCACGGCCGGCCCCCAACTGGAGCGCCGTATAGCCGTTTTTCTCATCCGTGCGGTGGGCGACAACCCGGCATTGATCGACACGAAGAACCGTGACGGGCACATGCTCGCCAGCCTCCGTAAAGATCCGGGTCATTCCAACCTTCTGAGCAATCACACCTGAGCGCATCGAGCTGCCTCGGTAAATCTAAGATTAAAGCTTGATCTCAACATCAACGCCTGCGGCGAGGTCGAGCTTCATAAGAGCATCTACGGTCTGCGGCGTCGGATCGACAATGTCGATCAGACGCTTATGCGTCCGCATTTCGAACTGTTCGCGACTTTTCTTGTCGATATGCGGCGAGCGGTTCACCGTGAACTTCTCGATCCTCGTCGGCAGCGGAATGGGGCCGCGTACTTCAGCACCGGTCCGTTTCGCGGTGTTCACAATTTCCCTGGTCGAAGCGTCCAGAACACGATGGTCGAACGCTTTGAGTCGGATCCGGATATTCTGGCCCTGCATGTCCACTACCCTAAGTTTGGGGCGCGAAACGCGCCCCTACTTGAGATGACTTATTTCACGATACTTGCGACGACGCCCGCACCGACAGTGCGGCCACCTTCACGAATAGCGAAGCGAAGCTTTTCTTCCATTGCAATCGGGACAATCAACTCAACGTCCATTGCAACATTATCGCCTGGCATCACCATTTCCGTGCCTTCGGGCAGCGTTACAACGCCGGTCACGTCGGTCGTACGGAAATAGAACTGCGGACGGTAATTGGTGAAGAACGGCGTATGCCTGCCGCCTTCTTCCTTCGTAAGGATGTATGCTTCAGCCTTGAACTGCGTATGCGGAGTAACGCTGCCCGGCTTGCACAGAACCTGGCCGCGTTCGACCGCCTCGCGGTCAATACCGCGCAACAGGCAACCGACATTGTCGCCAGCCTGGCCTTGATCAAGCAGCTTGCGGAACATTTCGACACCGGTCACGGTTGTCTTGGTTGTCGGCTTCATACCGACAATTTCCACTTCCTCGCCGACTTTCACGATACCGCGCTCGATACGGCCGGTTACAACCGTACCGCGGCCGGAAATCGAGAAGACGTCTTCGATCGGCATAAGGAAAGGCTGGTCAATCGGACGCTCCGGCTGCGGAATATAGTCGTCGACAGCCTTCATCAGCTCAAGAATTGAATTCTTGCCGATCGCTTCGTCGCGACCTTCCAGAGCAGCGAGCGCTGAGCCTTTTACGATCGGAATATCGTCGCCAGGGAACTCGTAGGAAGACAGCAATTCGCGAACTTCGAGTTCGACGAGCTCAAGCAGTTCCTCGTCGTCGACCATGTCCACCTTGTTGAGGTACACGACCAGTGCCGGAACGCCAACCTGACGGGCGAGCAGAATATGCTCGCGGGTCTGTGGCATCGGGCCGTCGGCCGCGTTCACGACCAGGATCGCACCGTCCATCTGCGCCGCGCCGGTGATCATGTTCTTCACATAGTCGGCGTGACCCGGGCAATCGACATGGGCATAATGCCGGTTTGCTGTCTCATATTCGACATGCGCCGTCGAGATCGTGATGCCGCGAGCACGCTCTTCGGGAGCCTTGTCGATCTCGTCATAGGCCGAGAACTTGGCGCCGCCCGCTTCAGCCAGAACCTTGGTGATCGCAGCGGTGAGCGTCGTCTTGCCGTGGTCAACGTGGCCAATCGTGCCGATGTTGACGTGTGGCTTATTGCGTTCGAATTTTTCCTTAGCCATCTGGCTCTCCGTCTCTTCTCGCTTATGGCTCCAATACCAGGACTGCTAGGCGAATTTGGCCTGAACTTCGTCAGCCACATTCTGCGGCACCTGGGCATAGCTATCGAAAGTCATTGTGAACTGCGCACGTCCCTGGCTCATTGAGCGCAGCGTATTCACGTAACCGAACATGTTCGCCAGAGGTACGAGCGCATTGATGACCGTCGCGTTTCCGCGCATCTCCTGGCCCTGTACCTGACCGCGCCGACTGGTCAGGTCGCCGATGATACCGCCCAGATATTCCTCAGGCGTCACCACTTCGACCTTCATCACAGGCTCCAGCAATTTCGGCCCGGCCTTGTGCAGCGCTTCGCGCAATGCAGCGCGAGACGCGATCTCGAAGGCAAGAACGCTGGAGTCAACTTCGTGATACGCGCCATCGACGAGCGTTGCCTTCAGATCGATGATGGGGAAGCCGGCAAGAATACCGCTATCCATAACGCTCTTCAGGCCTTTCTCGACACCGGGGATATATTCCTTCGGAACCGAACCGCCGACGATCTTGCTGACAAACTCGAAACCCGTCCCCGACTCGCCTGGTTCAATATCCAATTTGACGCGGGCAAACTGACCGGAACCGCCGGTCTGCTTCTTGTGGGTGTAGTCAATCTGCGTCGGACGCGTAATCGTCTCGCGATAGGCCACCTGCGGCGCGCCGATATTGGCATCGACCTTGTATTGCCGCCGAAGAATGTCGACCTTGATGTCCAGATGAAGCTCGCCCATTCCCTTCAGGATCGTCTGACCGGACTCAAGGTCAGTGGACACCTGGAATGAAGGGTCTTCATTGGCCAGCTTGGACAACGCAATGCCCAGCTTTTCCTGGTCAGCCTTCGACTTGGGCTCGATCGCAATCTCGATAACCGGCGCGGGAAACTCCATTCGCTCAAGAATGACCGGCTTGGCCGTATCGCAAAGCGTGTCGCCGGTGCGGACGTCCTTGAGGCCGGCGAGAGCAACGATATCGCCGGCGTAAGCTTCCTTGATGTCCTCGCGATTGTTCGAATGCATCAGCAACATGCGGCCGACGCGTTCTTTCTTGTCACGCGTCGAATTCAGGATGCCCGTACCGGACTCCAACTTGCCGGAATAGACGCGGCAGAATGTCAGCGTGCCGACAAATGGGTCGTCCATGATCTTGAATGCAAGGACCGAAAGCGGCTCATCGTCCGAAGATCTGCGGACAGTTTCTTCGCCCGTCTTGTAGTCAATGCCCTTGATTGGCGGCACTTCGACAGGAGACGGAAGATAATCGACCACGGCGTCAAGAAGCGGCTGAACGCCTTTGTTCTTGAAAGCGGAGCCGCAAAGAACAGGATAGAAAGTGCCCGCGCAAGTGCCCTTGCGAATGAGCTTTTTCAGTGTGTCGATATCCGGCTCTTCGCCTTCCAGATAGGCTTCCAGCGCGGCTTCGTCGACCTCGACAGCCGTTTCGATCAGCTTCTCGCGATATTCCTTGGCGCGATCCACGAGATCGGCTGGAATCTCTTCCGTATGGAAAGCCGCACCAAGCTTTTCCTCTTCCCAAACGATCGCATGCATATTGATGAGATCGATGACGCCCTTGAAGTCGTTTTCCGCACCATAGGGAAGCTGAATGACGAGCGTCTTCGCGGCGAGCCGCTTGTGAATGGATTCAACCGATGCGTAAAAATCCGCGCCCGTCTTGTCCATCTTGTTCACAAAGAACATTCTCGGGACGCGATATTTGTCGCCCTGACGCCAGACGGTTTCGGTCTGGGGCTCGACGCCCTGATTCGCATCCAGAAGCGCCACGGCGCCGTCAAGAACGCGCAGCGAGCGCTCAACCTCAATCGTGAAGTCCACGTGACCGGGCGTATCGATAATGTTGATACGCTTGTCGTTCCAATAGGCAGTGGTCGCGGCGGACGTGATCGTGATCCCGCGCTCCTGCTCCTGCTCCATCCAGTCCATCGTCGCGGCGCCATCATGCACCTCGCCGATCTTGTGGCTTTTGCCTGTATAAAAGAGGATCCGTTCCGTCGTCGTGGTCTTGCCGGCATCAATATGCGCCATGATGCCGATATTACGGTAGTCCTCAATTGGTGTCTGGCGTGGCATCGTCTCGCGATCCTCTTTAACCCTTTACCATCGGTAATGCGAAAAGGCTCTGTTGGCTTCAGCCATCCGGTGCGTGTCCTCGCGCTTCTTTACAGCGGTGCCGCGATTATTGGCGGCATCGAGAAGCTCCGCAGAGAGCCGTTCCTCCATGGTATTTTCATTACGTCCGCGCGCTGCCGTTATCAGCCAGCGAATAGCCAGAGCCTGACGCCGCTCGGAGCGGACCTCGACAGGCACCTGATAGGTTGCGCCACCGACACGGCGGGAGCGCACTTCGATGGCCGGCTTCACATTGTCCAGAGCCTCATGGAAGATCTGTATCGGATCCCGCTTGGCGCGATCCTCGATGCGATCCAGAGCACCGTAAACAATGCGCTCGGCAGCGGATTTCTTGCCTTCATACATGAGGCTGTTCATGAATTTGGCCAGCACGAAGTCCCGGAATTTCGGATCCGGATTGATTTCGCGCTTTTCTGCTCTATGCCGCCTTGACATGGCTCGTGCTTACCCTTCCGTTCACCCGATTATTTCGGACGCTTCGCGCCATATTTAGACCGGCGCTGACGCCGCTTGGAAACGCCCTGCGTGTCCAGCACACCGCGGATGGTGTGGTAACGGACACCCGGCAGATCCTTCACGCGGCCACCGCGAATGAGCACGACCGAGTGCTCCTGCAGATTATGGCCTTCGCCCGGAATATAGCTGGTCACTTCAAAGCCGTTCTGAAGGCGAACGCGCGCAACCTTGCGGAGAGCGGAATTCGGCTTCTTCGGCGTCGTCGTATAAACGCGTGTGCAAACGCCTCGCTTCTGCGGACAGGCCTGCATCGCGGGAACCTTGTTCCGCTTCAACGGCGCCTTGCGCGGCTTGCGGATAAGCTGTTGTATCGTCGGCATGCGCCTTTTACCCAAGCAAATAAAGCCGTTAGACAGAGAACGTCCGGCACGATACCGAAACGCAATCTGACGATCAGCGTAAAACGAGAGGACCACCGGCACCTTGCCGGGGGTCATACGCCCGATGCTATCTTCGAATGTTTTAGCAGCGTATAGGACAAAAGCGCGCCAAATGACGACGCGCGGCACTACGGCCTGCCAACTCGATGTGGTGATTGATAACGGCCGTCATTGGTGCCGTCAAGCCTCAAATTCGCCAATATAAGCCAATTTTTCTCTGTTCGAGACTTTTCCCGCAATTTTGACTCGACGGGCGAGAATGCCGGTGCTTGAAATTCAAACAATTTTTAGGCAAACGCAGATAAAGAATATGACGCAAGGAGGAGGACTGCCTACAACAGTCAGACTATCCTGAGGTTTTCCGCATGCCGGGCGAAGCACAATGGTGTTGACGCGAGAACTGACGCAACGATACGAGCAACACAAAACGGTATATGAGTTGAGAATGGGAGAGTTTTTCGCCTGGGCTGCGACAGGTATCGTGGTGGGACTGCAAAGCTGGTCGAGGGACGCCAGCCGGGTCGATGAGCCCCGCCTTCACGGTCACCAGGCGCCAACCCTGCCAATCAGCAATCGTCAGCGTTTTTTTCTGCGTCAGCAAAATGGCCGCGACATTGAAATCCTGCTCGTCGACAGCGGGATCGCGTTCAGGAACGGACATGCCGTGACAGCGGTCTGGGCGGCCCGCGAGAAAGCGGCCTATGGCCACTGCATCTACCTGGAAAATCACACCACGGGCGCCATTGCCCGGCTTCAGGAAAATCTCGCCGTCATCAGGCGGAAGGCGAGTTGGCGGCAGATCGGGATTTTCGGGTTTCTGGCAACCTTTCCGGCAACGCTGATCCTCGTCGGCTGGCTCTACATGCAACGGGCCGCGAACCAGAATTACGACAATTACTTCCTTATCAGCGCCAGCGTTGCGGCGATCCTGCTCCTTATAATAGGCATCGTTGCGTCAAAGCTGATTTTCGACTATCTGCGCACCGAGGATGAACGCAGGATCTGGGTTGCCGCGGACAAGGCGCTCTTTCATGCGCGCCGTCTGCTGATTCAAAAGCCGCGTTCACGATATTATGTTTAAGCAGGCATAAATCGTCCTCATTTTCCGGTTTCGATCCGTCACGTTGTCTTGAATTCAGAATTTCCTGAATACCGTAGAAAAGCAGGGCATTTCCTCTTGCCTGTGCGGGAATTTTGCCGTTTGATTTACTGCCTCGGGGGGTATGCGTGTTATCTGACATTGATGCGCCGCACCTGTGCTGGACCGTGTTATTTGCCGGGTTGAGATGAAAACTCTTTCCAAATCCAAACATCCGGCTGGCGCTGTCGTCGGCCTCGGACGCAAGGCGCTTTCGCTGCTTGCCGGCGCGCTTCTCGTGGCCATTCTGCCCGTCGCCGCACTGGCGCAAGGCGGAGCGCAGACGGAACAACCTCCTGCATCCGTCAACCCCGCCATATCGGCAAATGTGCGATCGGTGGAGTCCGTTGTCGGGCAGGTTTACCGGCTGCTCGTCGAGCAGGACGGCGTGGTCAAGGGCGGGACGGCTTTCCTCGTCAGTGGCAAGCGCATCGTCGCGACCAATCACCATGTGGTGGAATCCGGAAAAGCCTATTCGGTCGGTTTTCTCGACAGGAAAGGTATCGTCAAACGCATTCCGCTGAAGCTTCTGGCGATTTTCCCGCATAAGGATCTGGCGCTTCTTGAGGCGCTGGACGACCTGCCGGGCGAGCCACTGGCGCTTGCCGACGGATACCCGGCCGTTGCGACGGATCTCATCGCCATCGGCTTCCCCGCGGCCGCCGACCCGCGAGGCGGGCTCTCCTGGGCGCAAAGCGACGATTCGACTTTCTTTATCCCTTCGGTGCTGAAAGGCTATGTCTCGCGCGTTCTGACAAATCGCTGGTTCAGCAGCCAGCTTCAGCATCAGACCCCCATCATTCCCGGCTATAGCGGCGGTCCGCTGATTGACGTCAATGGCTCCGTTCTGGCGATCAGCACCGCCATCCACAAGGACGCCAATGGCATCTCCTATGGAGTGCTTGCCGCCGATCTGGCGGATTTCCTCTGGGCGTGCTCCCTGCCGATGGAGATTGTCGATACCGGCGGCCGCCAAAGCCGGGCCGGGCGCTCTCAGCCGCCGGCCACGGAAGCCGCGAAGCCCGAGACGATCAAGACAACCGCGCAGCTCACGCCGCCCGACGAAGAAATGCTTGCCCGAGCCTATGCCTTTCTTGACCGTGGCGACATCGTAGCCGCCCGGCTCGTCTTTCATTATCTGGCGGATCGCCGGCACCTGGAGGTCGCTTATGGCGGTCTGGCCAAGAGCTACGATCCGCTGTTTCTCAATCAGAAGAGGGTTATCGGCATCGCCGGCGACGCCGAGAAAGCGCGCACTTTCTACAGGAAGGCGGCGACCGCGCGGCGTCTGGCCGGCCAGAACGGGGTGGGGCCGATCGGATCGCACGCACCGTCTGGAACCTGCAATGACAGCATATGCAGCCTCGTGAATGGGCTCGACGGGCCGACGGTGAGTTGCCAGAAGTCCGACCCGGTTCTTGCCGAACGCCCCACCGGCGACAAATAAGCTCGGGATCGAAGCTGCGAAGCCTCTTGCTGGCCGGCTGTTCAGAAGTCAGAATGATCGCATGACGAATGACCGACACGCGCGGGTCCATGATGCGGCCATCATCGGTGCGGGACCTGCCGGACTTGCGACGGCGCTGGCTCTGAAACAGGCCGGCGCGGATGTGGTCTGCCTCGGCCCTCCCCCCGATCCGGATGCTCCCGACCGGCGAACCACCGCCTTGCTCGATGGCTCGGTGCGGTTTCTTGATGAACAGCTCCGGCTGTGGGAGCCCCTTTCACCGCTCGCCGCACCGTTGCGTTCCTTGCGCCTGATTGACCGGACCGGACGCCTGTTCCGCGCCCCTGACACGCTGTTCGAAGCCGATGAAATCGGCGTGGAGGCATTCGGCTTCAATATTCCCAACGCCGATCTCATTCGCGTGCTGCTGGATGATCTCGGCGATGCATTCACAGCGACCCGCAGCGTCACAGGTTTGCTGACAAAACCGGACCGCGTGACGATCACGCTCTCCGAAGGCGGGATGGTCGAGGCAAGGCTGGCGATTGGAGCGGATGGCCGCAATTCGCTATGCCGCGAAAGTGCGTCGATCGGCGTCCGGCGCTGGTCCTACGATCAGACGGCCATCGTAAGCAATTTCCGCCATAGCCGCCCGCATGGCAGCGCCTGCACCGAGTTCCATTATGCCAGCGGACCGTTCACGATCGTTCCGCTTCCCGGCCAATGGGCAAGCCTCGTCTGGGTTGATAGCAAGAAGGCGGCGGCGCGGCTGAGCACCCTCCCGGACAGCGAATTCATGGCCGAGATAGCGAGACGGCTCGATGGGCTGCTCGGCGATATTGTCGAGATCGGGCCGCGCGGCGCTTTCCCGCTGTCGGCCCTCATCGCACATAGAATGACCGGAGAACGCCTTGCTCTGGTGGGTGAGGCGGCGCATGTGATGCCCCCTATCGGCGCGCAGGGCCTCAATCTCGGCTTTCGCGACGCGGCCGACCTCGTCCGGCATCTGGCGCATGCCTCGGATCCGGGCGCGGCCGAGACACTCGCCGCCTACGAGCGAAGCCGCCGTCTGGACGTGTGGACGCGGACATTGGCGGCCGATGTCCTGAACCGAACGCTGACATCGAACATTCCCCTGTTTCAACTCGCACGCGGCGCAGGATTGAGTGCGCTGACATTCGCCGGCTCGTTGCGACGCGCCGCGATGCGGCAGGGCATGTCTGCCGCGCGCTAGCGAGATCCGATAAATGGGCGCCAACCTTCGGAAAAATCGCGCTTGAAACGAATAGATGCAGATCAGGATCGGCGGCCCCGGTTAACCCGGTTGCTTCTTGCGGCTTGACGCTCCCGCCGCCGCTTGGCAGTAAGCATCATCTCGTCCGTTCCGGTCAGAGAAGGAAACCGGCCCAAGCAACTGTTCCTGGCGAGTTGCCAAAGAACGCATCTGCGCAAACGCAAGGATATGCTCACAAAACCGGGTCCGGTTCCAACTGTCCTCTCCATAGCCCTGGTCATCAATATCAGACATGTCAGCCCTTCTTACCGTCCGTCATCTGATCGAATATGCCTTCCTTCGCGTCATCATCGGCGCGGTGCGGCTGCTTCCGCTCGATCTTGCCCGCGAATCCTCGGCAAAAATCTGGCGCCTGCTTGCCCCCTATGGCCGTCGCCATCGGCGTGCGCTCGACAATCTCGCCATCGCTTTTCCCGAAAAGACGCGGGAGGAGCGCGAGACCATCGCCATGGCGATGTGGTCCAATCTCGGGCGCGTGATGGCGGAAACGATGCTGCTGGACCGTATCCTTGGCGAGCCCGAACGCATCGAGATCGAAACCCCCGCCTTGCTCGACCGCTACAGCGGCAAGATGGGGCCGGCGGTTGCCTGCTCCCTGCATATGGGAAACTGGGAACTTGCGATGTGGCCGCTGACCAGAATGGAGGCAAAGCCGGCCGCCGTCTATCGTCTCGTCGATAATCCGTATATCGATCTTTACCTGCGCGAGCAGCGTCAGGCCCTCTATCCGGGGGGACTTTTCGCACGCGGCAAGATGAAGGGCATGAAGGTCGGCCATGACACGGCACGGATGATCGCCAGCTATGTCCGGCAGGGAGGAAGGCTCGGCTTTCTGGCGGACCGCTATGAGCACAAGGGGGTCAAGGTGCCCTTCTTTGGCAAGCTTGCCGGCTCGAATGTGGTGCCGGTGATGCTGGCCAGACGGGCCGGCGCGCGGCTATGGGCCGGCCGCTGCATTCGGATTGGCAATGAATCCCGTTTCAAGGTGGTCATCCGCGAGATAAAGGTTCCGTGGACCGATGATCCAAATGCCGACATTGAAGCCGCGCTAACGGAGCTACAGGGGCAGTTCGAGGCCTGGATACGGGAAAATCCGGAACAGTGGATGTGGTCAAACCGCCGCTGGTCGTGAGCAGATGAGCGTCGGCGCCGCCCGACGGCCTCGTACGATGACTGTCAACCTCAACGCCAAAGTCATTCGCCGACATCCATCTCCAGATCGACCCAAATGGCGGTGGGCCGACGTGAGGCGAAAACCACACATGCCGAACTCAACCTCCGCGTGCCATTGGAAGACCCTCCCTCCATGATTGAAGAAGATGCCATCCCGTCCTATGAGGCAGTCATGACGATCCACATACGTTTCAACTAAAATTGTAAAAGTTGAGCATGTACCACAAATTTACGTAAAATTGTCTACAACATCTTAAAATTGCAGCCGATATATTGTGTCTTTTTTACCATAAATTATTATTATATGCCACAAATGAAATTTGATATAAAAAAAATTCTATTTAATTGATGATTTTAACCTGCTTTTCTGTTTTATAGATGAATTTATACAATAAATAGAAATAATATTTTCAATCTATACAGATTATATAATTATACTCATTTCCGCCATCTTAATCATAATGGCGCGTTTTCGCGCTTTGCTGCTCCTTGCGCAAAAGTGAAGGATCTGTATACTCACAATGAAACTTTAAATTTCGTTCACTAAGGCGTTGGCAAATTCCAACGCTGCATACATTGCTCGAAGCTGGAGCTGGGCATGAGTATCACTTGCGTTGAAGCAGGAGATTTGCTTCCGGAAACGGCACCCTGCTCTTCTCAAATCGGAGCACTGTCAGGACCTGTAAAAAGAAATGTATACCAGAATGGCGTCATTCTTGTTGAATCGTCGCAGGCGCGTCGTGATCTATTGACCAGCATCATTGAAGCCGAATGGCATATCAAAGTAATCGCTCTGGCCTCTGTAGAGGAATGGCTCAAGCTTTGCGATTATGTCCCTGCAGGTCTTGTGCTCCTGAGCCAGTTCGATAGTCGCGCCGATTCTGACCGGAAGGACGACATAGCACGTATACAAGGCCGGAATTCAAGCACTGCGATATTAAAGATTTCAAACCGATATGCAGGCATTTCACCGCTCGCAAACGAAACATTGCAATTGAAATCCATATTTGAAGAATCCACCCTCGATTGAGATACTAAAAAATATTCATCGCAAATTCTGAGTTTGACATCTGTTTTTTCTCGATAATTAATTTTTTTGGCATGAATGATTTTTATTTAAATATTTTATTAATGCTTGAACAAAAATGGGACGTTCAACGTCTTAGACAAAAACGTTTGTCACACTCCCTCCGATTGGGCATGTACGGGGACAGTTGAAATGGTATCGGTTTCTGAGTGGTTTGCCGGCAGTCCCGCCGAAAAACATCGTGAACCCGCGATTAACGGCCGAACAGCCTCCCTTCGTCAGCGCAAGAACGGCGCCGAGCCTCCCGCCCCTCACCTCTCTCTGGCCGATCCGCCCGCAGCAGCCGCAATCACCCCGGCCGATGCGGCCGGGGTGATGACGCTCCCGGACGCGCCGGTCGGGGGCTGGATGAAGCGCGGCTTCGACATCACCATCGCCGCGACCACGCTACTCCTGATGCTGCCCATCTTCCTGATGCTGACGGGGATGATCTATCTCTCCATGGGCCGGCCGATCTTCTTTGCCCAGCAGCGGGTCGGTTTCCGGGGCCGCAGCTTTGCCTGTTACAAATTCCGCTCCATGGTCACCGACGCCGATGAACGGCTCGCCCGGCATCTGCGCGAAGATCCCGAAGCGGCGCGCCGCTGGGCGGCCACGCAAAAGCTTGCCGACGATCCCCGCATCACGCTCCTGGGACGCATCCTGCGCAAGTCCAGCCTCGACGAGTTGCCGCAGCTGTTCAACATTCTGCGCGGCGACATGAGCTGCATCGGGCCGCGTCCCGTGCTGGCCCGGGAACTGGCCTGCCATTACGGCGCGTCGGCAAAGGCTTACATGAGCGCGAAACCCGGCCTGTCCGGCATGTGGCAGGTGAGCGGGCGCAGCACGACCAGCTATCGACGCCGCATCGCCTGCGACCGCTTCTATGTCAGCCGCTGGTCCATGCTTCTGGATCTGAAGATCCTATATCGGACCATACCAGCCGTGCTCAAGACGGACCAGACATCGTAAGGCGGGGTAAGGCCCGACGGTATTCGATTGCTGCGCGGAGCGAGGCTGAGGCAGAGGCACGTACAGCCGCCGCACATGGTTTCGTTGCCCCGCCAGACAACTTATCCAGTGGAATATTTCAAAGTCGGTCGAGTGCGCTTTATAATTGCTGCAACTCTTTATAGATATGCAAGCCAGCGAATGCGGCCGGAATTATAAATTGCCGCCATATACCATCATGACATTGCGGACAGGGCCAGGAACATGACTGTGCAGATATTTCCCGTCGTTCTTTGCGGCGGCTCGGGCGTCAGACTCTGGCCACTCTCACGGTCAATGTACCCCAAACAGTTCATCGCCTCGCTGAACGGACAGAACGAGACATTGCTGGCCTCGACGCTCAAGCGCCTGACGCCGGAGTTGGGATTTGAGCCGCCGACACTCCTCTGCAACAATGACTACCGCTTTCTGGTGAAAGAGGAGTTGGATCGCGCGGCCATTGCCCCCCGCGAAATCCTCCTGGAGCAGGTGGCCCGCAATACGGCGCCCGCCATCGCCGTCGCGGCCCTCTCGATCAGCGAGCAATCGCCGGACGCGATCCTGGCCGTCGTCCCGTCGGATCACATCGTCAAGAATGCGGCCATCTTCGCTGAAAGCGTCAGGAAAGCCGCGGAAATCGCAGCGCAAGGCCGGTTTGTCCTGTTCGGGATCGAGCCGGACGCGCCGCATACCGGCTATGGCTATATCCGGCGCGGCGACCCCTTGAGCGAAAGTCCGGCAAGCGGCGGCTATCAGGTCAGCGCTTTCGTTGAAAAGCCGGACCTGGCGACCGCCGAACGCTATCTCGCCGAGGGCGGCTATTACTGGAACAGCGGAATCTTCGTTTTTCAGGCGTTGGCCTTCCTGAAGGAGCTGGGGCAGTACGCGCCGGAAATCGTCGAACACGCGCAATCCGCCCTTGCGGCTGCGAAAACGGATCTCGGCTTCCGCCGTCTCGACGCATCTGCATACGAACAATGCCCGAAAATCTCGATCGACTATGCGCTGATGGAAAAGACGGCGAGAGCCGCCGTGCTGCCGCTGAACAGCGGATGGAGCGACGTCGGCTCCTGGAGTTCGATGTGGGAGATCGGTCCGCATGACAGCAACGGCAATGCAGTCCGTGGCGACACCATGCTGGTGGACACGCAGGACAGCTACATCCATTCGCAAGGTGCGCTGGTCGCAACGCTGGGCGTCAGGGATCTGATCGTGGTGCAGACGCCCGACGCCGTGCTCGTTGCGGACAAGGCGCGGGCGCAGGAGGTCGGGACGCTCGTTGAAACCCTTGCCCTGTCCAACCGCCGCGAACAGGAGCAGCATCTGCGCAACCACCGGCCCTGGGGATTTTTCGAGACGCTCAGCCTCGGTCCGCGCTTTCAGGTCAAACTCCTCCACGTCAAGCCCGGCGCGCAGCTTTCACTGCAAATGCATCATCACCGCTCCGAACATTGGGTCGTGGTGAAGGGCACGGCAATGGTAACGCGCAATGAGGAGCGCAAGCTCGTCTGCGAAAACGAGTCGATCTACATCTCGGCGACCCAATGGCACCAGCTCGAAAATCCCGGCAAGGTGCCGCTGGAGATCATCGAAGTTCAGATCGGCAGCTACCTGGGCGAGGACGACATCATCCGCCAGAACGACATCTACCAGCGCGCCGATCACGAGACCAAATAAGGTGGCCGGGACACGCACTGCTCTGGTTACAGGTGCAACCGACGGCGTCGGCCGCGTCGTGGCCCTGCGGCTAGGCCAGCAGGGCTGGAACGTGCTGGTTCACGGACGCGATGCCGGCCGCGGAGTAAAGACCGTCGACGACATTCGCGCGAATGGCGGACAGGCGTCAGTTTATCTCGCCGATCTGGCGTCCATGGACGGGGTGCGGAACCTGGCTGGCGCCGTTGTCCGGTCCTGTCCCGAGCTACGCCTCCTGATCAACAATGCAGGCATCGGCTATGGCGTTCGCGGCGCTGGCAGGGAGATCGGCGCGGACGGGCTGGAGTTGCGTTTCTCGGTAAACTATCTTGCCCCGTTTCTCCTCACACGCCTGCTCATGCCCAATCTAATCGCTGGCGCCCCCGCACGTGTCGTCAACGTGGCGTCGAATGTGCAGGACACGATCGATTTTGCCGACCTGCAAATGGAGCGTCATTACTCCGGCCGCGACGCCTATCGCCGCGCCAAGCTGGCTCTTGTCATGGAAACCTTCAGTCTAGCCGGCGAATTGGCGACCAGCCATGTAACCGTCAACGCTATACATCCGGCAACGTCGATGGACACGTTCATGGTCCGGGAGGCGGGTGGCGCGGTGAGCAGCAGCGTCGAAGAAGGCGCGGATGCGATCCTTCATCTTGCCGTTTCGCCGGAAATGGAAGCGCGCAGCGGCGAATATTTCGACGCCAAGACGCCAGCCCGCGCCCATGAACAGGCTTATGATCCGGCAGCGCGCGAGAGGCTGCGTCGTCTGAGCCTGTCCCTATGCGGATTGGGGCCATCTCACTCCGCCGCGCAGTAGTTCACGATGCCGACCGCGCCTGCTCCGTAAAGGCGTTATAGCGGCGATCCGCATCGGCAGCATGAGCGCGAAACCAGTCCATCGTTTCCTTTATGCCCTGCTCCAGCGAGATTTCAGGACGGATGCCCAACTCTTCGGCGCGTGCCGTGCTCATCAACCGTTTGGCGTCGCCGGACGGTTTTGACGTGTCCCAGACAATCTCCGGCTTTTCCGGCAGAAGCCGCGTGATCGTTTCAGCGATCTGGCGTATCGTGACGCCGACGCCGCTTCCGAGATTGACCGGCTGATTGTAACCCTGCCGAACCACCGCCATCATTCCCCGTGCCACGTCCCTGGCATGGATGAAGTCCCGAACCGGGCTTCCGTCGCCCCACACGGTCAAGGGACTTTCGCCGCTCAGGGCACGCCGGATCAGGCTCGGAATCACCATGGCATTCTCAGGATCGAAATTATCGAACGGTCCATACACATTTGCGGGACGCACAATCGAGATCCGGTCCCAGCCATACTGAATCCTGTACGCTTCGGCCTGCAATTCGCCCATCCGTTTGGCCCAGCCGGCAAAGCGGTCATGGGGCGAGGGGAATGTCTGCCAGACAGCGTCTTCGTAGAAGACATCGGCCGGCTCATAGACGCCGATCGAGCTGGTAAACAGGTAACGGTCCACCCGGGCGCGGAACGCCGCTTCCATCAGATTGACCGAGAACTGCAATGTCGGAACGAAAAAGCTCGCCGGCATCTGCGCCGTCATCCTGGGCGACCCTTTCACGCCGGCAAGATTGAAAACGATTTCCTGTCCGGCACAAGCTTCGAGACAATTGCTGAATTCACGCAGATCGCACCGGATAAAACGCACTCCCGCCGGGGCGCGCGCGGGATCGTCGAGCGAAACGACCGTCAGTTCCGCGCCAGCTTCAATGAGCAACTCTGTCAGTGGACGGCCGATCAACCCGGTGCCGCCCGCGACAAGAATTTTTCTGCCCTTGTAAAAATTTTCGAACATTTACGCACCCCGTGGGAAGCCACTTTTTACCCTCGGGTAAGGTATTTGGCGGATAAAGCAACCCGAAGTTGCATTTGTCCCATTCAAAATCTTTATCCTTTCTGAACCGGGAAGCCGAATTCCATGAGCAGGATCGTCATTTGCGGGGCCACCGGTTTCATTGGCCGTAATCTGGTGGAACATTTCCGTCAGCGCGAGGCTGACGAGATTATCGCCGTCGCACATCGGCGTCCCCCTTTCGAATTGGCTGGCGTCAAGTGGGTGCAGGCCGATCTTCGCGATGCGAAAGCGGTGAATGAGGTCGTAAGGAACGCCGACATCGTCATTCAGGCGGCGGCAACGACTTCGGGCGCGAAGGACATCACTTCGAAGCCTTTCATCCACGTAACCGACAATGCCGTGATGAACTCGCTGCTGCTGCGGGCCGCATACGAAAATGCCGTGCGGCACTTCGTGTTCTTCAGTTGCACCGTCATGTATCCCTCCTCCCCCGCACCGGTCAAAGAGGACGGATTTAACGCCGAGATCTCGGACAAATATTTCGGCGTCGGATGGACCAAGGTCTATATCGAGAAGATGTGCGAATTCTACGCCAGGCTGGGCCGCACCAAACACACCGTCATCCGCCATTCGAACATTTACGGTCCTCACGACAAGTTCGATCTGGAGCGAAGCCATGTGTTCGGCGCAAGCGTCACCAAGGCCATGCTGGCCGAACGGTCGCTGACCATCTGGGGCACCGGGGAGGAACGGCGCGACCTGCTTCACGTTGACGATCTGATGCGCTTCGTCACGCTGGCGCTGGAGCGGCAGTCTTCCGCGTTCGGCCTCTATAATTGCGGGGCCGGACAATCGGTCAGCGTTCGCGAGCTTGTCGAGCGAATTGCCGGGGCAACGGGCAAGAAGCTGACGCTCGACCACGATCTGTCAAAACCCACGATCCCCTTCGATCTCACGCTGGATTGTGCCAAGGCGCGTTCCGAGCTTGGCTGGGAACCGGAGATCTCCTTGCCCGAGGGCATCGAACGAACCATCGCGTGGTGGCGACAGAATGTAGATCCGATCGCCCTGTCTGCCTGAACTGCGAAGCGAGACGACGCAAAATAAAAAGAGGCGCTGGCCCCATGAATGAAGAGATAACAGTCGTTTGCTCCGCCTGGCACAAGCAAAAAAATCTTGAACTTTATTTTCGCCAGCATCTGGACTCTCTGTTGAACCAGACCATTCCGGTGAAGATCATTTATGTCTGCGATGGCGGGCTGGTTCTGGACGCACGCGACCCACGCGTCACGATGGTGACGGTCTCCGACGGCATCCGCACAGCCGAAGCCTTCAACCTCGGGCTCGCACTGACCAACACGCCCTATTTCGCTGTCCTCAATCTTGACGATTTCTATTTCCGCAACGCGCTTGAGCTGCATGTCGGCGCGATGAAGCAACTCGATGCAGACGCATTCTTTGGCGATTGGGAAATCCGGTTCTCCAAAGAAGGTGAAACGGACCGGATGTGTTTCGGTCTTGAAGAGTTGAAACCATGCACGAGCTGGCCACCTGAAAACGTCCCGGGGCTCCGGCTCGGCAATGGCGACGGACATCGCGGCACATGGGGGCCCGCGCCTGTCTTCAGAACAGCTGCACTGCGGGAACTTGGCGGCTATCCGAAATGGTTCGGGGACGGATCGCCGGTCCCGACGATCATCGACTGGATCGTCTGGCAGCGTTTCCTCAAGGCGGAAAAGCAGGTCTCGCGCGGCGCGATCGTCGTCGGCTCCTACTACTCCAATCCCCCGAGCCAGCAGGAATTCCGCAGCGGAAACAATACCGTCATCGCCGAGCACCAGCGTTACGAGCAGTTCGGCGCGATGGTGTGACGGTCCAGTTTCCAGATCCGCCACGTAGTAAAAGAAACGACGATGTCCGCAGATCCCATCCGTTCCGACATTCAGCCCGCACCGCCGCAAAGCGACGACGACTGGGCGCGCACGGCCTATCTCCGCTTTCATGAGACCGAGCACAATTTCGCCGCGCTGAAAGAGAATGTCGGCCCCATCGTGGCGGCGGCGCGCATGATCGAGAGCGCGCTTCTGGATGGCGGCAAGGTCATGTTCTGCGGCAATGGCGGCTCGGCGGCCGATGCGCAGCACCTTGCGGCGGAACTGATGGGCCGCTTTCTGGTGGACCGTGCGCCGATGGCGTCCATTGCGCTGACGGTCGACAGTTCCGCCCTCACCGCGATCGGCAATGATTACGGTTTCGGGCAGGTCTTTGCCCGGCAGGTGCGCGGACTGGGACGGCCGGGCGACGTGCTGGTCGGGATCTCCACGAGCGGGAACAGCGAAAACATCGTCACTGCATTCGAAGCGGCCCGCGAAATGGGAATCCGGATCATTGCGCTGACCGGCGGAGGCGGCGGGCGCATGGCTCCGCTCGCGGATGTGCTGGTCAACGCGCCCTCGCTTTCCACGCCGCGCATCCAGGAGCTGCATATCGCCATCGGCCATACGATCTGTGAACTGATCGAGGATGCGCTCGGATGAGCGGCAGCACGCTTTCGGACGCATTGCAGGCGGCAATTCTCGTCGGCGGGCGCGGCACGCGGCTGAGAGAGGTTACGGATCGCTGCCCCAAGCCGCTCGTGGATGTCGGCGGGCGACCGTTTCTCGACTATCTGATCGCCAACCTCGTCCGCCACGGTTTCACCGACATTCTCCTGCTCGCAGGCTATCTCGCCGAACAGCTTGCCGCCATCGAGACCTGCGCCGACGAACTCGGTTGCCGCATACGCTGCGTTGTCGAACCCTCGCCCGCCGGAACGGCGGGGGCGCTGGTTCATGCAAGCGAACTGCTTGAAGGCCAATTTCTGCTCCTCAATGGCGACAGCATCCTCGACATCAACTATCTCGATCTATGCACGCGCGCCTCCGCTCCTGCGGATGCGTTGGGTGCGATAGCGCTGCGGCGCATGAGCGATACGGGCCGCTATGGCCGCGTTGAACTGAACGATGGCCGCATCACAAGCTTTGCCGAAAAATCGGCGAGCGGCCCCGGTCTGATCAATGGCGGCATCTACTGGCTGCACAAATCCGTACTCGGCCGGATCGCGCATCTGCCTGCCTCACTGGAAGCCGACGTCCTGCCGCAACTCGCCCGCGCCGGACTGCTCGCCGGGCGCAGCTATGACAGCTTCTTCATCGACATCGGCATCCCCGAGGATCTGGCGCGCGCTCAGACGCTGGTCCCGCAGAATTTCCGCCGCCCCGCCGTGTTCCTCGATCGCGACGGCGTGCTCAATGCCGATAGCGGCTATCCGCATCGCCCCGATCAGATCGACTGGATCGCGGGCGCCCACAGTGCGGTCAAGCGCTTCAACGATGCCGGCTGGTTCGTCTTTGTCGTGACGAATCAGGCCGGCGTTGCGCGCGGCTTTTACAGCGAAGCCGATGTGCGGCGCCTGCATCGCTGGATGAACGCCGAACTGCGAAACCGCGGCGCGCATGTGGACGACTGGCGATATTGTCCGTTTCATCCCGAGGGAACGATTGCCGACTATTGCCGGCCGCATGACTGGCGCAAACCCGCCCCCGGCATGATCACCGACCTCATGGCGCACTGGCCGGTGGACAAGAGACGCAGCTTTCTCATAGGCGACAAGGCGAGCGACCTCGAAGCGGCGGAGAATGCCGGAATTCGCGGCTTCCTGTTCGAAGGCGGATCGCTGGACGATCTTGCGGAAAGGCTGATTGATGCCGACCCGCATTTTCGCCCTTACCCACAGCCCGGTTCGCACGCCAGTCCTGCAAAAGCTTCCGCAACTTAAGATTGCATAAAGCGCTCCGGGATAAACTCCGGAGAAAGTTAATTTCTGCCAAAGCGAACGATGATCAACGGCGCAGCATTCGACATTGCGGGCAAACGCATCTGGGTATGCGGACATGGCGGCATGGTCGGCAGCGCTCTGGTACGGCGGCTGTCGGCCGAGAAATGCAGCCTGCTTCTTGTCGGACGGGAGGCGCTCGACCTGACGCGACAATTCGACGTGCTCGACTGGCTCTATGAAAACCGGCCCGACGCCGTCATCGTCGCTGCCGCGAGGGTCGGCGGCATCCAGGCCAACGCCGCCTATCCGGTTGCCTTCCTTGCCGACAATCTGGCCATTGCGCACAATGTCATCTGCGGCGCGGCGCAATGCAGCGTACCCAGACTAATGTTTCTGGCGTCAAGCTGCATCTATCCGCGCGAGGCTGAACAGCCCATCCGCGAGGACGCACTGCTCACCGGACGTCTGGAGCCGACCAATCAGTGGTATGCGGTCGCCAAGATCGCCGGGCTGAAGCTGACACAGGCTTTCAGCGCCGAGCGCAATCTCGACTATTTCACCGCCATCCCGGCGAATCTCTACGGTCCGGGCGACAATTTCGACCCGCAGATGGGCCACGTCATCCCCGCGCTGATGCGGCGGATGCATGAGGCGCGGCTCACCGGGCGGCCCGCCATCTCCATCTGGGGCAGCGGCGCGCCGACGCGCGAATTCATGCATGTCGACGATTGCGCCGACGCCATCGTGCACCTGCTCAAGACGTACCGCGATGCCGAGCCGATCAACATCGGACGGGGCGACGAAATCTCCATCCGCGCCATCGCCGAAGCCGTCGCCGAAATCACGGGCTATACGGGACGGCTGGAATTCGACAGATCGAAACCGGACGGCATGGCCCGAAAGGCGCTCGACGGGAACCGGCTCGCGGCAACCGGCTGGCGCGGCGGGCGTCCGCTGCAGGACGGTCTCGCCGAAACCTATCGCTATTTCCTTGACCATATCGCGCAAGACGATCCGTATCCAGACAATGTGGCAACAATGGCGGCACATCATGGCTAACCCACAAAGACAGACGGCGGGCGAAACCCGGCGCACTTCGCATTTCGAGAAACTCGCCGACGAATTCGCCGCACGCGAAACCGGCATGGCGCTTGCCCCCGGCAATCTCGCGCGCTGCTACACGAGCCTCTTGCGCATACGCCGCGTCGAGGAAGAGATCATCCGGCTCTACCCGACCGACAAGATAAAGAGCCCGGTTCATCTCAGCATTGGCCAAGAAGCGGTTGCCGTTGCCGTTTGCGATCATCTCACGAAAGACGACGCGCTGTTCGCGACCTATCGGGGTCATGCCGCCTATCTCGCCAAGGGCGGCGACCTCAAGAAGATGTGGGCGGAGCTTTACGGAAAGAAGGACGGTTGCGGACGCGGCAAGGCCGGCTCGATGCATCTCGTCGATCCCTCCGTGAAGATGATGGGCACCTCGGCCATCGTTGCATCCGGTGTCTCCGACGCGGTCGGCTATGCGCTGGCGCAAAAAATGCGCGGCGAGGAAGCGATCACGGTCTGCTTTTTCGGCGAGGGCGCAGCCGATGAGGGCGTCATGTATGAGAGCGTGAATTTTGCCGCGCTGCGCCGCCTGCCGATCCTGTTTGTCTGCGAGAATAATGAATACGCCATCTACTCGCACGTCAAGGCGCGTATGGCCGGGTACGGGCTTTGCGACCGGTTCCGCGCCTATGGAATCCAGTGCGAAAAGGAAGATAGCGACGATTTTCTCAACATGTACGATGTGTCGGCCCACGCCGTCGCCGATCTGCGCAAGGGGCTGGGACCGCGCTTCATCGAGATCAAGACAGCACGTTGGCGCGACCATGTCGGCCCGGACGAAGATCGTCAGTACAAATACCGCTCGAACGAACAGCTCGATGAAACGATCGCCGACGATCAGGTGAAGCGGCTTGGCGAAATGCTCGATGAAAAGGCGCGGAACACGATCACCGAGGAAGTCGAGAGCGAGATCGCGGCAGCCATTGCCTTTGCCGAATCCAGCTCATTCCCAGAGGATAAGGAAGTTCACGATCATGTCTTCGCCGAATAAGACGGAAAAGGAAGGCGAGCGCCATATTTCCTACGCAGAAGCCATTTTCGAGGCCACACGTCAGGAAATGCAGCGCGACGAGAGCGTCTTCGTCATGGGTCAGGGCGTGGACGATCCACGCGGCATGTTCGGAACGACCCTCGGGCTGCACGAGGAATTCGGCGCGGATCGCTGCTTTGACGTTCCGCTTGCGGAGGAAGGCATGACCGGCGTCGGTATCGGCGCGGCGATGGCCGGAATGCGCCCCATTCAAGTGCATCAGCGCATGGATTTCATGCTGCTTTGCATGAACCAGCTCGTTAACATGGCCGCCAAGATGAGCTACATGTTCGGCGGCGCGCACAAGGTGCCGATGGTCGTGCGCGGCATTATCGGCCGGAGCTGGGGACAGGGCGCGCAGCACAGCCAGGCGCTGCATTCCTATTTCATGCACATTCCCGGCCTGAAGGTTTTCGCTCCGACCACACCTTATGACGCGAAAGGCTGCCTGACGGCCGCGATTCGCGACAACAATCCCGTCATCATGGTCGAGCACCGGATGCTGCATCCAATCACGGGCCATGTGCCGGAAGAAGCCTATGAAGTGCCCTTCGGCAAGGCGCGCGTGCTGAGCGAGGGCAGCGACGTCACGATTGTCGGCATCAGCCACATGGCGCTGGAATGCGTGCGCGCCAAGCATCTGCTGGCCCCGAAAGGCATCGACGCGGAAGTGATCGACCCGGTCAGCCTGTCACCCCTCGATGTCGAGACAATTGCCGCGTCCGTCAAGAAGACAGGACGGCTGCTTGTCGTCGATACGGGCTGGCTCGCCTGCGGCGCGGCGGGCGAAATCATCATGCGCGTTCTGGAGACGCTGGGTGGCGGCGATACGCCCGCGCCGAGTGTTGCACGCATGGGTTATCTGCCGACGCCCTGCCCCACCACGCGATGCCTTGAGACGCTGTTCTATCCTAACGCCCAGACGATTGCCGAGCGCGCCTTCACGATGGTTCGCACCGGCGACGGCGAGCCCGGCGAATGGGATATGAGCCTTGCCGACAGTTCTGAAATCACCGAGTTCCGAGGACCGTTCTAACGATGAGTACAAAGAATATTGCACCGCAGGTCGAGGGCCATGACTGGCGCGCTGAACGTCCCTCGGCGATTGCCAATGAGGCGCTTTTCGCCGCGATCAAGGACGGCGTCGATGCCTATTGCGCAGCAAACGGGCACTATATTTTCGATCCCGCCAAGCCGGTCGTCCGCCTGCATGAGCCGACCTTCGGAGCGGCGGAGATCAACGCCGCCCTCGAATGTCTGCTGACCACACAGGTGACGATGGGGCAGAAAGTCCGCGATTTCGAAGCGCAATTCGCCTCGGCGCATGACTGGAAATATGGCGTCATGAGCAATTCGGGCTCCTCCGCCAATTTGCTCGCGGTTGCCGCGCTCGCCAATCATGCCGCCAAGGATGCCTTGCGTCCCGGCGACGAGGTCATCGTTCCGGCGCTGTCATGGTCCACCACCGTCTGGCCGCTGATCCAGCTTGGCCTCAAGCCGGTGATCGTCGATATCGAGGCGGACACTCTGAACATCGACCCGGCGCAGATCGAGCGCGCCATCGGCCCGAAGACCCGCGCCGTGATGATCGTGCCGGTCTACGGCAACCCCTGCGACATGGACGCTATCACCGCCATCTGCGCGCGGCGCGGCCTCACGCTGATCGAGGATTGCTGCGAGGCGCTCGGGGCCTATTATGACGGTAAGGCAGTCGGCAGCTTCGGGCGCGCGGCCACCTTCAGCTTCTACTATTCGCACCACATCACCACGCTGGAAGGCGGCATCACCACCACCAACGATTTCGAGTTGGCCGAGCTGATGCGCATCCTGCGTGCGCATGGCTGGACGCGCGAAGTCGAGGACAAGCAGCGCTGGCACGACGCCTATCCGGACATCGACAAGCGCTTCCTCTTCGTCAATCTCGGCTACAATCTTCGGCCTACGGAGCTTGCCGGGGCGATGGGACTGGAGCAGCTTCCCAAGCTGTCACGGCTTGTCCACATCCGGCGCGAAAACGCCGCCTGGTTCCGCAAGGCGCTGTCGAAATTCGGCGCATTCTTCGATTTTCAGAGCGAGACGCCGAAGGGCGAAAGCTCATGGTTCGGCTTCACAGTGATCGTGAAGGAAGACGCACCCTTCGAGGTCGCCGCGCTGACCGCGCACCTGAACGCGGCCGGTATCGAAACCCGTCCGATCATTTGCGGCAATATCGCCCGGCAGCCGGCCTTGCGGCATCACGAGCATCGGGTCGTCGGGGAGATGGATAACGCCAACCGCATCATGGAGCGCGCCTTCTCCTTCGGCAATCACCAGGCCATCGGCGACGCCGCGCGGGGCCATGTCGTGGCGCAGATCGAGGGATTCCTGAAGGAGCGCGGGCTTGTCTGACATTTGTCGCGCTCTCATCACCTCTCCCTCAGGCAGAGGTCGGCGCAAAGTGCCGGGTGAGGGGCCTCGCAGTTCAAAGCAGGCACTTGTTCCCCTCACCCCAACCCTCTCCCAATGGGAGAGGGAGCTAGTGTCTGAATGAGCAGAGCGCCAAACGAAAGCCTACAAAACCATGACCACCAAACGCGCCTTCATCACCGGCATCACCGGCATGGTCGGCTCGCATCTGGCCGAATATCTGATCGCCAACACCGATTGGGAGGTCTGGGGCCTCGTCCGCTGGCGCAGTCCGCTGGGCAATCTTGAAAGCCTGATCCCCGCCATCAACCGCAAGGAGCGTGTCTGCCTGCTCTATGGCGACCTTCGCGACACGCTCTCCATCCGCGAGGCCGTCAAAGCCGCACGGCCGGATTACGTCTTCCACCTTGCCGCGCAAAGCTTCCCGAAAACGAGCTTCGACGCGCCGCTCGACACGCTGGAAACCAATGTGCAGGGCACCGTCCGCGTGCTCGACGCCATCCGCGAATTCGCGCCCAGGACCATCACCCATGTCTGTTCGTCCTCGGAGGTTTTCGGACGCGTGCCGAAGGAAAAGCTGCCCATCGACGAGGAATGCGCCTTCCATCCCGCCTCGCCCTACGCCATTTCCAAGGCAGGGACCGATCTCGTCGGCCGCTTCTACGCCGAAGCCTATGGCCTGACCACGCTGACCACGCGCATGTTCACCCATACCGGCCCGCGCCGTGGCGACGTCTTCGCGGAATCCACTTTCGCCAAGCAGATCGCTATGATCGAGGCGGGGCTGATCGAACCGGTCGTTAAGGTCGGCAATCTGCAATCGCTGCGCACCGTCGCCGATGTGCGCGACGCCGTGCGCGCCTATCACATGCTGGTAACGGTCGATCCGATCCCGGGGAGCTATTACAATATCGGCGGCGCCTTCCACTGCACGATAGGCGACATCCTGCAGAAGCTGATTTCGCTCTCCCCCCGCGCCGCCGACATCGAGGTCGTACCCGATCCGGAGCGCTTCCGCCCCATCGACGCGGACCTGCAAATTCCCGACACGCGCAAGTTCAGGGCGCATACCGGCTGGGAGCCCGAAATCGGCTACGAGCG
Source organism: Rhodomicrobiaceae bacterium (assembly GCA_050330195.1). Lineage (GTDB taxonomy): Bacteria > Pseudomonadota > Alphaproteobacteria > Rhizobiales > Rhodomicrobiaceae > JAHQVI01. The sequence goes on along the minus strand of JBHJOB010000080.1, from coordinate 4,159 downwards.
GACGATGCAGGATCTGCTGGATTACTGGCGCGGCATGGTCGCCAAGCAGGGAGATGCGTTTCTGGTGAGGTGAGACGAAGCAACTTCAACGCCGCCTCGCCCCTCATCTCGGCAATCTACGGAGCATCAACGCAGATCAGTTCCGTTGCGTTTGCCACCATTTGGAGAACTCTTGGAACATCCTCTCACGGTCAGCCTCGCTCCGCGGCCCAAGTGAGGTCTTGAGCGCATAATCGCGCATGAATGCATCAAAGGCGACGCGCAGCTCATTCGCCCCATCAGAGTTTTGACTGGCCTGAATATTCTGATCGAGCCAGTCCTGGGCGGGCTTGAAACGCTGCCAACCGCTTACATTCGCCGCAAGGTTGACGCTGGTCCATTTCGGATGCCTCGCCGGATTGCGGAAGTCCGCGATGCTGTTGAAAAATCTCTGCACGAACTTTTCCAGCTTCGCGTAGCGCTCGGATTTCTCCGGCCAGTTATAGACGGCGAGAACGATGATCGTCGCCATGGTCGGTACGTTCTTTCCGGCAGGAATCAACTGCGGGTATTCCTTGCTCGTCAATTCCGCCGGCAGGTAGACGGAGGTCAGCCTCGCGTTTTGCGCATCGGTCAGCCCCGTGGTATCCAACGGCAAGAGGTGGAAGCCATCTTCCGGTTTCACCGTGTTGTAGTCATTGTGAGGCGCCCCGCTCATCCGCGCGACGCCATCGATCTCGCCGGTGCGCAGTTTTTCGATGGCGGCGGCATTGTCGAGATAAACCGGCTCGACATCTATGCCCAGCGCGTTGAAGATGGTTTCCGCCGCCAGCGATGTGATGCTTTCCCTCTTCCAGAAATTCACCTTCTTGCCCCGCAAATCCTCGTAGGATTGGATGCCCTTGTGCGTCAGCAGGTGAAATTCGGCATTTAGAAGTTTGCAGATGTAATTGATTCTGCTTTCAATATTGGCGTAGAGAACCGGATCCTGCTCTTTGTAATATTGCAGATACGCGGCATCGGTGATGCCCATGTCGATTCCTTTCAGGAAAAGCATGTCCTGTATGTTCTGACCGCCGCCACTGCCAAGCAGCGGAAGCACGCGCAAGCCATCCACGCCGCGGTCATCCAGCACGTTCTGCATGTCCTGGGCAAAGCGGGTATAGGTGCTGCTCACTGACGACGAGATAATCGTGACGCTGGATGCGTTTGCCTGTTCTTTGGCCGCCTGATATTTCGCCTGTGGACTATTGGCGGTCTGTGCGGCGATCGTTCCGCTTGAAAGAACCTGGCATAGACATAGGCTGAGCGCCGCAAGGCCTGCGCGGACAAAATTCATTCCTGTTTCTCCCCCAATTTTTATGCGCCACGATCCCGCCCCAGTCGGCCATTCGTGAGACCATGGAATTTTTCCCTATTATGATCTGTAGCTTGAGGGATAAACATTCGTCAATATATTGAATGCGATAGGCTACCAATCCAACATGTAGTCGCGAGAGACAAGAGCGGGCGGCTCTCACCAAGGAACGCGTATCGGTAGGTCGGCAGTTGCTCCATCATGAATCCCCCTAAAATCCTCCACTCTCCCTTCACCGCGCGGCAAGCATGGTCTGCGATGATGCGGCCTCGACTGCCGATCCGCTCATCGTTCGCCAACACCCGAAGGCCGCCGCCATGATCATCAGCCGCACCCCGTTCCGCATCTCCTTCTTCGGCGGCGGCACGGACTATGAGCCCTGGTTCCGCGAACATGGCGGGGCGGTGCTCTCAACCACCATCGACAAATACTGCTACATCAACTGCCGCTACCTGCCGCCCTTCTTCGAGCACAAGTTCCGCGTCGTCTGGTCCGAGATCGAGCGCGTCGTGACCCGCGACGAGATCCGCCACCCGGTGATGCGCGCCGTGCTGGAGTTGCTGGAAATCGACGAAGGCATCGAGATCCACCATAATGGCGACCTGCCGGCGCGGTCCGGCCTGGGCTCAAGCTCGAGCTTCACCAACGGAATGCTGCTCGCCTCCTACGCGCTGCTCGGGCGCATGATCTGCAAGCGCGAACTGGCTGAACGGGCCATCCATGTCGAGCAGGTGCTGCTCAAGGAAAATGTCGGCGTGCAGGACCAGATCGCCACAGCCTATGGCGGCTTCAACAAGATCCTGATCGCGCCGAATGGCGGCTTTTCCGTCGAGCCGGTCATCGCGCCGCCTTCGCGCATGGCCGCGTTCCACGAGCATCTGCTGCTGTTTTTCACCGGCGTCAGCCGCAATGCGTCCGAGATCGCAGGCGAGCAGATCGCCTCGATCGGCAAAAAGCAGTCCGAGTTGCACGCCATGCGCGCCTTCGTGGATGATGGCGAGCGCATCTTGACCGGCAGCGCCGACCTGGCCGAGTTCGGGCGATTGCTGCATGAGGGCTGGCAGATCAAGCGCGGCCTGTCCTCCAAAATCTCGCCGGCTGCCGTCGATGATATTTATGACAAGGCGCGCAAGGCCGGAGCGACCGGCGGCAAGCTGCTCGGCGCGGGCGGCGGCGGCTTCGTGCTGTTCTTTGCGCCTCCCGAAGCGCATCCACGGATCATGGCGGCGCTTGGCGATCTTATCCATGTGCCCTTCGACCTCGAGACGGGCGGCGCACAGCTCATCCATTACGACCCGCCGAACATCCGCCCGGCGCGGGCCCGAGCCGCCGGGACGCTTCCGCTCAAAGTCGCCGCGAGTTGAATCGCTCCGCCATTGCCAAATGCCGGACTCCCCAATGCCGGCCTGAAAATTGTACAATTGCCGCGAAAACGCACTTTATTCGCGCCCCGTTTTTGTGTCTTGATAGGCGGACGCACTCTTACGTTGCAGCCACTTGGCGGCTCGGCGATAACGCGGCAGGAACGCCCAAAGCGAGGTAAGGCCGATCATGAAAATCTGTATATTCGGGGCGGGCGCCATTGGCGGCTATCTCGCCGTCATGCTGAAACGCAGCGGCGCCGATATTTCCGTCATTGCGCGCGGGGCTCATCTGGACGCAATCAGGGCCGATGGCCTGAAAGTGCTGACCGCAGACGGACAGGAGCACGTTGCAGAGTTCCCCGCCACCAGCAATCCGGCCGATCTCGGCCCGCAGGATTGCGTGATCGTCGCGATGAAGGCCCATGAAGCCTGGGAAGCCGCCGAGGCGATGAAGCCGTTGCTGGGGGCGTCGACAATGGTGGTAACGGCGCAGAACGGCGTGCCGTGGTGGTATTTCTATGGGTTGCCGGGACAGTTCACCAATCTGCGGCTGGAAAGCGTCGATCCGGGCGACCGGCAATGGCGCGCCATCGGTCCGGAACGCGTGATCGGCTGCACGGCCTATATCTCGGCGGAAATCGTCACGCCCGGCGTCGTCCGACACCTGTCGGGCGAGGCGTTCGGGCTGGGCGAACCGAACCGCAAGGAGACGGACCGGCTGAAGGCGCTGGCCGACATATTCGAGAAGGCCGAACTGAAGCCGCGCATCTATCCGGAAATCCGCAACGATATCTGGCTGAAATTGTGGGGCAATCTGTGCTTCAACCCGATCTCCGCGCTGACCCGCGCACCGCTCGACGTCATCGCGACCGACCCGGCAACGCGCTCCGTCGCCCGCAACATGATGTCGGAAGCGGAGCGCATCGGGCGGCGGCTGGGCGTACATTTCCGCGTGGACATCGAACGGCGCATCAACAGCGCATCCCAGCTTCAGGGCCAGCGCACGTCCATGCTGCAGGATCTGGAACGCGGCGATGCGCTGGAACTCGATCCGCTTCTGAGCGCGGTGCAGGAGATGGGCCGCATCGTCGACCTTGACACGCCTTATATCGACTGCGTCCTCGGTCTCGCCCAGCAGATGGGGCGGATTGCAAACGTCTATCCGGCCTATCCGGATGCAGCCACGTTGACGGATGCGGAAAGATCTGTTGCGGATTGATGAAATGGGCGCGGGCGGACCGTGAAGGACCGCCCGTCAGTTCAGGATCATTTCAGATGTTAACGACACTGATCCTGAGCTGATTGCCTTAAACTCGATTTTCCGAATAGCCTGTTCCCGTGAAGGCGCAGGGCTGTCCGGGGAATGAGTCAGTGTGTGGCGGCGCATGCCCGGCAATTCCGGCGCGAACCGGTTATTTTCTGATTGTGAGACTCAGAAAATGGAGCCGGACATGCGTTA
>JBHJOB010000079.1:0-7631 GCA_050330195.1 Rhodomicrobiaceae bacterium | reverse complement strand
CTCACAGCGCCATTGCGAGATGATGGCGAGGCGGCCATAGGGTTTTTCGCCTCTCCTGGCGACGATCCGCTCGGCGACTTCGCGCTGGAACATCAGCGTCATCCGATCCCACCAGGGCGGCCACGGCTCCGTCTTGAGCCATCCCGTAAGCAGCGGCGTGGCGACGGAGTAGGGCAGGTTGGCGACAATCCGGGCGGTTTCTTCCGGCTGAAGCAGGGCGGGCCAGTCCATAGCCAGAGCATCGCCTTCGATCACGACAAGCCGGCCGGGAAAATGCGTGGCTATTGCCTCAAGAGCCGGCAGACATCGGCGATCCTTCTCCACCGCGATGACGCGGGACGCGCCTTCGGTCAACACGGCTCGCGTCAGACCTCCGGGACCGGGGCCGATTTCCACGACGGTGACACCCTCAAGCGGCCCCGCGCTCCGCGCGATGCGGCCCGTCAGATTGAGGTCGAGGATGAAGTTCTGCCCGAGTGACTTCTTGGCGGTAAGGCCAAGATCCCGGATAACATCGCGCAGCGGCGGCAACTCGGCCAAGGCAGCGCTCCGTTAGCTGTGTTGATCCGCTTGCCGCGCCATCTGCGCCGCAAGCGTCAGGGCGGCGATCAGGGAATCCGGGCGCGCCTGACCGCTGCCGGCGATTTCGAAGGCCGTTCCGTGGTCCGGTGATGTCCGGATGAAGGGCAGTCCCAGCGTGACGTTCACCCCTTCATCGAAGGCGAGCGTCTTGAGCGGGATCAATGCCTGATCGTGATACATGGCGATAGCGGCGTCGTAGGTCTGGCGCGCGCGCTCATGGAACAACGTGTCGGCCGGATGGGGGCCGGACACCGTCAGCCCGGCGGCGCGAAGTTCGGCAATGGCGGGCTTGATGAGACGTTCCTCCTCGTCGCCCATCATGCCGTTCTCTCCGGCGTGTGGATTGAGTCCGGTGAGCGCCAGACGGGGCTCGGCGATGCCGAACCATCGCCTCAGGTCCGACGCCGTGATCATCGCCGTATCGACGATCATCTGTCTGGTCAAGGTCCGGGGCACGTCAGCAAGCGGAATGTGCACCGTTACGGGCACTGTTCGAAGACCGCCGCCGGCCAGCATCATCACCGGATGGGCTTCGTGTCCGCGTTTCACTGCCAACTCGCCCAGAAACTCCGTGTGTCCGGGATGGGCGAAGCCAGCCTGAAGCATGACGTGCTTGGCAATCGGATTGGTGACGACCGCGCTGGCTTCACCAGTCAATGCAAGGTCGACCGCACGCTCGATGCTCGTCATGATCGCAGGGACGGCGGAGGCATTCGGGGCGCCGGGGCGAACGGGTGAAGCAAGCCGCACCGGCAAAACCGGCAGGGTATCGGAGAATATTTGGGCAGCCTGATCGAGCGTCTCGATCTCCTGGCAGGGCACATCCAGATCGAGGAGATGCGCCCGCTCTCGAAATGTGCCTGCGTCTCCCAATACGGCGAATACCGGGAGATCCGCATCGCGGCGCTTCAGCCAGTTCGCCAGTGTTATGTCAGGGCCTATGCCGGCCGGATCGCCACTCGTCAGGGCAAGAGGTCTGATAGTGACGTCAGCCGCGTTCACCGCCTAGCCGCTCTTTGGATACTTCAGATGCGCCCGTGCCTTGATGTCCTTCAAATGCCGTTCTGCATAGAGCTGCATCTTGTCGGCGCGCTCGTCACCGCCGCCCGAATCGCGGTTCGAATCGTCCGTCTTTGCCGCAAGCACCTGCTTGGAGCATAGCGCAACGGTCTCGACAGCATCGTTCTTGACAATGGGAGGCGTCATATCGCCTTCGTTGGCCTTTGAGAGCGCGGCACGAACATCACCGGAAAAATCCTTCAGCTTCGCTTTCGTGACCTTTTGCACCGATACTCCGCTGCGCCCCTGCAATTGTGCCGCAAGCTGGGAGCATGACGAGAAACCCTTGCGGATTTCTTCAGCTTCGACGAGGCGGCCTGCCAGCGCTTTCTGATCTCCCTTCGATGCGGTGAGCTTGACGATATACGCGTCTACAATCGTTGCGCTTTCATCGCTCGACGCCGTCGATCCCACCGCCGAAACAGTCGATTGCACAAGCGGTCCATAAAGCCCGCGTATGAGCTGCCCCCAGGCCAGTTGCGCCCGAATGCGCTCGCGAAGAGTGACAGGGTTGACGCCCTGCGCCTTGAACGAAGCCAGGAACTCCTTCAGAGAGGCCTTGCCGCCGCGCTGGGCCATGGTCGTCAAGGCGCGATCGAGCTCATCCTCGGCAATATCGATCTTTCGCTCCTTGGCAGCCTGAATCATGAGGCGTTCATCGATAAGCTGATCGATCGCCTCCTTGCGCATGGCTTTGCTTGCGCCTGAAATGACCTGCTGCTGAATCCTGCTGACGAACTTCTTTTGCAGCGCCTCGGCTTCTTCTTTCGACTGCGGGCGGTTCTCCGTCATATAGGCGCGGAAAGCCTCCTGGGTTTCTTCCGACTGCATGCGATTGCGCATTCGGTCGCCAAGGCCCGAAGTCAGCGCAAGAAACTTCTGGCGTTGCGCGACATCGTAGCTGGTGATGGGCTCATCATTCACCATGACCACAATGCTTTGCGCACCGGCGGAGCTTGGCAATGCCAACAGGAGGAGCGTCAAGGCCAGCAGCCTGACCGGCCACATGGGAGAAATCCGTTCGAGAGAAAAAATCATGAATACCGAACCCGTGGTGCTTTTCAGTAAGCGGCTAAGCCGACCGCCTGTGGTTGTCAGCCGTCCTGTATGCACTTCAAGCTTGGCGGATTCGTGACGAGGTCTCAACCACCAGCGACGATTTATTCCCACGCTATATGCGCCGGATCAACCAAAATTGATCGGCGGGCCAAGCGCCGGCTTCGCGATCTGACTTATTTGATGACCGGCAGATCCGAAGAGAATGTTCCGATGGCGTCTGTACGGCTCTTGGAGTCACCCAGCGTGAGCAGGTTGTAACGGACCAACACGGTTTGATCGGGCTGGATTTCGCCATCCTCGATATTGCTTTCGATATAGGTTACCGAAAGAATAAAGCATTCATCGGTATATTTCAGACCAATGCTGTTACGGACAAAATCCTCATTGCCGAGATCGTAGCGCATATCTCCAAACAGCGTCCACTGATCGGCCAATTTCACAGCCGCCGCACCCGCGACCTCCTCGCGGGCCTCATCGAACCCGAGCGCCGGTTGCGCCTCGGCCTGGATGTAGTTCGCCGTTGCGGCAAACGGTCCATATGAGCCGCTGACCTGCAAATCGTGACGCTTCAGCTCAAGACTGTCCTGATCGAGACGGACCTGCGAGACAAGCTGTAGATTGCTTGACAGATCGAAATAAGCGCCAGCGACATAATCGGAATCGGCTGATTCAAGGCCGGTATCATTGCCAAATGAATTGACGCCCGCAACCTGATAGCTCTGGCCCACGACAATCCGGGTATTCCAGCCCTGATCCGTGCTGAGACTGTACTGGACCCCGACGTTGGCGCGGGTTCCGGTTTCCAGACGGTCGTAGCCGGAGAACTTGTCGATATCGAACAGGAGCGTGTCATCGAATACGAGGCTTCTCGCATCCTCATTCGGGATATTGCCCTGATCCTCGATATCGGGCCGAGTAATCACTTGCGCAATCGGTTCCACGACATGAGTCGCGTTCGCAGTGTGCTTGACGAAAGGATAACGGTATTCGAGGCCGGCGAGCGCGGAACCACGAAATGCCCGCGTGCCATCCTCCGGGTCGGACGAGGACAGCTCATCGACGAAACTTGATGTGGCATACAGATCCGCGCGCGCCTGCATGAAGGGCGTGATGACCTGACCGAGCGGATCGGTGAATTCCCGGCGCCATTTCACCTGATTGATCAGGCGGCTGGTATCGGCGCCATCGTCCCGCGTCAGACTGAGTACGTTGGTGTCGAAGCTCAACTCACCGCCTAACACCGGCTCACCATAGATATAATTATAGTCGATGGATGGGTGAACGACCGAGTCCGCCTGATCGCTGTCGACGCCTGTCAGTCCGCCGAAATGATAAGCATTGGCTTCAAAGTAATTCCGATCGCTTTGCCCGATCATGTAAAGTTTCGAAATGCGATCCGTCGCGAAAATACTATCAATCTTGTAAAAACGACGGAAAGTATCGTCGCTTTCGACAGTGACGTCCCAGCCCCACTTCCACCACGAGCCAAGATCGAATTCACCCTGGGTGTCTATACTGCCGCGGAATTCGTTGACGCCGTCATTCGGGTCGTCATCATAGACGCCCGCAGCGTTGATGCGGTAGCTGCCAGTCGCCAGCCGCTGGCGCCACTCGGTCTTGAGGAGGAATCCGGCTTCGGTCGTCACGATCGGCGTAACGGTGATATCCTTGCTGGGCGAAATGGAGTGGTAATAGGGGAGGCCGAAAGTAAAGCCGAGATCACTGGAATGCCCGACTTCCGGCGTCAGAAAGCCTGAGCGGCGCTTCACGGTCGGATCGGGGTAATAGAAATAGGGAACCCAGATCAGCGGCACGCCCCACATTTCGAAGACGCCGTCTTCAAAATAAACGTTTCCCTCATCCTTCTGGTGCGTGATCTTACGTGCCTTGATGCGCCAGAGCGGCGGAGCGTCCGGATTGTCCTCGCACTGTTTGCAGGGCGTGAACACACCGCGCTCAAAGACGGTCGTGTTGCCGTCCTTGCGGTATGCGTTTGAGGCCGCGATGCGCGCTTCGCTGCGGGTCACCGCCTGAAAGGAACGGATGAAGCCGTCGCGGAAATCATCGGTGAGCGTGATGCGCTCGGCATTGATGACACCGCCGTCCGGTTCCTTGATGCGCACATTGCCGATCGCATTCAGCGTACTGGCGCGCTGATCATATGTCAGGTTATCCGCCTGAAGGGCGTAATTCTTGTAGTAAACCTCGACATTGCCCTTGGCGATGACGCGATCGTTCTCGCGGTCGTACACAAGCTCATCCGCCTGCAGCAGCAGCGGCTGGTTTGTTTCATTCTGGCTCACGCGCGGCTTGAGCAGATCGCCTTTTTCAGCAAAGGCCGGCCCCGCCTGACCGGCAAACAAAGCTACCGAGACAGCAAGGCTGGCAAGCACTGCGGATCGCTTATAGGACGGGGCGCGCGAAAGCGCCCCCGGTCTTATAGCCGAGCCGGGCCCGCATCCCTCTAGCAAAGCCTCACCGGTCATCCCTCACCCGTCTTCTTGATGCAGCAGCACCGTGAAAGCCATAAGGCATGCTATGGCAATCGGCGCCCAAGCTGCGACCCCCGTCGTAATATAGCCGGACATGCCCAATTTCCGCGACAGCTCGATGAGCACGAAGACTCCGAAGCCGCCGCTTAATCCTGCGATGACCATAGTCTGTATCTTCCCGAAACGGAAGGGCCTGAGTGCGCAAGTCGCCGCCAAAAGGACCATCGCCACCATCAAGAATGGCCGCGCCAGCAGCAAATCGTACTGAAGACTATAAGGTGTAGAATTGAAGCCGGCTTTCTCGGTAAACTCTATAAAATGCGGAAGATCCCAAAAGGAAACGCTGTCGGCAGTGTCTATTTTGTCGCTAACCTGTGTCTCATTGAGATATGTACTTACCAGGTATTTCTTGTAATTGCGCGGCAGGATGCCGGGACTTGAGACATTGGCGTTCTCCAGCTCCCAGTAACCTTGCCGCAATGTCGCCTTATCTGCTTCGATTCTCTCAATAAATTTCTTGTTGGGATCAAATTGCAACAACGTTAATCCGGCGAGAGTCGTTCCGCGATCCGCGGTCGCCCTCGCATAGATGATCGAAGGCCCATCCGGGCCGTCCTGGCGAATCCATGATTCCGTGTCATTCTTGGTGCGGCTCTTGCCCTTCGAGGCAAATGAATCGGCGAACACCTGATCCGCGGCAAGGCGCGCTTGCGCTGCCAGCGGGTTGTAAACTGTGGTTGCAAAGACGCCGATCAGAAGAGCCACCGCCAGCGCGGGCTGCAGAAATTGCCATACCGAGACGCCGGACGCTCTGACGATCGTGAGTTCGGAGCTTCGGCTGAATGTGAGGAACGTGCTGATCGCGCCAATGAGCACGGCGAAAGGCAGGATGAGCTCGGCAAAGCTGGGCAGTCGAAGGAGCGTCAGAAAGGCCGCATCGGCGGCGGAGGCGTCCACTTTCGCCGCGCGGCGCATCATCTCGACGAAATCGATGAAGAAGACGATCAGAACGCAGACGCCGTAGACCATCAGAACCATGATGAAAAGGCGCAGTGCAAAGTAACGGCCCAGTGTGTTCGTTGTGTTTTTCATGGAACGTAAATGTCCGCCCTATGCATGACCTGCGTTACTCGTGGCTTTTCGGCGCCTGAACGGATTGGCCGGAAGAGCGGGAAGGGCAGGCGGCCGGATCTGATAGTGAATCATCATTGCGCACAAGGCGATCCCGCCGAGCGGCACGCCCCACACGATGAGCAGTCCGACGGCGGGATCCTTGGCCGCCATGTTGACGCCCACCAGCCCCGCAATACGCAGACCGGCTGCCGCGCCGAATGCGCCGAACAGGCTTTGCAACCTGCTGTCGCGCGTCGTTCGCGGATAGCCCAGGTGCACGCCGACCACCAGCACGAACAGGATCGCGTACAGCGGATTCGACAGCCGGTCATGGAGCTCGGACCGGAACTTGTCGGCATGGCGCTGATAATAGGGATCGTTCAGGTCGGGTTGGAGCAATTCGCCCATGAAGCGTTCGCTCGGCTTGTAGTCATGGTGACCTTCTTCGGGGCCGAACTGGCTGAGATCAAAGACGTAGCTGTCAAAGACGACGATCTGCACGTCCTTCGAGCTGGCGTCCTGACGTTGGATGTGACCGTTGCGCATGATCAGAAGCGCCTTGTCGTCAGCCTGTTTGACGATCTGGGCCTGTTCGGCAAGGTAGGTCATGATCAACTGCGGATCGCGCTCGTCATGGATGACCAGCCCGCGCATCTCGCCGGTCTCGTTACGCTCCGCGATGTGGACGGTCAGTCCGTCCTCGGGAGAGGAAAACTTGCCGGGCTGCAGCACCTGCGCAATCAGATCCGTGCGGACCTTGATGGTGTATTCGCGCAATGTCTGCATGGCTTGCGGCGCAAGATACGCGTTCGTGGCGATGACGAAGCCCATCACGACGAGAGCGAGAACCAGATAGGGCCGCATGACCCGCCAGGTCGTGGAGCCGGATGCCGAAAGCACGATCAACTCGCTGTCGCCGCTGAGCCGATTCAGAGTGTGCAGGCTGGAAATCAGCAGCGCCACCGGAGCGACAATCGCAATGAGGCTCGGCATGGCGAGGAAGGTGATCTTGAGGAAGATCAGGAAGCTCTGCCCCTGATTGGTGACGAGCGAAATCTGGCGCAGCGCCGTCGTCATCCAGACGATCAGCGTCAGCGTGACCAGAATCATCACCAGCGATCCCGCCGTCTGCCGGAAGATATAACGGCCGATAATATCCATGTGTAAAGAATGCCGGAGCTAAAAGCCTCTCAGTACCACTATTGCGCTCTCACGGTAAGATGGCAGTTTTGCGGCTGTGCATCACTTGACGTTGCATCGCAACAGAGCTTGTGTAGAGTAGTGTCGCCAGCCTAGCCAGTCCTTTTGCCGGGGTGCTTATAAACC
>JBHJOB010000078.1:0-15523 GCA_050330195.1 Rhodomicrobiaceae bacterium | reverse complement strand
AACCTGACAACGTATTTTTTGACGGCAATCTCTTTCCCCGCCACGAATCACCTCCATCGCTGTTCGAAGCGGCAGAGATTCAGAATTCGCCAGCAAAATCAATGACGCAGGTCACTAGTATCACCTCGGGATCAACCCCGTCATTCTCGGGAGAGGCGCACCGCTCTTCAAGGGCGGTTCGAACCGGATACCCCTGAAGCATCTGGAGACGAGGACGCCCAAGTCAGGTGTTGTCGTCCTCCATTACGCGCCGGAGAGCAGACAATGACGATCGATCCGCTCTTTCCCGGGAAGCGGCGCGCTCCGGACGATCGGCGGCCAAGGGGCGTAGCTGCCATTCCCTTAAATCTGCGAATGACCGCGTACGGGTTTGGAGCAGCCAGCTCGGATAGGGGAATGAGTAGCGGAGCAAATAGCAGCCTTTGACGGCAGAATGAATGCTTCCGCGAGGATTGCCCCGCAATTCAATCCATGCGGCCGCTTCAGCGCAGCTTGTGTGAAGGCGGCTGCGCCATCTGGACCGGGTGAGCGTACTTCTGCATTCTGGCTCCATGATCAGGAAAGACAATATTGACCCGGCTCATGCCGTTCTTCGCGTCCGGATCGTGTTCGGCCGCGGTGCGATGCTGGGACCGGGCAAGGCCGACCTACTGGCGCTGATCCGCGAAACCGGGTCGATTGCGGCGGCCGGGCGGCGGATGGGCATGAGCTATAAGCGCGCCTGGATGCTCGTCGAAACCATGAATGCGATGTTCCGCGAGCCGCTTGTCGAAAGTGTCAGAGGCGGGGTCAGCGGGGGCGGGGCGCATCTCACCGAAGCGGGCGAGACGGTTCTGGGGCACTATCGGCAGGTCGAAGAGGCCGCATCCCGCGCGTCCGGGCCGGACGTTGAAGCGCTGCGCGCAATGCTAGGGGATATTTCCCGGCGGGAATAACGCTTGCCAGGCCTTGTGTGGCCGGGCGATATTTCCGCAGGACCATACCGGAGCGCTCATGACACGGACGGCCATTCGGAACTCTGCCAAGAAACGCCGCGCGCTTGCCCGGATTGGGCCCGGATGGCTGCTCCATCTGTTGCCGCTCAAACAGGCGTTTACGGCGCTGGCTCTGTCGCTCGGCGCTTTGGGAGCATCAGCGGCGCAGGCTGGCGAAGCGATGATTGCGGCCGCCGCCAATTTCACCGACGCCGCGAGGGAGATCGGCGCAGCTTTCGAGAAGACGACGGGCCACAAGGCGATTTTCAGCTTTGGCTCGACCGGTCTGATTTATGCGCAGATCGTGCAGGATGCCCCCTTCGATGTGTTCCTTTCGGCGGACCGGGAGCAGGCGCGCAAGGCTGTCGAGATCGGACGGGGCGTCGAGGACACGCGATTCACCTATGCGACGGGCCGCATCGTGCTGTTCAGCCGGGATCCGGCGCTGGTGACGGGCGGGGATACATTGCGCGCGGGAAATTTCACCCGGCTGGCCATCGCCAACCCCGAGACAGCCCCATACGGGTCTGCCGCTATCGAGACCATGAAAGCGCTCCGCGTGCATGATCTCGTGTCGGGCAGGGTGGTTCAGGGCAAGAATATTGCCCAGGCTTATCAATTCGTTGCGACCGGCAATGCCGAGCTTGGCTTCGTGGCGCTTTCCCAGATCGTGAACAATACGGACGGATCCCGCTGGCTGGTGCCGGAAGATCTCCACACCCCGATCCGGCAGGACGCGGTGCTGTTGCGAAAGGCGGCCGGCAATGAGGCTGCGCGGGCATTCCTGGCCTTTCTGAAGGGGCCGGAAGCGCGCGCCATCATGGAAAAACATGGTTACGGCACGGGCGAATAATCATAAGAGATACCCATGCTTGATCTAGCTGAAGTCTGGCCGACTGTCTGGCTGACCCTCAAACTTGCCTTCGTGACCACGATCATCCTGCTCATAATCGGAACGCCGGTCGCGTGGTGGCTTGCGCGTTCAAAGGCGCGGTGGAAAGAGGCCATTGCCACGGTTGTTGCCCTGCCGCTCGTCCTGCCGCCCACTGTGCTCGGTTTCTACCTGCTGATCGCTCTCGGCCCGGACGGACCGGGCGGCTGGCTCTCCTCGGTGACCGGCCTTCGTTCCCTCACATTCACCTTCGAGGGGCTGGTCATCGGCTCCGTCGTCTACTCCATGCCATTCGTCGTTCAGCCGATCCGCAATGCTTTCGAGGCCATCGGCGAGCGGCCTTTCGAGGTTGCCGCGACCTTGCGCGCCACGCCCTGGGATCGGTTCTGGAGCGTCGCGGTGCCCTTGGCGCGACCGGGCTTCCTGACCGGCGCGGTGCTCGGCTTCGCGCATACGGTCGGCGAATTCGGCGTCGTGCTGATGATCGGCGGCAATATCCCCGGCGAGACCCGCGTCGTGTCCGTTGCGATTTACGACTATGTCGAGACCTTGCGCTGGACCGAGGCGCATATCCTCGCCGCTGGTCTGCTCCTGTTTGCCTTTGCCGTGATCCTGTCGATGATGCTGCTGGAGAAACGGCTGTCGCGATGGCGGCCATGACCGGGGCGCAAGACACGATAGCGGCGGACTTTTCCGGACAGGTCGGCAGCTTTGCGCTCGAAGCGGCGTTCTCGGCGCCGATGCGCGGGGTCACCGCGATTTTCGGCCCGTCCGGATCGGGCAAGACAACGATCCTGCGTTGCATTGCGGGGCTGGAAAGGCTTGAAGGACGGCTGAGCGTCAATGGCCGGGTCTGGCAGGACGACCGTGCCGGCATCTTCCGGAAGCCTCACCAGCGCTCCATCGGCTATGTGTTTCAGGAGCCGAGCCTCTTCCCGCATCTGTCGGTTCGCGGAAACCTGCTTTATGGCGCGCGCCGTGTCCGCCGTAATGATACCCCGCCGCCGATCAGCGAGGCCGAAACAGTCGATCTTCTTGGCCTGACTGCCCTCATGGGCCGCGCGCCGGACAAGCTTTCGGGCGGCGAACGTCAGCGTGTCGCCATCGGGCGGGCCCTGCTGTCCCGGCCGCGCCTGCTGTTGATGGATGAACCGCTGGCAGCACTCGACCAGACCGCCAAGGCCGAAATTCTGCCCTTCCTCGAAGCGATCCATCTTCATCTCTCGGTGCCGATCATCTATGTTAGCCACGACATGGCCGAAGTCGGCCGCCTTGCCGACAGTCTCGTTCTGCTCGATCGGGGCCGCGTCATTGCAAGCGGGCCGCTCTCGGCTCTGGAAACCGACCCGGACCTGCCGCTGTTGCGTGCTCCCGCCGCGACCGTCACGCTGGAGGGCCGCATCGCCGCGCTCGATGAAGCCTACGCATTGACCAGATTCGCCATTCCCGGCGGTGAACTTACCGTGCCGGGCCTTCAGGGGCGTATCGGCGATCTTCGCCGCCTGCGGATCGGCGTTTCCGATGTCAGCTTCACGCTGCAACCGCCGGACGATACGACCATCCTGAACTGTCCGCCGGTTCAGATTCTCTCCATTTCCGATCATGATGACGCCGGAGCGCAGAAGAATATCGTCGCGGCGCTCGGCCATGGGGGCGATGGCGGCAGGATCGCTGCGCGGATAACCCGCAAGGGTCTGGAGAAACTCGATCTGAGGGAGGGGAGCGAGGTTTTTGCCCAGATAAAAAGCGTGGCCCTCGGCGCTTCTGGAGCCGGACGATGATGCGGCGGTTCGGCATGCGCGGCCCCAGCCGGGGCGTTAAGCGCTATCAACGATAAGTCGAACTGACTATTGCCTGTCCGCGGAAATACGCATAATGAACGCTTTATGAATGATTTGCCGTTCTGAGAACACATTCTTGTCAAAACTAGAATTGGTCGAGTGATTCAACTTATCAAGCGGAAAAGACGGAAATAGCTTCCAACGGGGGGAGGGGCTGCGATGTCGGATTCGGCGCGCATCGGCGTTCTTGTTTCTGCGTTGTTCATTGCGGTTTTCTCAGGGTCGGGCGGTCTTTCCGCGGCTCAGGAGACAGGCTGGAAGGCTGAAGAGGTCACGACGGTCGTTCAGACCGGCCTTGCATCCTATTACTCGGGGCATGGCCCCAAAGCATCGGGAAAAACGCATGATAGCGGTCTGACCGCTGCGCACCGGACCTTGCCCTTCGGCAGCCGTGTGCAGGTAACGGATATCAGATCCGGCCGAGAGGTGGTCGTTGTCATCGACGATCGCGGGCCTTTCCGGAAAAAGCGGATCATTGATCTGTCGCGCAAAGCCGCCGCACAGCTTGGCATCCTGAAACGGGGCATTGCCCGCGTCCGGATCCGGCAAATCGACTGAGGATGCACGACAAGATGCTCTGCGACCGCAACGGCAAAAGATCCGGCCTTGTTATTGGGGGTTATCCGCATCATATGGCTGCCTTGGCCGTAGCACGGTCGCCGCGCAGCAAGGATTTGCCCGGCGCCTCGGGACTATCGATCACGCAGAGCGCGGCCCATCACTTTTCCATGAAGGACGCCTTCGGAACCGGACCTGCTTCAAGCGGGTTTTCCGGTTCTGGATTTTCAAAGGGAATGCCCGAGAGGCATGAAAAGCAGCCATGACGGTATTTCAACCGATATCGGCCAACGGGGCCGGCCATGAATTCCGGCCAGCGGATGCAGTTGCACCCGGATTGCGCCGAAAGGACCGTATTGTCGTCATCAACAGCCAGGGCGAATGTACGGGCAAGCTGGGCGAAAAGCTGGGCGAGCTTGGCTATGATGCAGCCTATCTGCGCCAGGAACTCGACGCCATCGCAGAGCTGAACAGTTGGGCGGAAACCGTCAGCATCATCATTCTCGACTGGCGGTATGAAGGCGCGAAAGACTGGATGTTCGCCGATGCGCTCGCCGACAAGGCAACCGAAATCGGCCTGCCTGTCCTGACGCTTACCATTGCCGATCATGCGGAGGATGTGCGGATTGCGTCCGAGGCCGGTCTTTCAACAATCCTTTCCATGCCATGCCGGCTAGCCGACCTGAAGCGGGCGCTCGATTGCCTCGGCAGGCGTGCGCGCCGTGTGAAGGCAGCGGCGGGGCTTGGTCTCGGCGAAGCCGTAATGCTGCTGGAAAGCTGCAAATTCCGCTTTCGCACGCCGGAAGACGTCGAGACGCTGCTGCCGATCGTGGCGAAGCTTTTCCCGGACCCCGAACGCAGTGTTGCCGGCCTGGCGGAGCTGATGCTCAACGCCATCGAGCACGGCAATCTGGAAGTCGGCCATGAGCGCAAGGCCGAGTGGGTTGCGCGCGGCGTCTATCAGAGCGAACTCGCCAAGCGTCTGCAAACTCCGCCATTCTCGAACCGCTGGGCCGAGTTGATCGTCAACCGGCGCGAAGACGGCATCATGATCGTCATCATGGATGAGGGGTGCGGTTTCTGCTGGCAGGATCTGATCCGGGGAGCAGGCGCCAATGAAACCGGCGCGATTGCACGTCCGTGCGGCGACGGACTGAGCCGCGCCCGGCTGGAGAGCTTCGACGATGTGCGGTTCAATCACATCGGCAATCAAGTGACGGCATTCGTCGCCGATGGATCGCATGATGGCGAGCGCTTCTGAGCCCGCCGAGGCAGTTACGCCAAACCCAGCAGGGATTTGATTTTACCGAACGCGTCTGCCTTCCCGTCATTTTCGCCGATGCCTTGCGCCGGCTCCGTAGTGAAGTCTGTAGGTCGGTCCTCGACGAGAAACCGTGGCGGCGGCCCGAAGAACTCTTCATCGAGCAGATCGATATCGTACAGATCGTATCCGGTCGTCGTCGTCATCGCCTCAACTCCATTGACAAGCTACGGTTGCGGATTTCCCTTGGATAAGGAAATGCCGCAAGTCGTTACTGGTTCCGGCTGCGATCCCTCGTCCCGTCGCCGGCATGAAGTTGCAACGTTAACCGGAAGTCATGATCAGGGTCTTAACGGGACGGCGGTTGCGCCCATGGAACGATGGCGGCAGTCAGGAGACGGGAATTTGAAGCAATTCTACTCGGCAGCTTCGCGCTTATAGCCGAGCTGGGCGTTCAGCTTGCCCATGAGATCGGCGGCGGCCTCGGCGATCACGGTACCGGGGCCGAAAATAGCCTTTGCGCCTGCCGCGTGGAGCGCATCGTAATCCTGCGGCGGGATCACGCCGCCGACCACGATCATGATGTCCGGCCGTCCCTGACTCTCCAGTTCCGCTTTCAGCTCCGGCACGAGCGTCAGATGCCCGGCGGCGAGCGAGGAAACGCCGATGATATGGACGTCGTTCTCGATGGCTTGGCGCGCGGCTTCGGCGGGGGTCGAGAACAGCGCGCCTATATCGACGTCGAAGCCGAGATCGGCGAAGGCGGATGCAATGACCTTTTGTCCGCGGTCGTGACCGTCCTGCCCGACCTTGGCGACCAGAATGCGCGGGCGGCGGCCGTCATCGGCCTCGAACTGATCCGTTATCGCGAGCACGCGGCGCACGTCTTCATTCATGTGCCCGATCTCCTGCCGGTAGACGCCTGATACGGCGCGCGTATCGATCCGGTGGCGGCCGTAAACCTTCTCAAGCGCGTCGGAAATCTCGCCGACGGTCGCCTTGGCGCGTCCCGCGTCAACGGCCAGCGCCAGCAGATTGCCCTTGCCGCTCTCCGCCGCCTGCGTGAGAGCATTAAGCGCGGCTTGCGTTTCCGCTTCGTTGCGCTCCTCGCGCAGCCGGTTCAGCTTGGCGATCTGCTTTTCCCGGACGGCGGTATTGTCGACGACAAGCACATCGACGGGCTGATCCGTCTGCGGCCGGTATTTGTTGACGCCGACAATGGTCTGCTTGCCTGAGTCAATACGCGCCTGCGCCCTGGCGGCGGCTTCCTCGATACGCATTTTCGGCAAGCCGGCCTCGATGGCCTTCGCCATGCCGCCCAGCCCTTCGACCTCCTGAATATGCGCCCAGGCCTTTTGCGCCAGTTCGTGCGTGAGCTTCTCGACGTAGTAGCTACCGCCCCAGGGGTCGATGACACGGGTCGTGCCGGTCTCCTGCGCGATGAAAAGCTGCGTGTTGCGGGCGATGCGCGCGGAAAAATCCGTTGGCAGGGCAAACGCCTCGTCCAGCGCGTTGGTGTGGAGCGACTGGGTGCCGCCATGCGTCGCGGCGAGCGCCTCGATGCAGGTGCGCGTGACGTTGTTGTAGACGTCCTGCGCCGTCAGCGACCAGCCCGAGGTCTGACAATGGGCGCGCAGCGACAGGGATTTGGGGTTTTTCGCGCCCAGATCCTTCATGATCTTTGCCCAGAGCATCCGGCCCGCACGCATCTTGGCGACTTCCATGAAGAAGTTCATGCCGATCGCCCAGAAGAAGGACAGGCGGGGCGCGAAAACGTCGATATCGAGCCCGGTCGCCTGTCCGGCGCGCACATATTCCATGCCGTCGGCGAGCGTGTAGCCGAGTTCGAGATCGGCGGTCGCTCCGGCCTCCTGCATGTGGTAGCCGGAAATCGAGATCGAGTTGAATCTCGGCATCCGCTCGGAGGTGTAGGCGAAGATGTCCGAGATGATCCGCATGGAAGGCGTGGGCGGATAAATGTAGGTATTGCGGACCATGAACTCCTTCAGAATGTCGTTCTGAATGGTCCCGGCCAGTTTTTCCGGAGGCACGCCCTGTTCTTCGCCCGCCACGATATAAAGCGCCAGCACGGGCAGCACCGCGCCGTTCATGGTCATCGAAACGGTCATTTCCGACAGCGGAATGCCGTCGAACAGCGTGCGCATGTCGTAGATCGAGTCGATGGCGACGCCCGCCATGCCGACATCGCCCTTCACGCGCGGATGATCGCTGTCATAGCCGCGATGGGTGGCGAGATCGAAGGCAATGGAGAGGCCCTTCTGTCCGGCCGCCAGATTGCGGCGGTAAAATGCGTTGGATTCCTCGGCGGTTGAGAAACCGGCATATTGGCGGATTGTCCAGGGCTGCTGGACATACATGGTCGGATAGGGGCCGCGCACAAACGGCGGCAGGCCGGGCATGGTGTCGAGCGCGGCAAGGCCAGCGAGCGCGGTTTCATCATAGGCGGGCGCAACCGGGATGCCTTCAGGCGTCATCCAGGGCTCGCGCGGCGCGGCGTCGGCTTTTTCCGCGCGCGGCAACGCCCATTTCATCTGGCCAAAATCAGGCAAGCGGCTCATCTTGTGGCTTTTCCGTTACGATCCGTTCAATATCGAGCCCTTGCCGTCATCATCGTCTTCGACATCGAACTCGTCCGATTCCGCTTCTCCAAGTTCCCTGACACGCATCATCTCATGCAATTCGGTCAGAGTTTTGAGCATGTTGCAGCCATCGTAAATGATCCTGTCAATGCCGCGCTTGTGCTCGTCGCCGAGCGAGGCGAGGACATCGGGACCGGCGGCCAGATAGACGACGGCCGCGCCGCCAGTCTTCAGCGCCGCGGCAACGCCGGGCATTTTCTCCAGCGTCCGGTCGGAGGCGCAGATGCAGACGACCGGCGTCGGGCTGCGCTGGAAGCTGCGCACGAGGTCGTCCGGATTGTCGAAGCCGCCTTCGTCCAGCGCCTCGATGCCGCCTGCCGCAAAGAAGCTCGCGGCCCAGCTCGCCCGCGCATTGTAGTCCGCAAGCGCCCCGAGATTGGCGAGGAAAACCGGTGGCCGTGTCCTGACGCGGGCGAGGGCCCGGTCGGAGGCGCTGCGCAGCACCTCGAATGGCTCAGCCGATCGCTCGACAACGGATGGAATGAAGTCGAAACGCTCCATCAGCATGTCGCTGGCGCGTTCCAGTCCTTTCAGCGTCGCCCCGCTGGTTGCGGCGGAGACGATGGCGGCAAAGCGCTTGCCCCGATCCGCGGGCGGCAATTTCGGGATCTCGCCTTCCTCATCGAGCGCTGTCATGTCGATGGCGAGATCTTCAGGCCGCGAAAAGAGCTGATCCTCCCGCAGATTGGGAAAGGAGGAGACGCCGGTGATCTTGTCCTTGTTCCGCGCGACGCTTGTCGTCCGCCGCAGCAGCGTGTCCGTAAGCTTGCGGCCAACAAGGCCGGAGAGGAGCGCACTGACGAGGCCACCCGCCGCCTCGATCTGGCGGAATTCCTCCCACGCCGCCGCTGCGAGCTTGTGGGTCAGGCTTTCCACGTAGAAAGAGCCGCCCGCCGCATCGGCGACGCGGCCAAGCTGGGCTTCTTCCTGCAGGATCAGATGCGTGTTGCGGGCCATGCGCCGGGCGAAACTGTCGGGCGTGCCCTGGCGTGTATTGAAGGGGATCAACAGGACGGCTTCCGCGCCGCCCACGCCCGCGCCGAACGCTGCTGCCGTTGCGCGCAGCATGTTCACGTAAGGGTCGCGCTCGGTGATCATGCGGAACGACATTTCGGCGACCAGAACCGGCCGGCGCGGCGCGAGACCAGCGACTTCAGCAACCCGCGCCCACAAGGCCCGCATGGTCCGGAATTTGGCGATAGTCAGGAAGAGATCGGTGTCGGCCGTGAGCGAAAAGGCGATAGCGTCGGCGGCTTCCTCAAGCGGCCAGCCCGTTTCGATGAGCGCACGCCAATATGCGGCGGCGGCGGCAAGCGAAAGGCCAAGCTCCTGCGCCGCCGATCCGCCCGCCTGATGCCAAGCGCGCCCGGAGACGAGGAAGGGACGCCAGCCGAAGCTTTTCTCGCGGAAATAGGTTGCGGCATCGACCGCATCGGCGAGCGCCCGGTTGCGCTCGGCGGGAATGAAGCTTCTTGCGGCGATCAGGCTCAACGGGTCGAGACCTGCGGAGCCGGTGATCTTTTCCGGTAGCGTTCCGCGCTTCTCGATCAGGGCCGTCAGCAGGCCAGCCCCCGCGATCGTGTCGAAGCCGCCCGAGACATAAATGTCGATCGCATCGAGCGGGATTGCGTCGAAGACGGTTTCGAGCGCTTCAAGCTTGCGCGCGCCGATGAACGCGCCGCCATAGGGAATATTGCCGCCAAACTGAATCCAGAAGGCCCGCACGCCATTGTCGTAATCCTCGCGAATCTGGCGGGCGGCTTCCGTCAGATCGAGATGATCGACAAGCTGAATGATGGTCCAGGGGCGAGAGGCGTCCGTGCTTGCCGATCCGCGAATGAACGGCGAGGCGCCGACCGCGCCGGACTTGCGCGCAAAATCCTGGCCCGCGTTCCGCGTGTAAAGCGGAGCGACCGAAAAACCTTCATAGAGAGGCGAAGTCAGCGTTTCGAGATTTTCGCCGCGCAAGGCTTTTTGCGCCGCACTCTTCCATTCGTCGAAACCGACATCCGCGAATTCGGAACCCAAACGCAATTCGCTCATCGCCGTATAATACCCAGAGCCGCGCCCGGCCGTCCAGCATGACCGACATCGGGAACAGGCGCATTGACGTGTTATTCTGTTGCGTTGCGAAAGAACATCAAAAAGGCGGACGTCTTTTACCGAACGGCTACAAATGGTTGCGCGAAGGATGCAGCCGAGCGGAAAATCCGGAAATGTTCCTGCGTGATGCCGCAAGAGAAAGGGACGACAGTTTCCGCGCCTCGAAGAACAGGATGCCGTCAATACCGCATCACGCCACTGAGGCGCGATACGGTGGGCTGGCGGATGAGGCGGGATTGACGGCTGGTTAGTATTTCATGACAGGGGGGATGGACTTTGCCTGCGTGACCCAGCTTTCGACCTGGCCAACGCCGGGGAGTTGGCGCACCAGCTTGCGCTTCTCGTTGGCCTCGTTCATCGCCTTGTGCAGATTCTCGGCCTTGCGCTTGGCAAGCTCCTTGACCGTATCGACGCCGGCGACTTCCAGAAGCTCGGAGAACTCCTCGCCCACGCCCTTGATGCGCATCAGGTCGCACATATTGGCCCATTTCAGAATCAGCTTCTCCTCGATGGCCGCTTCCTGGGCCAGATCCTTGCGGCCCTTCCGCGTCGCGGCGCGGTCGAGAAGCTGCTTGGTATTGCGAATGCCAACCTTGTCGAGTTTCGCTGCAAATTTCGGACCTACGCCCTCGATCTTTTCGATCTTGTAGTTCACGATATTCTCCTTCAGTCCTTCATGAGCCGGTGCGGGTCTTTCCCGGGGCAACCACTACAAGAGCGGTTTCCGAAAAAAATGTTATGCATATAACGCGATAACGCAAAGCGAATTCGTCGCAACCGGCCGGCAAAAATCGGCATTTCCGGGGAGAATTTGCATTCGTGGAGCAAAATCGGGTCAATAGCCTGTAGCCTGCGGGCATGCTGGCCCGACGAGACGGGCGCTGTGAGCAGATGGCGCGTTGACGCCATTTGCGCGGAAGAGGACGAGAGAATGAGCGATTATTCCGATGACGCCGTATTTTTGGGGCGAAGCGGCAAGCCCGAGGAATTGCTGCTTCGGCTGGCCAATCGTCACGGCCTGATTACCGGGGCGACCGGCACCGGCAAGACCGTCTCGCTGCAGATCATCGCGGAAGGGCTGTCGGCGAAAGGTGTGCCGGTTTTCGCCGCCGACGTGAAAGGGGATCTCTCCGGTCTGGCGGCAAGCGGCGTCTCGAAACCTTTTCTGGAAGAGCGCGCCAAGACGATCCTGTTCGAAAATTACAGCTATGAGGCCTTTCCCGTGATCTTCTGGGATCTGCTCGGCGAACAGGGACATCCGATCCGCGCGACGGTTCAGGAGATGGGAGCGCTTCTGCTCTCGCGGCTTCTGGAGCTGAACGACGTGCAGGAAGGGGTGCTCAACATCGCCTTCCGTGTCGCGGATGAGGAAAAGCTGCCGCTGCTCGATCTGAAGGATCTGCGCGCCCTGATCGCCCATGTATCGGAACGTTCCGACGAACTGTCGGCGAAATACGGCAATGTCGCCAAGAGCTCCGTCGGGGCGATCCAGCGGCGTCTGCTTGTCCTCGAAGAACAGTCGGCAGAGCATTTCTTTGGCGAACCGGCGCTCGACATTCACGATTTCATGCGCACCGACGACAGGGGCCGCGGGCTAATCAGCATTCTTGCCGCCGACAAGCTCATGGCGACGCCCCGGCTTTACGGAACCTTCCTGCTCTGGCTGCTCAGCGAGTTGTTCAAGAAGATGCCGGAGGTCGGCGATCCGGAAAAGCCGAAGCTCGTTTTCTTCTTCGACGAAGCTCACCTGCTGTTCGACGACGCGCCGAAAGCGCTTCTGGAGCGCATCGAACAGATTGCCCGGCTGATCCGCTCGAAAGGTGTCGGCGTCTATTTCGTCACGCAGAATCCGCTCGACGTGCCGGACACGGTTTCCAGCCAGCTCGGCAACCGCATCCAGCACGCGCTGCGCGCCTACACGCCGCGCGAGCAGCGGGCGGTCAAGGCGGCGGCCGGGACTTTTCGGCAAAACCCGGATCTGGATACCGAAAGCGTCATTCTGGAGCTGGGCGTGGGCGAGGCGCTGGTCTCCACGCTGAAGGACAAGGGCGAGCCTTCGATCGTGCAGCGCACGCTGATCCGTCCGCCATCTTCGCGTCTGGGGCCGTTGACGCCGGAGGAGCGCCGCGCGGTGATCGCGGACAGTCCCGTGCTGGGCATTTACGACACGGCGCTCGACCGGGATTCGGCTCATGAAATGCTCAAGCGAAAGAGCGAGGCGGCCGCAAGCGAGGGGGAGCTTGAACAACGCGGCGAGTTCCGGATCCCGAAGCGTCCGGACAGCAATGGGGGCGGCAGCCGGGCCGGCTCGCGGCGCACCGATTCACCGACCGACACATTCCTCAAGTCGCTGGCGCGCTCCGTGGGCACCGTCCTTCCACGCATTCTGGAGCGGGTTCTGCGGTCGCGTTACAGACGCCGTTAAGATTGACATGCGAATAGTTCGATATTTTCGGAATCAAATAAGAAATGAGGGAGCCTGATGACCCGACTTCGTGCGCTCGTTGCAGTGGCCGCAACACTTCTTCTTTTTCAATCCGCGTCGGCCAGCTCCGGGCAGGAGATGACGGATCTATACAAGGCCGAAGTGAGCATCAGCGGCACCGGTGAGAACGAACGGCTGGAGGGCTTCAGGGCCGGCGCGGAGAAGGTGTTCGTCAAGTTGACCGGCCGGCCGAAGCTGGCCGCGACCGATCGCGCAAAGGCGATCTTCGAGCGGGCCCCGGAACTGGTCGCGGAACACAGCTATGAGGACCGTACCGGGGAACCCGCCGAGGGCGAGGAAGCGGTCGAGAGCGACCCTGCCCATTTTCTCCGTATACGCTTCGATGAAGAGAAATTCAGCAGCGCGCTCCACGATGCGGGCATTGATATCTGGACGGGGAAAAGGCCGACCATCGCGGTCTGGCTCGGCGTTCGAGAGGTGCGCCGCCGCTTCGTTCTTGGGGGCGATGGCGACGATGGTGCCGCCAAGCGGGAGATATTGAAGAAAGCCGCTGCGCGCCGGGGCCTGTCCGTGGTGCTGCCGGAAGCGGATCAGGATACGGTCACTTACCGCGATATAGAGCGCCGGCAATGGAGCCTTCTGTGGAACCAGTCGAAGCAACTGGGCACGGGCACGGTTCTTTTCGGCACGCTGGAAGAGGCGGGAGACGATTGGGACGCGCAATGGATCGTCGCGGGAAAGGGAGCCTATTCCAAATGGCGGCAGAGGGGTCTTACCCTTGAGAAGGCCCTCACGGCGGCGGTAGACCATGTGATGACCGCTCATGCGCGGCATGCAAGACATTTGCAGAAGGATTAGGGAATGAAGGCGTTGCTGAGTTTATTGCCGGTGCTGGCCTTGTTGATGTCGGGCGGCGTGACGGCGCGCGCCGACGATCAGCCGGGGGATTTCGACTATTACACGCTCGCGCTGAGCTGGTCGCCGACCTACTGCGCCACGCAAGGGCGCAGCCGGCCGAATGAACCGCAATGCGCCGGCGAGCGGCCCTTTTCTTTCGTCGTCCACGGTCTCTGGCCGCAATATGATCGCGGCTGGCCGAGCAATTGCCGGACACGCGAGCGCCCATGGGTTTCCGATAATCTGATCCGCAACATGCTCGACATCATGCCCAGCAAGCGGCTGATCATCCACCAATACCGCAAGCACGGCGTCTGCTCGGGGCTGAGCCCGGAAGAATATTTCGCCGCGTCCCGAAAGGCCTATGAGACGATCAGAATCCCGGAGAGGTTTCAGAATGTCGGCGAATATCTTTCTGTCACGCCGGAGGAAGTGGAACGCGAGTTTCTCAAGGCGAACCCCCAGCTCAAGGCTGACATGATCAGCGTCGATTGCAAGGATCGCCGTCTTCGCGAACTGCGCATCTGCTTCACGCGCGACCTGAAGCTGAAATCCTGCGGCGTCAACGAGACGCAGGAGAAATTGTGCTCGGCGGAAAAACTGATCATGCCGCCGACACGCGCCGCCGCATGGCGCAACGGAAATGGCGGCAACGGCAATGATGACGCCGATTATGATGAAGAGGATGACGACGAAGAGTATGGAGAGGACAGTCGCCGCGACTGAAGGCGCGACCGGTTTCGGCCTTGAACTGTGATGGATGATGTCCGCGCGCAGCTTTCACTTCGCGGTTTTCACTTCTGCTTGGGCACTGGCCATCTTCGTGGCCATCGGGGCCGGGAAGTCCCCGGAAATGGCGCCGTCTATGCCGCTGGAAATCGACGTCAGGCTGGTTTCGATGGTCGCGACGAAGAAGCTCGGGCTGAAGCGCGCTTCATAGCCAAGCCAGAGAAGGCAGATGATGAGAGGGATGGATCGAAGGAACATGACAGCCTCGGGGCGACAGGATGCGAATGCGTCTGCCGGTTCCGTGCTCGGTAAAACGGCCGAGCGTAGCCGGTCTGGGATAAAGCTGCGCGGCGTCCATTGCGAAAGCCGCGCGACAGGATTGAATGCTCTGGCCGGGTTATGCGCCGAACCGGAACATGAGCTTCACTAGACCAAGCGGCTTAAAAATCTATGGACGATCATAGAAAATTGTGCTTTTGCGCGCGGAATAAGGAATTTCCCGCAGCTTGTGGCGGCCTTGCAACGCGCTAAGCTGGATGAAGGTTGCGTAAATGCATCTTCTGGTTGATTGCTTGGTGGGAGAGGATGGCCCCCGCTTGCTCGTTTTGCAGCTAGGGCGGCCGGTCTCCGATGGGGGCTAGAGACCGGCCTTTTGGGCACTAGAGAGGGAGAGGATTGGTCACGAAGAGACAAGCCGAAACTTGAAATCTTCACTTCCCATCCACTTACGCTACGCTACGCTTACTAAGCTTGGACGCGATGGTCAGTCAGCTCAGTCACCTGTGAGGGCGGGTCGCAAATCCAAACCGGATGGCTTGAAGCTTCGACCAAGCTGAGAACCGTTCCACCGCGTTCCTGTCATTACAATTAATGCGTGCTGTTTCGGAATGCAACCATTTTAAGTTGCATTCGGGCGGATTTTTGAGGAAAAGCTGTGAGAAAAACTTGCATACAATTGGTCTGCTCCCCAGAAACGATACCAGTTTAATTAAGAGATCCGGCCATTTTCAACCCAATGATGGGGAATGAGAAATGGCACGGAAGCGATTTACGACGGAGCAGATTATCGGGATGCTGCGTGAGGCGGAGGTTCGCCTTAGCCAGGGGCAATCGATCGGCTTGATCTGCAAGGGGCTGAGCATTTCGGAGCAGAGTTATTATC
>JBHJOB010000077.1:0-46743 GCA_050330195.1 Rhodomicrobiaceae bacterium | reverse complement strand
ATTTGGTGCGTGATCGAGTGCGGTCTTCTGTAAGGCCTTGATGGTGCGGCATTTCACAAGCCGCAGGCCGGTATGGTGATCAGCGGATCGAGTCCATATCTGAAAAGCGAGCTTGCCTTCTCTCAGCAGCCTGCTGGTTCTCCCGGTCCGGATCTGTTCGATCATGCGCCCATTCAGGTCGTTGCCTTCTCACCCCCCTTGTGGCCGGTCAAGAGCCGCACTGCATGGCATGGTTCTCATGCAACGGCAGCCCGAGCCGGATCTTGATAATCTTCCTTCTTCGTCAGCATGGCCCAGATCTGCCGCGCCATCTTGTTGGCCAGAGCAACTGCCGCCAGCATCCGGGGTTTGCGCTGAAGCAGGCGGGCGAGCCAGGAGCCTTCAGGGATCGTTCGACGGCCGAGCCGTCCCAACCTCGACATCGCACCAATGATCAGCAAACGGCGAATGTCGGCTTGCCCGGCCTTCGACATCCGGCCCAGCCTTTCCTTTCCGCCGGTGGAATGTTGGCGCGGGACAAGCCCCAGCCAGGCGGCGAAGTCCCGGCCTCGCCGGAAGGCCGACATGTCCGGCGCAAAAGCCTCGATCGCCAGCGCGGTCAGCGGCCCCACGCCCGGCATCGTTTGCAACCTGCGTGCCGTGTGAGCCTGTGCGGCCAGGTCCTTGGCCTTCTTCGTCCTGGCTGCGATCCGTTCCGTTTTCTCCGCGATCTGTGCCAGGAGATCCCGGCATTCTTCTCGGACAAGAGCGGGCAGATCGCTGTGCTGAACGTCGAGGATCGCCTCGACGCGCTTGAGCTGGCCGATCCCCTGCGGGATGACGTGGCCGTATTCGTAGAGAATGCCGCGCAGCGCGTTCACGAGTTCGGTGCGCTGGTGAACCAGGCGCTCGCGGGCGCGAAACAAAACAGCGCGGGCTTGCTGCTCCTCGGTCTTGGGTTCGACGAACCGCATTTCGGGGCGCTGCGCGGCGATCACGATCGCCTCGGCATCGGTCGCGTCGTTTTTCTGCCGCTTGACGAAGGGGCGCACATATTGCGGAGCGATGAGCCTTGCCTCATGCCCAAGCGTCTCCATCTCCCGCGCCCAGTAGCTCGCACTGCCGCACGCTTCGAACACCACTATGCATGGTGATTGCTCTGACATAAACCGGCGGAACTGCTCACGCGTGAACCTCTTGCGGAATTTGACATCCCCTCTCATCGAGGCTCCGTGGACCTGGAGCACATTCTTTGCCAAGTCCACACCGATCATTGTATCCTTCATCTCGCCGCCCTCTCCGTTTCGTGGCATACAGCACCACGATATTGACACATCGCGATGCCGTCCGGGGAGAGCGGCAACCACCCCATCTGAAAAAGCAGCGCCAGTAGAACGGTTTTCCCCATCAGCGGTGCTCTTGGCCGCCACATGCGGCGTGACGTTCATGGACCGGAGTTCGTTAACAAAGTCCTCCGCGTCATAGCCCTTGTCCGTGCCGAGGGTGATGCGTCCCGGGCGATCGGCGCGGGGCTCGATGAGGGCGAGCGCGGCTTCCCGTTCCGCATGGCCGTCGGCCTCGGTGAGGCAGGCGTCGACCACCAGGCCGTTGCGGTTCTCCATCAAAGCGTGGCCCATGAAGCAGAGCTTGGCTTCCTTGCCCGGCCCTTTGCGATAAAGGCGCGCCTCAGGATCGGTGCGCGAGGCATGGGTCTCGTTCGAGCGCTTCTGGCCATGGAAATCCACTTCCGCGTTGCGGCCCGCAGCGGCGGGCTTGGCGGTTGGCGCACCGCTATCCTGGTTCGCACCGCCGCCACTGGTTGCCGGTTCGGTGGCGGATGCACCGCCGTCCCGGCCAGAGGCTGCGTCGCCGCTGGTGGCTGGTTCGCCGGTCGAGGCGCCGCCATCGCGACCAGGGCCCGCATCGCCGAGGGCCGGCGGTTCGGCGCCGCTCGCCGCATCCTTGGGCTGGAAGCTTTTCATCGAGGCCCAAGCCTGGATGAGCGTGCCGTCCACGGAGAAATGCTCGTCCGACAGCAGCGGCGCCACGGCCTTGTCCGCCAAAATCGCCGCAAGGAATTGGCGGGCGATGTCGGTCGTCAGCAGGCGGTCACGGTTTTCGGCTAGAACACCGTCGGCACCCAGACCGGATCGTCGATGCCCAGCCCGACAAACCAGCGGAACAAGAGATTGTACTGCATCTGCTCCATCAGCTGGCGCTCCGACCGGACCGAAAACAGGATCTGGATCAGCGCCGCTCGCAGCAGCCGCTCCGGCGCAATCGAGGGTCGGCCTTCCGCGGCGTAGAGCGGGGCAAACGCGCCATCCAGCCGGGCCAGCGCGCTGTTGACGATCTCGCGGATCAGCCGCAGCGGATGCCGCGCCGGAACCCTGTCCTCCAGGTTCACATAGCTAAACAAAGCACCGTTCTGCTGATCCGATCCGCGCATCTTCGCCCCCATGATGACCGGCGAAGATAGAATCATATTCGCACGACGCCGTCAGCCGTTGGGTTTTTCAGCAGCCTGCTAGTTCATTATCTGTATCGCCTCGATTCAGTTCCTGAACTAGCTGGCGGCAGTGCAGGGGAGATAGATCTCATCAATGCCGGAGCGTGCCATGAACGCACCCGGATGGATATTGAGAAAGGACTTCTCCCATGACAACTGAAACTCAGGCTGCCAACTTCACCGCCAGCAGGCAACGCACGCAAAAGATGCCGGGCCGATCTGCGAAACATCTGTTTGCCGGCCTGCTCGGCTCGGCGGCAATTCTCGGCATTGTCTCGCTAGCGCAGGCGTCCGAACAGCATCACACCGTCATTCAGGCGGATGCGGTCCAATGGGGACCGGCCCCGGCCTCCCTTCCACCCGGCGCGCAGGCAGCGGTTCTGCTCGGAAATCCGGGCAAGGAAGGACCGTTCGTTCTTCGCCTGAAATTCCACGACGGATTTACGGTTCCGCCGCATCGTCACTCCAAGGATGAACTCGTGACCGTCATTTCCGGCACCTTCGGGATAACGTCCGGAGAGACGGTGGATCGCGCTTCGATCAAGGCGTTGCCGGCTGGAAGCTTCGTCCATTTGCCCGCCGGAATGCCTCACTACGCGATCGCCGAAGGGGAAACCGTCGTGCAGATCAACGGCGTCGGACCGTTCAATGTTGTTTACGTCAACCCGAGCGACGATCCACGCAAGAAAACCAACTGATCCCGTCGGGCAGAAGCAAACGCACTGGAGCTTCAGGCAGCCTCACATGTCGGCAGGCGGCCGTCGATGACGCCGGCATTTGAGGCAAGGCCAAGGCTGAAATGGATATTGAAAACGACATTATGATGACAACAGAAACTCTTGCACCGGACTATGCCGCAATCAAGCAACGCCAGCAGGCAACCTGGGCGGCTGGCGACTATTCCATCGTTGGCACGACATTGCAGATCGTCGGCGAGCGACTGTGCGAAGCGGCGGATATCAATGCCGGCGAGCGCGTTCTCGACGTTGCGGCGGGCAATGGCAATGCCACACTTGCCGCCGCTCGCCGGTTTGCCGCCGTCACCTCGACGGATTATGTCGGCGCACTTCTTGAGCGTGGCCGGGAGCGTGCCGCGGCCGAACGCCTGACAGTGGCATTTCGCGAGGCCGATGCGGAAGCGCTGCCGTTCGCGGACGGCGAGTTCGACGCGGTGCTGTCGACCTTCGGCGTCATGTTCACGCCAAACCAGGAGCAGGCTGCCGCCGAACTCGCGCGTGTCGTGCGCAAGGGCGGGCGCGTTGGCCTTGCGAACTGGACGCCGGAAGGCTTCATCGGGCAGTTGTTCAAACTGATCGGCAAGCATGTTCCGCCGCCGGCGGGCGTCAAATCGCCGGCCCTTTGGGGTACCGATGCCCGGCTTGCGGAGCTGTTCCCCGGTCACAAGATTACCGCCTCAAGGCAGATCTTCAATTTCCGGTATCGGTCTGCGGATCACTGGCTTGAGGTTTTCAGGACCTATTACGGACCGACGCACAAGGCCTTCGCCGCGCTCGATCCGGCCGGGCAAACCGCGCTTGAAAGCGACCTCGTGGCTCTTATCGCAAGCTTCGACAGGGGCGGGCCGTCTGCACTGATCGTGCCCAGCGAGTATCTCGAAGCCGTGATCGTAAAGGCCTGATCGTAAGGCAGGCGAGTTTCCCGTCCTGGACGGCGAGGGGCCGTGACGGCAGACACCGCACGGCCCCGTTTCAGCCGTACACTTGGCGGCTCGCGATATGCGGGGCGCGCCAAGATGAACGATATCGGCATCAAGCGATGCGTCGATTTCAGGACGGAGCAATTTGATGAGCGAAGACATTCTGGAAGCGGATTACGTCATCGTCGGCGCAGGCGCGGTCGGCATGGCCTTTGCGGACACGCTCCTGACCGACAGCAATGCCACCATGATCATGGTCGACCGGCGGCACAAGCCCGGCGGCCACTGGAATGACGCCTATCCGTTCGTACGTCTTCATGCGCCATCTGTGTATTATGGCGTGAACTCGCGCCTGCTCGGCTCCGATCGCATCGAGGAGATCGGATTCAATCGCGGTCTCTACGAACTCGCGACCGGTCCCGAGATCTGCGCCTATTATGATCGGCTCATGCGGCAGCGGTTACTGCCAAGCGGGCGCGTGACCTATCTGCCGATGAGCGATTTCGGCAAGGACGGCAGCGTCACCTCCCGCGTCGGCGGGGCGAGGGTCATGGTGAAGGCGCGTAGAAAACTCGTCGATGCCACCTTCGCCGATACGCGCTTGCCGGCAACCCATGGGCCGAATTTCTTCGTTTCTCCCGATGTGCGATGCATCTCCCCGAATGCGCTCGTGCATCTCAGCGAACCCCGCGCCGGATTTGTCGTCATCGGCGCGGGAAAGACTGCGATGGACACGGTGATCTGGCTGCTGGAGCAGGGCGTCGATGCCGACGCGATCACCTGGATTCGCCCGCGCGATCCGTGGTTGCTGAACCGGGGGAACCTGCAACGCAGCTTCGATTTCTTCACCCGCACATTCGGCGCATTCGCCTCCGAGATGGAAGCGGCACGGGATGCGACGTCAATCGAGGATCTGTTCGCGCGTCTGGAAGCCGTCAAGTCACTGATGCGCATCGACCCTGCCGTGACGCCGACCATGTTCCGTTGCGCCATTGTCAGCGAAGCCGAGCTGGAGCAACTCAGGCGCGTCAGGAATGTCGTTCGGCTTGGCCATGTGACGGCGATCAGTCATGACGAGATCGTGCTTGAGCATGGCACTGTCCCGACATCGCCGGGCAAAATCCACATTCATTGCAGCGCCGATGGCATTCCACTGCGGGAGCCGGAACCGATCTTTCAGGATGGGCGCATCCTGCTCCAATATGTCGCCGCTGCTCACCAACATTCAGCGGCGCCTTGATCGCGCATCTGGAAGCCACGATTTCCGGCGATGCGGGGGAAAATGCTCTTTGTACGCCGGTGCCCGTGCCGAATGTCCCGCTCGACTGGCTGCGAATGCAATTGCAGGACGCGCGGCATCGGCAGCTCTGGGCGGAGCGTCCGGATTTGCAGGACTGGTTGCTCCATTCGCGGCTCGACGGCTTCGCCGCGCTCACCGCCCGCGCCAGAGAGGAACAGCGCCCGGAGCATATGGCGGTTCTGAGCCGCTTCAGGCAGGCCGTTCCCTCAGGGCTGGCGCGGCTTTCCGAGTTGATGCGGCAGCATGCTGGCCGGAACCCGCTGGAGCATCACGCGAAAAGTTGAGATGGCGGGGCTTGCGTCTCAGCGCCGCCTTTTCTGCAGCATGGGGCGCGTATTGCGTGCAACGAACTTGTGGAAGCGGCTCGCCCGCCCCGTGGCCGTTCTATCCTGATAGAGGAATGCGAGATTGTTTCGCTCGAACGCCGCGAAAAATTCATCCCACGAAAGCGGTTCCAGATCCTCTTCCTTGTTCTGAAATCCGAAACGCAGGGCCGTGCCACGGTCCGACTGTTCGGTGGAGCCTGCCGTCGATGGAACAGCGCCTCTCATCGCGGCCCATTTTTTGATTTTTTCATGATCGGTCGTTATTTTTCTTTCTGACATCTTCGTACTCCGACTGTGTTGCGCGGCCTCCTCGCTGGATTTTATTCCTGAACGTGCGCCTGATCGCATCAGGCAATATGCATCTCCTTTCCGATGCCGCCCCTGCTCATGCGCTGCCAGCGGATCAGGGCGGCAAGCGTAAGGACCAGTTTTTCCGGGGCCGAGGGTTTCGAGATCAGCCGGCAGCCGCGCCAGTGACCAGGAAACGCATCCTCATGTGCGTAGCCGGTATGGATGATGAACGGCGTCCCCATACGGTCGAGGTAATCCGCCAACGGAGTTACGCTGCACCCGCCGAGGCGGTAATCGAGAATGGCTGCGTCGAATCTGTGACTTCCCGCCATTCTCAGAGCTTCGTCCAGCTCCGAGACCGAAACGACCGCCTTGGCGCCTTCGTCCGACAGAGTGTCGAAGAGTTCGACAGCCTGCATGGCGTCATCTTCGGCAAGAAGAATCGAGCGCCCTTTCAGCATGTTATTACTACGCATCACAAAAACCGTGCCCAACAAGATGTGCTTCCCGCGCTTTCCGGTATGCGGTCCGGCATCGCTCAGCGGATCAGAGAACGACACCGGACCGGCAGGACACGAGGGGATGGTCCTGCGGGCGTCCGTTGCGTGTTGCGGACACCCCAGCTACCGGAGATGAGATCAGCGGAAACAACTGAGCCGGAGAAATCGATCAACTGGTGCGGAACCTTGTGGTGCGGAACCTTGTGATCTCGGCGAATAGCTCGTGAACCCCGCAATCGCCCGCCGCGGATCTGAAGCCAAGGTTTCGGCTGTCATTCGTGGCCCGTGTTTTTGTTTACCTTGCAGCGAAGGTCGCGCTGATATCATCATGATCAGGCTAAAAGAACCGGTGAGATATTTAAAGCTTTGGTCCGAAAACGTACGGAGGAACTTCGTGACGGCAAGGCTTTCGTTGTAAAGTATATGTGCGGATTTGAATAGTTTCTTTGCAGGCCTTTATGATTGCCGATCAGTTGCCGGACAGGTGAATGCATTTACCTGTCCGGTGAGCGAAGTTTACAGGAAATCCGGGCGTAGCTCTTCGAGGAACAGATCAGCCGCTGGAGCACAACCGGCTCCCTGGAGTTACGTCTCAAGTCATCATCCAGTTTTTGACTTTTCATTCGGCCATCTGATCGTCCATTGATGACCTCCTCGCTTTTCCTTGCCGCATGACAGCAAAAAGGTGACGAAACCGGGCAGGTTTTTCATTCCCATTGGAACAACCAGCAAAATAGCTGCGTTGCCTGAAGTATTAGGTAAATCCGGGGAAGGAAAAGCAATGGCCGAAAAGCATTATATCGACGCACCGGAAAGTGGTGCGGAAGTGGGCGCATATCCCGCGCTTCTGTCCCGTGTCTCATGGGGCGCAATCTTTGCCGGCGTGGCCTGTGCGCTCGCCGCGCATCTTGTTCTGTCAATGATCGGCGTTTCCGTCGGGTTCGCCGTTGTTGACCCCGCTTATGAGCAAGATCCGCTGGAAGGCATTGGAATGGCCGCCGGGATCTGGGCCGCCGTTTCAAGTCTGATCGCACTCTTTGCCGGCGGCTGGGTCGCAGGACGTCTTGCCGGGCTCCCGCGCGACCTTACCGGCGCGCTTCATGGCGCGACTGTGTGGGCGATTGTTGCGCTCACATCCACGTTTCTGGCATTTTCGGGTCTGTCGAGCGCTCTCAGCGGCATCACGACTGCGGTCACACAAGCGAGTCAGGCCGTAGCGACCACCGCGCGAACGGTCATTCCCGATAATCTGCAAAACGCCAATCTGCCTATCGACACCATCAATTCGCTGGTTCCCGATGTCGACCTTGAGCGTCGTATCAATATCTTCAGCGCGCAGGACAGGCAGCGGCAGGCGCGTACTGACATTCGCGAGGAAGCTCGGGAAATCGTCAGGCAGGTGCTGAGCCGTCAGGAACAACAGGCGGCTGCCGACGCGGTCGGCCAGACGGCCACGAATATCGTTCAGTCTCCGGAGAATGCGGGTCGCGAACTTGAGCGACTGCTGGACAGGCTTTTCGCGGGGTCTGACGCTGTGATCGGCGAGGAGGATCGCAAGGAGATCCTGAATATTCTCCAGAACCGGCTCGGTGTGTCCGAGGAGGAAGCGGAGCAGATCGTAAACCGTTGGCAGGAAGCCTATCAGACCGTCGCCACTGAGGCGCAGCAAGCCTGGGAGCAGGCGAGGCAAGAGGCGACGCAAGCGGCTCAGAACGCCACGGACGTCTTGGCTCAAGCTTCGGGATGGACCGCGTTGGCGCTTATTCTCGGCCTCTTCGCTGCCGCGTTCGGCGGAATAATCGGGCGTCCGGAAGAGGCGGCGCTGATCTGGTCGAGCCTGCCACGCAAACGCCGCTGATCATTTGAGCCGGTAACGATGCATACGGCCCCGGGTCGGCAGTGCCCACCGGGGCCGTATGCGTCCGATCAAGTTTCGGTCGCAGGTATCAACAGAGAGTGGAAAGGCTCCCGTGAATTCTCATCGGGAGTCATTTTTGTTGGAACAATGAACAAGAGCCTTCGTTGACCGATGGTACCCCCAAGAAAAACTTGAGAGGAAAACATGTTTCCCAGAAAATCAGTGCTCATGACTGGAACAGCGATAGTGCTTATCGGCCTGTCGAATCCAGCTTTTGCTCAGGATCAATCCTGTCAGCAAGTGCGCCAGGATGTCCGTGACGCCGTTGAAAAAACCACGG
This sequence comes from Rhodomicrobiaceae bacterium, assembly GCA_050330195.1. Classification (GTDB taxonomy): domain Bacteria; phylum Pseudomonadota; class Alphaproteobacteria; order Rhizobiales; family Rhodomicrobiaceae; genus JAHQVI01. Next base: position 37,983 of record JBHJOB010000077.1, on the reverse strand, counting down.
CCCTCGATTCCACGGCCGAGAGCCGGGTCGACAATCTGCTTCGCGAAGCGCGTCAGGCTTTGCGCCAGAAAAATGAGCAGGAGTGTCGCCAGAAGATGCAGGAGGCACGCCGTATCCTTCGGGAGAATGGCGTGCAACTCGCCAGCACCGGTGAGTCCGCAGGTGAGACCCAGGCCAACGCGCAGGCCGGCGCCAGCCAAAATCAGCAAGATGCGGGCACGCGAAATCAGGCAGACCGCAGCGCCCAGCGTCGTGACGCAACGCAACGCACCGACAACGAGGCGGATGCCGACAGGACACGCGGTCAGACGGCCGAGGTCGGTACTGGCACCGGCCGTATTGTCGTTGACGACCCGCCGCCCCGCGTCACGGTCAATCAGCCGGACCCACGCGTTGACGTGACCCAGCGTCCTCCGGAAATCACGGTGCAGCAGCCGCAGCCGGAAGTCATCGTTCGTCAGCCCCCGCCGGAAGTGAACGTGCGTCAGGCAGCTCCGGAGGTTACGATCAACCAGCGTCAGCCTGAAATCATCGTGCGGATTCCGCAGCCGATCGTGACTGTCAAGATGCCCGAGGCCGATGTCGACGTGACGACGCCGGAGCCGGAGGTTGAGGTCAGCGAAAGCCAGCCCAACGTTCGCTTCATTCGCGAAAAGCCGCGGATCGTGATCGAGGATGGCGATCAGCAGGCCAAGGTGGATGTTCAGCGGGGCGAGGCTCAGGTGAACGTGGACCAGGCTGATCGGCCGGACCAGAACGTCAGGATCGAGCGCGAAGAGGCAGATGTCCAGTTCGAGCGCACTGGCGAACCGCAGGTACGCATAAGCCGTGCTGACGCGGACGTCAATGTGGAGAGTTCGGGTGAACCGAATGTCAAGATCGAACAGGAAGAAGCCCAGATCAACTACGAGCGCGTCGAGGATACTGCGTCAACGGATGGCGAACAGACAGCCGACGATCGTTCCGCCGCCCGGCAATCTGGCGAGACTGAACCTGATTCCGCGCAGCAGCGGTCGGCTGCGTCACCGGCAAGCGGTTCGCAGGATCAGGCTTCCGATGCTCAGGACAGGCAGCAGCGTTCGCAGGACACCTCCGCGCAGACGGGTTCTGACACACAGCCCACGCAGGACACCTCTGCGCAGGCAGATTCTGACACACAGGATCGCCAGACCAATCAGGACCAGCAGGTCGCTGCCGTTCAGCCAGCTGAGCAGGCCGGTGACACATCAGAAAGCGCCTCAGGCAGTCAGATGGCGGAGCGTATGCAGAGTCATCCGCTCTACAATCAGCCTGTTGCCGCACTGGTTGGCCAGCCGGTTTACTCCGAGCGCAACGAAAATATCGGCAGCATCAAGGAAGTCGTGATGCAGGAAGACCAGATTTATGCGGTGATCGGCGTCGGTGGCTTTCTGGGCATCGGGGAACGAGATGTCGCGGTTTCCTTCAGTCGCATCGATTTCCGGAACCAGCGCATCAGCCTGCCGAATCTGACCAAGGATCAGTTGGAACAGATGCCCGAATACCAGGCTGTCCGGTTCACGAAGCTTCCGGAGAACCAGCGGGTCAGCGAAGCCTTCCAGAATCGGTAAGTTCTGAAAGCACGCGAAAGCGCCTGAAGTGCCTCGTCGTATTGACGGGGCACTTTCTTTTCCGGATGCGCGCATTCAGTCGGCTCACAATGCTGCAAGCGCGAAATGATGCGGTCCCTGCGTCAGCGTCCTTTGTAGCTGGAGCGTGCGAGCGCCGCCCCTGCGCCGAGCGCCTGAAGCTTCCCTGCCGCGACACTCCGGGGCAGCGGCGCCATTCCACAATTCGTACACGCCTGAATCCGCTCGGCGTCTGCATGTTTCTGTGCCTCGGCGAGGATGGCGGCGACCGCTTCGGGCGTCTCGATCGTCTGCTCCGCCACGTCGATGGCTCCGACGAGAATTGTCTTGCGGTCTAGCAGCCGGATGAGCGAGATAGGAACTTTCGAGCCCTGACATTCCAGCGAAACCTGCTCGATCCGGCTGTTGTTGATGGCCGGGAATATTTCCTCATACTGCCGCCATTCCGAGCCCAGCGTTTCCTTCCATTTGATGTTGGCTTCGATGCCGTAGCCGTAGCAGATATGGACAGCCGTCGTGCACTTCAGGCCCTCGGCGGCGGCTTCGAGCGCGGCGATCCCCCAATCCTTGACATCGTTCATGAAGACATTGAATGCGGGTTCGTCGAACTGAATGACATCCACGCCAAGCGCGTCGAGTTCCCGCGCTTCCTCGTTCAGAACCTTCGCAAAGGCCATCGCCATATCCGCGCGGCGTCCATAATGGCCGTCGGCTATCGTGTCGCAGATCGTCATCGGGCCGGGCAGCGTGAATTTCAGTTTCCGCCTGGTATGGGCGCGCGTATAGCGAACATCCTCCACATGGATCGGCCTGGAGCGAACGATCGGACCTGTTACGGTCGGCACATCGGCCTCGTAACGATTGTCACGGATGCCCATTTTCGTCTTCTTGTTCCAGTCGATGCCGTCAATATGCTCAAGAAATCCGTGCACGAAGTGAATGCGGAACTGTTCGCCGTCCGAGACGATATCGATGCCTGCGTCCTCCTGCTCCTTCAGCCAGATCAGAGCCGCATCCTGTTTTGCCTGTGTCAACTCGGCCCCGCTCATGCGCCAGCCGGCCCATAATTTCTCCGGCTCCGCCAGCCAGACCGGTTTCGGCAGACTACCGGCGACCGTTGCCGAAAACAGGTTGTTTGATGTCATCGTTTTCCCTCCCAAGGAGCCGGGCTTCTGTGTCGGGAAGTCCGGTCGTGGCTCGATATTGAATGATGAGGCGATGTTACGACAACTTTCCCGATCTTGGGAGGCTCGTATCTGAACCGCCACAAGGGGCGCCGACCGGCGTTTCACGAAGACACGCGGCGCAGGAAAGCGACAGCGTTGCATTTCGGTCTATCAATGGAATTTACCGGCGGCCGCGCATCGCATCGCCCTGTCATTCCAGTCCGTATAGGCTATTCTACATCACTTGGCGTGCAGATTGTCTTGTCTTGCTCATGTATACCAAAACTGAGCAAGTAGGTACAAAAAATACGGAAGAACATGACGCTGCGGTGGTTCTGGCATTGTTTATGACCTTCTTTTCAGAAGGCAAGACAGTGCTGACAAGAATGAGGAACTACAAAGAAATTTATTCGAGAGACGATGTTTGTAGCATGGCGGAAATTAAGGGAGTTTTCGGCCCGCAAAGGTCGGGTTTCTGGCCGGAACCATGCCCTTGCCCGCAATTTTCGTATGGACGGGGTGAGCAAGCGGCCGATCTGGCATCCCTTCCCATCTGAATCTGAAACGATGGATGCCGCGCGCGGTTCTACGGAGCAGACGCAGTTCCAGCAGGAGCGATCCGAGATAGCAAGCGTTCTGGAACAACTGCCGTTTGAGCAACTGCAGATCATAGAGCTTTCCTTTGTCGACGGCCTGACGCAGAGCGAGATCGCCGCGAAATTGTCGCTACCGCTTGGCGCCGTGAAGTCCCGCATGCGAGGCGCTTTTGAGATGCTGCGTTTCAGGCCAGAGCGCGAGATATGAAGCCCAATCACCATCCCTTTCCCGAAACACTGATTTCCTATGCATCCGGTACGCTTCCGGGCGCTCTCTCCGGTGTGATTGCCTGTCATCTCTCCATGTGCAGCGAGTGTGCCGATCATGTCCGGCATCTGGAAATGCTGGGCGGTCTCATGCTGGATCGTGTCGAGGGGGCATCCGTCGATGAGGCATCCGCCGGTCGGCAAGAGGCGCAGCGCGATACCGAAGGACGGATACGGCTTGTAGAGAATTCATCCGAAGCGACGGGCGACGGATTGTTGCCCGATCCGCTTGCGCGCTATCTTGGCGGGACCGGGCGGAAATTGACATGGGAGCAGGCTGCGGAGGGTGTGGAGCAAGCGCCTGTCAGCTTGCCCGGCGGTTCCGGCTCGATGAGATTACTGCGCCTTGCGCCGGGTCAGCATCTTCTGACGCATGACCGTGGCGGTGAGATCGAACTCGTTCTCGTGCTGCAGGGTGTGCTGAGCGACAAGGCGGGCGATCATGTCCGGGGCGACATTCTCGATCTGACGGATGATGCCGGGCATCAGCCTGTGGCTGCGGGCGATGTGGACTGCATCTGTCTGGTCGCCGGCGGTGCGCAACAGGCTGATCGCATCCGGCCCGCTCCGCCGCGCCTGATCCGTCTGTTGCCGGATGTGCGCTTTCGCGATTACTGGAGCGGACCGGCGGCGATGGCGGCAAGCGTGGCCGTTGTGCTTGGTCTCGGCCTGGGATGGCTCCTTGCCGGCGGACCGGACGCCGATGCTGTCGCCATGGAGGATCTTGTCAGGACGGACGGTCGCCGCCTCGTTGCGCGAGGGCCCCTTGAAAGCGCCCTTCAGTCATTGCCGAGCGGTGAGGAAGCGGCGCTATCCCCGGAAGGCGGGACGGCTCGACTGGGTGTCACGATGACATTCCGGAACCAGGCAGGCGACTATTGCCGGCAATACCGGATCGAGGCTTCCTCGCACGACTATTCCGGAATTGCTTGCCGGACGGGCGAGGAATGGGCCGTGAAAATCCATGCGCTCGTTCCGCCGCGGATCTCGGCGTCGGAACAGCCGGTTCCGGCGGGCGGGGAAGCGGAGGCGGCGATCGACGCGGCGATCGGCTCGCTGATCTCGGGCAATCCGCTCGCGGTCGAGGATGAAGCCCGGCTGAGGGAAAAGGGCTGGACGGAGTAGCAGGACGCGGCGCGATCCGATATGCGGTCCGCCTATCTCCGGACGGAGCGTGTGACCGGCGCCAGGTCTGAAACAGGTGCGATTGTGTTTGAACACTCTTCCGGGGCCTGAAGCAGACCGCGGCCAAAAATCCGGGCGTGTCGTCGAGCGCCCAGCCGGATCGTTCTCACATTGTCGAGAATGTCGTCCTTGGCCGCGGACAGCAAATCCGGCGGAGTAAGCGCGAGCACGGCGGTTGCGAAGGGCGCGGCGAAGGATGTGCCGCTCCGGTAGCCTTCCTGCCCACCGGGAAACGCGGTCCAGATACGGACGCCGGGAGCAGCGAGGTCGATATGCGCCCCGCGATTGGCGGACGGATAAACCCGCAGATCCTTGGTAACCGCGGTTACGGCGATGACTTCCGGATAGGCGGCAGGATAGGTCGGCAGCGCCGCCGGTCCTTCATTGCCCGCAGCGGCGGTGAAGACGAAACCGCGCGCCCGCATGGCCTTGAGCCGGGCGTGAACGAGCTCATCCTCGGGCCCGGCAAAGCTCATGTTGATCACGCGCGCGGCAGAGGCGTCCATCCATTCGAGCGCCTTCAGCAAGGCGACGGTGTCGGTAATGACATCGCCGAGCTTGTCGGTGAAGAAGACGTTCGCCACGAAGAAGCTGGCCTCGGGAATGAGCCCGGGCGTGCCGCTGTCCGGCCGTCCTGCGAGAAGAGCGAGAACGCCCGTGCCGTGCCAGTTGGAAGAGTTGGGTTTTCCTCCATCCAGGAACGCCTTGCGCTCGATCTTTCGTCCGGCGAACGCGGGATGCTTCAGATCCGCATCGGTGTCGATGATGCCTATCCTCACATCGCGTGCGCATTTGCCGAATTTCTCCTTCCACCGGATTGCGATCCGGCTGTAGCACCTGTCGCCGGAACACCGTCCGCTGCCGTCCTCTCCATCAGGTGTCCGCCCCAGATCATCCTTGGTCGCTGTATTATAGGCATGATAGATGCGATTGAGATGAAAGGCCTCGCGCGGAAGCTCCTTGCGCAGAAGTCTGATCGCTGCAAGCGCGTCAAACCCTTCCGGTGCATATAAACGCGTCAGGGCTTGGCGGTCCGGCTCCAGAGCAGTGCTGTGCAGGCTGAACCCGAGGGCTCGGGCACGAGCCACTCCGATGGGTGTGAGACCGAGCGCCAGCACTTCCCGCTCCGCGTAGGAGCCGGGATTTTCAGCGCGTATGATGAAGTCGGTCGACGGATCTTCGTGGAGCGTGGCGGCGGCCGGATCGGCGTCTCTCTCCGCCGAGTTTTCTTTGGGATTTTCCTTGTCTTCGGCGAGGTCTCTGGCCAACGCGTTGCCGTTGCCGTTGCCGTTGCCGTTGCCATTCCCGCCGGCTTTTCCATTGCCTGGCGTCGTCTCGGCCTTTGGAAGACGCGCCGGTCTTGCCTTCAGCGCCGATTGTCCGCGATTGCCATTTCCGGGAACGGCGATCTCCCCGGCGGCATCCGCACTGCCGGAACCGCTTTCGAGCCTGCCGAAATCGCTCGGACCGAGCAACTCGGTGAGTTCGTCAATGTCTGCGCCGTCGAGGCCTGTTCCCAGTTCCGGAAGATCGAATTCATCACCGCCGGCGCCCTTTCCGATGCGCCACTCTTCATCCTCGCCCGCGCCCCATTGCGGCAAGCCCTTGGTGTCGAACGCGTTGCCCAGCCCGCCGCTTCCGGGGCTGAGACTTGGGCGCATGTCGTCATCGCCCACGCTGATGCCGATCCCGACGCCTATCGTGTCGCCATTGCTGATGCCGACTCCGAGACCGACCCCTTTGCCAAGCCCGATCCCGAGCCCGTTGCCATTGGTGATCCCGTTCGCTTTGCCGAGGCCCTTCCCATTGCCAGGCCCGTTTCCCCTGGTATTGCCGATGCCGTTCCCACCGGCGTTACCGTTGCCGTTGCCGCCACCGTTGCCATTTCCGTTTCCACCGGTGTTGCCGTTGCCGTTTCCGTTTCCGCCAGCGTTGCCGTTCCCGTTCCTGCCAGCATTTCCTTTGCCATTAGCGTTGCCCTTTCCCTTCCCGTTGCCTGCGGCATGGACGGGCGACGCCAATGAGAAACCATGCGGTGCGGCAAGATTGATAAGAAACGCCGATGCGGTCAGCAGGGCCACGGCAGCAACACCCGCTCGCATCGGGATGGTCTTCCGGCTCGACCCGCTTGCCCCTGCGGCGGTCGATATGCGCACGAGATGTCCTCCATCGCCGGTCATGTGCGTCAACTCGGTTACCCGTTCCCCGGATCGATACCAGTTCGGCGAGAAAGTATCGCCTCGGTCACATGCGCAGAGTCTTCCATCCTCTCCGGTGACCGTTGATTTCCTGCATGTAAGCAGATAATTCAGCGGCTTCCTATAGCGCTGGGTGACTTCGAGGGAATTCAACTTGTAATCGTTGCAGAAGAGACGATGAAGCGGGAGGAACCGCATTCATATCAAGCCGGAACATTCATTCGCATACGCGATGTTACTTATCGGCGATGCTTGAAAAGCTCTCGGATGCTCACTGACGCAGCGCATGCCATGCCGTCACGAAAGCGCGTCCGCCACGCCCTCGAACAGCTCATCGACCGTAAATCTGTGCGGGATCAGCTTCTGCCGGTAGGTGAACTCGATCGCGATTTCCAGATTGCGGCGGTTCTGTTCGATCCCGAACGGATTCATGTCGATCGCGCCCGGCAAGGGCAGTCCGGCGGCGCGCTTGCTGTCGAGCAGAAGCCTGTAGACCTCACCGAGCAGTTCGGAGTGCGACCGGCAAAGCGAGGTCTTGACGGCGACCATGTGGTTAATCTGGATCGCGCGGTATTTCTCCTGCCAGGCCCGCGCCGTCACTTCCGGATCAGGGAACAGCGTCCGGATGCGCGGATCATGGATCGGAGCGCCGACGATCGCTGCGTCGATGTCACCGGCCAAGAGCATCGCTTGCAGATCCTGACCCGCCGGCGCGCGTTCGGCATTCGGCGGATCGGAGAAGCCTGCGACATGCGCGTCCTCGAACGTCACCCATCTGATTTCGCCGGGATCGACGCCATGCTCATTGGCGAGAAATGCCCGGACCCACATGGCTGTCGTCACCGTGTACGACCGGACGCCGACGCGCTTCCCGCTGAGATCTTCCGGCGCGAGCGAGCCGCGTTCGGCATTATAGACAATGAACGGATGCTGGAAACGCGCCATCAGCACGGCGGGCAGCAATGTGAGCGCCACGCCTTGCGCTTTCGCCATGAGGAAGGTGACGATGGCGAGTTCGGCAACGTCGAATTCCAGATCGCGGACAACACGCTTGAACGCCGTGTTGGGAACCTTCACGTCGGCGAAATCAAGCGTCACATGCGGCGAGGCGACGGCGCCGCTTTTCAACGCCGCCGTTGCCGGATGATCGCCGAGCAGCGCTTTCAGTACGACCGCGCTCATTTTCCGCTTTCATTCGGGCCAGCACCGCCCACCGGCGGCGTACCGTGCGTGTGGAAGGTCTCGATGGTTTTCAGCCCCCAGGCCTGCCCCTTCTTGCGGTCGGTTTCGGTCCAGATGACCGGCTCCCAATCCGGTTGGAGAATGAGACGCGCGCCCGCATTTGCCAGTTCCACACGATTGCCTGCGGGCTCCCAGACGTAAAGAAAGAACGTGCCCTGAATGGCGTGTTTGTGCGGTCCGGTTTCGATATGCACGCCGTTCTCCAGGAAGATGTCGGCGGCGCGCAGAATGTCCTCGCGCTGGTCGGTCGCGTAGGTGACATGATGCAGCCGGCCCTCTCCCTTCCCGTGCTCCTCCGTGCAGGCGAGGTCGTAGCTCTTGTTGTTGACCGTGAACCAGCAGCCGCCGATCCGGCCATTATCGAGCTGGATCATCTCGGTGACGCGCGAGCCGAGGCAGGTCTCCATGAAATCGCGGAAACGGCTGACATCCTCCGCCAGCAGGTTGACATGGTCAAGACGGCGCGGGCAGCACCCCCGGCCATGATAGCGCTGGGCAATGTTCTTGAGCGCCGGCTTTTCTCCCGGCGGCGCCTGATATTTCACTGTGTCCCAATAGATCTCGAAAATGTGGCCGAAGGGATCGGCAAAGCGATAGGCGCGCCCATGTCCGATATCGCCATCGACCCAGCCGATGCCGTAGCCCGCCGCTTCGATCGCCGCGACGCGCCGTTCCAGCGCTTGCGGCGACGATATGCGATAGCCGATATGGCCGACGCCGGTCGTCTTATGGCGCGTGAGCTTGAGCGTGTGGAACTCGTAATCGTCGAAAGCGCGCAGATAGGCGCTGTCGCCTTCGCGCCCGCTTTCGGTCAGGCCATAGACGCGGGTAAAGAAATCGAGGCTTTCCTCGAATTTATCCGTATACATCTCGACATGGCCGAGATGGGCGACATCGAAAATCGGCTCCGCGGTCATGGCTTACACCTCATCCGGCGTATCGACATAGCGCAGGCCGGCCTTTTCCAGCGCCTCTCGCATTCCATACATATCGAGCCCGAGTTCGCCACTGGCCAGCCGCTCGCGCTTTTCCGCTTCATTGGCCGTGCGCGTGTCTGCGGCGGCCAGAACCGATGCGGCATCGGCGCGCGGCACGACGACGACGCCATCATCGTCGGCGACAACAACGTCACCCGGATTGACCAGAGCGCCCGCGCACACGACCGGCACGTTCACCGAGCCGAGCGTCGCCTTGACGGTTCCCTTGGCCGAAATCGCCCGCGACCAGACCGGGAAACCCATCTCCTTCAGTTCCGCAACGTCGCGGCACCCTGCGTCGACCACGAGGCCCACGCCGCCGCGCGCCCTGAGCGACGTGGCGAGCAGGTCGCCGAACATGCCGTCCGTATTGTCGGTGGTCACCCCGACGACCAGCACGTCTCCGGGCTTTACCTGCTCGATCGCGACATGCAACATCCAGTTGTCCCCCGGCTGCGCAAGCACGGTTACGGCGCTGCCGCCGATCCGCGCTCCCGGCCAGATCGGGCGCATGTAGGTCTTCATCAGGCCGAGCCGGCCCACGGCCTCATGCACTGTGGCGACGCCATGCTTGCCGAGCGCTGCGATGCAGCCGGGATCGGCGCGCTCGATATTGCGGACGACGACGTTGTTCATGCCAGCACCTCCAGGGCTTCGGGGAAGAGGCGCATATAGGCCTCGCCATAGGTCATCGGCTTGCCGGTATTGCGGCCGCCCTGTACGCCGCGATTGAGCGCAACGCGCGTGTAATAGTCCCAGAGATGCTTTTGCGCCGCCAGCACCTCGAAAGCCCTGTATTTGGTTTCCCACACCGGATCGATGTTGAGGATCACGTCGGGCTTGAAGTTGCATTGTTCGGGTTGATGCGGCTCGAACAGAAAGACCGGCGGGGCGCTGTATGAGCGGTCCGGGTGGGGCTTGTGCCCTGCGGCCTGCGCGACGATACGGGCCTCCTGCGCAAGATGGGCGGCGGCCGGGTGATCGAAATTGTACGGATCTTCCAGCGCATGGGTGAGCACGAAGGACGGCTTCACCTCGCGGTAGATATCCACGACGCGATCGAGCATCGCCTCCGTGATCCGCAGCGGATAATCGCCCGCGTCGAGGAACTCGATGGACGCCCCGAGAGTCTGCGCAGCGCGTTCGGCCTCTTCCCGGCGTTGCGCCTTGACGTCCTCGATCCGGACGCCTGCCTTCTTCCATGCGAACTGGCTTTCCCCGCGCTCCCCATAGGAGAGGCAAACGATCGTCATCGTGTAGCCTTTCGCGGCATGCAGCGCGATGGCGCCGCCTGCACGCCAGACGAAATCGCCCGGATGGGCTGTGATGACGAGGCCGGATCTTGCGCTTGCGCTCATGTCGAAGCTCCCATTCTGCCGATCTTGCTCTTGTATCCTGTGCTTTCGACTGGGCGAGCGGCAGGTTCAATGGCAGTTTCCGCCGAAGGGGAGGGCATGGCAACCGGTTCCTGAATACCTGCCGGCAGGTCGCGCGCCGATTGCCTTTTGCCTGCCGAGATCGGACTTCTGCTTCCGCGCCAGGGCTGATAAATCTGATCGACGGAAATCGTGGGGAGCACAGGTTGGCGCATGACACAATCGGCAAGCAATCCCGGCAACGAGCTTGCCGTCGCATTCATAGGCTTCGGAGAGGTCGCCACCGCATTCGCCTCAGGCTGGCGGCAGGGCGCTGCCGCGATGTCCGCCTATGACGTCAAGACTGATGCGGATGCAAAGACCCGCGACGGAAAGCTCGCCGACTACGCAAGGGCCGATGTCCGTGGCTGCGGCACGATTGGCGAGGCTCTGGGACCGGCGCGCGTCATCTTTTCGCTGGTGACGGCAGATCAGGCGCTCGACGCAGCGCAAGCCGCTGCCGGTCAATTGCCGGAGGGAGCCTTCTTCCTTGACTGCAACTCCTGCTCGCCCCAGACCAAACGGCAGGCGGCAGAGGTCATCGACCGCGCGGGCGGCCGTTACGTCGATGTTGCGGTCATGGGCCCTGTCCATCCGCTCGGGCACAAGGTGCCGTTGCTGATCAGCGGCCCGCATGTCCACGATGCGCTCGACATATTCCGGACGCTGGAAATGGAAGCGACGCTGATGGAAGGCGACGTCGGCACCGCTTCGGCGATCAAGCTGGTGCGCTCGATCATGGTCAAGGGCCTCGAAGCGCTGACGGTGGAATGCGTGACGGCCGGCCGGATGCTTGGCGTCGATGACATCGTGCTCGCGTCGCTGGAGGAGACCTTTCCCGGCTTCGGCTGGGAAAAGCGCGCCGGGCCGACGCTTGAACGCGTGATCAGGCATGGCGTCAGGCGGTCGGCGGAAATGGCGGAGGCCGCGTCGATGATCGAGGCGCTAGGTATCCCCAATCGCATGGCGCAGGCAACGGCCCTCTGGCAGCAGCAGGTCGGTTCGATGTCGCTGGATATTGACCGGACCGACGACCCATCCGCGACGGACCGCACGCGGCGCGCGGACGCGATCATCGAGGCGCTCAAGCGTGATCCGGAATAACGGCAATGCCCGGAGATTGCAGGATTGCCCTTCGATGCGGTAGGTTCGAGGCATCCTGTCCCCAAGAGCCCCATTTCGAACGGCAAAGCTGACATGAAAGTACACATACTCGACGACTGGTTCGACACGCTTCGCAGGCTGCCGTGCTTTGCGAAACTTTCCGGTCACGATGTGACGGTCTGGACGGACCATGCCGAGGATGTTCCGACGCTCGCGGAACGACTGGCGGACGCCGAGGCGATTGTACTGTTCCGCGAGCGCACGGCGATCACTGCGGCCTTGCTCGACAGCCTGCCGAATCTCAAGCTCATCAGTCAGCGCAGCGTCTATCCGCATATCGATGTGCCGGCCTGCACCGCGCGTGGCGTGCTGCTATGCTCGAACATGCACAGCGACACGCCCTCCTACGCTGCCGCCGAGCTGACCTGGGGGCTCATACTTGCAGGGATGCGGCAGATCCCGCAGCAGATGGAAGCGGTCAAGGCGGGGCGCTGGCAGATCGGCGTCGGCAAGACGCTGAGGGGCCGTACGCTGGGCCTATACGGCTACGGCCGGATCGGAAAGACGGTTGCCGATTATGCCGAGGCGTTCGGAATGCGGGTCGTCTGGTGGGGCTCCGATGAAGGCCGCGCCCGGGCGGCGGCGGACGGCCAGACCGTTCCCGCCAGCCGGGAGGAATTCTTCTCCGGCAGCGATGTCGTCAGCGTTCATGTCCGGCTCAACCCGCAAACACGCGGCATGATCACGGCAGCAGATCTCGGGCGGATGCAGCCCGGCGCGCTGTTCGTCAATACGTCACGGGCCGGGCTCGTCGCGCCGGGCGCGCTGTTGTCCGCTCTGGAAGCCGGACGGCCCGGCATGGCTGCGGTGGACGTCTTCGACACCGAACCGCTGACCGATCCCACAGATCCGCTTCTCACCCATCCCCGCCTGATCGCGACGCCGCATATCGGCTATGTCACCGAGGATGAGTTCGAGCTTCAGTTCTCCGATATTTTCGATCAGGTGAACGCCTATGCCGCAGGCGCGCCGATTCACATGATCAACCCGGAGGTGTGGAAAGGAGCGGCCTGAGAGCTTCAATCGAACGGGGCAAGTTGCGCCTGCGCCTTCTTTGTCAGGCTGGCGCGAACCAGCCGGTAAGAGGCGGCGAGGCGATGACGCAACTCGTCCTCCGGCGTTTCCCAGGGCAGATTGACCCATGAGCGATGAAAATAGGGCGCCTTCACGCCGATCCCGGCGTCGATCAGCATCTGCGCTGTCTCGATACTGTCGGTCTTGACCGACACGCCCGGCATGACCGCGCCGATGCAGGCGAACATCTTGCCGCCCACCTTCCACGCATCGTGCCCGCCGCCCCACGGATCGGAGCATTCGGCGCCGGGAAATGTCCTGCATATGCCATTGATCAGCTTGCGGCTCATCGTTCCTCTTCCAGCTTCTGGCTCTTCCTCGATCGCTTCAGCGCGTCTTCAATCGTGCGTTCATAAGACACCAGCGGCGGTTTGACGCCGTGGGCGAAGAGATCGCGCCTGATCGGATGAGTGGTCCCGGTCAGATAGACCTTTACACCGTGTTTGCCGGTCTTGCGCGCAAGTCCTTCGATCATGTTGGCGGCGGTGGAATCCAGAAACGGAACCGCCGTGAAGTCGATGATCAACGCGCGATGCCGGTCCGCGATCTGGTCGAGCACCGAGCCGATCGAGGCGGCGGCGCCAAAGAAGAAGGCGCCCGAAATCCGGTAGACGACCACCTGCGGGTCGCTGGCGTCCGCTTCGTCGTATGGCTGCCTGTCGCCATTGGCGCTATCGGCCTTGTCTTCGGCGACGAACGGCCTGTGGGCCTCAATCGCCGTCGTTTTCGACATTCTGTAGATGAACAGCACGGAGCCCAGCGCGAAGCCGACGACGATGGCTTCGGTCAGATCACGGAACATCGTCAGCAGGAATGTCGCCACCAAGACGACCGCATCGCCGGGCGAAGCCCGCAGCAGCGTTATGAAAGCGTGTTTCTCGATCATGTTCCACGCGACCACCGCCAGCACGCCGGCAAGGCTGGCCAGCGGGATGAAGCTGGCAAGGGGGGCCATGACGAGGATGAAAGCGAGGAGAAAGAGGGAATGCAGAATGCCCGCCACGGGACCATGCGCTCCGGCGCGGACATTCGTTGCCGTTCGCGCGATCGTGCCTGTCACGCAGATGCCGCCGAATAACGCCGAGCCGACATTGGCGACGCCCTGCGCCACCAGTTCGCAGTTCGAGCGATGCCGCCTGCCGGTCATTCCGTCGGCGACGACAGCCGATAGCAGCGATTCGATCGAGCCCAGCAGGGTGAAGGCGATGGCGCTGGGCAGAACGGCGTGCAGCTTGGCCAGCGTGATTTCCGGCAAGGCGGGGACGGGCAGGCTTCCGGGAATGCCGCCGAACTGGGTGCCGATCGTCGCGACCGGCAGGCTAAGCGTTCCGGCGGCTATGGCTGTCGTCGCCACGGCGATCAGCATGGACGGCCAGTTCGGGCGAAGCTGCTTGAGCACGACGATGATGAAAACCGTCACCAGTGAGAGCGCCGCCGTCGCCGGATCGAATGTCGGCAGAGCGCTCCCGAGCGTTTCTAGCTTTTCATATAACGGGCCGGGCTCTTCTCCATCGACGGTCAGGCCGAGCAGATGCCTGATCTGGCTGGCGAAGATGATCACCGCGATTCCGGCGGTGAAGCCCACCGTCACCGGATAGGGGATGAACTTGATGAAGGTGCCGAGCTGGAGAAGCCCGACGACAACCAGCATTATCCCTGAAAGCATGGTCGCAAGGATGAGGCCGTCCATGCCGTGCGCCTGAACGGTCGCCGCCACGAGGACGATGAAAGCGCCCGCTGGACCGCCGATCTGAAAGCGGCTGCCGCCAAGCGCCGAGACGAGAAAGCCGCCGATGATCGCGGTGTAGAGACCTTGTGCGGGCGACGCGCCGGAAGCGATCGCGATCGCCATCGACAATGGCAGCGCAACGATGGCGACGGTCAGCCCGGCAATGGCGTCCGCGCGCAGATGGCTGGCCGTGTAGCCTTCCCGGAAGATCGTGACAAGCTTGGGGGTAAAGAGTTCGATGAAGGTCGATGAGGCGTGCGGCGGCCTCGCTGTCGTACTTGTCTCCATGCAATTCCTGCTGCCTTCGCTGAGGCGGCGGGATCGTCGGCAATTGTCGGCGGTCGCCGTCGCGCAGTTCGGTTATTCAGCCTTCCGGCCTGATCGTTTCTCTCCCACTATCATGAACATACCATTGCCCGGCAAACCTTGCGTCTTGTCAAATATCAGAACCCGCCGCCCGTTCGAAAATCCGGTCCGCGCGAGCGTGAGCGCGAACTGCGCCGCGAGCCACCGCCGAAACTGCCGCTTTCGCGACGCCGGTAGCTGTCGCCGGGGCGGTCACGCCAGCGTTGGCCGCCCTGCGTCCGCGCCCAGTATTCCACGGCCGTGATCGCTCCTTGCAGCAGCAATTTCAGGAGCGCCTCGCCATTCGATTCCAGCTCGAACTCGGAACCCGGCCGGTCGTAGCGCGCGCGCCGAAATTCGGACGCGATCCGCAACAGCTCGTCTTTTCGCTTGAACGCCGCATCGAGCGCTTCACGTTTCGACCTGGCCAGACCTTCCAAGGCATCGCGGTCTCTTGCCAGCTTCTCGATCAGCCCCACAACCTCATCGTCATCGACGCCCGGCGTCTCGTGGGCCTCGCGGCGCAAGTCGCCCAGATCCCGGCTTTCGAGAAAATGCGTGGTTTTCTCGACGGCCTCCTTGAACGAGGCATCCAGACCTTCAGCATAGGTCTTCAGCTGCGTGCCCGTTTCGGAGAATTCCGCGTTCAGCCGTTCGAGCTCGGCGACCTGTTCTTCCCGCCTGCGATGCGCCTCGTTCAGCTTCTCGATCAGATCCTCGCCGGCCAATTCGCTGATCTTTGCCGCCTCGATCTCGTCGAGAGCCTCCCGTTCGGCCAGCACCGCCTCGCGGAGCCGCGCCACATGCGCCGTCAGCCTTTGCGGGATCTGCGTCAGGACGGCAAAGTTGCTGCGCGCATCCTGATAGCTGATCAGGCGCGCCACCCAACCGTCGAGAGCGCGAATGATGCCCTTATGTCCGTAATCCGAGGTGCCGAATTTGCGGTCCCACAGATAGGTGAAGAGCGGATCGTTGCGGTAGGGCGCTCCTTTTTCCTCTTCCTCGGCGCGGGACTTTTCCGCTTTCGCGGCGGCCTTTTCCACCATGCCTTCAAGCTCGGCAAGACGGTCGGCCTTCGCCTTGTAAGCCGGATCGGAGGAAAGCTCCTCTTTTGCCCGCGCGCCAAGCACATCCAGCTCGTCTTCGAGCCGCTCGATCTCCTGATGCAGCTTCTTCTGCTCGTTCAAGGTCCGGGTGCGCTCGCGGGCCGATTCGGCCTCACGCTGCTTTAGCGCGGCAAGGGTCTTCTGACGTGCCTTGAGAATGGTGCGAACCTGTCCGGAGAGCCGGTCGGCATCGTCGATCACGCCGTCCACAAGCGCAAGCTCGGTACGGAATTTTGCCAGCGTCTGAAACGCTTCCAAACGTTTGGCAACAAGTTTCGCCTTGTCGGCATTTGTCTGGGACAGTTCGGCATTGAGGCGGTCCACCGTCTTGCTGACCTGCTGGAGCGCCTTCTCGATGCCGTCGAGCGTCTGGCGGCCGGTGATCATACCCGTCACCATTGTGTCAGCGCTCCGCCCTGTGTATCGACGCGCCACGTGACGTCCAACTCGCCGCGCCGTTTTTCGCCGACCACCGCATTCTGGATGATGCCATCGTCGAGCTTGTCGGCCTGAATCCTGTCAAACACGGATTTTGAGACGCGCACGGCCCATTTCGTGACCGTTTCGCGCTCGCCCGTTTCTTCATTGGCGATTTCGCGCTCGACCGGCTCGCCCGCATCGTTCAGCGCCTCGACCACGAGATAGTAATTCCGGCTGTCCGGATTGACGCGCGGAATACGCCAGATGCCGCTCATTTCGCCGGGACGCGAGACGATCCTGACCTCATAGGCCAGACGCAACTCCTCAAGCAGCGCGCTCAGATCCGCTTCGGCCTTCCGCGCGGTCTCGGCTTGCCCGTCCCTTGCGGCGGCAAGCCCGGCATCGCGCAGCCTCGCCGCCTGCTGGAGTATCGGCGCCGCATCCGTTTCCGCCTCGGCGTCTGCATAGAGCGATTTGAGCCGGTTCGGAAGCGTCTCGCTGAGTTCGATGCGGGCGCGTTCTTCCTGGCGTGCCTGGGGCCAGACGTAAAGAGTCTGCCAGCCGATCAGCAGCAAGACCAGCGCGACAACTCCGCCGCCAACCCATTTGCCCCATTCCCGGCGCGTGACGTACAGCCGGGCGAGTTGAACTTCGAAGCTGTGTTTCGGCGGATCGTAGACGAAACGGCTTTCCTCCAGCGCTTTCACGCCTTCCTCAAGGATATGATCAGGAACCTCGATGCCTTGCCCGTGATAGATTTCGCGCAGCCTCTTGATGAGCTGCGCGCGCCGGGTTTCATCGTTCAACTCGCGCTCGACGATGCGTGCATCCTGGCGCAGCGTGTCCACTACGTCCATGGAGAGCATCAGATCGTCGAGCGGCGGCTGGACGCTTTCGGCGGCTGTGTTCATCGGAAACTACACGGCTTCCGGCGGCAAGGGGGGCAGGGCCTTGATCTCCGACGCGATGCGCGCCATCCGCCGCTTCCCGCCTTCGACGGCTTCCCGGATTTCCTCCGAATTGCGCGTGGCCAGAACCCGCATCTCCTCGATGATCTCACGCGATTTCTTCTGGAAGTTCGTCACCGACTCCACAAGCTTCTTCACCGCATCGGCCCGCACGGTCGGACCGTAGCCTGCGCGGATGGCCTCCTCGGTCACGGCGTCGCCGACTTCCCCGAGCGACTCCAGACTGTCGGATACGCCCTTCTTCATCGCTTCCAGGGTTTTCGTCGATTCATGCAGGCCGAACATGCCTGTAAACGACGCCTTCAGCGCGGTCAGCACCGCTTCGTTGGTGGAGAAGAAACTCACCGCCTGCGAATAGACCCGCTCCTTCGCGCTGGTCGTCTGCATCAGCCGCGACATGATGACTTCAGAAGTGTTGTAGCCGATCGTCAGATTGTCGGCGAGATCCTTGGCGATCTGGTAGCGCTTGTCCTCGTTCAGCATGTCGCGGAGCTTTTCGTCGCGCTCCATCTCCAGCTTCGCGCGTTCGGCGGGCGACTTGCCCTGATAGGCCCCCACAGTCTCCGATGCCTGGTTGAGAGCGGCCTTCTTTTCCTCAAGCCTGGCGTCCGCGACTTCGAGCAGTTCCATCGCCAGCACCTGGGCCTGCTTGTAGGCGCCGCGATAATCGCGATAGGCGCCGAGGATCTTCTGCTCGCGCCGGATCTGATTCTTGGTCTCCTTCGCCACGTCCAGATAAGTATCCCGGATATCGTCGAAACGATCCGCCACATCCCCGCGGGCGACCTTCATCCAGACGTTGGTGGCCCGCTCCCACGTGCTGATCCGGCCATCTTCGAGCTGATCGACGAGGCCCTTGGCGTCTTTCCGGATGGAGTTGAACGCGTTGACGATCTTGTTGTAACGATCGCCGATCTCCATCGCCGCCACCTCGTTACGGACGATCTCGTTGAAGGTCGAAGCTTCAGCTAGCGTGCGCCCGATGATGGCGACCTTGTCATTGTCGAGGATCGCGATCTGTTCGAGCAACCCGGTCATCGGATCATTCGTCGTCGGCTTCGTCGTAATTCCAAGATCGGTGACGGTCTTGAGGGCACGGTCGAGATAGGCAAGCGGAGTCATACGAGACATGGGACGTCGCCTCTTCTTGTATGGTGTTGCGGAAGACGCATATAGAACGCCAGCTCAGTAATAAAGAGCAAATCCGAAGCGCAAGGGCGTTTACAAAGGATCTGGCGCCGCCAATGCCCCGTTCCGCATCGCCGCAAAAGCGTCAGCCCCGACCAAGGGGCATTCCGCAGCGATAGCCCGGACGGAGTTCAATTCTGCGCCCGCGACACCGACAGAGCCAGCGTTTTTATCCGGTCCGATCCATGCGTCTACTGGGATGGCACCTTCGTGCTCATGATCGGGGTCACAGTGCCGTTCACGTGATATTTGTGGCAGAGCAGGCAATCCTGCCGGGCGACGTCCTGCTTGTGACAGGTCTGGCACAGTTCCTTTTCCACGGGTTTGAAGCTTCCCGTCGAGCCCCGCGGATCATCGCGTTTGTAGCTTTGCTCGAACTCGCCGTCCCGCTTCAGATCGTGGCAGGTCAGGCATCCCTCATTGTCGCGTTTGTCCAGCACGCGGAAATGCGGCTCATGCGTGAAAGTCGTGAAGCGCGCCTTCTTGTTGGTAACCTTGGCCGGGGACCAGTTGACGACCTGTCCGCCGCGTGGCGTCCTGTCAATGCTGTGGCATTTCGAGCACTGGCCTTGCGCGTCCTTGGAGGTGAGCGTCGTGAAGAGCTGGGCGGACGCCTTGCTGCCTGCATTGGCTGCGGACCAGCTGCTGAGATCGACCCACGATTTTAGAAATCTGTCCTTGTGGCCGACAGGGCGGTACAGAATGGCGAAATCCTGTCTGTACCAGCCGCCATGATCCGCCCAGCTTTCCGCATCCACGTCGCTTTCGATGGCGAGGGGCGCGGCGATGACGGGTGCATCCGGCGCTGCGTCGGCTTCTGCCTCGCTGCCGGCCGGATCATCTGCGGGGTCGGCCTGCAGCGCCTCCTCGGGCGCGAACAGCCCTTCCGGCGGCGCCGCGTCATTCGCTTCGGCGTCAGGCGCCGCAGCCTCGGGCGGCGCATCCGCTGGAGGGCTTTCGCCATCGTTGATAGGGCGTCCGAAGGGATCAATGCGCCAGCCGCCCCCGGAGTTGTCCGCAGCCTGGGCGAGGCGAGGGCCCGTCTCGCCGGCCGGCCGGTACGGCGCGGGAGCAGTCAGGCGCGGACCTCCCGCGTCAATCTCGTCCGGCGATACGGAACCAGCGAGTTTCGTTTCGGTCGTGGAACTGGTCCATTCGCCTGTATCGCTGGCGGGGGTTGTCCGGTTCGCCATGTCGGCGCCAAGGTTCGGCAGCCAGTTCTGTTGCGCATTCATGACGACATCGCGCGGCAGGTTGGCGCTGAGATTGGATATCGCCCCGGCCCCAAGCTGCGGTCCCGCAATATCCGCGAAACTTGCCATCACATCCGAAGCTCTTGAGATCACGAGCTCGTAGAATAGGCCCTTGATATCCCAGACGAGTTCTTCCACGACCTTCAGCTCTGCGTCACTTGCCTGGGTGAGGTCGAGAAGATCCAGAGAGCTGACGGCATCGATCATGGCTTTTCCGCGCGGCGTTCTGGCGAGGAGCATCTTCATGAAAGGCGTTAGCTCGGCCTCCGAAAACTCGGGCCACTCTCCGATATCGATATTATTGTCTTTGAGCGTTTGCACATCGATGCCCGGCAAGGTCAGAAACGCCACGCCTTTCGGGCCGATCGCGCGTTCCTTGCCCGTGATCTGGTCCAGGTGGCATGAGGCGCAGGTCTGATCAAATGACGCAACCGACATGTGATTGCGGTCTTCCCGTGTGGAATGACAATTGGAGCAGGTTGTCGGAATGCGCTTGGTCGCGTCGTTCTTGGACAGAATTTCCGGAAAATGCTTGCCGAAATGCGACATGTGATCGTAAGCGATCCGTGTGCGGCGCTTGAACGGGTAGTTATCGAATTTGGGATGGTTTCCGTCAAAGCTGTCGAACTGCACCGAATGACATGCCTGGCACTGCTCATTAGAAACAAGCGCAAGGCTGCCGATTCCACCCCCCTCATGCTCCCGATGGCACGACGCGCAAGAGGCGTTGCCGTTCATCAGGCGGTCTGACGGAAACAGGAAATTGCGTATGTTCGCAAATTGCGGTGTCGGTGTGGACGCCGCCACTTGTCTCAGCCGCTCGGTGCTGCGTTCCAGCACGGAACTGGCCACGCCATGGGGATTGCCGGCATTGCCTCCCATCACGTGGCAGGACAGACAGGCCTTGTTATCGTCGCTCGCCGTATTGACGAAAATCCCGTGAATCCAGCTCAGACTGTCCTTGCCGACCGCTGTGTGACAGGTGCTGCACTGTTCGATTGCGGCGTGAGAGGCGCTGAGCGGACCGGGTGTAAGAAATCGCATGCCGGGACCTGCATAAAGAACCCAGGCGAGGAAACACGCCGTCATCGCCGCCGCGGCATAGGAGAGCAAATTCAAGCCCATGGCTGAACTGGCGGCCGTGGCAGGCTGCTGCGTCTTGCGACGGTTTGCAGGTGCGGGTCTCCGCATCTTACTGCGCTCCCGATGAGTAGGAGTAAACAACGAGAATGTGGAAAATCACCATTACGATGAGCGCATAGGTTACCGGCACATGCATCAGAAGCCAGAGTCTGGTTGCCCGCAGATTGGTGTAAACATAGTCCAGCCGGTCTTTTTCGATGACCAGCTCTCTTATCGTGCGCAGGCGCTCCTTGCTGGCTTCGTCCAGATAGCGCTCAAGCGTGTCGATTTCGCCGACAAGCTGCTTCACGACCTTGCGCGATCCTGCCAGATGCGCGAGCCGCGGCTTGGGTCCGGAGAAGAAATTTCGCAGGCGATTGTCGTAAAGATCGTTGATCCAGTCCTGATGTGGCGCCTTGGGCAGCAACTTGGCCAGCCGCCCGCCGTCGACGGCCCTGGCGGCGGTGTAGGTGTCCCGCTTGAGCTCGGCTATGCGCTGGGGAATCTGGCTGATACTCAATTGATCCCCCGGCCCCATCCTCGTAGGCGCCAGCCAGGCAAGATAGGTGCCCACGATGCCGCTGATCGAAACGAGAAGGAATTCGGTCCACAAGATCCATTCGATGGTCGTGTCCGGCAGAGTGAGCTGTGTATGCGAAAGGAAGATTGCGATCAACATCCAGCCGGTCAGGATGTGACGCCGGCGCAGCGCGGTCAGCGTCCGGGGCGCCATCTGTACGAATTTCGGGCCGAAGTGAAAATAGAGCTGGAACGTCATTCCGCCGGCAAGGAGCCAGCCGTCGAAATATCTGGCATCGCGCAGGGCCGTGCCGTAAAGCCACGCAAGCCAGCATAGCCCAGCGGCCAGCAGCGCGAGCATGCCATATTTGACAGTCTGCCTGCTCGACAACAGGCTCCACTTCGATCCATCCGCTATCGAGCCCGGATAGGCTCCGCCACGGAACGATGGTTTCATCATGCAGCTTTCATACAATCCGGCTTTGCGGGCCTATGGCGCTCTGGCTTGCCCTTTATATTCATTTTCCTTGGGCATGAGCGGGTCAATAGCCGCCAGTTCGCTGCCGTCATATTTGGTTGAGATCTGAATTATTTTTGCAGCGATCGCGTCTGCGGCGGCGGTCAGAGCCTTGTCATTGTTGAGCTTGAGGCCAGCGGAGTAGAAGAGTTTGACCATTTCGTCGATGTCGCCGAGTTCGGTAACGTTCGGCACGGCTTTCACCGCTTTTTCAAAGGCTTTTCGCGCATCATCGGCGCGTTTGGCCATCTTGAACGCATATTCCTTTCGGACGGTCGCCTTGCCGATGGCGCGCAGCGCGGTTTCCACTTCGACGGCGAGGCCGACAAGGTAGAAAATGCGTTTCCGGTTCGCGCTGGCCGGCGTATTTTCCTTGCCTTTCGAATACCAGGTATTGTGACGCACCTCGCCCTGCGACCAGGACAGCAACTCGAACGCACTGCCGGCCGGATGCCCGCCGACATTGACCAGCTTTTCCTGCGGGACGACATGGCAGCTGTAGCAGTTCTTGGCGATCTTGTAGATGGCGGACGGCCGCAACATGCCCAGAGAGTCCGCTTTCTTCCAGCGTGCGGCCTCCTCGGCTTTCGTTTCTGTCTTCTCGGTTTTTCCGCTGTATTCGCTGTGAACCTTGATCCAGTCCTCGCCCGCGCCGTGGCAGGATTCGCATGAGATCCCCGCCACCGCCTTGGTGCGATTTCCCTGCTTTTGCGAGGTGAAATGGCATCCAAGGCAGAGACCTTCCGCATTGATGCGCCTGATCGACATGCGCTCGGCGATCTCGCGGGCTTCCTTTTTCCGGGGCAGTTCCCGGAATGTCTTGAAGTGATGCGAGTTTTTCCAAGCTTCCGTCTCGTCCTTGTGACATTCGGCGCAAGCGTTGGGGCCCACGGTTTTCTCCAGGTTCAACGCAATGCCATTTGCCGCGAACAACAACATGAGAACGGGAACAAGCCCGACGCTTCGAATGAACCGGACGGCTGAAAAACAAGAAAGTGTCGTCGATATGCTCATATTCGCCTGCGCTGATTTCGATAGCGGATCTATCCGTAGGATCGCATTCCCTGCTGTCCGTAGGAAAGACGCAGCTGCTGTTTCTGGCGTGCCGCAATTGCAACGCGCTGACGGCCTGCAGCTGTCGGCACCGGCAGCATGCCAAGAACGCGCTCCAGGAGCCCAGAGGGACGCTCGTCGCGGCCAGCCGGAGGCGGGGTGAACGGGTCGGCATGACAGGGCGCGCCGAACTGCGCGGCAAGCTTCTGAATGGCCTCCACCATGGGAGGCGCGCCGCAGACATAGACGATGTCCGTGGGGCTCAGCCTGCGCAACACATCTGTGGGCCGGCCTTGTCTGACGGATTTCGAAACCATTTGCTTGTCGCTGCACACAGGGACGATGCGCACATTCGGGAAGCGGCTGAGCTGCCTCAGGGCAGGGCCCATATACAGCCCCGCAAGGTTGCTTGCTCCGGCCACGACCAGCATCTGCCTTTCGGGGTTTTCGTAGAGGGCCGCGCAGGCAATTGCCCAGATCGGCGCAAAGCCCGTGCTCGTGGAGACAAGCACGACCCGGTTTTCATGATTGGGCCGAAAATGCGCGGAACCGTAAGGCCCGGTCACTTTCACTGCCCGTCCCGGCCGGATAATGCTTCCCAGAGCAGGTGAAACCTGCCCGCCTGGCATGCGGCGCACGTGAAAGCAGACTGATCCGCTGTTCTTGTCCTGATACAGCGGGTGCGTCAGGCTGAATGAACGGGGGGGGAATCCCTTGAACTGCACCTTTGCATACTGGCCGGCCAGATAAGGCAGGGCGCGTCTTGTCTGGATGCCGACCTGAACCACTTCCGACGAGAGCGGCCTGATGGAACTGACGATGCCTTCGACATTCCAGATGTCGGGGCTTTGCGACTGGATGACGGCGTTGCCGGCGATGCGGCTCTGGCATGCATGGACGACGCCTTCTTCCTCCGCATGTCCGCCATGAACGCGGCCCGAAAGCAGCCGGACCTTGCACGTTCCGCAATGACCGGCCCTGCAATCGAACTGCATGTCCACGCCGTTGCGAAGGGCTGCATTGAGCAGAAGCTCGCCTGGCCGCGCCGCGAAAGTCCGGTCGTCAACTGTGACTCTGTGGCTTTGCGCCATTGATGTCCCTCTTGGTGCCCGTTTTTTTAGGAGATACTCCGATTACAGAATATTTATGCCTGCAGTGCCTTTCGGCGATCCCGGTTGGCGCGTGAAATCGCGGGCAACCCCTGAAAGGCGCGCAATTCGGCGTGGCCATCGAAGACCGGTCGCCGTGGCATGGCTGTCCGGCCGATCTGATGATTGATGCCGAAGCGTGAGAGATGGCTGAGACAGCTGTACGGCCCGCATCGCTTCCGGTGTCCGGCTGCGCGATTAACGGGTTCACACGCTGTTCAGCTCGATTCTGATTTACTGAAATCACCCGCCCCCTCAAACACGATGATTTGTCTCACAGACTCAGCTTTAAGAGCGCATCATGGTTACAGGATGGCAGCGAGATGGCTTGAGCATGACGAAAAACGCTGGGTAGCCAACAAATGCACCGAAATTATGCACCCTCGTGGCGCGGACGGTGCAATTGCCGCTTTTCGCTTCTCTGACATATCAGCGAATGCGCGAATCAGTCGCGGCGCCGATTCTTTTTGATTCGTACCCCAGCGGGATTTTCCCTGCTGACCGGCCGCCGCGAGTGGCGCGAGTGCGCTCCACCGTTTCCATGGCGGGTTGCGCCCAGGCGGATTTCTGACACGCTTAGAACAATTTATCGCGAATATTCTGACACCGTTTCATGGTTCGAATAAAAGGGCAAAGTCCTTCCCACCGGATCCCAGACCGAGAGGCGGCCTCGTGCTACAGAATACCCCGCATATATGTTCTCTTTCCACTGCTGCACCACCGAATGAACTCATACAGACCACTGTCGCGGAAAGCGTGACCGACATCTTCTCCTCCCGGTTTTCCGATTTTAAAAAGCTCAAACAGGTTTTCGTCAATTGTGGCATCGAGAAGCGCAACGGGGCCCGTCCGCTTGACTGGTATTTCGAGCCGCATGGGTGGCCGGACAGAACAGCGGTTTACCTTGAAGCGGCAACCGAGTTGTTCATCGAGGCCGCGCGCAAGGCGATGGACGAAGCCGGCGTAACGGGCGCCGATATTGGCACCGTCGTCACTATATCCTCTACGGGCATCGCAACGCCGGGACTGGAAGCGCGCGCCGCCAAGGAGCTGGGCTTTCCCGCCAATGTTTCCCGCGTGCCGGTTTTCGGGCTTGGCTGCGCCGGCGGCGTGACCGGGCTCGCCCTGGCCGGCCGGTTGGCGAAGGCGGAGCCCGACAAGCATGTGCTGCTTGTGGTCGTCGAGCTCTGCACGCTCGCCGTTCGCCTCGATCAGTTCACCAAAGGCAATATCGTGGCGCTGGCGCTGTTTGGCGACGGCGCGGCGGCGGCTGTGATCAAGTCGGGCCGCGACGGGTTGGCGTCGATCGAAGATGCCGCGGAGCATAGCTGGCCGGATACGCTGGACATCATGGGCTGGTCGGTCGATCCGGAAGGCTTCGGCGTCATCTTCGACCGGTCCATTCCCGCCTTCGCCAAAGCTGAGATCGCACCGGCATTGAAGCAGATCTGCGAAGCCTACGGTGTTGATCAGAGAGAGATTGGGCGCTTCATCTGCCATCCGGGCGGCACGAAAGTCATCGAGGCGCTAGAGTCGGCATTGATGCTGCAATCCGGCACGCTCGATCACGAGCGGGCGGTTCTTGCCGAATACGGCAACATGTCCGCGCCGACCGCGCTTTTCGTCCTGCGCCGCGCAATCGAGGCCGGATTGCCGGAGCGGTCCATCATCATGGCGCTGGGACCGGGCTTCACGCTCAGTACGGCGATGCTCGGGAGGCCATATTCATGAGCGGCGTGGACTGGATAGATCCGCTGGCGCTGGCTGTGCTTATATTCGTCACGCTTCAGCGTCTCGCGGAGCTTGTCTATGCGCGGCGCAACGAAGCCCGGCTCCATGCCCGCGGGGCACAGGAACACGCACCCGGCCACTATCCGGCAATCGTCCTGCTCCACGCCGCATGGCTCGTGGGCTTGTGGGTTCTGGCGATCGGCACGGCGCCGGACACGATCTGGCTCGTCATATTCGCCGTCCTGCAGGCGCTGCGCATCTGGGTTCTGCTCACGCTGGGAGAGCGCTGGACCACGAGGATCATCGTCCTGCCGGGCGAGCCGCTTGTCGCGAAAGGGCCATACCGGATCTTTTCGCATCCGAACTATATGGTCGTCATCGGCGAGATCTTCGTGCTGCCGATGGCCTTCGGGCTGTTCTTCTATGCGGCGGTCTTTTCGCTGCTCAACGGGCTGATCCTGTTCATCAGAATCCGCGCCGAGAACAAGGCGCTGGAACTCGCGGACGGCGCCCCCTCATGAACGTCTCCGTCACAGACAGCGCCCGCATGGACCGCCCCGCTCCGCCGCTGGCCGCCTGGGCCGGTTTCATCGCCATGTGCGTCGGCATGTTCATGGCGATCCTCGATGTCCAGATCGTCGTGACGTCCTTGCCGACGATCCAGAACGCGCTGTCGATTGCGCCCGACCAGATGAGCTGGGTGCAGACCTCCTATCTGATCGCGGAGGTCATCGCCATCCCGCTGACCGGATGGCTGACGCGGGTTCTGTCCCTGCGCGGCCTGTTCATGGCGGCAGCGGCGATTTTCACGATAGCCTCGGCCGGATGCGCCTTCAGCGGCGGCTTCACTAGCCTGATCGTCTGGCGCGTCATACAGGGCTTTGCGGGCGGAATGCTGATCCCGATCGTGTTCTCTGCCGTGTTCCTGATCTTTCCCGGGCGCAGGCAGGGGCTGGCAACGACGATTGCCGGGATGCTCGCCGTCCTTGCGCCGACCGTCGGCCCGATCTCCGGCGGCTGGATTACCTCGACCTTCAGCTGGGAATGGCTGTTCCTCGTCAACATCGTCCCCGGCATTCTCGCCATTGCGGCCGCTTATGCGTTTCTCCCGAAAACCGAAGCCAATCGCGGCGAGTTCCGCCATCTGGACGTCATCGCATTGTTGCTTCTGGCCGTCGCTCTCGCTGCGTTGGAGATCGGCATGAAGGAAGCGCCGACGAATGGCTGGCTGTCGGGGCTGACGATTGCGCTTTTCGCCATCACCGTGTCGAGCGGATCGGCTTTCGTCTGGCGGATGCTCACCGGTCCGACGCCCTTCGTGGATCTGCGCACCTTCAACGACTGGAATTTCACGCTGGGCTGTCTGCTGAGCTTCGTGCTCGGCATCGGCCTGTACGGCTCCGTCTACCTCATGCCGGTCTTTCTCGGCTTTGTTCGCGGCCATGACGCGCTGGGGATCGGCCAGGTCATGCTGGTCACCGGCGCGGCCCAGCTTGCCATCGCCCCCATTGCCGTATGGCTCGAACAGCGTGTCAGTGCGCGGCTGCTCAGCATTTTCGGCTTCACCTTCTTCGGCCTTGGGCTGGCGTTGAGCATGTATGACACGCCCAGAACCGATTTCGACGGCATGTTCTGGCCGCAGATCGTCCGCGGAGCCGCCGTCATGCTCTGCCTGCTCGCGCCGACGCGCATTGCCCTTGGACATCTGCCCCCCGAACGCGTGCCCGACGCCAGCGCGCTGTTCAACCTGATGCGCAATCTGGGCGGCGCAATCGGCATTGCGCTCATCGACACCATCGTTTTCGGGCGAAGCGAGCAGCACGGGGCGGCGATTTACGCCGGTCTGGAAGCGCGCGACCGGGCGATGTTCGAGTTCACCGGCCTGCCGTTCATCTCCGCCGACAAGGAGGTGAGCCCGGCAATGATCGCTTTCGCCAAGCCGGCAATCGAGCGGGCCGCGTTGACGATGTCCGTCACCGAGGCATGGCTCATGCTTGCGGGCATCACGGCGATCGGCGTGCTGATTGCACTTGCCGTTCGCAAGCGGCCGGGATGAAGCAGCCGGTGCTGTGCGAAATCGCTGGCCGGATGCGCCGTTAGCGTGGTGTTTGCGGCTGGAAATGCTCAATAAAGGTCAGGAGCACGCGCGCTGCTGCTGCCACGTCTTCTGCTGCAACATGCTCATCCGGATGATGGCTGACGCCATCCCGGCAACGCACGAACAGCATGGCAATATCCGTGATGTCGGCCATAGCCATGCCGTCATGTCCCGCGCCGCTGGGCAGTTCCACAACGCGGCCGCCGTTTGCCCTGATTGCACCGGCGAGTTGGGCGCGCAGCCACGGAGCGCAGAGGGCGGTGCCGTTTTCATGCGTCCTGGCGATGCGCGCCTTTAGCTTGCGATTCGCGGCGATGTCCTCGACCGCACCGATAATGGCGGAAACGGCATCGTTGCGGATGCCATCATCACCGGCGCGGATGTCGATGGTGAAGCGGACGCGGCCGGGGATGACGTTCGTCGCACCGGGCTCGGCTGAAATCTGCCCGACAGTGCCGACCAGTCCGGGCTGGCCGCTGCATCGTGCCTCGATGGCCGCTATACACGCCGCCGCGCCCGCCAGCGCATCGCGGCGCAGGTTCATCGGCACGGTTCCGGCATGTCCCGCCATGCCTTCCAACTCGATCAGGAAACGGCTGGCTCCACTGATCGCGGTCACGACGCCGACCGGCAGGTCCTCAACCTCCAGCACCGGCCCCTGCTCGATGTGCAACTCGACATAGCCGTGGATTTCGCCCGGCTGCCGCGCCGCCTTCTGGATCGAGCCGGGGGCAAGCCCGAACGCCTCCATCGCCTGACGCATGGTAAGCCCATCGCTTCCCGTGGCGTCCAATGTTCCAGTGTCGAATGTTCCGGCAACGGCCCGGCTTCCGAGCAGCGTGGAGGAAAAGCGCACACCCTCCTCGTCGGCGAACGCCACCACCTCCAGTGCGAAAGGCAGGCGAAGCCCGCGCTCAGCAACATCGGCAACGCATTCCAGCGCCGTCAGCACGCCGAGCGGGCCGTCCCACTTCCCGGCATCGCGCACCGTGTCGAAATGCGAACCCAGCATCAGGCATGGCAGGCCAGGCTCCTCGCCTTCATAGCGGCCGATCACATTGCCGATCTCGTCCATCCGCGCGTCAAGCCCGGCCCCGCGCATCCAGCCGAGGATCAGATCGGCGGCGCGTCTATGTTCCGGCGAAAAGCAGATACGGGTGAGGGCGTCGGGGCTTTCGGAAATCGCCGAGAGTTCGTCGATGCGCTGAACGATGCGGCCTGCTTTCATACTTCCTCCGCTATGCTGAGACTGACCCCGGCGGATCTCAAGGCTGCCCCTATCGAATGCGGGGGCGCGCGGTCGGTCACGAGTTCGCCGATCTCGTCGAGGCTGGCGACGGCGATCAGGCCGCGCCGGCCGAATTTGCTGTGATCCGTCACGACGGCCTTCCGTTCTCCGCAGGACATGACGAGGCGCGCGAACTCGGCTTCCTCAAGATCGAAATCCATCACGTTGGATGCATCGACGGCACCCGCCGAGATTATGGCATGGTTGACCGTGAACTGGCCGACGAAATCAAGGGCCGACTTGCCGAATGCCGCGCCGGAATCGCTCCGCAACTCACCGCCTGCCATATACACCCTGTTGCCGTTCACGGTCGCAAGAGTGCGCGCAATATCGGAGGAATTCGTCACCACCGTCAACCGGCGATGCCCGGTCAACTCCCGCGCTACGAAGCTGGTCGTCGTCCCCGTGTCGAGCATGATCGAATCGCCATCGCGGATCGTACGTGCAAGCGTGCGCGCAATCGCCCGTTTCGCAGCCGCGTTCTCTCTCATGCGCCGCTGAAACGGAGCCTCGCCGATCTGACCGGCAAGACCGACTGCGCCATGAATGCGGATGATGGAGCCGTTCTCCGTCAGTGGGCGGACATCGCGCCGGACCGTTTCCAGCGACACGCCCAACTGATCGGCCAGATCCGATATGGAGACAGTCCCCCGGTCTTCCAGGATCTTCAGAATTTCCGCATGGCGTTTGCTTAGCATCTCGTTTCCGGGCAAATGCGCATTTCTTGGGCGTATGCGTGAGTTTGATGGCATCAAATCACATGGTTCGGGCATCAAGAACACAAAAAACCACATTCCTTAATTGACAGAGCCGGTTGCGATGCGCGTTAATCGTTTCAGGAAAATTATGGGCGTCGACAAAGAACGTCGATGAGAGCGCGGTCCGTGACATGCGCCGGGGCGAATGATTTTGGGCTGAGAACTGACCAGACATGGAGCGCAGAATGACCAGATATCGGACGTTACGCAGCAGGGTGATCGGGCTTGCCACCGCCGCGGTCTTCAGCATTGCGGTAGCCGCAGCGTCGCAGGCGCAGGAATCCACCGATCCGATCAAGCTGACGCTTCACGACTGGACCGGCCAGCTGATCACGACCCAGATCATGGGCAAGGTTCTCCAGAAGGCCGGCTATAATGTCGACTATGTGCAGGCGGATTATCTGGCGCAGTTCGCCGGGCTGCAATCGGGCGATCTGCATGTGGCGATGGAGATGTGGGAGACCACGGGCCGCGAGGCGATGGATGCGGCAACCGCGACGGGCAAGGTCGAGAATATCGGTCCGACCGGCATGAAGGCCAAGGAAGAATGGTGGTATCCCGCCTATGTGAAGGATAAATGTCCCGGCCTGCCGAACTGGGAAGCGCTGAAGGATCCCAAATGCGCCGAAGTCTTCGCAACCGCTGAAACATCGCCGAAGGGGCGCTATCTGGGCGCGCCAGTGACATGGGGCGGTTTCGACGATGAGCGCGTCGAAGCGCTGGATCTGCCGTTCGAGGTCATCCATGCCGGCACGGACGCCGCGCTCTTCGCCGAACTTGAAAGCGCCTATCAGCGCAAGGCTCCGATCCTGCTCTGGGTTTATGCGCCGCATTGGGCGCCCGCCAAATATGAGGGTGAATGGATCGAATTCCCCGAATACACGGCCGAATGCTACAAGGATCCGTCCTGGGGACAGAACCCCGACATGGCGTATGATTGCGGCAAGCCCTATGGCGAAATCTGGAAAGTCGGCTGGGCTGGCGTCAAGGACAAATGGCCCGGCGCTTACGAGGCCATCAAGGCGTTCACCATCGACAATACCGAGATGGGCGCGATGATCACCGCGGTCGATCTGGACGGCAAGACGGTCGAAGCCGTGACGGATGAGTGGATGACCGCCAATGAGGCGCGGTGGAAAAAATGGATCGGCCAATAGGACGTCATTGTTTCCGCTTCTGAACCGGATGCGCCCGGCGCCCCGCCCGGGCGTTTTCCTCTTGCCCCGCGATGAGCTGAGCCATCAATGCGCGAGCCGCAACCCAAGCTGATCTGCCGGAATGTCTGGAAGCTGTTCGGCGACCACGCCGCCAGACTTCTGGCGGAAACGGACGGTGCACCGGATCTGACTCAAATTGCGCAAGCCGGACTTGTCAGCGCCGTCAGGGCGGTCGATCTTGAGGTCCGTGAGGCTGAGATTTTCGTCATCATGGGCCTCTCCGGCTCGGGCAAGTCCACGCTCGTGCGCTGCATGTCCCGGCTGGTCGAACCGACGGCGGGCGAAATCCTGTTCGACGGCAAGAACCTCCTGAGCGCGACGGATGCCCAGATGATCGACATCCGCCGCCACAGGATGGGGATGGTCTTCCAGCATTTCGCGCTGCTGCCGCACATGACCGTGCTGGACAATGTCGCTTTTCCGCTCGAAGTGCAGGGCATCGCGAGGCCGGTTCGCGAGGAACGGGCGCGCGGCATGATTTCGCTGGTCGGGCTTTCCGGGCGGGAAGACGCTTTTCCCCGCCAGCTTTCCGGCGGGCAGCAGCAGCGCGTCGGCATTGCGCGCTCGCTCGCCGTCGAACCGGAGCTGTGGTTTCTGGACGAGCCGTTTTCCGCGCTCGATCCGCTGATCCGCCGGGAGATGCAGGACGAGTTCATGCGTCTGCAATCCGTCCTGAAAAAGACCATCGTCTTCATCACCCACGATTTCGATGAAGCGATCCGGCTTGCCGACCGTATCGCGATCATGAAGGATGGGGCCATCGTCCAAATCGGCACGCCGGAGGAAATCGTTCTCAATCCGGCGACGGATTATGTCAGCGAGTTCACGCGGGCCGTCAGCAAGTCGAAGGTCGTGCGCGTGGCCTCGGTCATGTCGCCCGGCGCTGTCGATGCGGCGCTGGAACCCGTTCAGGCGCGTGCGACCATCGCCGAGGCCGCGCCGCTTTTCCTCAACGGGACGCAAAGCCTGCGCGTGACGGATGAGGACGGCGCCCCGCTGGGAGTGCTCCGGCGCGACGATGTGATCAGCCTGATGATGCAGGGCTAGCCGATGGAGCGCGCGGTCCTGTCTCCGCCGATGCGATTTGCTCTCCGTCCCGCCGGATGGGTCGTCTGGCTGGCGGGGCTCGCCGCATTCATCCTCTTATGGCAGTTTGGACGGCAGGCGGCGCCCTGGGCGTTCGACTATCCCTCCGAACTGACCATCCCGGCGGCGCGCTGGATCAGCCAGTTCGTCCGATGGCTGCTGGAAGACGCAACATTCGGCCTGTTCACTTTCGCTGAATTGACGCGCTTCATCGCCACAGTCATCGACATACCCTACCGGTTCGCATTGAACCTGCTCTCGACTGGCTTCCTTGACGGACAGGGCTCGTCCGCGGAACAGATCCTGCCGCCCATTTCATGGATCGGCGTCATCGCCCTTGCTGCCCTTTTCGGCCATTATGCGGGCGGGATGAGGCTCGCGCTGATCGTTGCCGGCTGTTTCCTGTTCATCGCCGTCTTCGGTCAGTGGAAGAGCGCGATCATCACCTTGTCCTCCATTCTGGTCGCCGTGCCGATCGGCGTCATCGGCGGGTTGCTTCTGGGGATCGCGGCCTATCGCCATCACTGGCTGGAGCGCAGCCTGCGTCCGCTGCTCGACCTGATGCAGACCATCCCGGTCTTTGCCTATCTGGTCCCGATCCTGATCCTGTTCGGCTTCGGTCCGACGGCGGCTGTCGTTGCGACGGTTATCTACGCCATGCCGCCCATGACGCGGGTCACGATCCTTGCGCTTCAGCGCGTGCCCTCCGAGGTGCGCGATCTCGGACGGATGATCGGCTGCACGCGGTCTCAGCTCACATGGCGGGTGATGGTGCCGTCCGCGCAAGATGGGCTGATGGTCGGCGTCAATCAGGTCATTATGCTGTCGCTCAACATGGTGATCATCGCGGCGATGATCGGAGCGGGCGGGCTCGGCTTTGACGTGCTTGCATCGCTCAGACGGCTCGATTTCGGCGCAGGGCTGGAAGCGGGTTTGGCCATCGTGGCGCTGGCCATCGCGCTGGACAGGCTCAGCCAGGCTTACGCCCGCCGTCCCGCCGATCCGATCGCCAAGGGGTCATGGCATGAGCGCCATCCCTACTGGATAGCCGCGCTCGCCATCGTGCTGGTCAGCGCAATCGCGGCCTATGTCTTTCCCGCCATGCAGCACTATCCCGCGTCGCTTCAGATCTCCACCGGCACGTTCTGGTCGCGCGTCGTCGAGTGGATCAATGTCAACTTCTTCGACACAATCGAAGCGGTCAAGAATGCGCTGCTGCTCAACGTGCTGATCCCGTTCAAGCGCTTCCTCGGTGGCCTGCCATGGCTCGGTGTCGTTGGCCTCATCGCTGTTGCGGGCTGGCGTCTTGGCGGCTGGCGGCTCGCCGCGCTGACCGGAGCGCTTTCCTTCATGATCGCCGCCACGGGGCAATGGGAGAAGGCGATGATCACGGTCTATCTGTGCGGCATCTCCGCGGCGATCGCGATGATGATCGGCGTGCCCATCGGCATTGTCTCGGCCGAGCGCACCGCGCTCTGGCGCTGGGTGGAGACCACCATCGACACGCTGCAGACGCTGCCTTCCTTCGTCTATCTCATACCCGCCGTGATGTTGTTCCGGGTCGGCGATTTCACGGCGATGATCGCCGTCGTCGCCTATTCCGTCGCGCCGGCCATCCGCTACACGGCGCTCGGCATTCGCGGCGTCGATCCCCGGCTGGTGGAAGCCGGGCGCGCAATGGGCTGCACGAACGGCCAGATCCTGCGGCGGATCAAGCTGCGGCTGGCGCTGCCGGAGATTCTGCTCGGCCTGAACCAGACCATCATGTTCGCCCTTTCGATGCTGGTCATTACGGCGCTCGTCGGCACGCGCGATCTGGGGCAGGAGGTCTATATCGCGCTGACCAAGGCCGATCCGGGGCGCGGTCTCGTTGCCGGTCTGGCGGTCGCCTTCATCGCCATCATCGCCGACAGGCTGATTTCGGCGAGTGCGCAAAAGGCGCGTGCGCGTCTGGGAATTGCGGAGGGACATCGATGAGCCTTGAGAGAATACGGAACCTTTGCTGCTGGCGAGGGGAGATCGCCGCCGAACCGCTGATTGGCGGGCTTTCCAATGAAAGCTGGAAAGTGCGCGACAATGCAGGGTTGCATGTCGTGCGCTTCGGCAAGGATTATCCCTTTCATCATGTGCTTCGCGAACGCGAGGTCATGACCGCGCGCGCCGCTCATGAAGCGGGCTTTGCGCCGAAGGTGGAATATTCGGCCCCCGGCGTGATGGTCTCCGCCTTCGTCGATGCGCGGACCTGGGGCGAGGCCGACATGGCCGGAGCGCCGGCGCGCGTCGCCGAGCTTCTGCGCGGCTTCCACAGCCGGATGCCGGGCTTCGTCAGCGGTCCCGGTTTCATGTTCTGGGCCTTTCATGTCGTGCGGGATTATGCGCGAACGCTGGAGGCGGGCGGCAGTCCTTTTGCGCCGGACATCCCGCGCTTTCTGGCGCTCGCGCAGGAAATGGAGGCCGCGCAAGTGCCGCTGCCGATCATTTTCGGCCACAACGATCTTCTTCCCGCCAATTTTCTCGACGACGGCACGCGCCTCTGGCTGATCGATTTCGAATATGCCGGATTTTCCACCGCCATGTTCGATCTTGCCGGCGCGGCCTCGAATTCCGGCATGGACGAGGCAGCGGCGAAAACTCTGCTCGCGTCCTATTTCGATGCCGAACCTGATCCGGTCCTGTTGCGCGCATTCGATGCGATGCAATGCGCCTCGCTGCTCCGCGAAGCCATGTGGGCGATGGTTTCCGATCTGCATCTGAATGCGCCCGGAGCCGATTACGCCGCCTACGCACAGGAAAACCTGACACGGCTCGATGCCGCGCTTGAGCGCTATCGCAGCAAATACGGGGGAGCGCCTTCATGACTTTACCGGCCCAGGCCCAGATCGTCGTCATCGGCGGCGGCATCATCGGCTGCTCGACGGCCTACCATCTGGCGCGCGATCACAAGGCCGATGTCATCCTGCTGGAACAGGGACGGCTGACCTCGGGCTCGACATGGCACGCGGCGGGGCTCGTGGGGCAGTTGCGCTCGTCCGCTTCGATCACGCGCGTGCTGAAATACTCCGTAGACCTCTATAAAAAGCTGGCGGAGGAAACCGGCCTGGAGACTGGCTGGAAAATGACCGGCTGCCTGCGGCTCGCCACCAATCAGGACCGCTGGATCGAATATCGCCGCCTCGCCACCACGGCGCGCAGCTTTGGCATGGAGATGCATCTGATCTCGCCGCAAGAGGTCAAGGCGATGTGGCCCCTGATGGATGTGTCCGACCTCGTCGGCGCAAGCTGGCTGCCCACGGACGGACAGGCCAGCCCTTCGGATATCACCCAGTCGCTCGCCAAGGGCGCGCGGATGCACGGCGCACGGATTGTCGAAGGAGTGCGCGTTCTTGGTTTCGAGATGAACGGCAACTGCATCGTCGGCGTAAAGACGAGCGAGGGCGTCGTCCGATGCGAGAAGGTCGTCAATTGCGGGGGGCAGTGGGCGCGCCAGATCGGGGTTATGGCCGGGATCAATGTGCCGCTTCAGCCGGTCAAGCATCAATATATCATCACCGAACCGCTCGAAGGGCTCGCGACCGATGCGCCGACCGTCCGCGATCCCGACCGCCGCACCTATTTCAAGGAGGAGGTCGGCGGGCTGGTCATGGGCGGCTATGAGCCGAACCCGCAAGCCTGGACGACCGGAGACGTGCCCGACGACTGGGAGTTCCGCCTGTTCGAGGATGATTTCGATCATTTCGAGCAGCATACGGCGCAGGCCGTCGCGCGCATTCCGGCGCTTGAGACGGCGGGCATCAAGCAGATGATCAACGGGCCGGAAAGCTTCACGCCGGACGGAAATTTCATTCTCGGCAGCGCACCGGAATGCGCCAACATGTATGTCGGCGCGGGGTTCAACGCCTTCGGCATCGCGGCGGGAGGCGGCGCAGGATGGGCGCTGGCGGAGTGGGTGGTCAGGGATGAAGCGCCGCTCGATCTGTGGGCGGTGGATATTCGTCGTTTCTCCAATCTGCACCAGGATCGGCAGTGGGTCTGCGAGCGGACGCTGGAGGCTTACGGCAAGCACTACACGATCGGCTTTCCGCATGAGGAATATGAGTCCGGACGCCCTTATATCGTCTCGCCGCTTTACGAGCGCCTGAAGAGCCACCGGGCCGTCTTTGGCTCGAAGCTGGGATGGGAGCGTCCCAACTGGTACGCGCCGGAGGGCATGGAGCCGAGGGACATCTATTTGATGGGCCGTCAAAACTGGTTTGGGCCGGTGGGCGAGGAACATGCCCATGTGCGCGAAGCTGTCGGGTTGTTCGATCAGTCGTCATTCGCAAAATACGAGGTTACGGGCGCCGATGCGGCGGAGTCGCTGAGCTGGATCTGCGCCAATGACGTCGTCAAGCCCGTGGGCCGGCTGACCTATACGCAGCTTCTGAACAGCCGTGGCGGCATCGAAGCCGATCTGACGGTTGCGCGGTTGGCGGAGGATCGCTTCTACATCGTCACCGGCACCGGTTTCCGCACGCATGATGCCACCTGGATCTCCGATCATCTCCGGGAGGGCGATGTCACGCTCACGGATGTGACCGAAGAATTCGGCACGCTGTCGCTGATGGGACCGAAGGCCCGCGCGGTGCTGGCGGGCGTGACCGGCGCGGACGTCTCGAACGCGGCGTTTCCCTTCGGCCATGCGCGAGAGATCGGCATTGCCGGCCACACGGTCCGGGCGCTGCGCGTCACCTATGTCGGCGAGCTGGGCTGGGAGTTGCATATCCCCATCGGCGCGACTGGCGATGTCTTCGATGCGCTGATGGCGGCGGGCGGGCCGCACGGGCTGAGGCCGGTCGGCTACCGGGCGCTGGAATCGCTGCGGCTGGAAAGGGGTTACCGCGCCTGGGGCAGCGACATAACCCCGAATGACACGCCCTTCGAGGCCGGGCTCGGCTGGGCCGTCAAGCTTTCGAAGGACGTGCCGTTCATGGGCCGGGATGCGCTTGGCGCGCAGAAGGGCAAGCCGCTGACCAAGCGCTTCGCCGGCTTTACGGTCGACGATCCGGATGTGGTCCTGGTCGGCCGCGAGACGATCCTGCGCAACGGCGAAACCGTCGGCTATCTGACCAGTGGCGGCTACGGCTATACGGTCGGCAAAAGCATCGGCTATGGCTATGTGCGCAACCCGGAAGGCGTGACCGAGGATTTTCTGCTATGCGGCGAATATCAACTTGTCGTTGCCAACGAAGCCGTCCCGGCGAAGATCGGGCTGGGCGCGTTCTTCGATCCGGACAATCTGCGCGTAAAGGCTTGAGCCCGCGCGGGCGCGGCCATCACCTGCGAAAGCATCCATGCGCCTCCCGCAGAAGGCGCACGGATGTGCGCTACTCCGCGGCCAGATGAACATATTTCCCCTGACCGACCGGGCATTGTGCCCACAGCGCGTCGAGCGCGGTGGCGAGCCAGTCCATGTGCTCGTCCGTGTGCAGCGGCGTCGGCGTCAGGCGGATGCGCTCGGTGCCCTTGGCGACGGTCGGATAGTTGATCGGCTGGACATAGATGCCGTA
>JBHJOB010000076.1:0-20663 GCA_050330195.1 Rhodomicrobiaceae bacterium | reverse complement strand
TATTCGGCACTTCCCCCCTCACCCCAGCCCTCTCCCGTTGGGAGAGGGAGTTACCGCGCAGCCCGCAACGATCACAGAGACGTCAGCACCTGAAGGCGCGAAGCGCCGCGGGGCCCACGGCGAAGTGGGCGAAAGCCGGACGGATGTCCGGCGTGCGAGCGAGAGCGAGCCTTACATAAACGGAGATTTTCATGCGCATCGGCATCCCCAAGGAAATCAAGACCAACGAAAAGCGTGTCGGCCTTGTCGCCGAGAGCGTGCAGGAACTCGTCCGCGACGGGCACACCGTCTTCGTGGAAAGCGGCGCTGGCGAAGGCGTCGGCCAGTCGGATGCGCTTTACGCGGAGGCAGACGCAACGATCCTTGCCGACGCCAAATCGGTCTTCGACGCTGCCGACATGATCGTCAAGGTCAAGGAGCCACAGCCTGCCGAATGCGCCATGCTGCGGCCCGGCCAGTTGCTCTTCACCTATCTGCATCTCGCCGCCGACGCCAAGCAGGCCGAAGCCCTCGTCAAATCCGGCGCGACCGCGATTGCCTATGAGACCATCACGTCCCCGAAAGGCGGCTTGCCGCTCCTCGCGCCGATGTCGGAAGTTGCCGGGCGCATGTCGGTTCAGGCCGGCGCGCGCTGCCTCGAAGGCATCATGGGCGGCGCGGGCGTGCTGCTTGGCGGCGTACCGGGGATCGATCCGGCGAAGGTCGTCGTGCTCGGCGCGGGCGTTGCGGGTAGCCACGCCATTGCGATGGCGGTCGGACTTGGCGCGGATGTAGTCGCCATCGACCGCAACATCGACCGTCTGCGCGAACTGGACGCGCTCTATCGCGGCCGCATCAAGACCGTCGCTTCGACGAGCAGCGCCATCGAACGCCATGTGCTGGATGCCGATCTCGTCATCGGCACGGTCCTCATCCCGGGCGCTGCGGCTCCGAAGCTGATCACGCGCGATCTGGTCTCCCGCATGAAGCCGGGTTCGGCCATCGTCGATGTCGCCGTCGATCAGGGCGGCTGCGCGGAGACAACCCGTCCGACAACGCATGCCGAGCCGACCTATATCGTCGATGGCGTCGTGCATTATTGCGTGGCGAACATGCCCGGCGGCGTGGCTCGCAGCTCCGCTTTCGCGCTGAACAATGCGACGCTTCCCTATGTGCGGCGTCTCGCGGAACAGGGACTCGATGCGCTGAAGAGGGATCCGCATTTTCTCGCCGGGCTGAATGTCCATCAGCGCGTCATCACCTATCAAGCCGTGGCGCGCGATCTCGGCTATGCCTATGTGCCCGCCAACGAGGTGCTGGACGCGAAGCGGGCGGCATAGCTTTACCACCTCTCCCAGTGGGAGAGGTCGCCGCGAAGCGGCGGGTGAGGGGATGCCGAGTTAACTTTGGGCATCTTAAGCCCTCACCCCGACCCTCTCCCCATGGGAGAGGGAGACGAACGTGGAACCAGTCACGCCCCAAGCCGGGAGGATCGACCATGGACATGCGCAACCCAACTCTGGAACGCGACGCTGCCCTTCGCCATCTGAAGGATGCACGTATGAAACGCGAATTCGCCTATCTCGGCGGCAAGTGGCAGGCTGCCGACAATGGCGCGGTCATGACGGTGACGAACCCTTCGACGGGAGCGGTCGTCGGCCACGTTCCGCAGATGGGCGAGGACGAAACGCGGCGCGCGATTGCAGCCGCTGAAGACGCCTTCGCCAAATGGCGGGCGCTGCTGCCGCAGGAGCGTGCGGGCCTCCTGCGCGCATGGTTCGACGCGATCATTGCGAATACGGAGGATCTGGCGCTGCTGATGACGCTGGAGCAGGGCAAACCTTTGGCGGAGGCACGCGGCGAAATCGGCTATGCGGCCAGCTTTGTCGAATGGTACGCAGAGGAAGCCAAGCGGCTGAATGGCGAACTTGTCGCCGGGCATCTGCCGGGGCGCTCCATGACCGTGCGGCGCGATCCGATCGGCGTTGTCGCTGCGGTGACGCCCTGGAATTTCCCATGCGCGATGATCACGCGGAAGGCGGCGGCTGCGATGGCGGCGGGCTGTTCCGTGATCGTGCGCCCGGCCTCGGAGACGCCGTTTTCCGCGCTCGCTCTGGCCGAACTGGCCGACCGCGTCGGCATACCGGCGGGGGTGTTCTCCGTCGTCACCGGATCACGCGCCGTCGTCGGCGAACTTTGCGCCAACCCGGCGGTGCGCGCCATCAGCTTTACCGGCTCGACGGATGTCGGCCGCATCCTGCTGCGTCAGTCCGCGGACACCGTCAAGCGCATGGGGATGGAACTGGGCGGCCACGCGCCGTTCATACTGTTCCCCGACGTGGATCTCGACGAGGGCGTCAACGGGGCGCTGGCGGCGAAATTCCAGACCTCCGGGCAGGACTGCCTCGCTGCCAACCGTATCTATGTGCAGCGCGATGCCTATGAGCCTTTCGTCGAGCGCTTCGCCGATGCGATCCGCGAGCTGAATGTCGGCGACGGTCTCGACCCGAATACCGATATCGGCCCACTGATGAACGAAAGCGCGGTCGCCAAATGCGAGGCGCATGTTGCCGATGCGCTGGCAAAGGGCGCGCGGCTGATCTGCGGCGGCAAGCGGCACGCGAAAGGCGGGCTGTTCTTCGAGCCGACATTGCTCGCGGACGTGACGCCGGATATGGCGATTTCTCATGAAGAAACCTTCGGTCCGGTTGCGGCGGTTTCGCGCTTTGAAAGCGAGGCCGATCTCGCCAAACTCATGAACCATCCCGATTACGGACTGATGGCCTATCTCTATACCAACGACCACAACCGCATTCACCGGATTACGGGCCAGCTCGACTATGGCATGGTGGCGGTGAACTGCGTCAAGGTGACGGGGCATCCGATCCCGTTCGGGGGCGTCAAGCAGTCGGGTCTGGGCCGCGAAGGCGGACGCTGGGGGCTCGACGAATTCATGGAATACAAATATGTCTGCGCCGCCTACAAGGCCGCATAGAGGAGGGTTACACATGGACATGGACCGCACCAACGACCTGGAAGCGCTCGACCGGGCGCACATGTTCCACCCGTCCACCCATCTGGCGCAGTTCGCGCGCGGCGAAGCGCCGAGCCGGATCGTGACGGGCGGCGAGGGCATTTATATCGTCGACCGCGACGGCAAGCGCTCGATGGACGGCTTTGCCGGGCTCTATTGCGTCAATATCGGCTATGGGCGCAGCGAGGTTGCCGACGCCATCGCCGAGCAGGCGCACAAGCTGGCCTATTATCATTCCTATGTCGGACATTCGAGCGAGCCGGCGATCAAGCTGTCCGAGCGGATCGTTCGCACGGCAGGGATGGGCATGAGCCGCGTCTATTACGGCCTGTCGGGATCGGATGCGAACGAAACCAACGTCAAGCTGGTCTGGTATTACAACAACATCCTTGGACGTCCGGAGAAA
Organism: Rhodomicrobiaceae bacterium; assembly: GCA_050330195.1. GTDB lineage: Bacteria > Pseudomonadota > Alphaproteobacteria > Rhizobiales > Rhodomicrobiaceae > JAHQVI01. Next base: position 17,244 of record JBHJOB010000076.1, on the reverse strand, counting down.
AAGAAGATCATTTCGCGCTGGCGTGGCTATCACGGCTCCGGGCTGATGACCGGCAGCCTGACGGGCCTTGAGCTGTTCCACAAGGCGTTCGACCTGCCGCTTGACCGCGTACTGCATACGAGCTGCCCGCATTATTACTGGAACGCGAGGGATGGCGAGAGCGAGGCAGAGTTCGCCCAGCGCTGCGCCGACGAGTTGGAGCAGCTCATCATTGCCGAGGGACCGGATACGGTTGCCGCTTTCATCGGCGAGCCCGTCCTAGGTACGGGCGGCCTGGTGCCGCCGCCGGAAGGCTATTGGGCCGCAATTCAGGCGGTGCTGGCGAAATACGACGTGCTGCTGATCGCCGACGAGGTCGTCACGGCGTTCGGGCGGACAGGCGCCTATTTCGGCTCGCACAAATATGACATCAAGCCCGACCTGATCACCATCGCCAAGGGGCTGACATCGGCCTATCTGCCGCTTTCCGGCACGATTGTCGGCGAGAAGGTCTGGAAGGTGCTTGAACAGGGCACGGACGAAATGGGCCCGATCGGACATGGCTGGACCTATTCGGCGCATCCGCTCTGCGCGGCGGCCGCCAACGCTAATCTCGATATCGTCGATGCGGAGGATCTGACCGGCAATTCCCGCGAAACGGGCGCATATTTTCAGCAGCGCCTGAACGAGACTTTTGGCGATCATCCGATGGTTGGTGAAGTGCGCGGCGTCGGACTGATGGCGGCGCTGGAATTTGTCGCCGACAAGGGGAAGAAAGAGCGTTTCGATCCGGGCAGGAAGGTCGGTCCGTCCGTGTCGGCGGCGTGCCTGGCGGAAGGGCTGATTGCGCGCGCCATGCCGCAGGGCGACATTCTTGGCTTTGCGCCGCCGCTCATCATCACGCGCGGCGAAGTTGATGAGATGGTCGCGATGGCAAAACGCGCCGTCGATAAGGTTCATGCCGGGCTATAAGCTGCGTTTACTGCTCCACGCTTCCTGAGATTCCCGTGAAAGCGGGGATTTCTCCGGCGTTTATTCCAGATCCCTGCTTTCGCGGCGATCTCGATGGATCGAAAAACCTGTCGATAGACGGCCCCGCCGCCGCTTCACGCCTTGCTCTTTGCCGCGAACACCAAAAGGTTAACGGAACAGAGAAGCGGGGAGAAGCCGATGTTTACTTGGCTCATGGGGGCATGGCTCCTTTATCACATCATCGCGGGCGTTTATATTTACAGCGGTGGCGCGGCGACGGGCGGCGCGATCGAAGCCCTCATGCAGCAGAACCTGTTCGTGCTCGACATCGGCGGATTGCTCGGGGCGAGCGGTCCAAGCTTCATGATCACCTATGGCGCGCTCGTTACCTTCGCCGTGCTGATCGCGCTCTATCTGGAGATGAGCCGCATCGTGCGCTACGGGCTGGACAAGAATTTCAGCCGTAGCCAATCCGACCTTTACGGCTCCATCCTGCTGCTTGTCGTGACCAGCGTCGAGATGTTCTTCGCACCGATCGCATGGACGTCCATCTTCATCATCCTGTTCGCGGCCAGTATCATGGATGTGCTCGTCCATGTCCGCTATCTGCACTATTTCGTGCGGCCGGGGCGAGCGTAGCGCTATCTGCTGCCGGCGCCGTTCGCCTGTGCGGGGGGTGAGTTGTGCAGCGCCGAGACCTTCTGCAGAAAATCCCGCCAACAGGCGATTTTTTCGAGTAACTCGGCCTTGCCGCTCGGTTTGGCGCTGGGGATGAAGCTATGACGGGGCGCGGCGGCCCTGCGGCGCATGAAGGCGGCTCGAATGTCCGATGGAAAGAATACGCTGCTGTTTTACAGCAAGCTCGACGATCCGTCGCCGTGGCGCGCCGCCCTGCAAAACGAACTGCCGGACGCCGCCTTCCATGTCTATCCGGAGATGCCGGACCCGGCTTCAGTCACCGCCGCCATCGTATGGTATCCGCCCAAGGGGTTCTTCGAACCGCTGACCGGATTGCGGCTCGTCGTCAACCTCGGGGTCGGCGTCGATTCGCTAATGGGCCGCGATGATCTGCCGGACGTGCCGATCGTCCGTCTGTCCGATCCCGGCATGGTCGCCCTGATGACGAGCTACGTGCTCTTCGCCGTGATCCGCTATGCGCGCGACATCGACAAATTCGAGGCGGCGCAGCGTCAGTCGGAGTGGCGATACATTCACCCGCGTCCCTTGAGCGATGTGAAGGTCGGGCTGCTCGGACTTGGCGGGCTGGGGTCTGAAGCGGCACAGGCGCTTGCCGGCCTCGGATTCGACGTCACCGGCTGGTCGCGCACTCCCAAGGATCTGCCGGGTATCCGCTGTCTTCACGGCATGGACGCGCTGGACGAGGTCATCGGCGGTGCGGAGATTCTGGTCGTCATGCTGCCGTTGACCCCGGAGACGCAAGGCTTGATGAACGAGGCGCGTCTGCGGCGGATGCCCTCGGGCGCAAAACTGGTCAATGTCGCGCGTGGCGCGATCGTTGATGAAGGGGCCTTGGTCGGGATCTTGCGCGAGGGGCATCTGGGCGGCGCAACTCTGGACGTTTTCGAGCGGGAGCCCTTGCCCGTGGAAAGCCCGCTCTGGCAAATGCCTAAGGTGCTGATCACGCCGCATCTGGCGAGCACTCCGATTCCTGCCGCCGCCGCAAGGGTCGTGGCCGAGAGTATCCGGCGTGTGAACCGCGGCGAGCCGCCACTCTACGCGGCCGATCCGATGCGCGGCTACTGACGCGAGGGACAGGTTTTCGCTACGCCGCGCGCCGGCCTTTGCCGGGCTCCTTCCGCGCGAGAGAGGTAATCTGATCGTTGCTCAGCGGTTCCAGGAATTGCAGGCCGACGCCATTGGCGTCCATTCTGACGACTTTTGCCGTAGCCTTTTCGACGCCGAAATCGACCTCCAGCACATCGTTCAGATTCACGCCTTTGATCGTGGAGATCTTCATTCCGGTCGTGCTCACATCGAACGCCCTGGCCTCGTGCCATTCCCCGCTTCTGGTGACGATGATTGCCTTGTCGACGCTGATCCGGGACGACGCACGCCGGTCCTCCAAGTCAAGTCCCATGGCTTCGATGAAGTCCTGAATGGCTTTCGAAATGGCATTCGACACGGCCTGAAGCTGATCGGACGCTGTGGAAACCCGTTGAGCTTCAGAACCGGTCTTTTCCGAAACCTGGGTCACGATCTGCGCACTCTCGGCGGCACGCTCGCTACCCGTTGCCGAAATATGCACATTCCGGGCGATGTCAGCGGTCGCCGCCTCTTGCTCCTCGACGGCCGCGGCCACGGATGATGCGAGCGTATGGATCTCGCCGACCTGGCTGCCGATGGCGCGGATGGCTTCCGCCGCCGCGCCGGTGGTGAGCTGAACGGTCTGAATCTGCTGGGCGATGTCCTCGGTGGCTTTCGAGGTCTGCTCGGACAGCGCCTTGACTTCGGCGGCCACCACGGCAAAACCGCGTCCCGCTTCGCCTGCCCTTGCCGATTCGATGGTCGCATTGAGCGCAAGCAGGTTGGTTTGCTGAGCGATGGTCCGGATAAGGGTGACGACGCTGTCGATCTTGTTGACGGCCTCCGTCAGCTTGGCGACCTCCTGATCCGTCGTTTCGGCCTTCTGGGTCGTGTCGCCGACGATCGTGCTGGTGTGATTGGCCTGGGTCGCGATCTCGCGGATCGAAGCATTGAGCTCTTCGGTGGCGGCGGCAACCGCATGGGCGCTGGAAGCGGCTTCCGCGCAGGAATTGGCGGATGAGCTTGCTTCCTGACCGCCCTGCTCGGCGGCAGCCACAAGGGCCTGCGAGGTGGTGCGCAGTGCACTGACCGCGCTCAGCAAGGTGTTGAAATTCTCCGTGATCGTGTCCGTAAAATTGCGGATATTCTCTTCCAGCTTGAGCTGGCGGCGGTTTTCAGTCTCGCGCGTTGCTCGTGCAGCCTTTTCGAGATGCTCGCGCTCTATAGCCCCCTGCCGGAAAACTTCGACGGCGCGTGACATGTCGCCGATTTCGTCCTTTCTGTCTTGCGACCCGGCAGTATCGGTCTGCGTGTTGCCTTCGGCCAGCCCGCGCATGCTTGCGGTTATCCTGGTGATTGGCAGGGAGATGGATCGCGAGAACAAAAACGCGGCAACCGAGACCAGACAGAGCAATGTGAGCGATGTGATCAGCATCGTATGCCCCATCGCGCGTACCGGTTCGTTGATCTCGTCCACGCCCTGCATTGCCAGCACGGAGAAGTTCGCACCCGCGAATTCGAAAGGTACCGCGGTGGCCCGCATTTCCAGCGGACGGTAGTCGGGAACGGAAAACGTCACCATGCCTTCAGCGCTCGCCTTTTCGATCACATCCTCCGGAATCCGGGATTTCAGAATGTCGTTCTGCTCGGTAAAGCGGGAGTCGTTGCGCAACAGGCCATCTCTGCCGACGAGAACCACCTCGCCCGTCCCGCCAAGCCCCGCATCGGAATTCATGATCGCGTTTATGCTGTCGATCGGCATCTGGAAAACCAGCACGCCGATGGCGTTCCCACCTTCATGGACCGGTGTGGAGATGAAGCTTGCCGGCGCACCGTGGCTTGGCCCGTAGGGTTTGAAATCGAAGAAATCGACCGAGCCGGCGGCTTCGGTCTGCGCGGCGCGAAAGGCCCTGCCGAGATCGGAATCCGCCCAGGCGCCGCCGCCCTCGCGGAAATTGGTAGCGTAGTCTTCTTCCTTGAAGACCGTGTAGACGAGATTTCCTGCCAGATCGAACAGGAAGATGTCGTAATATCCGCGCTCCGTCAGGAAACTGCGAAACCAGGGATGATAGCGGCCGTGCGTTTCATCGTAGGTGTCGCCGGACGTCGCCTTGTCCAGAAGGTGCTTTTGACCAAGCGGATTTGGATTCTGGGCGATATAGCGCTCTTTCAGCGTCTGCGTAGTATCGCCGCCAACACTGGAAAATGCATTCGTGAAATCCTTGAGCGCCGCGATCGTGAATCCATTGCTGGCAATCAGCACGAGATCCTTCCGGATATCTTCGAGATACAAGGCAATTGCTTCTTTTTGCGTTTGCGCACGAGCCAGCATCCTGTCGTGTGAAAGCGTTTCGATACTGTGGGACGCGGTCATGTTGCTGCTGACCCCGATGCCGATCCCAACGATCAACGCGGCCCCCAGGACAAGAGCGGGGATCTTTGCCTTGAGGGGGATGTCGTTCCACATAATGCAATCTCTCATCAGAACGCCGCGTAGTCATACACAGCCAACTGCCATTCATGACATAAGAGAGTGAGAAATTTATAAATGCACGTTTTGCGTGCAGTCGGCGACGCAGTCATTGGCAAAACTGATCGGGCGAGGCTTCGCGTTGGCGTGGAGCGAGCGTTCAGCTGTTCCGCGTCAACAGAAAGACAGCCTGCTCGCCTATTAGATTATGCCACATCCACGGCAGATTGAGGCCGATACGCTGGCCGTAGGCATTCAGCGCAACCGATTGCTCGACCTTTGCGTCGACCAATTCGCAGAGCGCCAGAAAGTCCTTGATCGTGCAGTGATGGATGTTCTGGGTTTCGTACCACGGCTCCGACAGGCTGGCCGTCACCGGCATACGCCCATGCGCCAGAAATTGCAGCCGGATGCGCCAATGTCCGAAATTGGGAAAGGACACGATAGCGTGCCGCCCGATACGCAATAGCTGCTCCAGTACGTGACGGGGCTCGCGCATGGCTTGCAGGGTCTGGCTGAGAACGGCGTAATCGAAACTCTTGTCCGGATAGTGAATGAGATCGAGATCGGCGTCGCCCTGGATCACCGAGAGGCCGCGCGCGACGCACAGATTGACATTGGACTGTTTCAGCTCGACGCCGCGCCCGTCCACATCCCGCTGCTGCTCCAGCAGCGACAGAAGCTCGCCATGCCCGCAGCCGATGTCGATCACGCGCGCGCCGCGTTCGACCATCTCGGCAATGAGCAGGTGATCGACGCGAGCCGGGGTGAGCGGTTTATTGTTGAATGCGCGCATGTCAGGCACTCGCCTTGAGTTTCGCGGCCGCGGGCATTGAGGCGGGAATACCGCGCTTGTCCGCCGCCGCATTCAAAAAGCCTGAAATCGTCGCGAACAGCTCAGGCTCGTGGAGCAGAAAGGCGTCGTGGCCCTTGTCGGACTCGATTTCGACAAAACTGACATTGGCGGCCACCGAATTGAGCGCGCGGACGATTTCGCGGCTGTCGCGGGTCGGGTAGAGCCAGTCGCTGGTAAAGGAGACGACGCAGCAGCGAGTTTTCAGGCCGTTGAATGCGCTGGCGAGCGTGCCTCCATGATCGGCGGCGAGGTCGAAGTAGTCCATCGCCCGCGTGATATAGAGATAGGAGTTCGCGTCGAAGCGGTCGACGAAGGTCGAGCCCTGGTGGCGCAGATAGCTTTCCACCTGGAAATCGGCGTCGAAACCGAAGGTCAGCGCGTCGCGATCCTGCAATTTGCGGCCGAATTTCTCGTGCAGCGCCTTGGAGGACAGGTAAGTGATGTGCGCGGCCATGCGCGCGACCGCCAGCCCCTTGCGCGGCGCGACGCCCTCTTCCAGATAGCGCCCCTGCCGCCAGTCCGGATCGGCCATGACGGCCTGCCGGCCGACCTCGTGAAAGGCGATGTTCTGCGGCGAGTGGCGCGGCGCGGTCGCGATGGGCGCGGCGGCAAAGACGCGACCGCCGTAATTTGCCATCCATTCCAGCACGAGCATTCCGCCCATGGAGCCACCGATCACGCAGAACAACTCGTCGATGCCCATCCAGTCCACCAGCCGGACCTGCGCGCGGACCATGTCGCGTATGGTGATGACCGGAAAACCGAGGCCATAGGGTTTTCCGGTCGCCGGATTGGTGGAGGCAGGCCCGGTCGAGCCAAGACAGCCGCCGATGACATTGGGACAAATGACGAAATAGCGGTCCGTATCGACCGGCTTGCCCGGACCGACAATGTTTTCCCACCATCCAGGTTTACCCGAGGTCGGATGCGGACTGGCAACGAACTGGTCGCCGGTCAACGCATGGCAAACGAGGACAGCGTTCGATTTGGCAACGTTCAGTGTGCCATATGTCTTGTAGGCGATGGTAAAGGGCGCAAGGCTGTCGCCGCTTTCGAGCGCCAGCGGCTCGCTTTCGGCGAACTCCGCAATCTCACTTGCTGCCGTCAAGGATAGCGCCATGTCCGCTTAAGCCTTTCTCGCACACCCCGGACGCCGGATATGGGCGCGGGATCTGCGCAAATCCATGGCAGAGAGCCGATAATTAACCAGGCGAGAAGCGCCTGAATTCAATCTTTTCTTTGCAATCGCAGGCATCCAATCCTATGAGTCCGGGCTGTTGGCTCGCGTTGGAAAGCGTCAAGCTATAACGCAAGAGTTAAGGAGATTGAAAGTGTCGCTGGCGCAGGGACCGCAGGCCAGGCCGGCCGTTTACGAGATTGACCCTTATGTTCCAGGCCGCAGCAAGCTGCCGGGATCGGGGCCTGTTGTCAAATTATCGTCCAACGAAACCCCTCTCGGGCCAAGCCCGGCCGCGCTGGAAGCATTTCGCGAGGCAGCGGGCGAACTCGACCGTTATCCGGATGGTGCATCGACGCCCTTGCGCGAGGCCATCGGCAAGCATTTCGGCCTGAATCCCGACCATATCGTCTGCGGCTGCGGCTCCGACGAGCTGTTTCACCTTCTGGCGCAGGCCTATCTCGGGCCAGGCGACGAAGCCATTTTCACCGAGCACGGCTTTCTGGTCTACAAGATCGTCGTTCTGGCGGCGGGGGCGACGCCGGTCATTGTGCCGGAGACGGATTTTCGGGCCGATGTGGACGCGATTCTGGCTGGCGTGACGCCGAGAACGCGCGTGGTTTTTCTCGCCAATCCAAACAATCCGACCGGAACCTATGTCGATTTCGGCGAGATCAAGCGCCTGCGGCGGGGCTTGCCGGAGAACGTGCTGCTCGTGCTTGACGGGGCATACGCCGAATATGTGAACCGCAATGACTATGAGGCGGGGATCGAGCTGGTCGCGACCACGTCGAATACCGTAATGACGCGCACATTCTCCAAGATCCACGGACTTGCCAGCGCGCGCGTCGGCTGGGTCTATGGTCCGCCGGACGTGATCGGCGTGCTGCACCGGATCAGGGGGCCGTTCAATGTCGCGGGCCCGAGCATGGCTGCCGCTATCGCTTCGCTGACCGACCGCGGCCACGTCGAACGCGCCAAGGCGCACAACGACGAATGGCTCGAATGGCTGGCGCGCGAGCTTCGCGGGTTGGGCCTTGAGGTGACGGACAGCGTCGGCAACTTCCTGCTCGTGCATCTGCCGGGCGGAGCCGGTCAGAGCGCCGCCGATGCCGAGAATTTCCTGCTGGGCCGGCGGATCATCCTGCGGCGGCTGGACAGTTACGGCATTCCGAACGGGCTGCGACTGACTGTCGGGCTGGAGGCGGAAAACCGGGCAGTGGTCGAGGCGCTGCGCGATTTTGTCGGCGAGGCGGGCATCAATGGGTAAGCCGGTATTCGAACAGGTGGCGCTGATCGGGCTCGGGCTGATCGGCTCCTCGCTGAGCCATGCGATCAGGCGCGGCGGGCTGGCCGGGCGGATAACCGGCGCGGCCCGCTCGGAAGCGACGCGCGTGACAGCGAAACGCCTTGAGCTTTGCGACGCCGTTTATGCCGATCCGGCCGAAGCGGTTGCCGGCGCGGATCTCATCATCCTGTGCACGCCGGTCGGCACGTTCGGCGCGATCGCCGAGGCCATCCGCCCCACCCTGAAGAAAGGCGCGATCCTGAGCGATGCCGGTTCGGTCAAGAGCGCGGTCGTGAATGCGGTTGGCCCGCATGTGCCGGAGGGCGTTCACTTCATCCCCGGCCATCCGGTTGCGGGAACGGAACATTCCGGGCCGGAATCCGGTTTTGCCGAGCTGTATGACGGGCGGTGGTGCATCCTGACGCCGTTGTCTGACGCCGATGCCGATGCCGTCGCCCGCCTGAAGCAGTTCTGGGAAGGCTGCGGCTCGCTCGTCGAGATCATGACGCCGGAGCATCACGACCAGGTGCTTGCCATCACGAGCCACATTCCGCATCTGATCGCCTATAATATTGTCGGCACAGCCTCCGATCTGGAAAAGGTCACGGAAAAGGAAGTTGTGAAATTCTCGGCCAGCGGCTTCCGCGACTTTACCCGCATAGCCGCGTCCGACCCAACCATGTGGCGCGACGTCTTCCTCAACAACAAGGAAGCCGTTCTGGAGATGCTCGGCCGCTTTACCGAGGATCTGACAGCCCTGCAGCGCGCCATCCGCTGGGACGACGGCGAAAAGCTGTTCGAGCTGTTTTCACGGACGCGGGCGATCCGCCGCGCCATCATCGAGGCCGGTCAGGAAACCGCCGCGCCCGATTTCGGCCGTCCGCATGGACCGGCGAAGGCCGGGGAAAAGAAGTCGGCGTAATATTATCGTTGCTAGATTTTTCGAAATCCCCGCGAAAGCGGGGATCTTTTGCAAGACCCCATTTTTCAAGCAGATCCCCGCCTTCGCGGGGACTTCGCATTGTTGCAATTCTGCGGCGCTCTTCCAATAAAGAGCAGAAGGCCGTATCAGGTTCTGAAGCTGTAACGAACGGAAAACATGCCAGATTCAGCCGAGTCAGCAGTCGCAAATCCCTTACCGTCAGCCGTCACCGGTCAGCCGATCTGGGTGTTCGGCTATGGGTCGCTGATGTGGCGTCCCGGCTTTCCGTACGAAGAGGCCGAACACGGTTTCCTCAGCGGCGTCCACCGCGCGCTCTGCGTCTACTCGCATGTCCATCGCGGCACGCCCCGTCTGCCCGGGCTCGTGCTCGGGCTCGACGCGGGCGGCTGGTGCGAGGGCATCGCCTACCGCGTCGCGCCGGAACATATTCATCATACGCTCAATTATCTACGCCGCCGCGAGATGATGAACAACACCTACCGCGTCATGTGGCGAACGGTGGCCCTGCGCGACGAGGACCGGCGGAAAGTTCAGGCCCTGTGCTTCGTCGTTAACCGCAACCACCGGCAATATGCCGGACGGCTACCGCTGGAATTGCAGGGCTGGCTGGTGCGCCGCAGTATCGGCAAATCCGGCCGCAATATCGATTACGTAGTCAACACGGTGCGCCATCTGCGCGAATGCGGAATTTACGACCAGCGTCTTGAGGCCCTGGTGACGAAGCTCGGGCATCATCGCAAGATCGGGCGCGACATCTCATCCGGCGATCTTTAAGTTTGCCTGTGAAGGGACTAAGTCTTTCATTTACCGATTCGGAATTGAACGCGGGAGCGATGCCATGCTGGACTTGACGAGCACACGCGGAAAGATCGTCGATGCCGCCTTGCGGCTCGCGGCCACTCATGGCTGGAGCGGTCTCAGCCTTGACCGGATCGCGAATGAGGCAGGGCTCAGTCTCACCGATTTCCGCAAGGAATTTTCCTCGAAAGCGGAGATCCTCGCCGCTTATGCGCGCGCAGTCGACGATGCGGCACTTGCGAGGGTCGATCCCGCCGATGCCGACGTTGCGCCGCGCGACCGGCTATTTGACGTTCTCATGACTCGCTTCGAACTGATGGCTCCGCACAAGGAGGGGATCAGGCGCATTCGCCGCGATCTGCGCACTCGCCCCGGCGAGGGCATCGCTCAACTTGGCACAGCGGCGCGCTCGCTCTACTGGATGCTGGCTGCTGCCGGCATCGACGCGGAGGGTTCGCGCGGAGTGATCCGCGTTCCCGGCCTGATGAGCGTTTACGCCCGCGCTTTCGATACCTGGCTGGAGGACGACGATCCCGGCCTTGCCCGCACGATGGCGGCACTTGACAGCCGTTTGCGGCGCGGCGAACGTGCCATGCGGCGTATTGATGATTTCGGCGCTGCGGCGGTGCGCTTCTGTGAAGGGCTGGTCAGGCGTGGCGGCAGGCGGCGCGACGGCGAGCCGGAACCGCAGCCGGACTTGCCGCCCGAGCCTTCCCCATCCGCGCCTCCCCAAACCAATGGCAGCACCGGTCCGGGACCGGCTTCCGCAGTCTGACTGATAGAGGGTTCGCGATGACGGAAAAGTCGGGGCACGGTACGATCAGCTTCGCCGATTTCGAGGCGGTCGATATCCGCGTGGGAACGGTTGTCGAGGCGGAGCCGTTTCCGGAAGCGCGCAAACCGGCGATCAAGCTGTGGGTCGATCTCGGCGAGGAGATCGGCGTCAAGAAAAGCTCCGCGCAGATCACCAAGCATTACACACCGGAAGAGCTGACCGGCAGGCAGGTTGCCGCCGTGATCAATTTCCCGCCGCGACAGATCGGGAAGTTCATGTCGGAAGTGCTGGTGCTGGGCTTTCCGGACGAGGAAGGCGGCGTCGTGCTCATCGCGCCGACGCTGCCCGTGCCGAACGGCGGCAAGCTGTTCTAGATCACGGACAGCCTGCACCACCCGCGACGAGCGTCAAGGTCGCCAGAATGTAACCGATCTATCGGCACACCAGATCAGGATCATTTCTTTCGGAAGCGATCCTGATCCGCATCTGTTTGTTTCAAGCTCGATTTTTCCAAATAAAGGTGCCCATTTATCGGATCTCGCTCCAGGATGCGAACTTCGCAATCGCGACTAGGCCAGTTCGGCCCGCAGGCTGTTCAGGTCCAGCCGCCGGGTGAACATCTCGATCTTGCCCTCGACGTCGCGCGGCCACAGCGCTTCCGGCTTGTCCCAGTAAAGCTCCACCCCGTTTTCGTCCGGATCGCGCAGATAGAGCCCTTCGCTGACGCCGTGATCGCTCGCCCCGTCCAGTGTGATCCCGGCAGCCTCGACACGGCCAAGCGCGTCGGCGAGTTCAGCGCGCGTCGGGTAAAGAATGGCTGTGTGGAAAAGGCCGGTCGTGCCCGGAGGAGGCGGCGAACCGCCAAGGCTTTCCCAAGTGTTCAGGCCGATATGATGATGATAGCCGCCTGCAGAGATGAAAGCGGCCTGATCGCCATAGGTGGTGATCAGCTCAAAGCCCAGAACGCCGACATAAAAGCCAAGCGCGCGTTGCAGATCCGCAACCTTCAGGTGAACATGGCCGATCCGCGCTCCGGGGGTTATGGGGCGCGAAGGCTGGATATGGATCAATCCGGAATGAACCGACATTGCAGGGCTCCTTTCATTTCACAAGCATGTCGTCATCCGGAGCGCCGATCGCAAGCCGCGCAAGGTTGCGATTGCAGCGATGCAATCCTCGACGCTATTTCGGCGCCATGCGCAACGCTCCGTCAAGCCGGATGACCTCGCCGTTGAGAGCTATATTCGTGACGCAATGAGCAACGAGCGCTGCATATTCCGAAGGGTCGCCGAGCCGTTTCGGGAACGGCACGGACGCGGCGAGGCTTTGCTGTACGTCTTCGGGAAGTCCTTTCATCATCGGCGTCATGAAAAGCCCCGGCGCAATGGCGAGCACACGGATGCCGAACTGCGCCAGTTCGCGGGCGGCGGGCAATGTCAGCGATGCGACGCCGCCTTTTGAGGAGGCGTAGGCCGCCTGACCGATCTGCCCCTCGAAGGCGGCGACAGAGGCCGTGGAAATGATCACCCCGCGCTCGCCATCGGACAATGGCTCAAGAGCCGACATCTCGGCCGCCGCCAGCCGCATCATGTTGAACGTCCCGATGAGGTTGACGCGGATCACGCGCTCGAAATCCTCCAGCGGCATGGCTCCCTCACGCCCGACGATGCGCTTGCCCTCCGCGATGCCGGCGCAATTGACGAGAATGCGCGCCGGTCCGTGATCTTTCGCCGCCCTGGCAATGGCTTCCTCCGCCGCAGTAGCATCGCTTACGTCGCAAGAGACGCCGATGCCCCCGATGTCCGCCGCCACTGCCGCCGCCGCTTCTGCATTCCGGTCGACCACGGCCACGCGCACCCCGGCTTCGGCCAGATGCTTCGCCGTCGCCGCACCAAGCCCCGATGCGCCGCCCGTTACAATCGCCGCCTGTCCATTGAGTTCCATGGAAACGCCGTTCTCCGCCAAGATTCGGTTTGTGTTGGGAAAGGCTACACCGTTCGCCCGGCGCGGCCAATGCTTGCAAGCCTCCTTAGAGCAAATGCAAGCAGCAACCGCCAACTCCCTAAGCCGGCGAGGCAAAATCGTGGACATAATAAATGCAATGAACTAGTTTCGTCTGTTATGAATGCAGAATATTGAATTTGCATCGACATGGGGGCGTGATGACCGTAAGCTACGATCCAATGCTGGTGATGCTGTCAATCCTCATCGCCATCGCCGGCACGCTGACCGGGCTGGCCATAACCGCAGGCTACGACAGTGGCGGCAGACGGAATTACGCCGCATCGCTGATCAAGGGCGCGGTCGTCATCGGGGGCAGCATATGGTCGATGCATTTCGTCGCCATGCTCGCGGTCCAGCTTCCGGTGCTCGTAAGCTACAATTTCGTGGAAACGATATTCTCGCTTTACATAGCCATTACCGGAACGCTGTTTGGCCTGTTCATCACCAGCAGACGGCGGCTTGGCGCAATGAGCGTGCCGGTCGGCGGGGTGATGATGGGCGCAGCGATCGGCGGCATGCATTATCTCGGCATGGACGCGATGCGCGGCTGCGGCATTTCCTACGCCATGCCGGGCGTGATCGCGTCCGTGGTCATTGCCGTCGTCGCATCCTCCATCGCGCTGTGGTTCACCTTCCGCAAACGTGGCGCGAAGGAAACGCTGGCGGGCGGTTTCATGCTCGGCCTCGCCATTCCGTCGATGCATTACACGGCCATGCTGGCGACCCAGTTCAACGCCGTGGGCGGCTATGCTTCGCCGATCGAGCCGCTCGTCTCGCAGAACACGCTGGCTTTGATCATCACCACGGCGACATTCGTGATCTGCGGCGCATTCCTCTTCCTGTTCTCCTCCCTCGCCATCGGCGGCGGGGCATCATCGACTAGGCAGGGCTGAGCAACCGGCAAACGGGGCCATTCGCCTATACGGCTGTTTCGATGCGCGCCAATATGGTGCGCATGACCTCGTCCGGGTCGCGTTTCCACCAGTTTTCCGCCGAGAAGATCTCGACCTCGTAGAGCCCGTCGAAGCCCTGCCCCTCGACTTCGGCGCGGATCGCGGGAATGTCGATTGCGCCGTCGCCCATCATGCCGCGGTCGAGGAGCACGTCGCGGGTCGGGACAAGCCAGTCGCAGACGTGAAACGCCAGAAGGCGGCCTTTGCCCGCACGCGCGATCTGAGCGGGCAATTCCGGATCCCACCAGACGTGATAAACATCGAGCGCGATGCCGACGCCTTCGCCCAGCCGGTCGCAGAGATCATTGGCGTGACGCATCGTATTCACGCAGGCACGGTCGGCGGCGTACATCGGGTGGAGAGGCTCGATGGCGAGCGGCATGTTTGCCTGCCGCGCATAGGCAAGCATCGCCGCGATACCGTCCTCGATCTGATTTCGGGCTTCCGCGATGTCTTTGGAGCCAGCGGGCAGTCCGCCAACGACCAGCACGACGCATTCCGCGCCGATGGCGGCCGCCTCATCGACGGCGCGGCGATTGTCGTCGCGCGCCTTTTCCAGTCCCGCCGCGTCGCTTGCCGTGAACATGCCGCCACGGCAGAGGCCGGATACCGATAAACCGGCATCGCGAATATGCTTGGCCGCCCGTTCCACGCCCATCCCGGCGAGCATGTCCCGCCACGGCGCAATGCCGGCAAAGCCATGCCGTGCGCAACCTTCGATGCATTGTTCCAGCGTCCACTGCTGGCGGACGGTTGCCGTGTTCAGCGATGTCTTGCGGGGATCGGCCATTACGGTTGCCTTCGTTGTTTAATCCACGAAATATCCAGCAGCGTGAAACAATGCGTACGTATTATCTTACCTCTCCCCAAGGTGAGCGCTTGTCGCTCACCGTAAAGGTTCGCGAGTGGGAGAGGTCGGCGCGCAGTGCCGGGTGAGGGGTTGTAGCTTTCATGACTGGCACTGAAGCCCCTCACCCCAACCCCCTCCCCCCCAAGGGAGAGGGAGCTATCCCTCAACCCCGTAAGTCGCCAGCACGGCTGCCGCGCGCTTCGCGGCCCGCTCCGGATCGCTGAGCAGTCCCGCCTTGTCCGCAAGCCGCACAAGTTCCGCCAGATGCACGGCGGAGCGCGTGCTCTGTTGTCCGCCAATCATGGTGAAGTGCGATTGGTGGCCGTTGAGATAGGCCATGAAGACGACGCCGGTCTTGTAGAAGCGCGTCGGCGCCTGGAAGATATGGCGCGAGAGCGGGACGGTCGGCGCGAAAATCTCGTTGTAGGCCGCCATGTCATCACGCGCGAACGCCTTGAAGGCCGCGCTGGCTGCCGGGGCGATGGTGTCGAAAATCCCGAGCAGCGCGTGTGAATAGCCGTGTTCGTCGCCCGCGATCAGGTCGGGATAGTTGAAATCGTCGCCCGTATACATCAGCACGCCATCGGGCAGGCGGCGGCGCATCACGATTTCCTTCTCCGCGTCGAGCAGCGAAACCTTGATGCCGTCGATCTTCGCGGCGTTCTCCTTCAGCATGTCCAGGCACACATCCATCGCCTTGAAATGATCCGCATACCCCCAATAGCCCGCCAACGCCGGATCGAACATCTCGCCGAGCCAGTGAATGATGACCGGCTCGCGCACCTGGCCGAGAATGCGGCTGTAGACGCGCAGATAGTCCTCCGGACCCGACGCGCAGGCGGCAAGCGCCCGGCTCGCCATCAGGATGATGCGCCCGTCAGCCGCTTCGACAGCCGCGCATTGCTCTTCATAGGCCGCGATCACATCGTCAACCGTCAAACCGGCGCGAGGCGACACATGATCCGTCCCCGCACCGCATGCGATCAGCGCCTTTCCATCGAAATCCGACGCAGCCGCAACGGAACGCCTGATCAGCTCCAGCGATGTCGGCCAGTCGAGCCCCATGCCGCGCTGCGCGGTGTCCATCGACTCCGCCACGCCGAAGCCAAGCCCCCAGAGATGGCGGCGATAGGCAAGCGTCGCGTCCCAGTCGATTGCCGTATCGAGCCAGGGATCATTATCCGCCAGCGGATTGGCGACCACGTGGGCTGCGGCGTAGGCGATGCGCGGCAGATCGCCGGAAGCGTCGCCCGTATCGAAGGATTTCGGCGCTCCGAGCGTGTAGCGCTCAAGACTGCCGTCAGCTTTGGGGAGCGTGATCTGTGTCATCAGTCGAACCATTCGTCCTTGGGGTCGAAAGCGGGGATCGGAATATTCAGTATCCGCATTTTTCCGACGGCGCGATGCCGGCATCCCGGCTTGATGAAGATCGACGACATCGGTCTGACCGGCACGCGCGCGCCGTCCAGCTCCATGAAGCCCTCGCCTTCGAGGATGACGTAAATCTCCGTCATTCGCTTGTGGTAATGCGTCTCGGCGTCTTCATGAATATCCGTCAGATGTACGGTCGCCAGCGTATTGCCGGGCTCTGCGAAGGCGCGCCGGGCGACGCCGCAGGGGCAATCGACGCCGGGTATTTCGTCAAGCTGCGCAACCATGTAGCGCTTTTCCTCGCTCATGACGTCATTCTTCCAATGCAGGCACATCGAGCCAGCGGCGCTCGGCCCAGCTCTTCAGGCCAAGCTCGGCGAGTTGCACCCCTTTTGCCCCTTCAAGCAGCGTATATTGGAAAGGCGCGCCTTCCACGACATGGCGGATGAAGTCTTCCCACTGCACCTTGAAGCCGTTGTCGTGCACGCGGTTGTCGGGGACTTCCTGCCAGTCGCCGAAGAAATTCATGGTTTGCGGCTCGTCCGGGTTCCAGACGGGTTTTGGCGTGTTGACGCGATGCTGGGTGAAGCAGCGATGCAGCCCGGCGACCGCCGAGCCATGCGTACCGTCGATCTGGAAGGTGACGAGATCGTCGCGGCGCACGCGCGTGACCCAGGAACTGTTGAGCTGGGCGATGATGCCGCCTTCCAGCTCGAAGGTCGCGTAGGCCGCGTCATCGGCGTCAGCAGCATAGGACTTGCCGTTTTCGTCGTAGCGCTCGGGGATGTGCACCGCGCCCATGCAGCTCACCGCCTTGACGGGCGCGACGACATTGTCGAGCACATAGCGCCAGTGGCAGAGCATGTCGATGATGATGCCGCCGCCATCGGCCTTGCGATAGTTCCAGCTCGGACGCTGCGCCGCTTGCCAGTCGCCCTCGAAGACCCAATAGCCGAAATCGCCTTTCACGGAGAGAATGCGGCCAAAGAAGCCGGAATCGCGCAGCATCTTCAGCTTGATCAGTCCGGGGAGCGACAGCTTGTC
>JBHJOB010000075.1:0-6029 GCA_050330195.1 Rhodomicrobiaceae bacterium | reverse complement strand
CGCCATCTCGGCCTGATTAAACGCGCCGCCCGAACCTACCGCTACTGCCTCACCCGCGCCGGACGAGCCGTCATTGCCGCCGCGTCCCAGATCACCGAATACGCCATCATTCCTGCGCTCGCTTGAGCGATTCCGTGCAGAAAGTGACAAGAGTTGAGTGATAAGTCACTAATTTGCATTGGCGGCTACGGACGGCTAAACTTGAGCAGCGCCGCTCCGAAAATGGTGGTGAAGGTCGCAGCAAGCCGAACCAGTGAGAGTCGCTCATTGAGAAAAAGCACCCCGAATAGCAGCGCAAAAACGATGCTGCTTTCCCTGAGCGCCGCCACAAGAGAGGCCGGGGCAACGGTCATCGCCCAGATTACCGCCCAATATGCCGCCAGGCTCAACAAACCCATGGGCACGGCCAGACGCCAGACGCTCCTTGCCTGCTGAACGACCCTTGTTCGTCTTTGCCACAGTACGAACGCGGCAAACGGAATCCACTCCAAACCAAGCATCCATGCCGCATAGCTGTGCGCATTGCCCGCAAGGCGTGCTCCGGCCGCATCGGTCAGCGTGTAATTCGCGATGAAGATTCCCGTTACCAGCGCAAACAGAACAGCCTTGGGATCCTTCAGATTTTGCTCTTTGCGCGTGAAGGAAAGGCTCATGATCCCGCAGGCCATCAGAAGCACCGCAAACCACGCGGCTTGGCTCAGCACTTCATCAAACACCATGACGGACGCCATAGCCACGATCAACGGAGCCGAACCGCGCGCCAGCGGATAGACATGGCTCAGATCCCCATATCGGTATGCGAAAATGAGGCAAGTCGAGTAGCCAACATGCAGCAGAACGGAAAGTGCAATATACGGCCAGACTTCGAGCCGTGGGAGCGGCAAGAAGGGAGTAGCGCAAAGCGCTGCAATGCCGCTGGCAGTCATCAGAACCGCCATGAACAGCGTTCGGTCTCCATCTATTTTGACGAACGCGTTCCACGCAGCATGAAAGAGTGCCGCAACAAGGACGATGCCGAAAACATGCAACTCCATTGCAGGTAACTTTCAAAACAGGATCAGTTCTGACCCGACAGATACGGACGGAATGACGATGCCTTCTGCCGCGCATGCAAGCAACTAATAGGTTCGGGGATACTATCAGAATCTCTTGACCAGAAATCATCTCTGGCGGTCGGTTGCACGGCGCACACTATGCAAGACTGTCTGACGGCAACGATATTCTGCCGGTTCTTTCTCAATTATTCGGTCTCACATATATGCAGGTCGGACTCTTCAAGGGCACCAAGAGCGTGGCGCATGCAGTACTTGAGATGTGCTGGTGTAGTTACCAAACGGATCGGGAAGGTTCGTGTATTGTTTTTGGCCATGTTCATCTCCTTGTCGAATTTGGCACCTCAGTTGTCCTTCTTCGTATCCCAACCGGTTCCGATCGGCTGCTTACTCCGAAATGCGTGGCAAAAAAAGCCGCGACCGGTATGAGGCCTGGAGTTTGGCGAATAGATTCATGACGCCACCGGCTGGGTGGTCCGCGCAAGCTGATTCAGAGCGTTGTCCGCAACCGGCTCGATCGGAGTGAAGTCGCGATGGGCGATGAACTCCGGGCGTGTCGGCGTGCGGATGTAGTTGGAGACTGCATTGAGCGTCAGATAGACGATCTTGCGCGGATAAGGCGTGATATTGCCTGCCGATCCGTGCACGAGATTGCTATGGAACATCAGGACGCCGCCCGGCTTGCCGGTTGGTGCGACAATGCCACCTTCCCGCACCAAGCGGGTGACGGTGTCTTCGTCCAGCGTCCACAGCGGATAGGACGTGGTTTCTCTGTCGTGCGACGCCTTGAGGTCACCCGCCGTCTGGCTTTTCGGCACGAGCATCAGGGGGCCATTGACAGGCATGACTTCGTCAAGGAATACGGAAATGTTCATGGCGCGCGGCTCGGGCATGCCGTCGTCCCGCTTCCAGGTGCCGTAATCCTGATGCCACTGCCAAACCTCGCCGGTGAAGGCGGATTTGGCGTTGATCTTGAACTGGTGCATGTAGAGCTTTTCGCCGAAAATCTGTTCGACCGGCCCGATCAGGCGCGGGTGCGCACCGAGCAGGCGAAACGGCTCGCTATAGGTGTGGGCGGCAAAGGCCGTGCGGGGAGCTCCGTTCTTTTCCCGCCAGACTTCCGGGCGATGCTGGGCATAAATCGCTGCCGCCTCCGTCTTGAGAAGCGCAACCTCTTCGGCATCGAAGACCTCGGGCAGGAACAACCAGCCCTCGGTCTGGAACGTCTCGATCTGTTCTTGGGTCAGCTTCATTGGTCGTCCTCCACATATTTATCTTATACGGCTGTGTGCTCACGCCGCTTCGTTGCCCGTCTTCAAACGCTCCTCAATGAGTTGTCCGGCAGCGAGCGCATGCGCTCTGGCCGCATGCTCGGCCCCTTCCGCATTGTTGGCCAGCACAAGCTCGGTGATCGCCTGGTGTTCTTGCCAAACGGTAGCGACGTAGCGCGGGGTGGAAAGCACGCAGGCCATCGAGCGTCCCATATGCGGCCATTCCAAATTCTAACTTCGAGAGTGGCGCAAGGTCAATCTCCTGCTGTTGGAGACAGATCACAGGATACGCAAGATAATCTTCCTGCCGCGCTCATTCGGCCGATGCGGCCCAGTCTGTCACGCTGCGTCACCGCTCCTTCGGCGCCGTCAGAACCAGGAGGACCGCCGGCACCAGGAACGAGGCGAATTCGGCCATCAGCAGGTTGATCGTGCACGGAGAAACCTGACACCAATCTGACCGTCATTCTTCGCCGGTCAGCTCAACCGGGCTGCGATGGTTTGCACCATCGCGGTGCCGTCCGCGCAGCGATTGGGGGACCAGGCGGAGCGCCTGGAAATTGCCTGCGAACTTGACATTTGTGACAAAAGAACAAAAATCGAACGCCCGCAGGGGGCGTAGGGCCGAGTCGTTTACGCATCCGCGTTAGGAAGTCGGGCGGCTTCAATGCTACCGCGCCGTCATGCGGTCTCAGTCGATCTTTGCCATCGACGCCTGCTTCGAGCAAGGCTCTGATGCTTGGCGTCCGGCACTGGATCGTCGCCTCAAAACCCGTGAGCAGGCCAAGTTCGAATGACGCTGCCGATCCTGCCTATATATTACTATCTCGACCACTTCACCGAGATGCTCTCATTTGTCGAGACGACCTATGCGACGATCCTCGACACGTCGGATCACGAATTCATCCGCGATTTCCGCCGTCTTTCGGCTGATGAACAATGTCTTTTCGTGCGCATGGTCAACCGGCGCGGCCATATCTTTGCGCCTGCTACACTCAAATACGCCGAGATCGCAGATGTCGCGACGGCCGTGCAGGGCCTCTTATCCCGCGGCTATTTGCGCGAATTACGTGAGGACGATTATCCCGCATGGCTGTGCGTCCTGACTAAGGAACGACTGCTCGATCTCGCCCGGGATGCGGATTGCGAAGGCGTGAGGCGTTCATGGCCGAAATCACGCCTCATCGATCATCTGCTGACGCATGTGCCATTCGCCGCCGCTACGTGCCAGACGGCTGCTGCTTCGCACCTGGCACTTGCGGGAACGCAGCCGCTTGAGTTTCTGCTGTACCTGTATTTCGGCAAGACGCGCGAGGATCTCAAGAGCTTCGCCCTGCGCGATCTCGGCATTCTGCAAGTCAATGACGCCGCGTCGTTCAAATCGCGTTTCTCGGAACCTGCCGAAGCGAGGGCCTGCTTCTTTTACAGCCAATTGCTCGATACGCTCGCCGTCCCGACTCTACCCACCTTCGAAGCGGCGGCGCGAAAGCTGGAAGAGGGGCCGAGTGACGGCGGCGACTACGCCAAGACCCTGCGCGAGCGCTCGGCCTTCGAGATCGGCCAGTTCTTTGAAAAACGGAACCTTACCGAACGCGCAATGGATCTATACCGGGCTGCTCCGTCCCCGGATTGCAACGAGCGCCTCGTGCGGCTGCTCTACACTTCCGGCGCGAAGAATGAAGCGAAAGTTCTGCTGGAGCGCATGATCGACGATCCCGGCAGCGACGACGAGCATGTCTTTGCGCAGGACTTCTACGCCCGGAAATTCGACGGCAGGACGGGCGCCTGCACGGAGCTCCTGCGCGCGGGCCGCTCGATGGTTGTCGATGAGATCTATCGCGGCAACCCGGAAACGGGTGTCGCGGGCGTCATGCGGCGCGACGGCTTCAAGGTCTATTACGCGGAGAACTTGCTTTGGCACAATCTGTTCGGTCTGCTGTTCTGGGACGAACTGTTTGAATCGGGTCAGCTGCACAGCGGCTTCGACTGGGCGCCCCAATGCCTGAAGAACCGCAGTTTCAACACGCTGTTCAAAAGCAACATTGCCGAAAAGCTCGCCTCCATCCGGGACGGCACGGCCCTGCTGCAGGTTCTCAAATCCATCGCCAGCTATTGGGGAAGGTCGAACGGCATCTTCAGCTGGTCATACATCGATGTCGATGCCCTGAGCGACCTCCTGACCCATGGCAACGCGAATGCAGTGGCGGACATCGTCGAGCTGATGACCCGAGACTTCCGCTCCCTGCGCGACGGGTTCCCGGACCTGATGATGCAAAAGGACGGCGTGATCAGTTTCATTGAGATCAAGGCCGAGGGCGATGCAATCCGCCGCAATCAGCTGACGCGGCTGCGACAGCTTCAGGCTGCCGGGTTCGACGCAACCGTCGGTAATCCGCGCCATGAGGTCCGGAAAGATGAAGGGTTTCGGAGTGCGCCGGCGAAACCGGCAAGAAGTAGAGGGTGCAAGTCCCTTGCGGTGAAGGAATAGCGATCCACATCGGCCCCGAGCCGTGCGCAGCTGTCCGTGAGGACATCGGCGAAGCGTCGGTAGGGGAGAGCATAGGCCAGCCATTGAACCACGAAAGCCTTATCATCCTGGATGCCGACACAGTTCCGAATGTGGAAGGCAACACGGACGGGCGCGATATCGCGAGCGCCTGGACGATCCGGCGTGGTCACAGACCCTGGCATGTGCAGACGCTTCTTGCATGGGAACCGGGAGATCTCACGGTCGACCGCTCGGCAATTGCCGCCGGTCCGCATCGGGAAGGCGAGGAGCCGTAGCCGATGATGCACGACCGTGAGAAGTCTGACTCTGCCATAGTAGCTGTGAAGCCGACGAACAAGGCGGGGACCAGCGTCGTTGCCGCTGCGGAGCTGGTGGAGCCAAGGGCGGGGACCAAGAGGAACGTGGAGGAGCAAAGCACACACCGGACTCTGGGCCGGGAACGTGTGTCCCATGCGCTCGACCGCGTACGGAAAGCCGCAAGGCAAAGGAAGAAGGGAAAGTTCACCGCACTCCTCCACCATCTCAGCATCGACCTGCTTGGGGAAGCGTTCTTCGCGCTCAAACGCGACGCCGCCCCCGGCGTGGACAATCTGACGTGGCGGACCTATGCCGCAGACCTTGACCGAAACCTCACTGATCTGCACGCACGGGTTCATCGAGGAGCCTATCGGGCCCTGCCGTCGCGCCGGACCTATATTCCGAAGGCTGATGGCAAACAGCGCCCACTGGCGGTGGCCGCGCTCGAAGACAAGATCGTCCAGAAAGCGACCGTCGCGGTTCTGAGCCGCATTTACGAGGAAGAGTTCCTCGGGTTCAGTTACGGATTCCGGCCCAAGCGTGGACAGCATGATTGCCTGGACGCGCTTTGCGTCGGGATCACCAGAAAGCGTGTGAACTTCATTCTCGATGCGGATGTTCGATCCTTTTTCGACGAAGTCAGTCAAAATTGGCTGGTACGCTTCGTTGAACATCGGATCGGCGATCCGCGCATCATCCGCCTGATCCGGAAATGGTTAAAGGCGGGGGTTCTGGAGGACGGGGTCGTCACGACCAGTGACAAGGGGACGGGGCAGGGCTCGGTGATCTCGCCGCTGCTCGCAAATGTCTACCTGCACTACGTGTTCGACCTTTGGGCAAACCGCTGGCGACGGCGGGAGGCCACGGGCGACGTGATCATCGTGAGGTATGCCGACGACA
>JBHJOB010000074.1:0-10082 GCA_050330195.1 Rhodomicrobiaceae bacterium | reverse complement strand
TTCGCCGACGCCCTCGCGGACGTCTGCGCACGGATCGGGGGCGACGTGGGTTGCTACTCCTTCATCGCAGTGGACTTGCACCACATACTCCTTGCCAGTCTCCCGGCGCTCTCACTCGCTTTGCGGCCTGCACGGACCGTTGCCCCCTTATTCCCGCCGTGCCGTCAAGCGCCAGATCGCATCGCCCACATCATCCGCCACCAGTAGCGAAGCGCCGTCAGGGCCGACCTCCACGCCGACCGGCCGTCCGTAGGAGACCCGCTCGTCGGGGGCAAGAAATCCGGTGAGAATATCGCGCGGCGGTCCGGATGGACGCCCGTTCTCGAACGGCACGAAAACGACCCGGTAGCCGCTCAGCGTGCTGCGATTCCAGGAGCCGTGCTGTCCGATCGCCATGCCGTCCGGGAAACCGGGAAGCGTGCCGGCCGGCATCCAGCACAGCCCCAGAGACGCGGTGTGGCCGCCAAGCGCATAGTCGGGTGTGATGGCCGTTGCCACCATGGGCGGATCCTGGGACACCCGGTCATCCACCGTCTGCCCCCAATAGCAATAGGGCCAGCCGTAAAAGCCGCCGTCCCGAACCAAGGTCAGATAGTCCGGAGGCGTCTCGTCGCCCAGCCCGTCGCGCTCGTTGACCACTGTCCACAGCACGCCGGTCTCAGGCTCCCACGCCAGCCCCACAGGATTGCGCAGACCACTGGCAAAGATGCGGGCCCGGCCAGTTGCGAGATCGAGCTCGTAGATGGCCGCCCGCCCTTCCTCGGCGGTCATGCCATGCTCGTCAATATTGCCGAGCGAGCCAACGCCGGCATAGATCTTCCGCCCATCCGGACACGCCAGCAGGCTCCGTGTCCAATGCCCGCCGGGCTTGAAGGACGTCAGCTTCCGCCCCGGCGCGGTAATGCGGGTTTCGCCCTCCTCGTACGGAAAAGCGACAACGCCGTCGGAATTGCCGACATAAAAGGTACCGCCCACCAGAGCCATGCCGAAAGGCTGATTCAGCCCCTCCAGGAACGTCTCCCGGATTTCGGCCACTCCGTCGCCATCGGTGTCGCGGAGAAGCGTGATGCGGTTCGGACTTGGCCCGATCGCGGCTGCGCGTCTCAACGTGCTGACCATGGCATAGTCGAACAGAGACCTGCTCGGCCCAGGCTCGAAAAGAGCCTCGGCGACGGTGACGTCGCCATTGGGAAGCACGTGGATCCAGCGGGGATGCTTGAGCCCGGTTGCGAAGGCGTTGACTTCAAGCCCGGGCGCCGCAACTGGCGTCTGCCCCGGATCCCAGCCTCTCGCCGTCGGCATTTTGAGTGTCGGGATACTCCCCTGAGGCTTTGCCGCCGGGATATTTGGTGCAAGGCCCACAGCCGGCTCGTGGGCGTCGCCCATCAGCCGCCGCCGCCACACCGCCCCTGCGCCGATCAGCGCGACTAGTCTTGCGAAAATTCCGGATAGGCTCATTCCGTCTCTCCCATGGCCGGACTCCTGTTAGTGTACCGACGATCGATGTACAAGCCGTGGCCGGCCGGTTTACCAATTAATCCGGCCGTGATCATATGTCCCGGCTGTCCGTTTTCAACTCCGCGGGCGCCTCGAAACGCCCCTTTGCGGCGACGGGCTTGCGGAAGGCTGACTCTGTCTTTAGCCAATTTTCACGAGGGCTCGTGGTGGAGAGCATTTTGGTCAGTTTGCCCCCAGCCTTTCGTACTGTGCGGGGCTGATGAAGCCGAGCGCCGAATGGCGCCGGACCGGGGCTACAGGGCGGGGCGTTACCTCCATTGTCTGACATGCTCGATCAGGGCCCGCAACTTGGGCGCCATGTTGCGGCGCTGCGGGAAGTACAGGAAAAAGCCCGGGAACGGTGGCAGGAAATCGCCGAGCAGGGGGACGAGTTCGCCTGCTTCCACGAACGGCCGGAAGTTCTCCTCCAACGCGAAGGTGATGCCGCCTCCGGCAAGCGTGGCGCGGATCATCAGACGCAGGTCGTTGGTAGTGATCTGGGGCTCGACCGCCACGTCGAAGGGAACACCGTTTTCTTCGAACTCCCACCGGTAGGGCGCAACGTTCGGCGCCGGACGCCAGCCGATGCATTGATGATGGACCAGTTCGCGCGGATGCTCTGGCGCGCCGTGGGCCGCCAGATAGGCAGGCGCCGCAACGACCGTTTCTCGCTGGTCGCCGGTCAGGGGGATCGCGATCATGTCCTGCTCGATCACCTCGCCGAGCCTGACGCCGGCATCGTAGCCGGCAGCGACGATGTCGAATTCTTCGTCGGTGACCGTGACATCAACCGTCACACCGGGATTGGCTGCCGCGAACGTAGCGATGAGCGGGCCCGAGAGGAATTGCTCGGCGATCGAGGTTGCGGCGATCCGCAGCAGCCCGCGTGGCGCATTCTCCGCAGCCACATCCTCGAGGGCCGTCCCGATATCCGCGAGGGGAGAAGACAGGGCGTCGCGCAGACGTTCCCCTGCTTCCGTCAGGCGCACGGAACGTGTCGTGCGCATCACCAGAGTCGTACCGAAACTATCCTCCAGCCGTCGCATTCCCTGGCTGACAGAGGAGCGGGTGACCCCCAGACGATCGGCCGCGGCCCGGAAATTGTGCTCCTCCGCCACGGCGAGGAAGAGGGGCAGGAGGTTCAGGTCGATCTTCATTGTCCAGCTTTGGTAACCATTCAGTCAAGCACTAGACAGATATCGGAACCGGTCTAAAACGTCCATCTTCTTCCCGAAGCCAACCAGGGAGCACAAGATGGACAAGATTGTTCTGATCACGGGGGCCTCCAGCGGCATCGGTGAGGGCATGGCCCGGGAGCTTGGCATGGCCGGCGCCAAGGTGTTGCTTGGCGCGCGCCGGCTGGTCCGCATCGAAGCCGTTGCAGCCGAAATCAGCGATGCAGGGGGGATAGCCGAGGCGCGAGCACTGGACGTCACCGACCGGCAGTCCATGGCGGCCTTCGCACAGACTGCGGTCGAGTCCTGGGGCCGCATCGACGTCCTGATCAACAATGCAGGCGTGATGCCGCTCTCGCCGCTTGCCGCCGGCAAGCAGGACGAATGGGAGCGCATGGTGGACGTCAACATCAAGGGCGTGCTTTGGGGCATCGGCGCCGTGCTGCCGGTCATGGAAGCACAGGGCAGCGGGCAGATCATCAATATCGGCTCCATCGGCGCATTGTCGGTCGTGCCCACGGCCGCCGTCTATTGCGCCACCAAGTTCGCGGTCCGGGCGATCTCGGACGGGCTGCGTCAGGAAAGCACGAACATCCGCGTCACCTGCGTCAACCCCGGCGTGGTGGAAAGCGAGCTCGCCTCGACCATCACCCATGTGGAGACCCGGGCAGTGATGGAAGCCTATCGCGCAGTCGCGCTTCAGCCCGCCGATATCGCGCGTGCGGTCCGGAACCTGATCGAGGCTCCGCCGAGCGTGGACACCAGCGAAATCACCATCCGGCCGACCGCATCGAACAATTGAGACCGGGCGAGCCGATCCGCAGCGGCTTTGCATGCCGCTCCCATCGGAGCCGCGATGGCGGCCCTTTCATACCAGCAACCTTCAAAAGAATGGAGTAATCCCATGATCTTTGCATCACTGACCAAAAACACAGCGGTCGTCACCCGCAATTTGCTGATCGCCCTGGCCTTCGTCATCGCCGTCCCGCCGGCGCATGCCAACACCGCTGCACCGCCGGTTGCGGAATCCGAGGCGCCGAACGAAGCCATCGTACGGGAAGCCTTCGAGGGATGGGCCGCCGGAAGCGCCAGCGTATTCGATCTCCTCTCGCCCGACATCCGTTGGACGATCCCCGGTTCCGGCCCTGTTGCCGACACCTATCACGGCGTCGACGACTTCGTGCAACGCGCATCGGCCCCCCTGGTCAGCCGCCTCGCCTCGCCGCTGACGCCGGAAGTGCATCACATCTGGGCCGTCGGAGACAGGGTGATCATTCGCTTCGACGCCTCGGCCACCACGACGTCGGGTGCGCAGTACCGTAACCAGTTTCTCTGGATCTTCCGGATGGAGGACGGTTCGGTCGTCGAGGCCGAGGCCTTTCTCGATCTCGCCGCCTATCAGGAGGTCGTCGACAACAACGAGCCGCGCCAGCAGTAGGACCCTGGACTCGCCTCTAGGCGGCCGCTTCCGCGGCCGTCCACCCAACCGTCCGCGCCGATACGAAACGAGGAACTGACCATGCAGCGTACCTTCGCCGCCTTGATCACCGCAACGCTCCTGGCCCATTCCGTGCAAGCCGAGAACACAACATTGCAGGCCAATCACCCCTATGTCGGCCTCTGGGTCACCGGCGACGGTCACATCCGCCACGAGCTTCTGCCCAACGGCCGCTATGTCGAAGCCCGCGGGATGCGCGAGCGCGCCTACAAAGGCCGTTACGAAGTAACCGGCACGCATATCGAATACCGGGACGATACAGGCTTCACCGCGGACGGCAGTTTTATCGACGACGTCCTGCATCACGCTGGCATGATCCTCTACCGTCAGTGACAGGGACGAACATGTGGGATCCGACCAAGGCAAACACGGTTGCAGTGCAAACGAATACAGCCTCCTCGCGATCCTCAAAACGTAAAATCCACAGGCTGGATTGTGCCGCCGTCAATGCCTATGGCCTCGGCGTGATTCTAACGTATGTTTGCCGTCGCAGCCGGGAATTGCGCGGATATGCTCATCGCGCGGAGCAGCTTGGGAGATCGAAACATCATGAAACGCAGCAAACCAATGACCGCTGATGCAAATCCTTCTCTCCTTCTTGATCAACTGCGGACGTTGCACGGTGATCTTCGCGCCGTGGGCGAGAAGACGGCGAACTGTGTGCCTTCGCAGAAAATCGAGGCCAAGGCGGGAGATTTTCTTCGTGGATTGCGGGATGCCCCGGATATGTCTTTGCGTGCCGTCGATGCTTTGGAATACGCGATCGATGTGCTTCTCTTTGCGCCGTCCCTGAGCGGGCATACCGCAATTGATCGCGCCATACGCAGCGGCAAGATCGACGACGCAGAGATGGAAGCGGCAAATCTTCTTGGTCAGGCGACCTTTCATCTTTTCGAGATCACGGAAGATCGCGGCGACGGGCTGCTTGCCGCCACGAATCTTGTCAGCAACGAAAGGCTGGTGATCTTCGATCCGCAGTCGCCGATGTCGCTTGGCGGACGATGGGCGCGTCGCACCTGCCTTTACCAGGGCGTACATGTGACCGTTGGCCCGGCAACGCCGCTTGACGATGAACTGCTGGCCGTGGCGGCTACCTTCATGAACAAGGGATGGAACTGGAAGAGGTCGTTGCGTTGCGCCGAGGCGCTCTACAAACACGTCATCCGGCATGGCGATCCCTTGAGAGGCCTGGACCCGGCCTTGTTCGACGACGATGAGGATGATGCGTTTCCCTTCGACGCCACTGACGGCCCCCTTCACGCCCTTGCGGCGGAATGGGCTCACGGCGACCAGCTTCCCGAGCCGACCGCCGGCGTCCTTGAGTTAATCCGCGCAGAGGCTTACGAGGCGCCCGTATTAGAGATCCACCGCGCCAGATACCATGCCCATCATGGAGGCAAGGCCCGCCTGACCGCTGCTTATGACCGCATTCTCCTGCTTCAGCTTGAAACCATCCACCGGCGATCGAACGCTGGAATCCGTACGTCGTTTGAAACCCTTGACAGCCTCGTATCGACGCTCAGGGAAGGCGTTGCGGGAGGGGTGGTTCCGGCGGACGCCATCGCGCATTTCGAGGAAATGTGCCGCCGCGCGAAGCTTGCCGGAACCGCCAGGACCAACAAGGGCAATCGCGAGGAACTGGACAAGGTCTTGTCCCGCATTCAGGCGCTGCGCGGCAAGACTGTGGAACGCGGCTGCACCGAGGCGGAAGCGTTGCTGGCTGCGAGCAAGGTCGCCGAGATGCTCGACCAGTACGGTCTGTCGCTTGGCGAGATCGACATGAAGGCCCAAGCTTGCGTGGGTGAAGGGATCGAAACCAGCCGCCGCCGCCGTTCGCCCCTTGACGAATGCGCTGGAACCATCGCCGTTTTCTGTGATTGCCGCAGTTGGTACGAAATGACGCCTCAGGGGCACATCCGGCATATTTTTTTCGGCCTGCCTGTCGACGTGGCGGGCGCGCGCTACCTCTACGAGAAAATCGGCGAGGCGTTCGAAACCGAAACAGCCGCGTTCAAGCGAAGCGATCTCTATGGCGCGCACCCCTCCGCCAAGCGTCGCAGCGCCACGACATCGTTTCAAGCGGGACTTGGTCACGGCATCAACGCCAAGTTGGACAGGCTCAAGGCTGAACGCGACGCGGCGTTCCGTGCCAGCGGAGGCAGGGACCTGGTGCCGATCAAACGGGACGTGATTGAAAGTGAACTCGCGGCCCTGGGCCTGCGGCTCAAGGCTCTCCACGCCGACCGGAAGAATCTCCTGGCCGCAGCCTACAATACGGGCCGCGTTACTGGCGAAACCCTGGAGTGGGAAGAGAAGATCGCAGCGGCGTGAGGCAGCGCGCTCACCTTGTCATCTGGTTCCCTGGTTTTCGCGTGGGCAGACCAATGGCATGATATGTTTCCCGTGAAAGGGAAACATCATTCTCCGTCGCAGATCTTGGCAGATTTGCAGTTTTGTAAGCTTCATGCTACATAAAGCCTTATTTCGATGTGTGAAGATTGCAAAATGCCTACACCCCATCACCCCCCGGCATCAGTGCGGCGAACTTTACGTAAGCTAGGGGCAGATATCAAGGACGCGCGCCTCAGGCGGCGGTTGCCGATGAGTGTCGTCGCCGAAAGGGCTTTTACCTAGAGGAGCACGCTGCAACGGATTGAGGAGGGGGATCCTGCAGTGGGCATCGGAATCTACGCCGGCGTTCTGCATGCGCTGGGATTGCTCGACGGTTTGGGGGAGATCGCCGATCTCAGCCGTTACAGCATCGGGCAGGCTTTGGCGTCGGCTGCCTTGCCGAAGAGGGCTCGGCTTCGCCAATCGAAACGCTCCGATGCCTGATATCGAAGTCCACATCGACCTCCATGGGCGGACGCAACCTGTCGGACTATTGCGCCAATATCCGGCACGACGCGGCGAGGCCATTACCTTTGAATATGACAAGACCTGGCTTGGCAACGCCGATCGCTTTTCTCTCGAACCGGCACTCGCGCTGACGCGCGGTATATTTGCGCCCCGTCCGGGACAAGCGATTTTTGGATCACTCGGTGATTCCGCGCCGGACACATGGGGACGCCGACTGATGCAGCGCGCAGAGCGGCGCAAGGCTGAGCAAGAAGGCCATACAATCCACACACTGAGTGAAGCGGATTATTTGCTCGGCGTCTCCGATGAAAACCCGTCTTGGTGCTTTGCGCTTCCGTTATCCGGGCAACGACGTTTTTCAAGCGCCTCGCGGCGCCGGCGTTCCGCCTTTCGTTGAGCTCGGCCGGCTATTGCAAGCCACTGAGCGCGTCCTGAGGGATGAGGAGACTGACGAGGATTTACAGCTCATCTTCGCGCCAGGCTCCTCACTCGGTGGCGCGCGCCCCAAAGCGTCGATTATCGATCAACATGGACAGCTGTCGATCGCGAA
Source organism: Rhodomicrobiaceae bacterium (assembly GCA_050330195.1). Lineage (GTDB taxonomy): Bacteria > Pseudomonadota > Alphaproteobacteria > Rhizobiales > Rhodomicrobiaceae > JAHQVI01. The sequence continues at coordinate 2,503 of JBHJOB010000074.1, read as the reverse complement.
GTTCCCCAAGGAAACCGACGGATATAGTATCGAGGCGTGGGAGGAGGTGGCGCTGCGCTTGGCCGGCCGGGCTGGCATTACGACGCCTCATCACGAGCTCATTTATATTGGCGGGAAAGCCGTGCTGCTCTCGCGCCGCTTCGATCGGGTTGAAGGCGTACGTATCCCGTTTCTCTCGGCCATGGCGATGACAGGGGCGATCGATGGCGAACACGGCAGCTATCCCGAAATCGTCGACGAACTCGCTCGTCATGGAGCACAGGCAAAAGCCGATGCGGAGGAGCTGTATCGGCGCATGGCATTCAATATTCTGATCTCCAATGTCGACGATCATTTGCGCAACCACGGCTTTCTTTGGCTCGGTCGAAACGGCTGGTCGCTGTCGCCCGTTTATGATCTCAATCCGACCCGACCGATTTGAAGGCGCGCATTCTTACGACCCGGATCGATCTGGATGAAGCGACCTGCTCCGTCGATCTGGCACTCAGCGCAGCCGATTATTTTGGGCTCTCCCAGGTACGCGCCCGCGAAATCATCAAGGCAACCGCCGATGCGACGGCAGGCTGGCGGGCCGTAGCCCGCGATGTCGGCGTCCGCCCATCGGAGATCACAAGGATGGCAAGCGCCTTTGAGCACGACGATCTGACCCAGGCGCTTACTCTCCGCTCTCCGCGCTACCGAGGCCGCCGATATTGCTGCCTGCTCTCCAGTTTATCACTCCCGCAACCGCTTATGTTTGGATCACCATTAATCCCAAGAGCCGTCGTGGCGCAGGGACTGGAGCTGCTGAAGGCTCGCACCGATGCAGAGTCGATGGAGATGGGAGCGCTGAAGCTTCTGCTTGAGAAGCGCCAGGGCGGGGGTTTTTGTCTCGACAGACGAGATAAGCAACCGGCTGGCAGCAATGACCAAGCGCAAGCGCCGCAATGCCGGCTTACGCGGTTGAGTGCCGCTGTGGTCGAGCACGATTTTGAGCTGGTCTTCGACTTTCTGAAAGAGAACTACCGCAGCTTCGGCGAGAGTGCTCAGGATGCGATCGTGCATGCACATCGCGGAACCCGGCATCCAGAGATGATGCCGAACCTCCGACGTCTGACAATAGATCAGGCAATCTACTGGTTCTTGGTCGACGATCACGCGCTGACGGTTCGTGTCCTGGCAATTTTTTCGGCGGCCAGGACCACGTTCGCCGAATGCTCGCGAGGCTTCTGCGACAGTCGTGATTATCAAGGAGCTTCTCGGCTCTTCGAGAGGCGGAGCCAATGGCTCCGCCTTCCATTCCTTAAACGTCGACCTGCTCTGCGATTGCAAGAGCGTCGTCGACCTCGACACCGAGATATCGCACCGTGCTTTCGATTTTTGAATGTCCGAGTAACAACTGGACCGCTCGGAGATTACCGGTCTTCTTGTAGATCAATGTCGCCTTTGTCCGACGAAGCGAATGCGTACCGTAGTTGGACGGCTCGAGCCCGATCATGACGATCCATTCGGAAACCAGACGAGCGTACTGACGGGTCGTCAATGAGCGCGCCTGTCCCCAGCGTCCGGGAAAGAGGTAATGACCTGGCATTTTAGGCTGGGCACGAAGATCGGCGTCGACCGTCTGCCGGGTCTGCTCGGTAATCTCGAAGCGAACCGGCCGGCCCGTCTTGCGCTGCCGAACCGTTGCTCGCGAAGCCGCATAGCCATTCGGGGCAACATCGTCCACCCTGAGGGCGACGAGATCGCAGCCCCTCAATTTGCTATCGATGGCGAGATTGAACAGCGCAAGATCACGGATTTTCCCGTCCAACTGCAACCTGGCTCTGATTGACCAGACCTATCTCGGCGTGAGTGGCGATTTGGGACCAATAAATTTGCCTTTATTCCCGGAGCGAAAAGGTCGGGGCGGGGAAGTTGGTTCTGATGGCATGATCGTTCTCCATAAAAAGTGAAAGACCATTTTGCTGCAAAAATTGCCGTCGCGGGCTGATGGTGTACGCGGTGAGGCTGCGGTGATGCTCTCCGTCGACCGTTTAAGCTAAGGGACGCTTCAGGGGCAGGCCTTGCCGCCAGATTCTCGTGGTTCCCGCAACTTTTAGCTGTACAGATACCCGACGCTCATCGCGCAATCGAAACCTTCGGTGACTAGTGGTCCATGTCATTCAAACTGAGGTCACTATCCGGCGCGACAATTTGATTCATTAGTGCGAATAAGTATCCCCAACGGCTCGTGAGTCTGATCCGATGTCTACGGCCGCTTGAGGTTGGCGGCTCATGGACTCGAAGGATGTTCGCATGGCGGCCAGCAAACACCGGACTGAAAAGTACATTGTCAAACTGACCGAAACTGAACGCACACAGCTGCAGATATTGCTCAACCAGGGTAAGAGCGCTGCGAAACGGGATAGTGTCCCCGGAGGTGGTGTAAATTCGGGTCTCCGGCAGGATTGAGCCGGCTCAGATGGATGCGATCTGTGCTGCATCCAGAATGGCATCATTGCAGAGCTCGCGCACAGTTTCC
>JBHJOB010000073.1:0-67658 GCA_050330195.1 Rhodomicrobiaceae bacterium | reverse complement strand
CTGCTCGACCCGGAGCTTCGAATAGTCGAGGCAAACAGCGCGTTGATGAAACGGCTGAGCCTGCCTGCCGAAAAGCTGACCGGACGCCCGTTGCTCGACGTGCTCACCGCGCGCGCGGGAACGATCGCCAAATACCATGAACAGCAACTGTTCTGCTGTCACTGCGAAAGCAAAGGCGAATGCTGGTTCCGCCTCGATACGCATCCATGCACGGGCGGCGCAATCGGGATTCTCGTCGACGTCACGGCTGAACGGCTGCAGATCGATCATCTCCGCTTCACGAACCGGGTGATAGACGAACTCATGGAGGACGCAGAGATCGGCGTCTGGCGTTACGATCCGGATCTGCAGACCTTTTATGCGCCCTCGTCCCTTTCGCTCGGCTACTCGACCGGCCGGAACATCCCCCTCGAACAGCTCAACCTGTCCCGGCACCGCGACGACGCCGCGAAGGAAGACGAGATGCGGCTGCGCATCACCCGTGAGGGCGGACGCGGCGAGGAGGAAATCCGCTACCGCAACGCCAAGGGCCAGTGGAACCACCTTCGCGTGCATTGCCGGTCCGGACGCCGCCTGCCCTCCGGCCAGTATGAAATGTACGGCATCAGCCAGAACGTGACGCCGCAGGCCGTCGTGCGCGACGCGGCGAACAGCTATTCGCACCGACTCAAGATGGCCCTGATGGCGGCAAACGCGGTCGTCTACGAGTATGATTACGCGACGCAGAAATACTGGGCGTCGCGGGAGTTGGCCGAGCGGTTCGGCGTCAAGGTCGCTCTGATCAACGATCCCCCGATCGAGCTTTTTGCCGAAGAAGATCATGAGATCATAAACGCATTCATCCGGCGTGTTGCTCGTGGCGCGACGGGCAGCGCGGTCGATGTCCGGATGAACTCGACCACGGGCGTGCGCTGGGTCCGCATCTTCATGGAGCGTATCACGGATGCGGACGGCAACGACCGACGGGCCGTCGGGCTGATCATCGACATCGACGCGCAAAAGAAACAGGCGATCGCGCTGGCCGAGGCGCGCGAGGCGGCGGAAGCGGCGGCGGAGGCCAAGTCCAACTTCCTCGCCGCCATGAGCCACGAGATCAGAACGCCGCTGAACGGCGTTCTCGGCATGGCCCAGTCGCTGGACAATGACGAATTGACGGAGATCCAGCGCGAGAAGGTCAGCATCATTCTAGAATCCGGCAATACGCTGATGGCGCTGCTGAACGATGTGCTCGACCTGTCGAAGATCGAAGCCGGCCGCATGGACATCGTCCGTGTCGACAGCGATCTGAGCGGCGCCATCGAGCGCGCAGTCCGGCTCTTCCAGCCCTCCGCCGAGGAGAAGGATCTTCAGCTTTCCTACACGGTCGTCGGGGCGCTGCCGTCCCAGTTCAGTTACGATCCCGTCCGGGTCCGGCAATGCATGAGCAATCTGCTCTCCAACGCGATCAAATTCACCGAAAGCGGCGGAGCGGTCGATGTGCGGCTCAGCGCCAGGCGGCAGACCGATGGCTGCTACCTCGTGACTGTTGAAATTTCCGACACCGGTATCGGCATGAGCCCTGAAACCGTCGACAAGCTGTTCTCGACCTTCAGCCAGGGGGATGCATCGACCTCACGCCGTTATGGCGGCACCGGCCTCGGCCTCGCCATATCGCGCCAGTTGGCGCGGCTCATGGACGGCGAGATCACTGTCGAAAGCACGCTGGGCGAGGGATCGCATTTCCGGTTGACCTTCAAGGCGCGGGCTGCGGCGAGAGCATCGGCGGCAGCGAGCCCGTCACACAGGGCGGAAGAGCTTCCGGCTGCGCACAAGGAACTTGCCGCCGCGAATGCGCGAGTGCTGCTGGTCGACGACAACCCCGTCAACCGCCAGATCATCAAGCTGTTCCTCGCTTCCCTCTCGCCGCAATTCCATGAAGCCGAAAACGGTCGGGAGACGCTGGCCGCACTGCGCGAAAATACCTTCGATATCGTCCTGCTCGATGTGCACATGCCGATCATGGATGGCTGCGAAACCATCAAGGCCATCCGGGCGAGCAAGGAGAGTTGGCGCGACATTCCCGTCATTGCGCTGACGGCGGACGCAATGAGCGGCGACAAGGAACGCTACCTGGCGCTTGGCATGGACGATTATGTCGCCAAGCCGATCGACCAGCGCGAACTGACCACCAAGATCGTCACTCTTCTGGAGCAACGCAAGCAGCCGGGCGGCGGCTCCGGCAGCCAGACGCCGGGCGAGGACGAGAGGCGGAACAACAGCAACCGCAATGGGCCTTTCGCTTCGCGGCGCGGTATCCGACGCGTCGCCACGCAGAGTTAGAGATCGCCCCCGGCCACGCCTTACCGTGCGGCGATCGCGACAGCGGCTCCGCCCATGAATGCCGCTGCTGTGCGGTTCAGCGCTTTCAGAGCCCGCGGCGCCTTCAGGAGGCTGCGCGCCTTGGCGGCCAGCACCAGATAGGGCACGAGCACGATCAGCAGCACGGCCGCCGTCAGTGCGGCAAGGATCGCATAGTCGGCGAAGGTGATGGTGCGCAGGTCCACGAGTGTCGGCGTCAGCGCAAGATAGAAGATCATCGTCTTGGGATTGCCCAGCGTCACCGCCAGCCCGGCGAGAACGCACCGGAAAAAGCCGCCAGCCCCACTTTTGGCGACGACCGTCTCAGCGGTGATCCCGGTTCTCCAGAACGTCCATGCCAGCCAGACGAGATAGGCGACGCCAAGCCATTTCACGATCAGGAAGACGACGCCGAATGTCTGCGCCACCAGAGCCAGTCCGAGAACGACGGCCGTCAGATAGGTGAGATCGCCTAGCACAAGCCCCAGCGCCATGAAGAGAGACGCGCGAAATCCGGAGCCGAGCGCCCTGGCGACCAGCGCGGTAACGCCGGGGCCAGGGATTGCGGCGGCAATGGCGAGCGCGCCGGAATAGGCGATGAAGCCGGCAAGGGTCATGGAGGCAGCTTTCATGATATGACGAAAGAGGCCGCATCATACGCGCTCCGCAATAGTGGAAAAGCGATATTTGCGCCCGTCGACAGGTTGCTCGGGCGCGGCGCGCTCGCAGTCGATTCATCCCGCTTACATCGGCTCATGTCCGGCGAAGATCAGCGCTGACGTCTGAAGGCCGTCCTTGAGAGCCGTGTCGAATGACACCTCCTCCATCCTCCATGTCCGCGTGCGTCCTTTCCAGTCGAGCCGCCAGCTTATGGTCCAGTAGCCGGTGTCAGTGATCGAGAGGACGCCCGACAGCAGGGCGTCCGCCATCGGAAAGGCAGCCTGCAATTTGGGCAGCGTCTCGCTGGCGATATCGTCGAAAGTGACGGGGTTCGCCCCGGCGTCCGGCAGAATGATCGGCACGCCCCGGCGCTCGGCCGTCTCGGTGAGCACTGCGCGCTGGCCATACCCGTCCCCGCCCTCGCTCGTCAGAACGTAGCTGCCGACCGCCGTGCGAATGCCGAGCCATACCCCGAGCATCGGCCGGTCCGCGCTCCATTTGGCGAGGCCGAGACTCTTGAGCGCGCCGTCCACCGCTTCGGGCTTGAATTTCATCCGCAGAAAATGCGGGCGGTCGCGGGTTCCCTGCTCGTCGTGGACCGGGATGTCCTTCATGCGGTCTTCATATTCGAAGGTTTCGACAAGCGGATGCGGCTTTTCGAGCAAGGGCTTCAGCGCGGCGCTTTCCGCAAGCCGGACATCGCCGGTGAGCTTGACGATGACATCCGTGAGGCCGGCGCGAAATCCGCGTGTGCGTTCCGGTTCCTCGACGCCGGTCACGATGGTTTCCGCGCGGTAGAGCGTCTTGACCTCGACCGCGGAAGCGGCGGAAACGGATGTGAAAAGAAACAGCACGGCAAACGGCAATCGACACATATAATCCTCCATGGTTTGATGGAATTATTGGCCGATGTTCCCGTCCGTCGCTCAGAAATGGCCGGCGGTGAGCAGATTTGGCCGCTCATTGCGAGTTTGCCGCCTTGAAGAACGCAAAGAATGGCGTGTCCGCGACCGAATTGCCGACACCGTCGCCGCTTTCAACCATGCCCGCGCCGGGCTTCCGGCTTGAGAAATATCAACTGTCGGCGGGCGACGTGCAGCCATCGCCGACTGCGAAACATCACCTTTGCATGCATATCGGCCCGCCTGTCGCGACCCGCCGCAGCCTCGACGGCACAACCCAGCAGCGGGTGCAGCGTGTCGGCGATATCGACATCGTCCCCTCGGGAATGGCCGGCCACTGGCGGAACGAAGAGGCTTTTGAGTTGCTGCTGGTCGAGATCGCCCCGGCGATGGTTGCCGGGCTGGGCGACGATCCCGGCGGCACGCCCCCCCTCAGGCCAGCCTTGAGGCTCCGCGACCCGCAGCTCTATCATCTGACGCTGGCGCTCATGGCTGACGCTGAAGAGCCTGGTCCGATGGGCCAGCTCTACCGGGAGAGCGTGATGACGGCATTGCTGACCCGGCTCATCCTGTCGCAGGATCGCGCGCAGGGAACAGAGGCGGATATGAGAAGCCGCTTTACCCCGCTCCAGCAGCGCCGGCTCGCCGAGTTCATCGAGGAAAACATTGCCGCCGAACTCAACCTGCCGGTTCTCGCGGCCCTGACCGGCTACGGCCTTTCCCGGTTCAAGACGCTTTTCAGGAACACGTTCGGCTGCGCGCCTCATGCCTATGTCCTGCAAAGGCGGGTCGACCATGCAAGACGTCTGATCGAAACGGGAGCCCTGCCGTTGAGCCAGATCGCGCTGGAGGCGGGATTTTCGCATCAGAGCCACATGGCCAGCGCTTTGCGGCGGTCGCTCGGGATCTCGCCGGGCGAACTCCGGCGCATTCAGGGTTCGCCAGCCAATCGCGCCTGAGCGGCGCTGTATCTGAGCGGGCACAACCTAACCCCTGAACTACGCCTGCCTGTCGCCGCTCAGATTGCATCAGCTAAATCGGCGACTTTTTCCCGGCCGAATGTCGGTTCGCATCCGCTCCGGCCGTCCTCGCTGTATCGGAACCAATCTACGGCGCCAGAGGACCACGAGATGATCAGACGCGCGACGTCACTGCTGTTAGCCTTTTCCGCAGCATTCCTTGCTGTGCCGTCAGCCACACAGGCAACCGAGGGAAAAAACATCATGAACAGTGAAGCCACATCCGCAAGCCCCGCCGCAAAGTCCGGCCGGATGGAGATCAACGGCGTCAACTACTATTACGAAATCCGCGGCGAGGGCGAACCCCTGCTGCTCCTGCATGGCGGCCTCGGCCAGATCGACATGTTCGCCCCGATCCTGCCGGCGCTGGCCAGGGAACGCACGGTCATCGGCGTCGATCTTCACGGTCACGGACGAACACCGCTTGGCGACCGTCCGATGAGCATGGAAGCAATGGGCGACGACATGGCCGCGCTCGTGCAAAGGCTGGGGCATGAACAGGTCGATGCGCTTGGCTATTCCTTCGGGGGCGGCGTGGCGCTCCGCATGGCCATCCGGCACCCGGACAGCATCCGCCGGCTGGCGCTCGTTTCCACGCCATTCTCGCGCAAGGGCTTCTATCCGGAAATTCAGGAGAGCACCGCCCATCTCAACGGAGCAATGGCCGAGATGATGAAGGAAACGCCGATGTTTCAGTCATATGCCGCAATCGCGCCGGACGTAACGGAATTTCCGAGGCTGCTCGACGCCATGGGCGCGCTCATCTCCAAACCCTATGACTGGTCGGAGGACGTCAGCAAGCTGACCATGCCCGTCATGCTCGTCTATGGCGACGGCGACATGTTCCATCCCGAGCATATCGTGAAATTCCATCAGCTTCTCGGCGGCGGCCTGAAGGATGCCGGCTGGGGCCGCGAGCACATGCCCCGGAACCGGCTGGCGATCCTGCCGGATTTGACGCATTACGAGATCTTCTTCAACCCGGCGATGGTCGATGCGGTTCTGCCGTTTCTCAATGGTGCGAGCCGCACGAAGAGCTGGGCGGAGCAGATCTCGAATTGAGAACGGCAGGGGTCTGCGTACCGCCTCCAATGCATGGATGAGCCTGCGCCCTTTCGCGAACGGCGCAGGCCTTCAATTGGCAAGCGTCATCTTATCGGCCCCATGCCATCGGCGATGGTTCAGCGCATCGTCCGCTCACTTGCTCAGTCCCCGATGTGCATCGGCGAAGCGGGTCATGGCTAGGCCGATGGCAGATGCAGGCTCGCAGGCGCGGCGCGTGGAGAGGCTGACATGGATCAGCAACTGTTCGCCCATGGCGAGGACCGTATCGCTTTCCGCGTCGCGCATCACATGATGTAGCCGGAGTTTCTTGCCCGCGCCCTCGCTGACGACGGTATCGACGTGGATGCGGTCGCCGTGATGCGTTTCCCGCCGGAAGCTGATGCGGGTTTCGACCGTGAAGAAGCTGAAGCCGCTGGCGATGTATTCTGGTCCGGCACCGATGAGCGCGAGAATTCTGTCGGCCGCATCGCAAAACACCTGCCCGTAGCGGCTCTCATTCATGTGGCCGTTATAGTCGGTCCAGTCCACCGGCACCGACCGCGCGACGGTTCTGATCGGCCCTTCGCTGGCCGGATGGGACACCGGCGTTCGCCGCATGTCCTCGGCGTTGAGCAACGCTCCCGCAGCGGAATTGCGCCCCTTCAGGGCCCGCATGATAGCGACCAGGTTGTCATCGCGGATGCGCTCAAGTCCGCGGATGGAATGATGGCCGGACTGGGCGTCGGATTGCGCGGCAATCTTGTTCACGAGTTCGCCGGTCAGTTCCGGGACGTTCGTCAGCTTCGTCCATGGCCACTGGAGCGCCGGGCCGAACTGCTCGACGAAATGCGCCATCCCGGCTTCCCCGCCCGCAATGCGATAGGTCTCGAAAAGGCCCATCTGGGCCCAGCGCAGCCCGAAACCAAACCGGATCGCATCGTCGATTTCCGCCGTCGTGGCGATGCCGTCCCTGATCAGCCAGAGGGCTTCGCGCCAGACGGCCTCCAGCAGCCTGTCGGCGATATGGGCCTCGATTTCATGGCGTACATGCAGGGGCTTCATGCCGAGGCGCGCAAGATGCTCCTGCGCTCGCCGTATCGTCTCATCCGCGCCGACGAGTTCGACAAGCGGCAGCAGATAGACGGGGTTGAACGGGTGGGCGACGATGATCTGATCGGGGCGCGCTGCCCCCGCGTGAAGCTCGGATGGCTTGAAGCCCGAGGTCGAGGAGGCGACAATCGCGTCGTGGCGGCAATTTGCCTGCACCTCGCTGAAAATCGCGTGCTTGAGATCGAGACGCTCCGGAACGCTTTCCTGAATCCAGTCGGCGGCAGCGACCGCGTCTTCGATGCGCGTGCAATACCGCAGACGCCCCTCGGCGGGGAGCGCGACGTCGTAGAGGCCGGGCAGCGAACGGCGCGCATTGTCCAGCACTTCGCCGATCTTGCGTTCCGCCTCCGTATCGGGATCGAACAGCGCAACGTCCCAGCCCATCAGCAGGAACCGGGCCGCCCAGCCGCCGCCGATCACGCCGCCGCCAATGATCGCCGCCTGCCCGCTCATAGCGGCGCCCGCTTGGTCAGGCCGAGCTTGCGCCGCACCGCATCCGGCCCGGCGACCGTACCGCCGAGCGCTTCGATGATCGTGACCGCCCGCGCAACCAGCGCCTCATTCGTCGCAAGCTGCCCCTTGCCCAGCCAGAGATTGTCCTCCAGCCCGACGCGCACATTGCCCCCAGCCAGCACGGCCGCCGCCACATAGGGCATCTGATGGCGGCCAATCGAGAACGCCGACCAGATCCAGTCGTCCGGCACATTGTTCACCATGGCCATGAATGTGTTGAGATCGTCCGGCGCGCCCCACGGAACGCCCATGCAAAGCTGAACCAGCGCCGGGCTTTCGAGCACGCCATCGGCAACGAGCTGTCTGGCAAGCCACAGATGGCCCGTGTCGAAAGCCTCGATTTCCGGGCGCACGCCCAGCGCGGTCATCATGCCGCCCATGGCGCGCAGCATGCCCGGCGTGTTGGTCATGACGTAATCGGCCTCGGCAAAATTCATCGTGCCGCAGTCGAGCGTGCAGATTTCCGGCAGACATTCGTGGATATGCGCCATGCGCGCCTCGGCGCTGGCCATGTCGGTCCCCTCGCGCAGCGGCAGCGGCTCGGAGGGCGGACCGAAGACGAGATCGCCGCCCATTCCAGCCGTCAGATTGAGGACGACATCGACATCAGCCTCGCGAATGCGGTCGGTCACTTCGCGGAACAGCGCCCGGTCCCGCGACGGCGCGCCCGTCTCGGAATCACGGACATGGCAGTGGACAATGGCTGCGCCCGCGCGCGCGGCTGCAACCGCGCTGTCGGCGATCTGGCGCGGCGAACGTGGCACATGGGGACTGCGATCCTGCGTGCCGCCCGAACCCGTGACAGCGCAGGTGATGAAGACTTCGGTGTTCATTGCCAGAGGCATATGCGTCGCCCGTCTCCTTGACTGATAAAGCCGCTTTGCAAGATTGATGGCAACCATTATGCAGGAATCGACGTTGCTTTTGCAGGCCGGAATGCAAATTCGGGCTCGTCTGCGCCGACCGCCACCCTTGGCGAAGGGCCTGAGGCCCTCTGGAAGACGTGAGGAAAAGCTGAATGGTCGGAGTGAGAGGATTCGAACCTCCGCCCCCCTGCTCCCGAAGCAGGTGCGCTACCAGGCTGCGCTACACTCCGATATCAGCTGTTGGCTTACCATAGCGGGTTTTCGCGGGCAACGCTGTTTCGTACCCTGGCAAGGGCTGCCAACCGGAAGAACGCGCCGGAAGCGGACGTCGGGACGCCCCGATCATCCCGATCGACGGACAGCACTTTCCGCATCGGCAAGCTCGGCGACACTGAAAGCCTGCGGCGCGCGCCCGGCCTGATGCAAATGCATCATGTGCACAAAAGCCGCTTCCAGATTGCGCGTGTAGCGGGCCGTATCGAAGAGCCGTGCGCTCTGGCGGGCTTGTGTGAGACGGGCGCGAACGGCGAGGCGCTCGTCACGGTTTTCAGCCAGACGCATGGCCAGCGCTTCGTAGTCGGCCAGCGGTTCCGTCACCAGTTCGGGCAGCCCGCAGGCTGCGAGCAGGCTCCCGGCAACGCGCCCGACAAAGTCCTCACCGAGACAGGTCACCAGCGGAAGGCCGGACCATAGCGCTTCGCTGGCCGTCGTATGGGCGTTGACGGGCAAATTGTCGAGAAAGAGATCGGCATGGGCGTAACGCGCCAGATGGTCCGCAATCGAGACCCGTGGCGCAAAGACGAGGCGTTCCGGATCGATGCCGCGAACTTGCGCTTCCCGGCGCAGATTATCCTTCGCCAGCGCATTGGCATCCAGCAGCCAGAGGACGCTGCCGGGCACCTTGCCGAGCAGGCGCATCCAGATGCCGAACACGGGCGCGGTGATCTTGTAGGCATTGTTGAAGGCGCAGAACACGAAGCCGCTTTCGGGCAGGCCGTGATCGGTGCGGCTGAGCCATGTCGCGGAGCTATCCCGGAGGCGGTCATTGGGCTGATAGCAGTCGGGAAGCTGGACGATGCGCTCGTCGAAGAACGGCTGATGCTCCATCGGCGTAACGATGGGATCGCCGATAATATAGTCCATGAAAGGCGCGCCCATCGTGCCCGGATAGCCGAGGTAATTGACCTGAATCGGTGCAGGCCGCTGCGCCAAAATCATCGACCGGGCGTTGCGCGTGTATCCCTTGAGATCGACCAGAATGTCGATGCCGTCCGCGGCGATGATGTCCGCCGCCTGCGAGTGCGTCAGGGGCTCTACGCTCGTGAAGCGGTCGAAAGCAGCTTTGAGCCTGTTCCGCATCGGGCTGCCGTCATCCGGGCTGAAGCACCAGGCGGAAACCTCGAACCGGTCGCGGTCATGCCGCTCGATCAGTTCGGCAATGAGGGTGGCGGTTGCGTGCTGGTAGAAATCCGCCGACAGATAGCCGATGCGGATACGGCCGCGCGAAGCCGCGGGGCGCGCTGCCGGTCGGCCGGAATATTGAAAACCGTCAGCCCAGCGGCGTGCGAGATCGAGATGATCCTGCGGCGAGCAGGACATTGCCAGCGCGGCGAAAGGCGGCATCCGGTCGCCGCTGAGTTTGAGCGTCTCGATGGCATGGCGCTCCGCCTCGTCGAGCCCGTTCCAGTCGCAAATGTGGCGGCGCAGATTGCAGTAATCGTAAAGCCCCTGCGGCGGCGGCGCATCGGGGCAGGCGTCCAGCATCGCCCGGTAGATCCCGGCCGCTTCGGCATATTCTCCCTTATCCTTGAGGATGTTGCCGAGATTGACATAGACGCTCCCGGCATGCGGATCGAGCGTCAGGGCGCGCCGCAGCGTGGCGACAGCCTGCTCGGAATTGCCGGTGCCGTGCTGAAGCAGCCCCAGGCTGGCAAGCGTATCGGCGGAATCGGGATCGAGCGTCAGCGCGTCCGAATAGGCTTTGAAGGCTTCGTCATAGCGCCCGAGCGCCTGAAGCGTCAGCGCCTGGTTGCAGAGCGCCTCGATGCAGGACGGATCGGCGGCGAGCGCCCGCGCATTCGCCGCAAGCGCCTCGTCCAGCCGTCCCAGCTCCTTCAGCGCATTGGCCAGCCGTGTGTGAACGAGCGCGAGGCCGCGATCGAGCCGCAGCGCTTTTTCGTAGGCGGCGACGGCCTGTTCATGGCGGCCCTCACAATACAGGATCAGCCCCTTGACGCCATGCGCCAGAGCAAGACCCGGCGCTTGCCTCAACGCTTTTTCGCAAGCCCGGCGCGCCTCGTCGAGCCGGCCCAGCGCGATCAGAACGTCGGCCCGGTTGGCATGGGCGGCCGGAAATTTCGGCTGGACCTGGACGGCGCGGCCATAGGCCTGCTCGGCTGCACCGTTGTCGCCACCGCGCCGCAGGAGATCGCCGAGATTGCTGTGCGCGGTCGCCACGCGCGGATCAAGGGCGATGGCCTTTTGGCAAGCCTCGATTGCCTCCTTGTCGCGGCCGAGCTGCATATGGATGACGGCAAGGTCGGAATAGCCCTGCGCATAGTCGGGCTTCAGCGCCAGACATTGCCCGAGCAGCCGCAGCGACTCATCGGTTCGGCCAAGCTGGAATTCGACAATGGCGAGGTGATTGAGCGCCAGGATATGCCCCGGATCGCCGGCGAGAATCCGGCTATAGACAGCCTGCGCTTCACCGAGCCGTCCCGCCTGAAAATGCTGCACCGCCGTCGCCAGCATCTGCTGCCCGGCGGACACCGCCGCCCGCCCCGCGCCGATCCTGTTCCTTGAAGTCATCCCCGCGCCTTGCATCCTTGGTTAACGCATTCGTTTTTACACGAAAAGGTTGCAATTTCCTCACTGTGCAAGGCGGCAAGGCCGGGGGAAACAGCCAATCTCGCTCTGGCGCGTGCGGTGCAGTGTGATATAAGCTCCGGTATGACGATCACACTTCACAAGGGCGATCTGCCTGACGGGCTGAGCTTCGGCGATGTCGTCGCCATTGATTCCGAAACGATGGGTCTCGATCCGCACCGGGACCGGCTCTGCCTGATCCAGCTTTCAAGCGGAGACGGCACAGCGCATCTCGTCCAGTTCGACGGCGGCTTTCACGCGCCCAATCTGGCGAGATTGCTGACCGATCCGTCGGTCGTGAAGCTGTTTCATTATGGCCGCTTCGATATCGCCATGTTCGACAAATATCTCGGCGTCGAAACGGCTCCGGTCTACTGCACCAAGATCGCCTCGAAACTCACCCGAACCTATACGGACCGGCACGGGCTTCGCGACCTGTGCCGCGAGTTGCTGGGTGTGGAAATTTCCAAGCAGCAACAATCCTCGGACTGGGGCGCGGCCGAGCTGACCGAGGAGCAGCTTGCCTATGCGGCCTCGGATGTGCTGCATTTGCACAAGCTCAAGGCGATATTTGACGATCTGCTCGCCCGCGAGGGACGGACGGGCCTGGCTGAAGCCTGTTTCCGCTTCCTGCCAACTCGCGCAAGGCTGGATCTGCTGGGTTGGAACGAGGAAGAAATTTTCAGGCACTGACATGTGCCTTTCCGATAGAACGACGGCCTTTGGGCCCTGCTGCGTAATTGCCAAGGCGGGACCGGTAAAAAGGCCATCATCTTTCGGAATTATGAAGCTTTGACAACGCACCTACCGCATTTTCGGGACAATGCGTTCAGCTTTTAGGCAACCGTATGACGGACATGGCCATACAGCCGCAGATGCAGCGCGAACGGGGCGCCGCCCGTTTCAGCGGCATTACCGGCGGCGGCGACCGGACGAAAGCGCTGCGGGCAGCAAAGCGCCACAGCATGCTGGTCAGAACCCTTCGCCTGCTGTGCCCGCTCGTCGCGCTCGGCGTCACCGGCCTCTATTTCCTTCCATCGCAGATGACCGTCGAAGTTGATGGCGGACAGGCCAGCGTCGATGACGTCGTCATTTCCGATGGCGGCCTGACAATGATCAATCCGCGGATCAACGGCGTTCACGAAAGGCACGGCGTCTATGACATACGGGCGGACACGGCAACGCAACAGGTCAGCAATCCGGACCTGATCACGCTGAACACCGTGCAGGGTGAACTTGTCTCCAAGACAGGCGAAAAGACCGTCCTTGTCGCTCCCTCGGGACTTTTCGATTCCAAGAAGGAACAGCTCACTTTCGATACCGGCCTGACAATCGGCGGCGATGCCGGATATTCCGGGCAGCTTCAGACCGCCACGGCCTATTTCAAGGACAACAAGCTGGTTTCAACCGATCCGGTCGCGCTTGCCTTTCGCAACACGACCATCAATGCGGAGGCCATGACCTTTTATTCCAGCGAGAAGCGCGCCATCTTCACGGGCAACGTAAGACTTCATCTGGAACGGGAACCGGCCAACAAACGCGGCGCATCGGCGGGGGCGATCGCAGCTAGGCCGGCGCAGCAGGGGCAAAATGGGGAAAGCCGGCAATGAAATTTTCGAACATGAGGCGCAGCGCGCGCCTGTACCGGACGGGCTGCGCAGCGATTGCGATTGGCCTGATCTTGCCAGTTTCGGCGGCCTGGAGCCAAACGCCCGGCAGCGGCCTGGCGTCAAGCTATTCGCAAAATTCCGACAAGCCGATCGACATCGTCGCGGACAGCCTTGAGGTCGATGACGGCAAGAAGATCGCGGTCTTCAAGGGGAATGTCTCCGCAACGCAAGGAGACTTCAACCTTCGCGCCAAGGAGATTCAGGTCTTCTACAAATCCGAAGATGAAAAAGCGCCCAGGACCGCCGAAGCGGCCTCGTCCGTGCCGGGAGGCGGCAATGCAAATATCACCCAGATCGACGCCAGGGGCAAAGTGCTGATCACAACCAAGGGCGACCAGACTGCGACAAGCGACTGGGCGATCTTCGAAGTCACGAAGCAGCAAGTGACGATCGGGGGGGATGTAAAGCTGTCGCAGGGCGAGAACCTCATTCGCGGCAGCCGGCTGGTGATTGACCTGACAACTGGCCTGAGCCGCTTCGAAACGCCCAAGACAAGCGATGCAGGCGCTGACAAGGACAATCGCGGCGTGCGAATGATCTTCACGCCCAAAAACCGCAACGGGGCAAACTAGACCTCACCAGGCGAGAGGCGCGGCAAATTCATGCGGCCGGCCTTTCCTCCGTCCGAAATATCGACTACACGATTGGTCGTTGCGATCATCGTTCCAAGCCGGATCGAACCTGCGTGGAAACGACAAGGATAGGAATTGCCGTATCCTTTTGTTTCAGGCGCATTTCTCAAGAATGGTTGCCGTCAGGCTGCATTTTGCTCTAGATCAGGATCATCTCTTGCGAAACGATCCTGATCCAGATCTGTTTGTTTCAAGCTCGATTTGTCCGAAAAATGGTGTCAATTTTATCGGATCTCGCTCTAATAGCCTCCTTAAGCAAGGCCGTTTCACATGGCAATCATGGACAGGCACTCCCAACGCGACCACCCGGCAAGGCCGCCGGCGCCTGCCCGCCGGCGACCGCCTGAACAAGGTGCGCGCCGCCGCCCGCAGCTTAACCCTGACGACGAATTGTCGGCCTCGGGGCTCTTCAAGAGCTTCAAGCAGCGCATGGTCGTGCGCGGCGCCAGCCTTTCCGTCCGCAAGGGCGAGGCCGTCGGCCTGCTTGGGCCGAATGGCGCGGGCAAGACCACGATCTTCTACATGATTACCGGCCTGATCAAACCCGACAAGGGGCAGGTCTTCATTGACGGGCACGATATCAGCAAGCTGCCCATGTATCGCCGAGCGCGTCTGGGCATTGGCTATCTGCCTCAGGAAAGCTCGATATTCCGGGGCCTTACGGTCGAACAGAACATCCGCGCCGTGCTTGAGGTCGTGGAGCCGAACCGGCGCGAACGCGAACACCAGCTGGATTCGCTGCTGGAGGAATTCCGCATCACA
The DNA here is from genome assembly GCA_050330195.1 of Rhodomicrobiaceae bacterium. GTDB lineage: Bacteria > Pseudomonadota > Alphaproteobacteria > Rhizobiales > Rhodomicrobiaceae > JAHQVI01. The sequence goes on along the minus strand of JBHJOB010000073.1, from coordinate 53,278 downwards.
AAGCTGAGAAAATCACCGTCAATGGCCTTGTCCGGCGGCGAAAGGCGTCGGCTCGAAATTGCCCGCGCTCTCGCCAGCCGCCCCTCCTACATCCTCCTCGACGAACCTTTTGCCGGCATCGATCCCATCGCCATCGGCGATATTCGTGCGCTCGTCCGCCACTTGACGCAACGCGGCATTGGGGTTCTGATAACCGATCATAACGTTCGTGAAACTTTAGAGCTGATCAATCGGGCCTATATCATCTATGATGGCCAGGTGTTGACCGAAGGCACTCCGGAGGAGATCGTCGCCAACGAGGACGTCAGACGCGTCTATCTGGGCGACATGTTCTCGTAAGGCTCTGGCCTCTGCCTCGGTTCGGTTTGTTCGAGTTGAAGGTGGATCTGCGACATTGCTGCACGCAAGACTAGAGTTCAGGCAAACACAGTCGCTCATTATCACCCCGCAGTTGCAGCAGGCGATCAAGCTGTTGCAGCTCTCCAACCTCGATTTACTGAGTTTCGTCGAGCAGGAGATCGAGCAGAACCCGCTCATCGAATGGGACGAACGCGGGCCGGGCGGCGACAGTGACAAATCCGCGGAGTCGGCAGCGGCCGAACCCGCTAATGACAGCGCTCCGTTTGGCGACAGCGAGTTTGACGGGGCGACGGGCGCCCCCCCTGAAAGCGCCAGCGCGGCAACCGATTTCGGCGATTTCGCCGACGATGCGCCTCTGACGCCGCAAGCCTCCTACGAATCCCTCTCCACCCGCGCGCCCGGCAATGGCGGCAGCTCGGGCGAATCCAGCCTCACACGCATTGAAGACTTTACGGCGCAGGTCACGACCCTGCGCGATCATCTGCGCCAGCAGCTTCATATCCAGGTCACAAAGCCGGTTCTGCGCCTCATCGGGGACCATCTGATCGACCTGATCGACGATGCCGGCTATATGCGCGGCACGGTCGAGGAAATCGCCGAACGACTCGGCGAGACGCCCGAAACCGTCCAGGAGGTTCTGGATGCCATTCAGAAGCTCGAACCGGCGGGCGTCGGCGCGCGGTCGCTGGCCGAATGCCTCGCCCTGCAACTCCGGGAGATCGACCGTCTCGACCCCGCCATGCAGGCGCTGCTGGACAATCTGGAACTGCTGGGCAGCCATGAATATGCCGCCCTCCGCCGGCTTTGCGGTGTGGACGACGAAGATCTGACCGAGATGATCGCCGAAATCAGGGCGCTGAACCCGCGTCCGGGTGCGGATTACGGCTTCGCGGCCGTCGAGACGGTAATTCCCGACATCCTGATCGAGCGAAACCGCTCCGGGGAATGGACCATTCGGCTGAATGACGACACGCTGCCGCGCATTTCGGTCAATCAGAGCTTCTATGCATCCGCGAAACGCCAGGTGCGCAACGAGCAGGACAAGGTCTACCTGCAGAATTGCATCGCCACCGCCAACTGGCTGGCGCGAAGTCTCGACCAGAGACGCCGCACCATGCTGAAGGTCGCTCACGAGATCGTGCGGCAGCAGGAAGCGTTTCTGGAAATCGGCGTGCGCGGACTCAAGCCGCTAGCCCTGAAAGATGTCGCCGAGCGCATCGGCATGCATGAATCCACCGTAAGCCGTGTCACATCGAACAAATACATGCAGACGCCGCGCGGCACCTTCGAATTGAAATACTTTTTCACCTCGGCCATTGCCCGCGCTGGGACTGGCGATCCGCATTCCTCGGAGTCCGTCAAGCATCGGATCAAGGAGTTGATCGACAATGAGTGCTCGCGCCGCGTCCTGTCGGACGATAAGATCGTTGCCATATTGCGCGATGAGGGGATCGATATTGCACGCCGGACCGTGGCCAAATACCGGGAAGCGCTGCGCATTCCTTCGTCCGTGCAGCGCCGGAGGAGCAAGAATGCGGGCTACACACAGTCATTCGCGGGAGCCGGGGGATAACAGGCTCGCGCACGCCTGGATGAACCGTCCGGGAGCATCGGAATATTCACCTTATCCGGCGAAAATCCTATATGGATAAAGGGTGGAAGCCCGAACTGAAGCGCACTAGGGACTATCCACGAGGACACGGAGGCTTTTCATCCGGTCAAACTCGTACCACAATATTAGTCCTGTTTGACAATGGATGGGCACTGGAATACCGTCCGGCACGCAGAGGGAAACAATGCATGATGGGGCTTTAATTTCCGACAAATATGCATCGTGTTAATCTGGGCCGGATGGGCAATTGACGATAATCAAGCGATAACAAAAACATGGCCATGCAAGTTACCGGAAAAAATATCGATCTTGGAACAGCCCTGCGAAACTATGCGACCGAAAGAGTCGAAAAGATATTAGAGAAGTATGATAGCCGGGGCGTCTCGGCGCATATCTTCATCGAAAAGGAACACGGTCAGTTCAATACGACCTGCACCGTGCATCTCGCTTCGGGCCTGTCCCTTCAGTCGAAAGGCCAGGCACAGGAGGCTCATCCGAGCGTCGATGAGTCTACGGCGCATCTGGAGAAGCGGCTCCGGCGCTACAAGAGACGTTTGAGAGATCATCACCAGGCCGCATCCGCCAAGGTAGACGCGGTGATGCTCAACGCGATGGACTATGTCCTTCAGCAAAACAACGAAGAAGAGGAAACGGAACCGACGGAACTTGCCCCCGCCATCGTTGCCGAGGCGCAGACGGCAATACATGAGTTGACGGTGGGGGACGCGGTCATGGCGATGGATCTGGCGGACCGATCCTTTCTGATTTTTACAAATGCAAGCCACGGCCGGTTGAATGTGGTCTATCGGAGAGATGACGGCCATATCGGCTGGATCGATCCGGGCGGAGTTTCAGCGCAATTAGACCAGAAGAGCTGAGTTGCGATCATTGCTGCTCACTCATGGTCACGGGAGCGTATGGAAGATTATGGATCTGAGCGATCTCATCACACCCTACGGCGTCATTCCTGCTTTGAAGGCGGCGAATAAAAAACAGGCTCTTCAGGAACTTGCGGTCAGGGCATCGAAGCTGACAGGTCTTGAGGAGCATGAAATATTCAACACCCTTCTGCAGCGGGAAAGGCTCGGCTCAACGGGCGTGGGCAACGGGATTGCCATTCCGCATGGAAAAATGAACGCGCTCAGCCATATTGTCGGGCTGTTCGCGCGGCTGGAAGATCCGATCGATTTCGACGCGATCGACGAGGAGCCGGTCGATCTTGTGTTCCTTCTGCTTGCGCCCGAAGACGCAGGGGCCGATCATCTCAAGGCGCTTGCACGCATTTCGCGCCTGATGCGCGAGCCGGCAGCGGTCGAGAAGCTGCGCTCGTCACGCGAGAAGGAAGCGCTTTACGCCGTGCTGACCGAACCGATGGCGTCGCACGCGGCTTGAAGCGCCGCATTCCCCAATAGCGCCTTGATGGCAGCGGCGATCAGAAGTGCCGTGAGCACAGATCGCGCGACGAACCGTTCCGCAAGCACTACCAATCAATGAAACCGGATGAACGATAGCGCGGCGTCCTGCGCGCGTCTCAGCTCGCAATTGGCGACCACTGCCACCAACGGACGTCATTTCCGCGCAAGCGGGAAGCCAGTAAACACTGGAGATGCTGCCGAGGACTGGAGTCACGCTTGCGCGGGAATGGCAAAAACAGGGATGATCTTGATCTGGCGACTGTGGTGTACTGACCAAAGATAATAAGTAGCACGGGAAGCGCCATCCAGCGCAAGGCTTTTTTCGTGCAATTTCCGCGGCTGGCTGCGGCGGCAAAGTGACGAGAATGGGAAAGGGGGCAGTGTGGCCTGTATTGGAACGCTCCAAATCCCGCATGGCAATCTGGAATACCGCTGCCGATATTATCATCCATTTGGATGATTCAAATAAATTTAAGATAAGTTGTTGTTAAGCGCTGTGACTCTTCTCACAGAGACGGTGAATCCCAAATTGACATGGATCAACTTGACGGTTAATAGTCACTCAGTAGTTACCAAAACTGCTTCGCCTACCTGCCGACGTTTGCCCGCTTTTCCCACATATTCTTGGTTAATAGGCATTTACCGCAAAGCTGTGCCAAAAACGCAACAGCAGGGCCGAAGGTTGGTTTTCGGGCCTGAAGACCGCTTTCCACCCGCCACTTCTACTTGAACTGATTCGCCAACAGATCGAATGAATGCATAATTCCGGAAAGCACCGTACATCGGCGGCGATTGCGGATGGTAAGATTGCGTAGCAATGTCTACGTATAAGGTAAACCGCATACGTAGAATAACTTCGTCAATCTCTAATATTCGACTTTTTAACTAGGCCTGAATCAATATTGGCCGAATCACGGCCAAAAACAGCACAATCAATTTTACATATTACCGGAAGGGCTCGCCAAGCCGGGATTGGCGACGGGAAGAGCCAAAATCTCTGCAAACTTTGGTTGAGTAAAGCTTTAAGCAACTTTGGCGTGCCGCCAGCGGGATGTGCAATCCAAGCGATGTTGCGTATGTCTACGCAATTTTTCTTAATCGGCGTGGGTTGCAGGTTTTATGCCTGAACGAAATTTGGGGAGCCCCGCCGTAGGAAGCTTCAGGCTCCCCAAACCACCCAACCGCGTCAATTGTTTACAGTTGGAGTAACTCCCATGCGTATCTCACCTTTTGCACTTGTCAAGCGTTTCATCCGCGAAGAACGCGGGGCTTCCATGGTCGAATATGCCATTCTCGTCGGATTGGTTACCGCTGCCATAGTGGCAACAATTGGCCTCATGAGTGGCCAGATCAATACCATTTTCACCAACGTCAACACTGCTTTGACTGGCGCTGCGACAGGAACAGCACCGGAATAACTGTCTTAGTACCTGCCAATCCTCAATTGAATAGCGGAGGCGTTTCATGCGCATGAGCAATGCCATCATGATAGCGATCGCGCTCGTCTGCGCCACCGCCGCCGCTTTGTTTACGCGGGTCTGGCTTGTCAGCCAATCCGCGCAAACGCCTACAAAGACGGAGACGGTTGCCTCCGCTCCGTCGCAATCCATCGTCGTGGCCGCCAAGGACTTCGTCTATGGCGAAAAGCTGACCGCTGAAACGGTCAAGCTCGTGCCATGGGGCGGCGAAACGCCCCCCAGAGGCGCGTTTCTCTCGACGAAAGCCATGTTCGGCGCGGACCAGACACAGACCGCGCTGCACACCATCTATGAAGGCGAACCGATCCTTCAGCACAAGCTGGTCGGAGGCGGGGCGTCCGGCGCGCTTTCGGCGCGGATCAACTCGGATATGAAGGCCGCCACGATCCGTGTCAGCGAATCCTCCGGGGTTTCCGGCCTCATTCAACCGGACGACCGGGTGGATGTCTTTCTGAGCCATGTCCAGCGGAAAGCAAATGAAGCCGCCGGTGCGGCCTCTTCGATCGTGGTTCTGCTGCAGAATGTGCGTGTGCTGGCGCTGGATCAGAACACACAGCGCAAGGATAATCCGTCATCTGCCAAGACGGTGACGCTTGAAGTGACCACGGAAGACGCGCAACGCCTGCATCTTGGCGAGCGTATTGGTGAACTCTCGCTGGTGCTCAATCGTGTGGGCGACACGAAAGGCGACCAGGATACCAAACAGATTTCCACGGCGGATCTGATTGCCGCCGGGGCGCTCGCCCTGCCGCCAACGGAAACCACAACCTCCGTTCCACAAGCGCCGAGCGGCCCGACCGTTACGGTCACGCGGTCAACGACCCGGGAAAATTATCAGGTGGAGAACGATCCGGGGGCAGAACAAAGCTGGCGGCACGAAATTCTGAGGCAGGACGTCCGCCCGGCAGCGCCGGGTCAATAGCGTTTGAAACGACAAGCCGCGCAAGCGGCAAATGAGGGATTTAGGGGAACTTGAAAATGAACCTGGCACGAATAGCAGATGGCGAGCGTGCGAAGCGGGCGGGCAAGAACCGCTCCGGAGACCAAAAGCGCCGCCATTCCATCTTCATGGGGACGGTTCTTGCATTCGCAACCATGATCTTCGGATCGTTGTTGCTTTCAAGCCAGGCAATCGCCGCGGATACGGATGCGCCGAAAGCGGCGCCGGGCATCTATCACGTTCAGGCCTCCGAGGATCGGATCGACATTCAGGTTACGCTGCACAGATCCGAGACAGTCCGCGTCGGCGTCCCGTTCAGCGAAGCCCTCGTCGGCAACGCCGAAGTCGCGGACGTGGTGCCGCTTACCAACCGCTCGATCTACATCGTTGGCAAGAAGGTCGGCGTAACGCGCCTTGCCCTGCTCGATGAAGGCAAGCAGATGATCGGCGTCGTGGACATTGAAGTGACGCATGATCTCGATGGCCTGCGTACGCGGATGAAGGGCAATTCCGCGCTGGAGGGCGTTGTCGTGCAGTCGGTGAATGGCCGGATGCTGCTGACCGGCGTCGTGCCGGACGCGGTCGCCATGCAGCACGCCATTACGCTTGCCAAGCAGATTTCCATCGAGGATGAGATCACCAATGCGATGCGGGTCGCCGCGCCCCAGCAGGTCATGCTGGAGGTTCGCTTCATCGAGGCCAACCGGTCGGCGGCAAAAGCGCTCGGCGTTGGCGCGCAGGTGTCGTCGAACAATTTCCTCGGTGCAACGGATTCATCGCTTGTCGGCAGTCTGTCGCCCTTCGGAGCCGCCATCGGCGCGATCATTTCCGGCGACACACAGGTCAATGTCACGCTGCAAGCCCTCGAAGAGCGCGGCCTCGCCCGCCGCCTGGCGGAACCGAACCTCGTGGCGCTGTCCGGCGATACGGCGAGCTTCCTTGCCGGCGGCGAGTTCCCCTTCCCGGTCTCCAGCAAGGACGACCAGATAACCGTCGAGTTCAAGAAATTCGGTGTCGGCCTCGCCTTCACGCCGACCGTCCTCAATGACGGCCAGATCAATCTGAAGATCGAGCCGGAAGTGAGCAACCTCGACCCGACCAACTCCATTCGGATCAATAACACCGAGATCCCGAGCCTCACGGTCCGCCGCGCATCGACAACCGTGGAACTGCGCGACGGTCAGAGCTTCGCCATTGCCGGGCTGCTGCAGGCCAATCACATTCGCAGCGCCCGTCAGCTTCCGTGGATCGGCGACGTGCCAATCCTTGGCGCCCTCCTGCGCAGCGCGGCATGGGAGAAGGAAGAAACCGACCTGGTGATCATCATCACGCCGCGTCTTGTGAAGCCCCGCGCACCGGGCGGCAAGCTGGCGACGCCACTCGACAAGCGCATTCCCACCAATGAGAAGGAATATTTCCTGACCGGGCGCGAGGAAGTCAATATCGGCAAGCCGGATGATTATACCGGGCACATTCTGGAACTGACGGCGGAAGAGCCGGTCGAAAACAGCTGGAAGGGAACGTACCAATGATGACGGGCTTTGCAAGGCGCGCGAAAATCGCGCTCACCGCTGCCGCTATCGCCGGGCCGGCCCTGCTGCTTTCCGGTTGCTATGAGGACGAGTATTACGCCCAGCGCGATACGCTTACACTGGGCGCGGGGGACGCGGTCGAGACGAACAAGGTCACGCATACGGTGGACCCGTGGAACGAGAACGCCACGAACACCGACATCCACCTTGAAGGCGAAAGGGCGCGCGTCGCTGTCGATCGCTATCAGAACAACAAGTCGATCCCGCCTTCAGGCCTCAACACAACAAGTATCAGCGCGACCAGCGGTGGAGCCCAAATAAAAAACTAGAAGTGGCAAGAAACACTCCGCCGGCTATTAAAAAGCCACGAATGTATGCGTAAATGTCAGGGTCAGTTTTAATATGTCAATAATGGAAAAGTTTCGGCCAGCTCAAACAGCATATATTGACGAGCGCGATATGGCTGGAACTGGTCTTGATGATATGACCAGACCAAACGCACTACGTGGAGATCAGCAGGTTGATGTTCTTCTCATTAGTGAAGATGTTGACCTGAAAGAACTTTTGTCGAATGGCTTTACCGAGAAAAAGCATTTCATTCTGAAAACCGTTAAGGGCCGGGTCTCGGAAACGGAAAGCTTTCTCAATGCCGAACTCTTGCCGGGTGTGCTGCTTGTCGATCTGAAGACTGCCTCGGCCGATGATCTGGCCGCGCTGGAGCGGATCAAGCGCGGGCGCTACGCCGATACGCCGATCATCGCCCTGTCCAGCTATCTGGACCAGGAGATCGTACGCCGCCTCGTCCAGATCAGGATCGACGACTGGCTGCCGAAGGACAGTCCGTTCACGGACATCTATCGCTCCTGCGAACGGCTGAACCGCACGCCCGTCGTCGAGAACCGCAACAAGGACGCCATCTGCTATTCCTTCTTTCCCGCGGCAGGCGGCGCCGGGAACACGACGCTTGCGATCCAGACCGCGTTCCTGCTCGGCCGCAGGAACAAGCAGATGGAGAGCACCTGCCTTGTCGATCTGAATTTTCAGGACGGCTCCATCGCCGACTATCTCGACATACCGCCAGCCTTCCGCATCGAAGAGCTGGCCAACGCCCCGGGGCGCCTCGACCGACAGCTTCTGGAAGTAATGCTGACGCGGCATTCCTCCGGGCTGTCGGTCTTGGCCACGCCGCGCGTGCCCGCGAAATATTTCGAGGTGAGCGAGGGGCTGATCGGCGCTGTGCTGGGGCTGCTGTCGCGTTCGTTCGACTATGTCGTGATCGACCTGCCGAAGAACTGGTATCCTTGGATGGACAATGTGATCTGGGGATCGAACCAGGTCTACGTGGTCACGAATTTCACCGTGCCCGCCTTGCGACACGCACGCTATGTGCTCGACGCGATTTCCGCCAAAGCCGTGGACGACGCCAAGGTGTCCGCCATCGTCAACAAGCACCGCAACAAGCTGTTCGGCGCCGGCCTGAAGAAGAGCGACGCTGAAGGCCTGCTGCGCAACTGGCTTGCCGGCTTCATCCCGGACTGCGCCGACCTCGTCAACGAGGCGATCAATCGCGGGCTACCGGTTTCGGAAATTCACAGTGGCAACAAGCTCGAAAAGGCGCTGGACCGGATCTTGAAGAATGGCGCGTGATGCGCCCGCGTACTTCATCCTTGTTCAGGTGTTAGATAATGTCGGATCGCTTTTTACCCGGTGGTAACAACAGATTTGGTGGCGTGAACCGTCCCGCAAACGGCGCGCGTCCTATTGCTGCACCGATGGAAAGGCGGCTGGCTGAACTTGGGAGCGAGGAAAACAAGCTCCTCAAGCAGGAACTGATCGAGGCCAAGGTCCGTCTGCATCGCAAGCTCATCGACGATCTCAACCTGTCGATGATCGAGCGGCTTTCCCGCGAAGAACTCCGGGTGCAGATTTCCGAGATCGTCGCCGATTATGTCCGCGCCGAACGCATCCTGCTCAACGCGCGCGAGCTTGAGAACTTCACCACCGAAGTCCTCGATGAACTGACCGGCCTCGGCCCGATCGAACCGCTGCTCAAGGACCCGACCGTCAGCGACATTCTCATCAATACGCATGAAAAGGTCTACGTGGAGCGCTTCGGCCAGCTCGAAACCGTTCCCGTGCGCTTCAAGGATGAGGCGCATGTGCTCCGCATCGTCAACAAGATCATCAGCGCGGTCGGCCGGCGTGTGGACGAAAGCCAGCCGATGGTCGATGCGCGGCTTGCGGACGGCTCGCGCATCAACGTCGCGGTGCGGCCGATCGCCGTTGATGGACCGCTGGTCTCGATCCGCAAATTCGCCGAACAGGCCTATGATCTGGAAGGCCTCGTCTCCGTCGGCAGCCTCACGCAGAAGATGGCCGACCTGCTGAATGCCGCCGTCTCGGCACGGCTGACGCTGCTTGTTTCCGGCGGCACCGGTAGCGGCAAGACGACGCTGCTCAACGCACTGTCCAACGCGATTTCCCACAAGGAACGGCTGATCAGCATCGAAGACGCCGCGGAGTTGCGCTTGCAGCAGCCGCATGTCGGCCGTCTGGAAACGCGCCCGCCCAATATCGAGGGACGCGGCGAGATCCGGCAACGCGAACTCGTCAAGAATGCGCTGCGCATGCGGCCTGACCGCATCATCATCGGCGAGGTGCGCGGCGAGGAAGCTTTCGACATGCTTCAGGCCATGAATACCGGCCATGAAGGCTCGATGACGACCATCCATGCCAACAATCCGCGCGATGCGCTTGCCCGCATGACGCAGATGGTCGGCATGACTGGCATGAACATGACGGAAGGGAGCATCCGTACACAGATCGCCTCGGCCATTACGCTGATCGTTCAGCTTCAGCGTTTCAGCGACGGGCGCCGCCGCATCGTGAGCTTGACGGAAATCGTCGGCATGGAGCGCGACGTCATCCAGATGCAGGAGATCTTCAAGTTCATCCGCGCCGGGACCACGAAAGAAGGCCAGGTTCGCGGCGAGTTCCGTGCGACCGGACTGCGGCCGAACTTCATGCAGGAACTCCAGATCAGGGGATACGCCTTTCCGCCCGATTTCTTTGAACCGGGGGCGTCATAATGAATCTCGGTCAACTCGTCCCGCTTCTGGTTTTCGTCGCCGTTCTGCTCGCCGTCACCGCGGGCTTTCTCGTCATTTCCGCGCGGCGTGCCCAGCGCAGGAGTGTCAGCCGCCGTCTGGGCGAACTGGGCACGGTGGACGCAAACCAGCAGGAACTCATGCGCGTCCTGCGCGGGCGCAGCCTTTCCTCGGAAGGGCATTATTCGCTGCCGCTCATCTCGCTCAATCAGCTCATCCTGCAATCGGGGGTGACGGTCGGCGTTCAGGGCGTGCTGTTCGCGATGGCCTTCGTCACCGCGGGCGCATATTTCGTCATCTCCATCATTCAGGGCAGCCAACTCATTTCTGCCGCCGGCGCGCTGGCCGTTGGCATCGGCATACCTGTTCTGGTGCTGCGCTCCATGCGGGTGTCGCGCCAGCGCAAGTTCGAGGAGCAGCTTCCCGACGCGATCGACATCATCGTGCGCGGCCTTCGAGCCGGACATTCCATTCCCATCGCCATTTCCACGGTCGGCAGCCAGATCGCCGATCCGCTTGGCGGGGAGTTCGCGATCACCGGCTCGGAGCTGACCTACGGGCTCGACCTGGAAACCTCCATGGTCAATCTGCGCACGCGCGTCGGGCAGCCGGATCTGTCGCTTCTCGTGCTCGCCGTATCCATTCAGGCCAAGATGGGCGGCAATCTGGCGGAGATCCTCACCAATCTTGCCAAGGTCGTCCGTGGCCGGTTCAAGCTACGGCGCAAGGCAAAAGCGCTGTCGGCGGAGGGACGGTATTCGGCGATGTTCCTCAGCATTCTGCCCGTTGCGCTGTTCGGCGTGCTCTTGCTGATCGCGCCGGGATATTACGGAGACGTGTGGGACGAATGGTACATCATGCCGTCTCTCGGGGCAGCGGTCGGATGGATGATCATCGGTAATTTTGTGATGTACCGAATGACGAAGTTTAGTGTGTGATGGAAAATATACTGAATTTCATAGTCGAGGGGACGTCCGGACCGAGCAACGCCGTGTTGTTCGGCGCCATTTTCTTTACGTTCATGTGCATGTTTTTCTTCGTGCTCGCGGTCACCGACGTCGTGCAGCGGCGCAGCGACATCCGCAAACGTGCAACCTACGATATTTCGCGCGATTACTCCGGCATTGCGCTTGACCAGCCCTGGGAAGCAACGGACCGCTCGCTGCGCTTTCAAAGCTACGCTGAAAACTCCGCGCTTCTGGGCAAGATCGAGCGCGGCCGCAGAAATCAGGCCAACGAAACGGAAAAATCGCGCCTTGAGCGCGAACTTGTCAGCGCGGGATTTTTCGGCCCGAACAGCGTCGTGTGGTTTCAGGGGATCCGGCTCAGCATGCTGATCGGCCTGCCGCTTGTTCTCCACATCGCGCTGACCCTCTACGGATACGAGATCCAGCCGTCGAGCCACATGAGCTTCCTCGCCGTGGCCGGCTGTCTCGGTTTCCTGCTGCCCGGCCGCTATCTCGCCGGCCGCCAGAAAAAGATGCGCCAGCAATGCCGCGAGGGATTTCCGGACTTCATGGACCTGATGCTGGTTTGCGCCGAAGCAGGACTGAGCCCGCGCGCGGCCGTCGACCGGATCAGCCGCGAAATCGCGCAGACCTACCCGTATCTGGGCGCCAATCTCTACTTGATGAGCCTTGAGCTTCGCGCCGGCGCGACGCTTGCGGAAGCCACGGAAGGTCTGGCGCGGCGCACCGCCGTGGAGGAAGTCACCAATCTTGGCCTGCTGCTTTACCAGAGCGAGCAATTGGGTACGAGCCTTACGGACTCGTTGCGCGTCTACAGCGAAGAGATGCGCGACAAGAGGCTGACGATGGCGGAGGAAAAAGCCCATGCCCTGCCGGTCAAGCTGACGCTACCGCTGGGACTGTTCATCTTTCCGGTCATGCTTGTCGTCATCGCCTTGCCGATCATCGCAAGGCTTCGAAATGCTTTCTGAAAAAAGGATTGCCAAACAGGGGATAAAGATGAGGGGACATATAATCAAACTTCTGGCGGCCGGGGCTCTCGCCTCGACGCTCGCCGGATGCCAGACGCTGGACAGTTCAGCGTCGGCGGAACATGCCAGCGGCGACATTACCGGCTCTTCTTCCTTCGGTTCGGCGCCGGAGAAAGTCTGGCTGGAGAAGGCCAAGGGCTACTATCGGAACGGCAATTACGGCCTGGCCGAGCGCTATTACCGTCAGGCGATCGAGGAGCGGCACAGCAACGCCGAAGCATGGCTCGGTCTTGCCGCGTCCTATGACCGGCTGAAGCGCTACGATCATGCCGAGCGCGCCTACAAGCAGCTCATGGAGATCACCGGGCCGACGCCGACCGTGCTCAACAACATCGCCTATCACAAGATGCTTCGCGGCGATTTTACGGGCGCGCGCGAAACGCTCGACAAGGCGGCGCTGCAGGCTCCGGATAACCCCTATATCCGCAACAATCGGGATCTTCTGGAGCGCTGGGAGGCACAGGCCGGAAGGCAGGCTACCTGAACGCGCGGAAATGCTGAAACGCATCTGACCCTGTGGGTCGGGATGAAAGGCGCGGCTTGCTCATCGTTTGTCCCCTGTCATGAGCAAGACAAAAGCCGGATGTCCTGACCGGGGGGAGAAAGTGCGTTTACTGCCGGGCAGACAAGATTTGCGAGCGCGGATGGAGTTAACGCTTCGCCGCGCAGTCTTGTCAGCAGCCGCCGATCGCAATGGCGCGAAAGGCGGCTGCCGTCATGCCTCATGCGGCGACCGATCCTTGCGCCAGAACCTGATCGGCCAGCTTGCCCGTAACCTCGGCGAGATGGTCGAACCTGGAAATGAAGCTCGCGCTGCCTGCCGTCGCCGAGCGCAACTCAATGATCACATCCTGCATCTCCGCTTCCGGGATGCAGGCCTGGACGACATCCCAGCCATTCCAGCCTGGCTTTGCGTCAAAGCCGAGGATCTGTCCGCGTCGTGACGATATGATGCCGTTGATCCTCGATGTCGCCTCGGACGGCACGGTGATTTCAACCGCCATGATCGGCTCAAGCAGCACCGGGGAACATTTCGGCATTCCTTCGGCCATGGCAAGCCGTCCGGCGGCGCGGAACGCCATGTCGGAGGAATCCACCGAATGGGTCGAGCCGTCCTTGAGGCAGACTTCGACGTCGACGACGGGGAAACCGAGAGGCCCCGACGTCAGGTAATCGCGGACGCCGTTCTCCACCGAGGGAATATATTGCTTCGGCACGACGCCGCCCGTGATCCTGTCGGAGAAGGTGAAGCCGGAACCGCGAGGCAGCGGGCAAATATCGAGGACGACGTCGCCGAATTGTCCGTGGCCGCCGCTTTGCTTCTTGTGCCGGCCGCGTATTTCGATCCCCTTGCGGATGGTCTCCTTGTAGGGGATCTGGCGCGCCCGCGTTTCGACGGAAACGCCGAAGCGGCGCAGAAGCTGCTCCAGCGCGATGCGCAAATGCATTTCGCCCTGTCCCCACAGCACCATTTCGCCGGTCTCGCCATTATGGGCGAGGCTGAGCGATGGGTCCTCCTCGATGATCTTGCCGAGCGAGGCCGTCAACTTGACCTCATCCTTGCGCTCCGCGGCCGCGATCGCCAGCCCATAGACCGGATAGGGCGGCTCGGGCGCTTCGGCCTGCTCCAGGGGCGCCTTGCCCGCAGTCAGCGTCTGCCCCGTCAGTGCGCTTTCGAGCCGTCCCAGCGCGACCGTTTCGCCCGGCCCCGCCGCTTTGCTCAGCTTGCGCGGCTCCTGCCCGAACAGAGTGAACAGTCCCGCTGCGCGGTCTTCACCGGAAGGTCCCGTGACCGACATGCCATCGCTGAAGCTGCCGCCGAAGATCCGCATGAGCGAAAGCTTCCCGGCATGAGCGGTATGGTAGGTCTTGAAGACATACGCCAGGGGCTGAGCGCCGGAAACGCCCAGCCGCTCTGCCGTCCTGTCCGCAAACGGAGCTTCGTGGCGCAGCGCTTTCAGGAGCCGAGTGACGCCATTACCCTGTTCCGCACAGCCAAGCAGAACCGGACAGATCTTGCCGTCCCTCAACTCCTGGCTGAGATCCTCGAAGACGCGGTCGCGCGGGGGTTCTATATCGCCAAGCAGCGCTTCGAGCAATTCGTCGTCATAGTCGGCCAGTTTCTCCAGCATGGAAAAACGCGCTTCGGCTTCGCGCTCGGCCAGATCGGCAGGCAGTTCGATCACTTCGCTGGGGGCATGTTCGCGGTACACGAACGCGCGTTCGAGAGCGAGATCCACGAAGCCGGCGGCGACGCCATTCTGCCAGATCGGGATCTGCCTGAGCACCAGCGGCAATTCGCTGGCAGGCTGGATCATCGGCAGGATCTGCCGCACCGGCAACTCGACCTTGTCGATCTTGTTCAGGAAAAGGAAGTGGGGGATGCCGCGATCGGCGAGTTGCTTGAGAATGGTCTGCAGTGCGGGGAGTTTCTTTTCGTCCGCTTCGCAGACGACGATTGCCGCGTCGCAAATCGTGAGGGCCGACTGAGCGTGAAACTGGAATTCAACCGACCCCGGACAATCTATGAATGTATACGTATCGCCCAGATATTCGACGTCCGCAACATTGGGCTCGACGCTCATGCCATGATCGCGGGCCTCGGGCGAGGCATCTCCGACCGTGTTGCCCGCGGCGATTGACCCTTGCCGGGTGATAGCGCCGGTGCGGGACAAAATTGCCTCAAGCAGGGTCGTCTTGCCGCTCAAATACGGCCCGACCAGTGCAATACACCGGGGGGCCCTCCTACCATTGCCGTCGGCGTCTCCCATAGCTTCCTCCTACATCGTTGTTAATCCACCATTTTCTCTCGTTGTGCTCATGATCTTCGCAGGCGTTGGTTGTATATGGTGGACTTGTAGGAAGGGCTTGGCAAGAGGGAGAACTTCGCAATTGGAATGAGGAATAGTGAACATCGAGCCACTGCCTCAAAAACTGGCCAGATTTGAAACACGGCCAAATATCACACCTGCAACAATATATGCTGAATGCAGCCAATTGATCGTCCGACGCCGTTTCTCCATTCACAATCCTCAAAATTGTTTTAAATATACGCCTTACCACTCAAAATATACATGAGTTGATAATATTTGAATACAATTGCAGATATTCGAACGTCTAAATTGGCGTTTTCAAATGACTTGTACTTCAGGTAAAATGTGAAACAGATTACAAGAAGAGGCTGTTTACTCTTCAAAATCCAGCCCCAGATCCAACACCACCGACGAATGCGTCAGCGCGCCTGACGAAATCAGGTGCACACCCGTTTCCGCGATCCCGGCCACGCTATCGAGCGTTACACCGCCCGACGCCTCCAGCACGACGCCGCTGTCTGCCGCCATCGCAACAGCACGCCGCAAATCGTCAAGGCTCATATTGTCGAGCAGGGCCACGTCAATCCTGTGCCGCAGCGCCTCTTCAAGCTGATCCAGCCGATCTACCTCGACTTCGATCTTGACAAGATGCCCGATGCCCTGCCGCGCCCGCTCGATGGCCGGCCCGATACCGCCCGCCGCCGTGACGTGGTTGTCCTTGATCAGCACGGCATCAAACAGGCCGAAGCGATGATTGAGACCGCCCCCGGCACTGACAGCGTATTTATCAAAGCCGCGCAGGCCGGGCGTCGTCTTGCGGGTGCAGCAGATGCGCGCCTTCGTGTGCGCAATGGCCTGAGCGAAAGCGCGCGTATGGGTCGCAATTCCGCTGAGATGGCCGAGATAGTTCAGCGCGACACGCTCAGCCGTCAGAATGGCGCGCGTATTTCCGGCAATCGCGGCAACCGGCGCCCCGGCAGCCACATCCTGCCCATCCGCAACAAGTGTACGGAATTCAACCGCCGGGTCCAGCCTACGGAACGCAGCCTCCGCAATGGGAAGCCCGGCAACCCGCCCTTCCTTACGCCCTGCAATAACGCCCCGGCTCACGCTGTCCGCCGGAATGATCGTGTTGGTCGTGATGTCGCCGGCGAGACCGAGATCCTCGGCAAAGGCCGCATCCAGCGCATCGGCGATCAGATGGATCGGAAACGGGTTCATCTCGGTTTCGGTCCCATCAGCGCCTCGTCCGCCAGAGCGCGGGCCGCGCTCCGTGTCGTCATGCTTCGGCGCCGTTCCGTGCCCGTTTCTGGATAGTCGCTCCGGAAATGCCCGCCCCGGCTTTCCTCGCGGAAGAATGCGCATACCGACATGATCAGTGCGGTCTCGGCCATATTGGCGAGCGGCGAGGACGGCGCCGTGGTCATGCCCAGTTCCTCGATGAACCGCAGGGCTTTCGCCAGACTTTCCGCTGAGCGGACCACGCCAACCTGCGCCGTCATGACCTCCTGAAGCGCATTTACCTGCGCGGCGTCGATCCCGGGCTGGTAGGCGGGACCGTCCGTCAAACCCGCGCCTCCGGGATCTTCCAGCCCGGCAATATTCTGCGCCGCGCGCGCCGCCATCACCACCGCCTCCAGCAGAGAATTCGAGGCAAGCCGGTTCGCGCCATGCAAGCCCGTCGAGGCGACCTCCCCGATTGCCCAGAGCCCGGGCACGGAGGTCCGCGCATCAGCATCGGTTGCAACGCCGCCCATATGGTAATGCGCGGCGGGCGCAATCGGGATCAGCTCGTTCGCCGGATCGATTCCGGCAGCCTCGCAGTGAGCGAAGACCGTCGGGAAATGCTCGACCATCCCATCGCCCAGCTTGCCGCGGCAATCCAGAAATGCGCCGCGCCCGGCGGCACGTTCGGTCTGAACCGCGCGTGCCACGACATCACGGGGAGCAAGTTCGGCGTCGGGATGCACATCGACCATGAAGCGTTCGCCTGCCCCGTTGAGCAACAGCGCGCCATCCCCGCGCAGGGCTTCCGTCGCGAGCGGCGCCGGATGCTTGCCGATGTCGAGAGCCGTGGGGTGAAACTGGACGAATTCAGTATCCGCGATGACCGCCCCGGCGCGGGCCGCAAT
Source organism: Rhodomicrobiaceae bacterium (assembly GCA_050330195.1). Taxonomy (GTDB): domain Bacteria; phylum Pseudomonadota; class Alphaproteobacteria; order Rhizobiales; family Rhodomicrobiaceae; genus JAHQVI01. The sequence goes on along the minus strand of JBHJOB010000073.1, from coordinate 35,890 downwards.
GGCAAGGCCGTCCCCGCGCGCCTCGGGTGGATTGGTCGTCAGCGTGTAGAGCTGGCCGATGCCGCCGGTCGCCAGGATGACGGCCCGCGCGGGCAGGTAGACGCTGCGCCCGGTGCCGCCCCTTGCCGAGGCGGCGTAGACGCCGGTGACGCGTTCTTCCTCGGCCATCGCCAGATCGACCGCGTTGACTTCATCCATAACCGTGATGGACGGGGTGGCGCGCGCTGCTGCGATCAACGCCGCCATGATGGCCTTGCCGGCCTGGTCGCCGCGCACGCCGATCACGCGCCGCGTACTGTGAGCCGCCTCGCGGGACTGGCGCAGCCGCCCTTCCAGATCGCGATCGAAGGGAACACCGAACCGCAAAAGATCCTCAACGCGTTCCGGCGCCTCGCGGACGATCATTTCGACCATCGCCTCGTCGCACAGCCCGGCTCCGGCGCGGATCGTATCCGCCGCGTGCTGCTCGAAACTGTCGCCTTCGCCGACGGCCGCCGCAATGCCGGCCTGCGCCCATGCGCTCGATGCCCCCTCGCCGAGCGGGCGGGGGGTCACGATGGTCACTTTCATCGGGGCCAGCTTGAGGGCGGCAAACAATCCGCCGAGGCCGCCGCCGACAATGACCACGGAGCGTTCGCCGCCGCCCGAACCGCCGATGAGCGTCCGGCCGATAGAGACTGGGGCGATGCTCATCGCCGGCGTCTCCGGAGGAACTGATTGGGGAGATTGTTCATGTCGGTAGTTTTAACACAAGATCAGCCGTACGAAATGCCCCTCTTGCGCGATGGCAGCCATGCACAAGGGTAGCAGACTGGGCAGGGTCAGATATAAGGCCGCACCGGATCACGCCGGAAATAGCCATTGACGGCTCTCTGGACGGGGCGCTCGAAACGCTCGTAGCTCATCGTGGCGAGGACAATGAACAGGATGAAGATGCCGATCGAACCGGCAAGCCCCGCCGCCGTGCTGGAGAAAATCGGCATCGCCAGAAAGGTGAGCGCGATATTCTGGTGCATCAGATAGACGCCGTATGATCCACGGCCAATATGCGCAATGACCGGGTTTTCAAGAAATGCCGGACGCTTGCCGCGCCAGGCGACGAGATAGAAGCCGGCGAAAACGGCGACATTGGCGAGCGTCGCCTGCATCATATAATGAAATTCCGCGCCCACGCTCTCGTAAAGCTGGATCGACAGGATGAATGCGATATGTGCAATGGCAACGCAGGCGAGGCGGCGCACCTGCGCAGTGTTGCGGCCCGTGCTTGCCATATAGGCGGCGATGCCAAAGGAAAAATACGGGACGAAAGCCTGGAAGAGGAATCGGCTTGCCATGTGCACGGCGCCACTGCCGCTCGCCATGGCCAGAAGCTCCAGAGCGATGGTCCCCAGCTCGAAAATCGTCCAGAGTGCGATCACCCGGTCCGGTTTCCAGTAGTAGATGAGGCCGATCAGGACGTAAAACTTCACCTCGACCCACAAGGACCAATAGGCGCCGTCAAGCCATTGCCAGTTTCCGTTCCCCAGCAGTATGCCAATGTGGTTGGGCGGCAGAATCAGCAGGCTGAACAGATATTCGGGCACGCTGACGCGCAATTGCTCCGGCCCCCAAAGGCTCACGATGACGAAGGTGAGCGTGCCGAAGATAAAAAGGGGCGGCAGCAGGCGGGTCGCGCGCTTGATCATGAACTGGCCGAAGCCGGACGTTTTCTCCAGCGTCAGCAGAATGACGAAGCCGGAGATCATGAAGAACAGATGGACGCCGAGATAGCCGACGGAGAAAAGCGGCAGATAGGCGAACGCGTCATCATAGGCGGTCAGGTTGTCGCCGCGCCCCGCCGACGTCCAGAAATAGAAATAGTGGTAAAAGGCGACCCAGGTCACGGCGATTGCGCGCAGCCCGTCGAGCGCATCGAGGCGTGCGGCGCCTTGCGGTCGGGTGGCAAGCTCGGTAGCGTCAGCGGTTATCGTCATGGCGGAGCCCCCAGAGCACCCTTGAGATTCAGATTGCCGCACGCCGGGTCCACAGCCCGGAAGCCAGCGTCTGAAGTCCGGACTTCCCAGAATTGAGAACGTAACCGGCGATCGGCTTGATGAGTTGACCGGTCAGATTGAGCGGGTAGACCTGCCTCGGCGGAAAGACGATCTCGTCGCCGCCCATCTTCTTCTTGAAGGCATAGACGCCGGGATTACCCTTCGCGTCGATGCCCTCCAGATCGTAGCGAAGGCACCCCTCCGAGACGCCCCATTCCATCACGGCCCAATGCAGCGCCACGGCGGGTACAAGCTTTGAATGCTTGCGATTGCTGACGCCATTCATGTAGTGCAGCGAACCGCCACAGCGACAAACCATGGCGCCCGCTGCGATCTCGCCCTCGAACATGGCCAGGAAAAGATGCGCGCCGGCGACGTCCAGGCGCGATCGGTTGATCACGCTCAGGATGAACTCTTTCGATGAGCGGATCTCGAAACCCTTGGTTTCGCCGAGCTGGTGATAAAGGTCGCAATAATTCGCGATCAACTGCGGATCGCGCGTGGTCTCAACCGTGACGCCCTTCTTGCGCGCACGCCCGACATCACTGCGGAAATTGCGCTGCAGATTCTGCCAGAGCGTTTCGGTGCCGAGCGTCAGATCGACCCAGATTGTCCGGGACACCTTCGGATCGACCGCCGCATCAGCCCCCTCATCCCTTGCGACCTGTCCCGAAAACGGGCTGGAAACGGCAAGGCAGTATCCTTCCCGCCCAAGCCAGCGCATGATTTCCGGTTCCAGTTTCGGTATTCCGTCGCCCGCGGCATTCGTCGGGCCGCGACGAATCCAGGCCATCTTGCCGAGGCCTGGAACATTGCGCTGCTCGACCCGGACCATCTGCACGGTCTCGCCATTTCTGCGCAGCCTGATGCGTTGGTCCGGAACCCCCTCGATTTCATGCTGAGTTTCGCCCCAATAGGCGGATTGCCAAGGGTGGCCGCTATAGGTTGCGAGTTCCCGATCCCACTCACCGGCGTCGACATCAATCTCGATATCAGTCATCGCAAATCTTGCAAATATTTTGAGAAACAGGCTGAGCGCGGCGCTCGACTTACAAACTGTATCAGTGACGTCAGGAACGAAGTATCTTTTCTGCTCACATAGTTACCACTGGACCATGCGCCCTGTTCAACAACGCCCCTGCTGCTCCGGAAAGTTGAAACTGCACCAGATTGATATTTTCACGCGAGCTAAACAACCGTATTCTTGGCAGAGCTGTAGAAAATTCGCAGTGCGCCGCGAATAGATTGCCAATTCGCGTGGTTACGGCAGTATCGAAACCGATCATCTTGGCGAGTTTCGCTTCGCGTAAACCGCAACTGCCGGGGTCGCCATAGGGATAGGCAAAATGACGGATCTCGTGTTGAAGCAGATCCTCAAGCCATTCCTTGTTGGTGGCCATTTCGAATTGCGCTTCCGCCTCGCCTAGCTCGCTGAGACGGGGGTGACTTGCCGTGTGTGCGCCAATTTCGACGAGCGGGCTGGAGGAGAGTTCGCGCAACTCGTCCAGGGTCAGCGCATCGCGAGCCACGATCTCCGGCATATCGATCGAATAGGCCTTCAGAAAAGCGGAAATTCCTGCCGCGCTTAGAGTTCCGTTTTCGGCGGCCTGTTTGAGTTGCCGATAGAGCCGCGCCTTTTCCTGCAAAGTCCGGGCCTCATAGTGGCCCCCAAGTTCTTCGACCTCGATGCGCTCATGGTTCCTGAGAATTTCAGCAAGTCCGCTCCACCAATTGTCGATCGTTCCCTCGATATGGCACGTCGTGACATAGACCGTGAAGGGCGCTTCGTAACGTTCGAATATGGGCAGAGCGACGGTCAGATTGTCCTTGTACCCGTCGTCGAAAGTGAAGCAGGCAAACCGCCGTGCGTCATTCTCGCGAAGTCTGCGCATCGCCTCGTCAAGCGGCACAATGTCGATACCGGCTTTTCTCAAATGATCTAAAATCGTCTCAAGAAACGCAGCGCTTGTCCGCAAATGGTCGAAAAGATACTCCCCCGGATCTTCGACAACACTATGGGCGACGATGATCGCCCCCGCCCCGCGATGCCTGCGGCCGGCCAGTTCGCCCAGACCTCCGATGCGGGAGACATTGGCCAGATTGGACAGAAGCGCCTGTTTGAAACGCATGAAGAACACTCTTGCAACGCGATACGAAGAGAAGGGATGCACCGGCTCGGACGCCCATCCCGATGGACGAGGTACTTTCGCCTGCGCCCAACCCGCAGGTTAGGTGAAAAATGCTAAAAACCCTTCGGCTTGCGTTGATAGGCCCGGACGTAGTCGACCTGCATCTTTGCCGATAGCGGCGTCTCGGAGGTTACGAAGCCCTCGTCCATAGCCAGACTGACCAGCAGGTACATCGGCTGCTTGAAATGATCCAGCATCGGCGTACGCCAGACTTCCTTCCGGTTGAAGTAGAATACAACCTCCTTTTCCGAAACGTCAGCACCGAACGTATTGAACTGCTTCGCAAGAATGCCGTCCTCTACCGGATTGAAATTGCTGTAGACGCGGCGCTCGGGATCGTTCGTCCCCGGATGCTTCATCAGGGCGGAGTTATATTGATGGGACTTGTGGGTGTGGTGCTCGAATATGTCGATTTCGGCTGTGCCGTTGCTCTTGTCGACGCCGATCAGCCAAAAGGCGGGCCAGAAACCGGGGCCGGAGGGTATTTTCGCGCGCATTTCGAAATAGCCGTAGCGCTGGGCGAACCCGCTGTCGCAGGCGTCCCAGCTCGCGAGCATCCCGGAAAACCATTGGCCCGACGGCATTTTGCGCGCTTCAATCTCCAGAATGCCGTTCTTCACGATGAAAGGAAAACCCTCCTGGGGATTGGCAAAGCGTGCGGTGCCGAAATCTCCGGCCCAGGGCGTGTGCGCTATCCAGCGCGATGTGCAGCCCCAGTCGGAAACATCGATCGTGTCAAACTCGTCGCTGAACGATAGGACATATTGGTCGAGATCGATTGCCGCCGGTTTCGACTGGGCGAACGCGAAAGAGGTATGGAACAAAAAGCAGAAAACAGCCGCCCCGGAAAGGCAAGCCAACCGTTTTAACAGTATCATCGGAACAGTCCCTGAAATCGAACAGTTAGAAAGACATCAAAATGAATTCTTATTCGTAACGCCGCATATGCTGACGTTCAAGTCTTATCGAACGACATGAAGTCATGACCTTGCGACAAGAGTTTCTCTACTTCCGTAATATTGCGACCAGTCTTTTTTCCACGAGCGATCCAGCATCGGATCGACTTTTGTTATCACCGCACCGAGAATCCGCGCCCTGGCCGCGCGAAGGGCCTGTGACGCCTCCTCTATGACGGCAATGGGAGTCTTGCCCCATTCCGCAATGATAACGACGCCGTCGAACTGTGCGCTCATCTCCAGCCCATCGACGACGGGGCCGAGCGGCGGCATGTCGATAATGACGTAGTCGTATGATTTCTTCGCTTCATCCAGGAGATCCTGCATCGCCTTTGAGCAGAATGCCTCGTAGGAATAAATATCCGTGCGGGCGTTCTGCGGCAGAATATCGGGATGATTTTCGCGTGCCTTTACTACCGCATCTTTCAGCGTCTGCTTCCCGGAAAGCACATCGAGTATGCCGATCCTGGAGTTGGGCGCCAGAAATTTGGTAACGGTTGCCTGATGCAGGTCGACGTCGATCAGCAGGACGCGCTTGCCCGACGTTGACAGAAGCGCCGCCATGTTCGCCGCGATGGTCGTCTTGCCTTCGCCCGGGAGTACGGAGGTGACGCCGATCGTGCGCACGCGGCCGCTGCTCCCGCTGATCAGCGAGTTTCGAACAAGCTTCAGCGAACTTGTGAAGCCGGTGAACGGCGCGAATTTGACGATGCGCAAACGTTTTTCCGGCGCGTCGCCTTTTTCCAGCCGCGGCACTTCCGCCAGCACCGGAATGCCCAGCCTCTCCCTGAGCTGACGCGAGGACTGAACGCTGTTGTCCATATTGTAACGCAGGAAGGCAAAGCCCACGCCGACCAGAAGGCCGATGGCGGCGCCGAAGGCCAGGATCAGCTTCGTGCGCGGGCTGCTCTTGAGAAGAGGCCGCGTCGCACGGGTAATGATGCGGCTGTCGGACACCGGGAGAGACTCCCTATTGAGCGAATTGGTAAACGCCTGCAGATAGGTTTCATAAACCTTCTGATAATGCTGTGAACGCGATTCCAGCTCGGCCAGCGTCACGGACGATGCGGTTGCCGGATCGAGAGCCGCGCCATCTTGTCCGGGCAAGGCGCCATCGAGGACAGAGACGCCGGTGGCTGGATCGGGCTGTCCGACCCGTCCGGCAAGCGGACCGCGAATGGTTTGCCCCGCGCGGAAAAGCTGCACCGCGCGCGCGGCTTCATTGAGATGCCCGCGCGCCTCGTCGATCCGCTTCTCCAGCCAGATGCTCGTTCGCCGGGCTGCATCCGATGCCGTTCTGATCTGATCCTCAATGTAGGCATCCGCCACGGCATTCGCGATGTGCGCCGCTTTCTGAGGATCAACGGAGGTGAAAGTTATGCCGATCGCATAGGACGTCCCGACACGGCGAACCTGAAGATTCCCCTGAAATATGGAGATGGCCACGCGCGATTTGATGAATTCGTCAAGCTCGCCGTCGGTTTGCGGAGACGGCGATTCCTCCAGCAGCGCCTTCACCCAGTCGCCAAGTCTCGCGGTCAGGGAGGGCGACGGTGCCTGAAATTCGGGATCGTTCTTGAGATCGAGTTTCTCGATAACGGCTCCGGCAATCGTTTCCGACTGCAAGATCGCAATCTTGCCCTCGACGCGGGCGGGATCGATTGCTGCCTCAGACGGTCCCGAACTGTCCTCGATGGTTTTCACACCCCTGGTATCGATGAGGATCTGGGCTTGCGCGGTAAAGCGGGGCTCAAGGGACGCAGCGCGAACGAAGCCGAGAACGACGCCCACGATCACGCAAAGACCGATGACCCAGGCCTGCTTCTTGAAGAAAACCAGCACATCCGCGATGCTGATATGGCTCTGGCGTTGATGGTAGTGATTGAAGTCGTTCAACGCTTAACTCCCTGCCGAAGCCGCCGTACACTTGCCGGTTTCCGTGCTTCAAGCTCATAAACTATCAAGAAAAGGGGCTTCTCACCCAATAAAACCATGCGATGCCTGCAAAAAACTTCAACTTATCCCATTACAGTTCCCGCCGCAGGCTCCGCCGCCATGTTCGTTTCCTTCACGTCCGCCAGTCCGGCATATTCCGCCATGATAGCGTCAATCCATTCGCTGAAGGTTGGGGCAAGGGTTCGCGCGCTGTCATAGGCCCACCTGCTCATCCCGGCCACCGTTGCATCATCGCTCGCCAAACCCTTGAGAATTCCGGCAAGCGCGTCGCGGTCATGCGGATCGCAAACCAGCCCGAAGCCGCCTGCCTCGATTTCCGGGGCAAGCAGCGCGTTCGACGAAATGATCAACGGCGCACCGCTCATCAGGGCCTCCAGCCCGGCAATTCCGAATGTCTCACGCGACCGGGTCGGCATGACGATCGCGCGCGCATCGAGGCACAGTTCGGCCAGTTCCGCCCGGCTCCGCCAGCCGGAAAATTCAACCTCCGGAAATGCGCTCGCCAGCGTCTCGCCAAGCGGCCCGGCTCCGACCATCCGCAACGGCACCCCGGCCTGACGCGCCGCCGAGGCGAGAAGGTCGACACCCTTGTCTTCATCCAGTCGTCCGACAAAGAGAAAGGTTCGATTCCGCTCTGCGGGAATCCGCGTCCCCGACCAGGGCGCGACGGGATTGCGCAGCACGCCAACATGACCGCCAGCAATTCCACCATGTGCGAATAGCGGGATCATTCCAGGATGCACAACCAGCAGACGCCCGATTTTTTTCGGCGTCAACAAGATTTGCCGAACGCCGGAACGGGCAAGCCGCCAGAGCTTGTGCGTGTAGCTCCGACGGTCGCAATTGCAGGCGATGCACGCTGCTCCCATCGGACGGCGCGTGCAGAGTTCATCGCGCCGGAAATCGAAATAGCCGCCATTGGGGCAGATCAGGAAGAAATCATGTGCGTGGACGACGAGGCGGCTCAGAACCGGCGTCAATGCGCTGAAGACGGACGGCGAGAGAATTTTCGACCAGCCATGCAAGTGATAGACGGTGCCCGGCGTATCGTTCTGCGCGATCCAGTCCTTCACGAAACGGGCCGCCTCCAGATTATAGAGCCCGCGCATCATCGCAGCCGCACGCGGACCGTCCATAATATGCGCGCTGGCGATGGGGATCATCTCCACGGCCGTATCCGCAAGCGGCGCTTCGGAGGCGTCGTCGCCGGTTATGAAGGTGACATGCACGCCCCGTTCGGCCAGCCCGCGCGCGCAGGACAGCGCCACGCCCGTCGCGCCGCCGCGCCAGGCCGATATGTCGTTAAGAATGACGACGCGCTCCGGTTGCCGCATATTTTCGCCTTACGCTCCGCCCCCGTGTTTCGCTTTCGTCATTTGAACGACAGCACCTTGCGCGGATCGAGCCGTCCGGTGACGAGATCGGCGATCGCGCGCAAATTGCCCAGCAGCCGCCCCCGCCGGTCTACCCACGGTTCGGGCCGCAGGGTCTTGATCGCATTCGCGGCAATGTTCCGGCTCATCAGGAACAGGCTCCGCCGCCAGGGACAGGTGCCTTTCCGCGAGAGATAGATCGGGTTGGCGATCTGCGAATAGCCCAGCTTCAGACCGCGCTGGCGGCCCGACTTCACGCCAAGATGCACCCCCCGTGTCGCATGGGCTTTCACGATCCGCCCGCCGCGCGCAAGCTGCCGGCTGAAATCGACATCCTCCAGCCAGGCATAGAGCGGCAGCGTCTCGTCAAAGCGCACGCGGTGCTCGCGAACCGCTGAAAGCCGCGCGCTCATATTGCAGCCATAACCGTCGGCGACCGGGGCGAGCGCCGGATCCGCCGCATCGAATGCGGCATCGGCAAGAATGCTGTCGGCATCCTTGAAGGTCAGGCCGGGACCGAGAATGCCGTCCCGCAGAACGAGGCCCGTCGTCATGACAATATTCGGATTTTCCATCATGATCGTCTCAAGCGCGGCAAGATAATCAGGCGCGGGAATGAAATCATCGTCGAGAAAGACCACGATATCGAAGCCGTCCAGATGGTCGATAATCGCATTGCGCTGATGGGATGAGCCGCGTTCGGAGCGAATGAAGGTGACGCCGGGGTGGTTGCCGGCGACGCCCGCCACATCTTCGGCGGTCGGCGTTGAAACGATGATGGCGTCCGCTGGCCGCGTCTGCCGCTTGAGGCGCGCGAGCGTCTCGTGCAGGATTTCCGGGCGTCCGACGGTCGCGATGCCGACGGCGATGCGAAGCAGATCTTGCTGCGCGGATGCGGGAGCAAGCGGTTCTGCCTGCTCAGCCATTTGCATGTTACCAGACATCGTTCTGCCTAAACTTCGAACCATCTTCTAACGATGAGTTAATTTGCTTACGAAGAAATGAATTAAGCGGAGCCTTTGCGGAAATCGGCCGCAACTTTTCTTCGGCGGCAGCACTGATCAGTCCGGCGGCGACAAAAAACGGCAATCCGAGATCGACGGCCGCTCCCGCAAGCGTCCCGGTTACGCTGAGGACGAAACAGGCGGCTCCACCGGCTGCTGCTGCGGCGACGGCAACCCTGCTGCGCTTGGGTCTCAGGATCTGGAGGACAAGTCCGCCGAAAAAGGCCAGCAGCAGAATGGCGCCCATTATGCCGGTGCTCGCAAGGACAGCGATCACGAAACTCGATGTACGGACACTGCCGAGCCCCGCGCCAAGCATCGAGCTTTCGAAAAAGACACGCATTCCCAGCTCATTCCACATGGCCCGCTCGACGCCGGACTGAGTATTCATCTTGTTCAGCAGGGTCTGGTCGAACAGGGCGGTAATCGCGCTCCACACATCCGGCAACATCATCAGTGAGAGCAGCGCGGTCAGCATGACGATCGGTCCGACCAGCGCAATAGACGCTGATCGGGTGGTCGCCGTACCGATAAACAGGCCGATGAGGCACCGGATCATGACGACGGAAAGATAGATGCCGAGCGCCCCGTAGGCGGAAGAGGACGTGCACAGGAGCACTGCCAGAAACGAAAGCAGCGCCAGGATTCCTGTCCATTGCTGAGTGACGCCGCGCAACCAGAATTCGAAACAGAACGCGAAATACATCAGCGTCACGGCGCCAAAAGCCGACGCCTCGGTGAAGGAGCCGACAATTCGCTTGAAGCCCTGTATGGACCCCTCGACCAACATGCCGTAATCCGCATTGCGGATGAAATCCAGCAACCACGACATGCCGGTCGCATAGGTAACCATGTCGAGCGTGCCAAAGGTCAGATTGACTGCGGCGGCGATCAATACCGCTCGAACGATCGGAACGAGTCCGCTGCGCGCGGCATGAGCGACAACAGCGGCGTACAGAACGAGATCGCCCGCGAGATAGACGGGCTGCGTGATGTTGCTCATGCTGGGCGCAAGCGGCAGGACATAGATGCCGTCGGCTTCGCGGTCGATCGTCAGCACTTCGATGACGCCGGCAAACAGGCGCGGCAGGAGCAGCGCCGTGACGAAGCCATACGCAATGAAAAGCGCCAGCCAGAAGCCCGGTTTCGGAAACGCCAGACTGCGCATCATTTCGCTGATGGCGCCAGGCTGGCGGACGAGAGCGAGCACGTAGAACGGCAGCAGCAAATGGCCGGGAAGGATGTTCGCACCGCCAAGCGCGGGCAGCTTCAGCGCCGCCGCCGCGCCGAGCAGCGTGCCGATCATCAGCACGACGATGCCGAAATCCGGCCCGTAGCGAATGACGAGCAGCCCCGCAAAGATCACGATGAAACCGATGACTTCTATGATCATGCGGCGCTTCCCGCAGCATCCGGCAGACGCGCCCGGCTTGCCCGAATTTCTTTGGATCAGGATCATTTCTCGCGGAACGATCCTGATATGCTCTTGTTGTTCTAAGCTCGATTTTTCCGAAAAATGGTGTCCATTTTATCGGATCTCGCTCTAGCCAGCGACCGCCTCGACGCGAGCGGCATCCGGTTGCGCATCGGCATCACTTGCAAGCTTGGCGATCAGATTGTCAATACCGGCTTCAGTGTCCTGTATGATCTGTGTATGACGCTCCAACGCCACGCCTTCGTTCATGATCTGCCGCACGAGCGTGTCGATCCGTCCGGCGGTCGCCTCGTCGAACTCAGCCGTGCGCCCGGAATAGTCGATGGAGTCGAAGAAGCCGAGCAGCTTGTCATCCCAGCGAAGTCCGATCGAAGGGACGCGATAGGAATATGCCACGATTGCCGCATGGAGCCGGTGCGCGATCAGCGCGTCGCAATTGGCGATCCGCCTGGCAAGCTCCTTCGGGCGGTTGGCGCGCGGAGCGATCTCGATGGCCGCGCTCCGCATCGCCGCTCTGGCTCCGAGCTTTCGCAGCAGGGCTTCATCCTCGGCCGCGCCATTTGTGAAACAGACGACATCATTTCCGGCTGCGGCGAGCCGCGTCGCCATCGTCTCATAAAGCGCCAGCGCGGTGTCGGTCGTGTGATGCAGCTTGCGGCTTGCGTGGTGCGACAGCACGACCGGATGGGTGATGCCGAGACCGATGCGCGCCCGCGCCTTGCTCGCACGCGGCTGGACCGGCCAGATCTGCGCGGCAAGCAGCCCCGGATCGCGGCAAAGCCCGGCGTCGCATCCCAGCGAGCGCAGCGCATTCCGGGAAGCTTCGTCGCGTGCGGCGGCGTGGACGATGTTCGTGTCGCGAAAGAACGTCTCGAACAGCGCGCGGCCTCTGCCGGATTTGCTCGGCGCGGCGCCAACGGCAAAAATCGCGGCGGGAATGCCGCGACGCCTGACTTCCGCGCCCGCCGCCGAAAGCTTGATCGGAAAGTTGAGGTCGCCGTCCTGAATGAGCTGGCCGCCACCGAACACAGCGGCATCCGCGCTCTGGAGACGTTCGCGCCAAAGCGGCTGCAATTTTTCGCGGACCGTCCGCCCGAGGACAAGACTGACGCTTGCATCGCGCATCGGGCGTGGCATCGCTTGCAGAACCGCCAGCTTGAGCCGCCGCATCCGTCCGCCCGCGCCATTCGTCCAGCCGGTACGCCCCGCAAGGTCGATCGAGGCAACCTGCCAGCCCGTGCGGCGGGCAATCGCCGCTTCAAGACATTCCGCAATGACGCCGTCGCCGAGATTGGCGCTGTATTTTACATTGAAAATGACAATATTCATGAGGCGAAGCCCCCGTTGGCAATTCCCATTGCCAAGCACTTCGCCTGCATAATGGCAAGCAAATTCCGTGCCGCTTGGTTAAGGCCCTGAAAAACCGGCTCATGGGAACCGGCACGCATGTCACACGCGTCGGTTCGCCATCGGGTTTTCACTCAGGGCATTCACCTATTCAGCGGCTGCCACCCTCATCTCGACCGGTTCGACTTTCGCGGCGCAGAATTTGAACTCCGGGATCTTGCCCATGGGATCGAGTTGCGGATTGGTCAGCACATTGGCCGCAGCCTCGCTGAAGCAGAACGGAATGAACACCATGCCACGGGCCACATCGCGGTCAAGGCGGGCGGTCAGCGTAATCTCGCCGCGCCGGGTCGTGACCCGCACCGGTGAGCCCGGCTTGATGCCCATGCGATCCATGTCGCGGCCATTGAGGCAGGCGACCGCCTCCGGTTCCAGCGCGTCGAGATTGCCGGACCGGCGGGTCATGGCGCCCGTGTGCCAATGCTCCAGCAGGCGTCCGGTGGTGAGCACCATCGGATAGGTCTCGTCCGGCAACTCCGCCGGCGGCTCGACATCGGCGGGCACGATCCGGGCGCGTCCGCTCGCCGTCGGGAAGCCGGTGGAGAAAATGATCTCGTCGCCCGGCTTGTCCGGCGCCGAGGACGGATAGGTCACCGCCCCTTCCCGCTCCAGCCGCTCCCAGCTGATATTGTCGAGCGAGGACATCATGCTGGCCATCTCGGCATACACCTCGCGTGGATGGGTGTAGCTCCAGTCAAGGCCGATGCGATTGGCCAGTTCCAGGATCAGCTCCCAATCCTGACGCACCTGACCGGGCGGCGTCACGACCGGCCGGCCGATCTGCACCTCGCGATTGGTGTTGGTGAAGGTGCCCCATTTCTCGGCATGGGCGGAGGCGGGCAGAACCACATCGGCGTGCCAGGCCGTCTCGGTGAGGAAAATATCCTGAACGATGAGATGCTCCAGCTTGGCGAGCGCCGCGCGGGCATGGGTGACGTCCGGGTCCGACATGGCCGGGTTCTCGCCCTGAATGTACATGCCCTTGATCTGGTCATGGTGGATCGCATGCATGATTTCCACGACGGTCAGCCCGGCAACGGGATCGAGCTTGCGGCCCCAGAGTTCCTCGTAGCCCGCTCGTATCTCGTCATCGGCCACCGATTTGTAGTTCGGAAAGACCATTGGAATGAGCCCGGCGTCGGATGCGCCCTGCACGTTGTTCTGCCCGCGTAGCGGATGCAGGCCAGTGCCCGCGCGTCCAACATGGCCGGTGATCAGCGCCAGCGCGATCAGGCAGCGGGAATTGTCCGTGCCGTGAACATGCTGCGAGATGCCCATACCCCAGAAGATGATCGAGCGTTCGGACTTGGCGTAAAGCCGGGCGATCTCGCGGATCTTGGCGGCCGAAATGCCACAGACCGCTTCCATCTTCTCCGGCGGGAAGTTCTTGATCCGCGCCGAAAGCTCCTCAAAGCCCTCCGTGTTCGCCTGGACATACTGAATATCGTGCAGCCCCTCCTCGATGATGGTGTAAATCATCGCGTTGAGGAGGGCGACGTCGCTGCCCGGCTTAAACTGGATGATGTGCTTGGCGTGACGCGCCAGACCCTGCATCTGACCACGCGGGTCCATCAGGATCAGCGACGCATTGTGTTTGGCTGCGTGCTTGATGAAGGTGGCCGCGACCGGGTGGTTCTCGGACGGCCGGGCCCCGATAACGATGATGCAGTCGGAGTCCTTTGCAGCGGTGAACGGCGCGGTCACCGCCCCCGAATTGACGCCTTCCATCAACGCTGCAACGGATGAGGCATGGCAGAGCCGCGTGCAGTGATCGACATTGTTGGTGCCGAAGCCCTGCCGGATCAGCTTCTGGAACAGATAGGCTTCCTCATTCGAGCCCTTGGCTGAGCCGAATCCGGCCAGCGCCGAACCGCCATCGCGGTCGATGATCCGTTTCAACCCGCCTGCGGCATGGTCGAGCGCCTCCTCCCATGTCGCTTCGCGGAAATATTCGGAGTAGTTGCGCGGGTCGATGCGGAGATCCCCCGATTTGGGCGCACCTTCGCGGCGGATCAGCGGTACGGTCAGCCGCTCCGGATGGCTGATATAGTCGAAGCCGAAGCGGCCCTTGACGCAAAGCCGGTTGTTGTTCGCGGGACCGTCGCGCCCGTCGACATAGAGGATCTTGTTATCCTTGACGTGAACCCGTGTCTGGCAGCCGACACCGCAATAGGGACAGAGCGTGTCCACGGAGCGGTCGGGAAACTCGGTGCGCACGCCCTTGTCGTTCAGCAGCGAGGATTCCATCAGCGCGCCGGTTGGACAGGCCTGAACGCATTCACCGCAGGCAACGCAGGTGGAAGAACCCATGCCCGTGTCGAAATCGAAGACGATCTTCGAATGCGACCCGCGATAGGCCATGCCGATCACGTCGTTCGACTGCACCTCCCGGCAGGCGCGCACGCACAGATTACAGTGAATGCAGGCGTCCAGATTGACGGCCATGGCCGGATGAGTGCCATCGGGCACGGGTTGCGAACGACTCGGATAACGGCTTTGCGCCCCGATCTCCATCCTGTCGATCCAGCCCCAGAATTCGGAGTCCGGATCATGCGCAACCTCGCGCGCCGGCTGGTCGGCAAGCAAAAGCTCGAACACCATATCCTGCGACTTCTTCGCACGCTCGCTGGCGCTGTGGACTTTCATGCCTTCCGTCGGCTGACGATTGCACGAGGCGGCAAGCACGCGCTCGCCCTCGATCTCCACCATGCAGGCGCGGCAATTGCCGTCGGCCCGGTAGCCGGGTTTCGGCTGCCAGCACAGATGCGGGATGTCCACGCCTTCGCGCTTGGCGACCTGCCAGATGCTCTCGCCGGGTGTGGCTTCGACCTGTCGGCCGTCGAGTTCGAATGTGACCGGCTTGTTCATCGCAGATCCTCCGGGAAAAATTTGAACACCGACAGGAGCGGGTTCGGCGCAGCCTGTCCAAGGCCGCAGATCGATGCGTCCATCATGACCTGCGCCAGATCTTCCAGCGCCGGACGGTCCCAGCTCGGCCGCTGCATCAGCGCGACGGCCTTTTCGGTGCCGTTGCGGCAGGGCGTACACTGACCGCAACTTTCATAGGCGAAAAATTTCATCAGATTGAGCGCTATCGCCGTCATGTCATCCTTGTCCGACAGCACGACCACTGCATGAGAACCGATGAAGGCTCCGTGCTTTTGCAGCGTGCCGAAATCCAGCGGCTCATCGCCGAGCGAGGCCGGCAGAATGCCGCCCGACGCGCCGCCGGGCAGATACCCCTTGAAGCTGTGGCCGTCCGCCATGCCACCGGCCAACTCGATCAGATCGCGCACGCTTGAGCCGGCTGGCGCCATGATCACGCCGGGGTTCCTGACGCGTCCGGAAACCGAATAGCTCCTGATGCCCTGCCCCTCACCCTTGCCCTGACTGGCGAACCAGTCGGCGCCGTTTTCGATGATCTTCGGCACCCAGTAGAGCGTCTCGACATTGTTCACAAGCGTCGGACGCCCGAAAATGCCGACCTCGGCGACATAGGGCGGACGATGGCGCGGCAGGCCGCGCTTGCCCTCGATCGACTCGATCATCGCCGACTCTTCGCCACAGATATAAGCGCCCGCGCCCCGTCGCAGATGTACGCGCGCATGCGGTGCGATACCGGCCTTGGCCAGCTTTTTCAGCTCGGCTGTCAGGATCGCATGGGCGGCCGGATATTCGTCGCGCAGATAGATATAGACGTCGCTCGCCTCGACGGCCCACGCCCCGATCAGCATGCCTTCGAGGAACTGATGCGGGTCGCGTTCCAGAAAATAACGGTCCTTGAACGTACCGGGCTCGCCCTCATCGGCGTTGACCGCCATCAGCCGTGGCCCCGGAAAGCCGCGAACGATCGTCCATTTACGGCCCGTGGGAAAGCCTGCACCGCCCAGGCCGCGCAGACCGCCATCGGAAAGCGTGGCGATGACGCTGTCGAGATCGCGCTCACCGGAAAGGCAGGATTTAAGGGTCTTGTAGCCGCCTGCCGCCAGATAGCTGTCGAGATCCTGATAGGCCGGGATCTCCGGCGCGAGCGTTCCGGCCGCAGCCTCGCGCACAGCGTCCGCGCTCGCCCGCCCAATTTGGCGATGGCCAACGGAACAGGCGGGCGCCTGATCGCAGGCCCCCATGCATGGCGCGCGCTCGACGCGGACGCCGTCCATACCGGCAGCTTCAAGCTCGGCGATCAACGTTTCCGCACCGGCCATCATGCAGCTCACCGACTCGCAGACCCGGATCGTGACCGGCGCGGGCCGGGGCTGACCATCGGCCACCACGTCGAAATGATGGTAGAAGGTCGCCACCTCATAGACTTCCGCCATGGGGATGCGCATTTCCTCGGCGAGCGCTTGAAGCATACCCGCCGGAATGCAGCCTTCGCTGTCCTGAATGAGATGCAGATATTCGATGAGCAGATCGCGCTGGAGCGGGCGATCGCCCAGCAGGGCGTGCACGGCGGCAAGATCGGGTCCGGCAAGTTGCCGCCCCTTGGCAAAGCCGCTCTTGCGCGGCCGCTTCACATTCGCTTCAGCTTGATTGGCTTGGCTCATCGCCGATGTCCCTTTATCCATCCCGGAATATGAAAATTTGTTGTGTCATTCAGTGACGGCGTCCAGCCGTCCCTTCGCATGGTGTGATCGTGATGCGGTTCTCTCATTCGTCCGGGACCTTTGTTCTGGGCAGTGTGGCTCATCTCACCATTGAGAATCTATAAAGTTTTCCCGTTAATCGATCGGCAAAACCTATCAAAACCTCAACCATCCAGCTCTGACACGCTCTTTGCCTGTCGCAGCAGCGTGGCGATGATCGGCGTATGCGGCTCTCTATAGGCGGCGACAAGGCCGACCAGATGGGAGGCTTCGGGCTCTACGACCGGCGTCATACGAATATCTTCCCAGGGGCCGAAGGTTTCGATCAGCTTCAGGGGCATGATGCTGGCCCAGCTTCCGGTGCGGACATGGGAGAATAGAGCGATCATCGAATCCGATTCCAGCGTCGGATGCGCGGTCGCATTGGCGTTGGACAGGTGCTGGTTGACGATCCGGCGGTTCTGCATTTCCGGCGTCAGCAGGCAAAGCGGCAACTTGCTGGCTTCCTTCCATGTGATCGAAGAAGCGGGAATTGACATCTTGGTCGCGGAGGAGACCAGATAATATCTCTCCCGATAGAGCGGCACGGTCGTCGCCCGGCCCAGCGGTTCGTTTTCCAGATAGGTGATGCCGGCGTCGATCTCGAGATTTTCCAGCAACGACAGGATCTCGATCGACGACCGCGAGAGCACCGAAAAAGTCACATTCGGATGTTGCTCGCGGAATGGCGTCGTCAGTTCGGGCATCATCGTCAAGGCCGTCGGGATGCAGGCGATCCGCACATGGCCCGACAGGCCATATTTTGACGCGCGGATTTCTTCGCGCATCGTTCGCGAGTCGCTGACGATGCGCCTGGCCCATTCGAGAACATTCTGCCCCTCCGGCGTCAGTCCGATGAAGCGTGAGCCGCGCCGCACCAGCATGACGCCGAGTTGTCCTTCAAGCTGCTTGATCGCGCCGGAGAGTGTCGGCTGTGTAACGCCATAATGCTCGGCAGCGCGGCCGAAATGCTTTTCCTTGGCAAGAATGATGAACATTTCGAGTTTTTCGAGCATCACATCGCTCCGCGGAAGGATTCCGGCTTCATTATTGCCTGTTGAGCCTGAGCGATGAGACCAGCGTCATTCTCTCCCCTTTATCCTTTAAGCGGATACCGATGATTTCGCCAGCGCGTGTCGGATGCTCTCGCCCACCACGCTTGCATTCTCCGCAATGAGGATGCCCGCCGACCGAAGCGCTTCGATCTTGCCTTCGACGCTCCCTCCGCTTTCCGCCATGAAGGCCCCGGCATGGCCCATGCGCTTTTCGCGCGGCGCATGACGGCCCACAATGAGCGCGAGGATCGGCTTTTGCGGCTTGAGCCGGGCGACCATTTCGGCCACCTCCTCCTCTTCGACGCCGCCGATTTCGCCGATCAGAACGACGCCATGCGTTTCCGGATCATCCAGGAACAGCTCCAGACAGCTCTTCAGATCCATGCCGTGAATGGGATCGCCACCAACCCCGACCGTCGTTGACTGGCCGAGACCTGCGGCAGTGATCTGCGCGGCCACCTCGCTGGTCAGGGAGGCCGAACGGGAGGCGATGCCGATATTGCCGCGCCGGGCGTTCACCGACGTCATGACGCCGAGCTGCGCGATGCCCGGAGCAAGGACGCCTTGCGAGTTCGGGCCGACAAGGCGTGTTTTCGAGCCTTCGAGAGCCTGCAGTACACGGATCGTATCCAGCACCGGCACGCGCTCCGTCACGCAGACGACGAGCGCGAGTTCGGCCTCGATCGCCTCGATCATGGCCTTGGCGGCATTGTCTGGCGGCACGAAAATGATGCTGGCATTGGCATCCGTTGCCGCCCTGGCATCGCGCACCGTATCGAATACCGGCAGATCGAGCGCCTTGCGGCCGCCCTTGCCCGGCGTTACGCCTGCCACGATCCGAGTCCCGTAAGCAATCATGCGCTGCGTGTGATAGCTGCCCGCATATCCGGTCATGCCCTGGCAGATGACGCGCGTGTCTTTTCCGACCAGAATTGCCATCACGCCACCTCTTTCGAAACCATCGCGCTGACGCGCCCTGCGGCGTCGGCGATGCTGGCGCCTTCAACAAAATCAATGCCGTAGCTTTTGAGGCGATCCCGGGCAAAATCGGCGTTGTTGCCGGCGAGCCGGACGACGAGCGGCAAGGTGCGGCCACTCCGGCGCATCGCCACGCCAATGCCCTCGACGATCGTGTCGCAACGCTGCATCCCGCCGCCGTGAACGTTGAGCAGGACGGCCCTGACCGCGGCATTGGCGAGCACGAGTTCGAAAGCGAAGGCAATATCGAGGCTGGTCGCGGTGGTGCGGATGTCCATGAAATTGGCGGGACGCCCACCTGCGTCGGTGAGGCTGTCCAGCGTGGCGAGCGCAAGGCCGGCGCCATTGACGACGACACCGATATTGCCATCTAGCGCCACATAGTTGATACGCCGGTTGTCGGCCATCAACTCGGTCGGATCGCTTTCCACGCCGGCCTCGGCCTGGCGCAAGGCGGCAAGGTCGCGATGGCGGGTGAGCGCATTGTCGTCAATCGTCATCTTGGCGTCGAGGGCGATCATGTCGCCGCCTGAGGTGAAAGCAAGCGGATTGATCTCGATCAGCGTCGCATCGAGTTCGATCGCGGAATCGGCAAGGCGCTGCACAAACGCGGTCAACGCCGCGGCGTCGACGCCCGGCGGTGCGATCTGTTGCGCGAGGCCCGCGAAATTCGCCACAGCGCGATCTCCGACGATGCGTATGCGGCAGCGCTGCAGTTCACCGCGCTCCTGGACCGCGTTGGGCTCGCCATCGTCAACCATCGAGGCGCTGCCAAGGGCGACAAGCTCGCCGGCCGCGCGATCCACCGCGATGGCCACGTAACAGGTCTGCGTCGTGGCGATGGCTTCCTCGACATAGACCTGACGGACGATTTCACCCTTCGGTCCTGTCTGGCGGGTCGTCAGCGTGCTGCCGAGCATGGCGGCTGCGGCGTCCCGCACTTGGGCAGGGGTGTCGGCGAAACGGATGCCGCCTCCCGCAAGCCGGTCGCCCGCGCGCACCTGGGCTTTGACGACATAGCGATCGGCCGACATGCCGCGCGCCGCTTTTTCGGCATCAGCGCTGGTTTCGGCGACGCGCCCATTGGCGATGGAAATGCCGCGCCGTGCGAGCAATTCCTTGGCCAGGAATTCGTGCACATGCATAATATTCCTCCCTGTACGCTTTTTTGCGTACCGCGCCATTTTTTCTCCGGCGCCGCCAATTTTTAATCTTGGCATCTTGGTATACCAAATACTGTACGCCAAAAAATATGGCCTGTCGAGGCGGCATCGGGCCTACCCTGGAGCAATAGTATAGCACCTTCAATGTATCAAAATACGGTGGAATTACTTGATTTTTTTATGCTGCAGAACAGCAAATTCTGCAGTGCAGCAAATAGTCGGCCAATGATTTAGATCACGATCTTAAATCAAGGCATTGCAAAGTTCGATCGTTTTGGCATACAATAAACCATATACCAGAAGAGGCGCTCATAACGCCTCATGCCAAAGTTCTGTGGACTGATTGTAACGAATTACTGGACGGCAGATCATTCGCCTCAAGAAATGACGCCGAAACCAACCGTTTCCGTAAGCGCATCCCGCTCTTACGACAGCCAGGGAGGAACCGACGCGACGCACAAGACGTGCCGGGCCAATCGGCCCAGCTCAAGCGTGATCGGCAGCTAGTCATTCATACCCAAGAAATGGCACTCCGATCGCTTCGCAAGGCGCATCACGCGCTCAACATCATGGGAGGAAACCTGATGAGAAGCATTCGACAATACCTGTCTGCCCCAGCCATGGCGCTCGGCCTTGGCATTGCCGCATCGTGGGCGATGCCGGATCAGGCGGCCGCGCAATGGGAGCCCGAACGTCCCATCGAAATCGTCATCCAGACATCGGCGGGCGGCGGCTCTGACATCTATACCCGCCTGTGGACCGGCATCATCGAAAAGTACAATCTGTCACCTGTGCCTATCACGCCGGTGAACATGCCTGGCGGCGCCGGTGCGGTAGCTCTGACATACCTGTACAGCCAGAAGGGTGACCCGCATTACATTACGCCGACGCTGAACAGCATCGTCACGACTCCGCTGCAGCAGAAGATCCCGGTCATGTTCACGTCCAGGGATCTCACGCCCGTAGCCATGATGACGATGGATCCCTTCCTGCTGTGGGTGAATCCTGCCAAGTTCAAGAGTTGGGAGGAATTCCACGAAGCCTGTAAAGCGGGCCGCCTCACCGGCACCGGCACCGGCGCCAGGCAGGAAGACGAAATCCAGATCGGCCTCCTTCAGAAAGCGGCCGGGTGCCAACCGTTCCGGTACGTGCCTCAGTCGGGCGGCGGCGCGGTCGCCTCGAACGTCGCCGGCGGCCATTCGGATTTCAACGTCAATCAGCCTGCAGAGGCGCTGCCTCACTATCCGGACAAGCTGATCCCGATCGTGATGTTTTCCAAGGAGCGTCACCCGACGGTGCCGGACACGCCCACGCATTGGGAACTCAACATCGGCACGGAAAATGACAACGAGATGGCCAAGCTTCTCGACCTGGAGACTGGCCTGCACCAGGTGCGCGGCCTGATTGGCCCACCGGACATGCCCGAGGAAGCCAAGGCCTGGTACGACCAACTGTTCAAGAAGGTCTTCGAAGCCAAGGAATGGCAGGACTTCATGAAGCAGAACGGCATGGTCGCGACTTATAAGGGGCCGGACGGCTACCGCGACTTCCTCGTCGACTTCGAGAAGAACCACGTCCGCATGATGAGGGACGAGTTCAAGTGGGAGCTGCGTCCGGACCTCGAAGAAAGATAACCGATTCCGGATAACCAGCCGATCGCCCCTGACATGCTGGCTCCGCCTGGGCGCATGATGCGCGAGCCAATCGCCAGAATGTCAGGATCAATTGATCGCTAGCAAATAAGCCGGTGGCGCGAGCAGTCAGATTCGCGCCACCCGCCGAAAACCGCACCCAGTTGTTGATGAGGCAAGGAAATGGCGCCCATGTGGATGAGAATGACCCATAGAGCGGTGGAGATCGGATTAGTTGTCGCTTTCCTCATATTGGGCGTCGTAATCGTTACGGAGTCAATAGAGCTTGGACCGACTTGGGGGGAAACTGGCCCACAGGCTGGCTTTTTCCTTTTCGTTCTCTCGATTGCGATGATCCTCGGCACACTGAGTGTTGCTTACGTCAACGCCTATCGCAATCCTGACATGCGCCCGTTTTTCGAGGCGTCCCAGGAGGTAGAGGACCTGCTCAAGGTGGGACTTCCCATCCTGGGTCTGGTCATACTCATCCCCTTTCTCGGCCTGTATCTGAGCGCAGGTCTGTATCTCGCCTTCTTCATGGCCTGGTACGGCAAGTTCCGCTGGTACTCTGCGTTGGCGGGAGGGGTCATTCTGCCTGCGGTCCTGTGGATGATGCTGCGCGAGGGTTTCAATATCTCGATGCCCATGAGCGTCTTCTATCGGTCCAACATCCTGCCTTTCTGACAGGAAGCCATCCCATTCCAGCAACAGCACGCTAGAGACGAGTTACATCATGGAAGCCTTAGACCTGTTATTTACGGGGTTCGACACTCTGTTCACTCCGGCCCGCATCGGCTTCATGATGATGGGTGTGATCCTGGGACTGCTGGTTGGCGTGCTACCGGGCGTCGGCGGCACGACCGGGGTCGCGATCCTGCTTCCGGTGACGGTATTTTTCGAGCCGGTCTCCGCGCTGGTCATGCTGGCCGGCATCTATTGGGGCGCGATGTATGGCGGCCTGATCACCTCAATTCTGTTCGGCGTGCCCGGCAATCCCTGGTCGGTCGCAGTCATGTTCGACGGCCGCCCCATGGCCAAGCAGGGCAAGGCGGGACTCGCCTTGTCGGCCGGCTTCTGGGTTTCGTTCTTCGGCGCCATAGTCGCATCGGTGCTGTTCACATTCTTCGCAGTGCCATTTGCCCAGATGGCGCTGCAATTCGGCCCTCCGGAAATGTTCGCGGTACTGATGATCGCCTTTGGCACCTTCATTGGCCTGGGCGGCTCTCCCGGCAAGGCGCTTATCATGATCGCCGCAGGCTTCCTGTTGTCGACCGTCGGCCTCGATGTCGTGACAGGTCAGCCGCGGCTGACGTTCGGCACCATCGAGTTGATGCGCGGCTTCCATTTCGTGCCCATCACCATCGGTTTGTTCGGGATCGGCGAAGTCCTTGCCAATGCCGCGGAGCGTTACAAGGTGCAGATCGAGGAGGTGACAAAAGCCGCCAAGCTGGGGCTGCACGATATCACTGCAGGCGCAAGGGCCGTTTTCAGCAATTTCTGGCTTGCCCTGGGCTCCGCCGTGCTCGGTTTCGTCACTGGCATCCTGCCGGGCGCAGGCGCCACGCCGGCCTCCTTCATGGCCTATGGCGTCGCTCAGAAAACCTCGAAGCATCCCGAGAAGTTCGGCAAGGGCGCCGTTGAGGGCGTCATTGCGCCGGAAGCGGCCAACAACGCCGCCGGAACCGGCGCCATTCTTCCAATGCTGGTGCTCGGCATTCCCGGCTCGCCGACCGCAGCCATCCTGATGGCCGGCGTCTTCATGTGGGGCTTCGTTCCAGGCCCGCGCCTGTTCACCGAGCAGCCCGAGTTCGTCTGGTCGTTTATCGCCAGCCTGTATATGGCCAACATCGCCGCGCTCGTCATCTGCCTGACTGCAACACCGCTGCTGGCCCTGATGCTGCGCACCCCTTATGCGATCATGGCGCCGCTTATTGTCGTAATGTCGCTTATCGGCGCCTACGCCATTCAGAATGCGATGCTGGACGTCTGGCTGGCGCTCATCTTCGGCGTGATCGGTTTCGTGCTCCGCCGGATGGAATATCCGCTGGCGCCCCTTGTCGTGGCCCTGGTGCTCGGCTTTTCGACCGAAGAGGCGCTGCGCCAGAGTCTGATCATGAGCGACGGTTCGATGCTCGTCTTCTTCCAGCGACCGTTATCAGCGCCGATCATGATCGTCGCGCTGCTGCTGTTCATGCTGCCGGTGTTCCAGATGATCTGGCGGCGCAGGCGCGCGCAGCGTTATGCGTCGCAAGCACCCGGTGAGTAACAGGCAAGGCGTGCCGAGGAGCGGCGAGAATCGAAGCTCCTCGGCCCTTTGCGGTTGCACACCAAGTTTGGGCTGGTGTATGGTATACCAGGAACCATGAGGGCAGCCTCTGATGCGCGGCGGGGGCTGCTTACAATGCGCGCAGGACGATGAGAGACGATGACCACCCTTCAGCTCGATATCAAAGCGATCGACGAAAGCTTCAGCCTGAAATCGAAGATCTATGAGTCGCTGAAGCTCGCGATCGAGAACATGAACATCTACGATCCCGACGCCGATCTGCGCCTCGACGAGCGCCAGCTTTCCGAGCAATTCGGGATCAGCCGCACGCCGCTACGCGAGGCGCTCGCGCGTCTCGATCAGGAGGGGCTCGTCAGGATCGTTCCCCGGCGCGGCATCTATATCGTGCGCAAATCGAAAGAAGAGATCCTCGACATGATCACCGTCTGGGCGGCTCTTGAGAGCATGGCTGCGCGCCTTGCCACCAAGAACGCCACGGATGAGGAACTCGCCAGCCTGCACGGTCTTGTCGATGTCTTCGGCGTCGATGAAGTGCAACAGCGCATGGGCGAATATTCCGACGCCAATATCAGCTTCCATCAGGCAATCATCGGCTTTGGCGGCTGTCCGCTGATCGCGAAGATCACCAATGGTCTGTTCTTCCATGTTCGCGCCATCAGGCACCGCGCGATTTTCGAGAACGAGCGGGTCAAGCGGTCGATTGTCGATCACAAGGAGATCATCGCCGCACTTGAGGCCCGCGACACGGAAAGGGCGGAACGCCTCGTTCGAGAGCATACGCTGAAGCTTCGCGATCACGTCGAAAACAACGTCGATCTCGATTGATCATATCGCAGAACCGCCTGAGTGCGGCCAAGGGAGGAATGGATGTCAACCGCAACAGCGCAGAGCACGGGTCTCAGTACCGACGAAGCAAGCGCGCCCCATGCGCTTACGGATGGTTTTCATCTGGTTATCGACGCACTCAAGCTCAACGATATCAGCACCATATATAATGTGCCCGGTATTCCGATCACGGATCTGGGCCGCCTTGCCCAGGCTGAGGGTATGCGCGTCATCTCGTTCCGCCACGAACAGCATGCCGGCAATGCCGCGGCAATCGCCGGTTACCTGACCCAGAAGCCCGGCATATGCCTCACCGTGTCGGCTCCCGGCTTTCTGAACGGCCTCACCGCGCTGTCGAACGCCACGACAAACTGCTTCCCGATGATCCTCATCAGCGGATCGTCCGAGCGCGAGATCGTCGATCTGCAGCAGGGCGATTATGAAGAGATGGACCAGTTGGCCATCGCCAAGCCGCTCTGCAAGGCGGCGTTCCGTATCCTGCGGGCCGAGGATATCGGCATCGGCATAGCGCGCGCCATCCGCGCCGCGGTTTCCGGCCGTCCGGGCGGCGTCTATCTTGACCTGCCGGCAAAGCTTCTCGGCCAGACAATGGACGCCGCAGCCGGGACCAAATCGCTCGTCAAGGTCATCGATCCCGCGCCTCGCCAGATCCCGGCGCCGGACGCTGTCGCGAGAGCGCTCGATGTGCTCAAAGGCGCCAGGCGCCCGTTGATCATCCTCGGAAAGGGCGCGGCCTATGCGCAGGCCGATGCCGATATTCGCGCCCTGGTTGAAAAGAGCGGCATTCCTTATCTGCCGATGAGCATGGCCAAGGGGCTGCTGCCCGACACGCACTCGCAATCCGCAGGCGCAGCGCGCTCGCTGGTTCTGAAAGAAGCCGACGTCGTGATGCTGATCGGCGCCCGCCTCAACTGGCTTTTGTCGCACGGTAAAGGCGCGGCTTGGGGCACCGAGCCGAAAAAATTCGTCCAGATCGACATCGAGCCGAAGGAGATGGACAGCAATATCGAGATCGCGGCTCCCGTGGTCGGCGATATCGGCTCCTGCGTCTCGGCGCTGCTCAAGGGGATGGACGGCGACTGGCCGGCCCCGCCCGCCGAGTGGACCACAATGATCCGCGAAAAGGTCGAGGCCAACGTCGCCAAGATGGCGCCCCGGCTGCGGAACAACAATGTTCCGATGGATTTTCACGGCGCGCTCGGTGTCCTGCGCACCGTCATCAAGGAGCGGCCGGATGCGATCCTTGTCAATGAAGGCGCCAACACGCTCGATTTTGCGCGCAGTATCATCGACATGTACCAGCCACGAAAACGCCTGGATGTCGGCACCTGGGGCATCATGGGCATCGGTATGGGAGCAGCCATCGCCGCCGCCATCGAAACCGGCAAGCCCGTGCTTGCGGTCGAGGGCGACAGCGCCTTCGGGTTCTCCGGCATGGAGGTCGAAACGATCTGCCGATATAACCTGCCGGTCTGCGTGGTCGTCTTCAACAATAACGGCATCTATCGCGGAACCGACGTCGACCCCACCGGCCGTGATCCGGGCACGACTGTATTCGTCAAGGGTTCCCGCTATGACAAGATGATGGAAGCGTTCGGCGGCGTCGGCGTCCACGCCACCTCGCCCGACGAACTGAGCCGCGCCGTGAACGAAGCCATGGACTCCGGCAAGCCGACGCTCATCAACGCGGTGATCGACGAAAACGCCGGCACTGAAAGCGGCCGTATCGGCAATCTCAATCCTCAGAGCCTGGTTTCGAAGAAATAATCCGGCTCTATCTTATTAACTCCTCAGTATCGGGAGGACCCTATGAAAGCCTTGGAAGGCGTCAGAATCCTGGATTTCACTCATGTGCAGTCGGGCCCGACCTGCACGCAGCTTCTGGCCTGGCTGGGAGCCGACGTGATCAAGGTCGAGCGCCCCGGCGTGGGCGACGCGACACGGAAACAGCTCGTGGACGTTCCGGGGGCTGACAGCCTCTACTTCACCATGCTGAATCACAACAAGCGCTCCATAACGCTGGATACGAAGAATGCGACCGGCAAGGAGGTGCTGATCCGCCTGATCAAGGAATGCGACGTGCTGGTCGAGAATTTCGCGCCCGGCGCGCTCGATCGCATGGGCTTCGGCTGGGAGAAGATCAAGGAACTCAACCCGCGCATGATCATGGCGTCGGTCAAGGGCTTCGGTCCTGGCAAATATGAAGATTGCAAGGTCTATGAGAATATCGCGCAATGCGCCGGCGGTTCGGCCTCGACGACGGGTTTTCTCGACGGCCTGCCGCTGGTAACCGGCGCGCAGATCGGCGATTCGGGTACCGGGCTGCATCTGGCGTTCGGCATCGTCTCGGCGCTTTTCCAGCGCGAAAAGACCGGACGCGGCCAGAAGGTTCTCGCGGCAATGCAGGACGGCGTCCTCAATCTTGCGCGCGTCAAGCTGCGTGACCAGCAGCGTCTTGCAGCCGGTCCGCTGACTGAATATTCGCAATATGGCGAAGGCATCCCCTTCGGCGACGCGGTGCCGCGCGCCGGCAATGATTCGGGCGGCGGCCAGCCGGGGCGTATTCTCAAATGCAAAGGCTGGGAGACCGATCCGAACGCCTACACCTATTTCATCACCCAGGCCCCGGCCTGGGAGAAGATCTGCGATGTTATCGACAAGCCGGAATGGAAAACCCATCCCGACTACGCAACGCCGCCGGCCCGCCTGACACGGCTGAACGAGGTGTTCGACACCATCGAAGCGTGGACCATGACAAAGACCAAGTATGAAGTCATGGAAATATGCAATCCGCTCGACATCCCCGTCGGTCCGATCCTGTCAATGAAGGAGATTGCCGAGGACGAAGGGCTGCGCAAGACCGGCACCGTTGTCGAGGTCGATCACCCTGAGCGCGGCAAATATCTGAGTGTCGGCTGCCCGGTGAAGATGTCGGACAGTCCGGTCGAGGTGACACGCTCTCCATTGCTCGGTGAGCATACGGACGAAATTCTGGGCCAGGTGCTTGGCTATTCGGCGGAAGAAATCGCAGCGATCAAGACATCGGGCGCGACGGAACCGCAGCAGAGAACGGCGGCGGAGTAATCTCGCCGCCCCGCTGATGAAAAACTGGCTCCGCCTGTTGCGGAGCCGTATTGAACACGATCCGTAGACGCGAAGCTCACGCCGTAACCGGCGTGGCATAAGGAGGAATAAATGAGCGACAAAGCGACCGTCAGAAGTGTGCTCGATTCGGTCAAGGCGTCGGGGCGAACCGCTCTGACCGCGCCGGAAGCGAAGCAGATCTGCGACGCCTACGGAATACCGGTTCCGCAGGAAGGCCTGGCGAAGTCGGCGGACGAAGCCGCCGAGATGGCCTCGGGCATGGGCTTTCCGGTGGTGATGAAGATCGTCTCGCCGGACATTCTGCACAAGACCGAAGCCGGCGGCGTCGTGGTCGGCGTCGACAGCGCCGACAAGGCCCGCGCGACCTATCAGACCATCCTCGACAATGCCAGGAATTACAAGGCTGATGCCGCGATCGAAGGCGTTCAGATCCAGCAGATGCTGCCCTCCGGCGCGACCGAGGTCATCGTCGGCTCGATCACCGATCCGTCCTTCGGTAAGCTCGTCGCATTCGGTCTTGGCGGCATTCTCGTCGAGGTGCTGAAGGACATCACCTTCCATCTCGCGCCGGCGACCAAGGACGAAGCCGAAGCGATGCTTGACAGCCTGAAGGCCTCGGAAGTTCTGAAAGGCGTCCGCGGCCAGCCGGCGGTCGACCGCGCCGCGCTCTCGAACATCATTGTCAAGGTCTCCGAACTGGTCAGCGACTTCCCGGAGATTATCGAGGTTGACCTGAACCCGATTTTCGCGACGCAGAACGGCGCGACGGCGGTCGATGCCGCGATCGTCTGCGACTGGGAGGCCAGGAAGGAGCGCTTCCGTCCGAATGAGGGCGAAATTCTCGCGTCGATGAACCGGATCTTCCATCCGAAAGCGGTGGCCGTGATCGGCGCATCGGATGCGGACGGCAAGATCGGCAATTCGGTGATGAAGAACCTGATCAATGGCGGCTACAAGGGCACCATCGTTCCGGTCCACCCAAAAAACGCGGAAATTCTCGGCGTTCAAGCCTACAAGTCGGTGCTTGACTATCCGGGCGAGATTGATGTCGCGGTCTTTGCCGTGCCGGCTCATCTATGCAATGCGGCGATGGACGAAGTCGGACGCAAGGGCATTCCCGGCGCGGTGATGATCCCGTCAGGCTTTGCCGAGACCGACAATCAGGAACTGCAGGACGAATTGCTCGCCACGGCGCGCAAGCACAATGTGCGCGTCATGGGACCGAACATTTACGGCTTCTACTATACGCCGGAGAATCTCTGCGCAACGTTCTGCACCGCTTTCGACGTGAAAGGCGCGGCGGCGCTCTCCTCGCAGTCCGGCGGCGTCGGCATGTCGATCATCGGCTTTGCCCGTTCGACCAAAATGGGCGTTTCGGCCATTGTCGGTCTGGGCAACAAATCGGATCTCGATGAGGACGACCTTCTCGTCTATTTCGAGCAGGATTCGAACACCCAGGCCATCGCCATGCACTGCGAAGACCTGAAAGACGGCCGGTCCTTCGCCGAGGTCGCCAAGCGCGTTTCGAAGAAAAAGCCTGTCATCATGCTCAAGGCGGGCCGGACTTCTTACGGCTCACGCGCCGCCGCGAGCCACACCGGCGCGCTTGCCGGCAATGACAAGATCTATGACGACGTGTTGCGCCAGTCCGGCGTCATCCGCGCGCCGTCCCTGCGCTCGATGCTTGAATTCGCGCGCGGCCTGCAGGTCCTGCCGACACCGAAGGGCGAAAATGTGGTCATCATCACCGGCGCGGGCGGCTCGGGTGTCCTCCTGTCCGATGCCTGCTTCGACAATGGTCTGACCCTGATGAAGATGCCGGAAGATCTGGATGCAGCCTTCCGCAAATTCATCCCGCCCTTCGGTGCGGCCGGAAATCCGGTCGACATTACGGGCGGCGAGCCGCCGATCACCTATCAGAATACGGTCCGGCTCGGGCTCAATGACGAGCGCATCCATTCGCTCATTCTGGGCTACTGGCATACGATCGTGACGCCGCCGCTGGTCTTCGCCGACAAGATGATCGAGGTCGTCACCGAGGCGCGCGCCAACGGCATCGACAAGCCGATCGTGGCGTCACTCGTGGGCGACGTCGAAGTCGAGGCGGCCTGCGAGAAGCTCTACGATCACGGGATCGTCGCGTACCCGTACACCACCGAAGTTCCCGTCGAAGTGCTTGGCGCCAAGTACAAATGGGCACGCGCGGCGGGACTGCTTTAGAGCGAGATCCGACAAGATGGGAATCATTTTCCGGAAAATCGGACTTGAGAAGATAGATGCAGATCAGGATCGTTTCGTTGAGAAACGACACGATCCAGACAGTTGACGACCCCGGAGATGGGCGGGCACCTTGTGGCTCGCCCGTTTTTTTTGACAATGCTGCACCGCAGTGCATGCCAGATCCTCACCATCCGCATAGCTCGACCGTGCGTTTTCTGATTTTTCCCTTTTATTTCAAAGGTATATGACTTCCTCTCGTCGAAATGCGATCGGGTGTCCGCTTTTTTGTGTATTGTATACCACGGGAAGATCCCCTATCTACTGGCTATGTTGCAGTGCAAGATAAGGGAACCCAATCATGAGCACACATCACAGCACCCCTTCGGACTGGGTCGGAAATCTCGATACGTCCAATTGGGCAGCCCGCGTTGGCGGTTATTTCCGCAACCTCGCAGAGTCTTTCAAGACCGGTATTGAAGCTGCCAACGATTATCGCACTCTGTCCGCGCAAAAATCGCCTCAGGAGGCAAGCCGCATCGTCTTTGAAAGACATTTCAATAAGTAATCGCATCCTTGCCGGCTGAATGGCTTGTCATTCGCCGCAGAGCAAAAAAGTGCCCCGGCATCAGTCCGGGGCTTTTTTTTAATATCTTAATATCTTAATATCCTATCGCGCAGCCGTCTTTACGCGGGTCGGAGCCCGCAATATAGGCATCGCCCATTTTCGCAATGAGCTGCGCTCCGCCGAAGCCGAAATTGACCGGATCCGGCTCCTCCGTAATCAGATTGTGGCCCTTGGCGCGCAATGCCGAGAGCGTCGCCTCGCCAAAGGTGCGTTCAATGGCAACGTCAAGACCGGAGAGCACCTGCCAGCGCGGGGCATCGACCGCCGTTTGCGGATCCTGTCCCCAGGCCTGCGTCCGGAGCGCCACCTGCACATGGCCCTGTGGCTGCATCGGTCCGCCCATGACCCCCATGCTCATGATCGGCTTGCCGTCCGCGCCCATCAGGAAGCCGGGAATGATCGTGTGATAGGGCCGCTTGCCGCCGGCAATCAGATTGGGATGTCCGGGTTTGAGCGAGAAGCCCGCGCCGCGATTTTGCAGGCTGATCCCCGTGCCCGGAACGACGACGCCGGAGCCGAAGCCCAGATAGTTGGACTGGATGTAGGAGACCATCATGCCGGACGCATCGGCCGTGGCCAGATAGACGGTGCCGCCTCGTCCCGGCATTCCGGGGCCGAAAATCTGCGCCTTATCCTGTTGGATGAGTTTGGCGCGCTCCGCGAGATAGCCATCGGAAAGCAACTGCGAGACCTGTTCGTCAGGCATGGCCGAGGAATCGGCGACATAGGCGTGCGCATCTGCAAAGCCGAGCTTGATCGCCTCGATCTGGTAATGCAGCGCGTCGGCGTCGTCCGGCCCGAAGCGGTCCAGCCCGCAATGTTCCAGAATGCCCAGCGCGATCAGCGCCGTGATGCCCTGCCCGTTCGGCGGTATCTCGTGAAGCGAGGCCGCGCCGTAGGATTTGCTGATCGTGCCGCACCAGTCCGCCCGGTGAGCCGCCAGATCCTCGACTGTCATCGCCGCGCCATTTTCCGCCGCATGGGCCGCAATCTTTTCAGCGAGCGAGCCGCGATAGAACGCCTCGCCCCCGCTCTCGGCGATCTGCTCCAGCGTGTCGCCGGCCCCCCGATTGAAGAAGATTTCACCAGCCTTCGGCGCACGGCCATCCGGCATGAAGGCCTCCGCGTAGCCCGGTTGCTCCTTGAGCGTATCCGCGCCGATCGCCCACAGGCCCGCAATGATAGGCGAGACGGGAAAGCCGTTCCGCGCATAGTGGATCGCGGGCTCGAACAGGTCCGCGAAGGGCAGCTTGCCAAAGCGCGACGACACCTCCCGCCATGCCGAAACCGCACCGGGAACCGACACCGACTCCCAGCCGCGCGGGGGCACCTTTTTTTGTCCCGCATAACGCTCCGGCGTAACGGCGGCAGGCGCGCGGCCTGACGCGTTGAGGCCATGAAGCTCCTTGCCATCCCAGATGATCGCGAAAGCGTCCGAACCGATGCCGTTGCCCGTCGGCTCGACAATGGTCAAGGTGATCGCCGACGCGATGGCCGCATCCGCCGCATTGCCGCCCTTGAGCAGCATCCGCACGCCCGCCTGCACGGCCAACGGCTGGGATGTCGAGACGATATTGCGCGCAAGGACAGGCGAACGCCTTGAGGAATAAGGATTTTTCTGGTTCGGCGTCATGCTGGCTCCGGATTGCGTGGGCGATATTTAGCTTTGCACACAATTCGACGGCAAAACGCGGAAGAATTCAATAGCTCAATCGATGGGCAATGAATGCTATCCCGGATGTGATCCGGGCATCCGGCTACTGGCTCGCCGTGATCCCGCCATCGACCAGCAAGTTCTGCCCTGTCACGAAGCCCGCTCCCGGCGAGGCAAAAAACAGCGTCGGGCCGACAATGTCCTTGGGATCGGCGATCCGGCCAAGCGGGATGCGGTTCAAAAGCCCCTGCCGGAATTCGTCATTCTCCATGACGTGGCGGATCATCTCCGTGTAGACGAAGGTCGGCGCGACCCCGTTGACCGTGATGCCATGCGGAGCAAGCTCCATCGCGTGCTGCTTGATCAGCATCACCATGCCGCCCTTGGTTGCGCAATAGGCCGAGTAGCCGCGCGCGCGGATGCCGAGCGTCGAGCGCACCGAGAGCAGGTGCACCTGACGGCCGCCCTCGCCCGCCGCGATCTGGTGCCTGGCGACAGACTGACCGAGGAACATCGCGGCTTTCAGATTGACGGTGTAGACCTCATCGAACGCTTCTTCAGTCACTTCGGCAAGCGGCTGCTCCCGCTGGATGCCCACGCAATTGATCAGGCTGTCGATCCTGCCGTGCCGGGATGCCGCCGCATCGACCGTCTCGCGGATATTGGCGACGGAAGCGCAGTCGATGGCCATCCCGTCCGCTGAATATCCCGCCTCGCTGATGGCTCCGGCGAGCGCCACGGCCTTGCTCTTGTCGCGCCCCGCAACGATCACCGTAGCGCCCGCCATCGCTGCCCCCCAGGCAATCGCCTCCCCGATGCCGCCATAGCCGCCGGGAATGAAGAGCACTTGCCCGTCGAGCCGAAAGAGGCCGGAAAGTTCGCTCTGAAAGTCGATTTTCGGTGTGATCTGGTCTGCCATGTCGTTGGTCCAATCTCCGCGCCTTCGGACTCTTCGCCCCCTCTCCCAGGTGAGAGGGGTGGGGTGAGGGATACGGCGCCAGCTATTAGCCCCTTATGCCCTCACCCGGCACTTTGTGCCGACCTCTCCCCACGGGAGAGGTTAAGAAATCAGTCCAGATGCAGGCCGCCATTGATGTCGATGATCTCACCGGTGATGAAGCCGCTTTCCGGGCTGGCAAGAAACGCAGCCACATGCGCGACTTCGCTCGCCTCGCAGAAACGGCGCACAGGGATGATCTTCAGCAACTCGTCACGCTGGGCTTGCGTGAGCTGCTCCCTCACCATCGGCGTCAGGACATGAGCCGGGGCAATGCCGTTAACTGTGATACCCTCCGCCGCCGTTTCCCGTGCGAGGGAAAAGGTCAGCGCGCCCAGTGCGCCTTTCGATGTGGTATAAGCCGTGCCCGCGGTAATCCCGCCGGACTTCATGGCCAACGAGCACATGTTGATGATCCGCCCCCAACCCTTTTGGCGCATGGCGGGAAGCACGGCTCGCGACAGGTAAAACGCACCATCGAGATTGACGGAGAGCACCTTGCGCCATTCATCCGGCTCTGTTTGCGCGGCTTTGTTATTGGTGAGAATACCGGCATTGTTGACAAGGATGTCGATGGCGCGCCAGTCCTCCGGCAGCGAGGCGAGCCCCGCGGCGATGTTTTCCGGGTTCGAAATATCGAGCGGCAATGCGTGCGCGCCGTCGCCCAGTTCGGCCGCAAGCGCGGCGAGCCTTTCCTCGGCAATATCCACGAGGATCACGCGGCAGCCCATTGCCGCAAACCGCTTCGCGACCGCCTCGCCAACACCCCCGGCCGCGCCTGTGACCAGGCAGATTTTTCCGTTCAAAGTCTGCATCATTCGCCAACACCCATAATCTCGCTTTTTTTCGAGATCCTCGAGAAGGCGGGGATCTGAAAACAACGCCCGGTCTGGATCCGCGCCTTCGCGGGGATTTCGAGTCTTTCACTGGCTCACACTATCGAACAGCTCAAGCCGCCAGCGCCCCGAGATAGCCCTTTACCTCGTCATCCGCCAGCATCGCGTCATAGCTCGGCATCCGCGCGATCGTTCCCTTGCGCACGAAAATGAACTGCTCGCAAATCTCACGCATGATCTGCAAATGGTAGCGTTCTTGCGGATGGACACAGAGGAACACCAACCGCCCTTCGCTTCGCAGCTTGCGGAAAAAATCCAGCATGAAGCCGATATAGCCGTCCTGTCGGTTGAATTGCGGCTCGTCGAACAGGTGGATGAGCGGGTACTCCGAGATCGAGCGCTCAAGCAGGAAGGATGGCACGGCCTTCGCGAAATGCCGGACCTGATAGGATTGATGGTAGTGAATCGCCAGCCGGTCCCGCTCCCTGTAGCGCACCTTGTGGATGTTCTGGCCCGCACAGAGGACTGTTCCCTCCGTTGGCTGATTGGAGCCGGTTATCAGCTCGAACAGTGTCGTCTTGCCGGAACCGTTCGGTCCCATGACGCCGATAATTTGCGATTCCGGGATCGCGAAGTCCGCCTCCAGACGGAAAGTCTCACGCGGCGAAAACGTGCCCTGCCTGTAAACCTTGCACAATCCGTCGACCTGCAAAAGCGGTACGCTCGTCATGGCTCAGGCTCCCAGCAGGCGGCGGCGAAGCGGCGCATCGTCCAGCAACTCCGCCGAGGCACCCTCATGAACGATGCGCCCCTTGTCCAGCACATAGGTCCGGTCGGTCACTTCGAGCGCCTGGAGCGCGTGCTGCTCGACAAGGATCACGGCCACGCCCTCATTCTTCATGGTACGGATGGACTTCAGCACATCCTGCACCAGCTTCGGCGCAAGCCCCTGGCTCGGCTCGTCCATTAGCATCAGCCCCGGCCCGCCGAGCATCGCCCGCGATATGGCGACCATCTGCATCTCACCGCCGGACAGATTTTCGCAATCGCGGTCCATCAGATATTCCAGCGCCGAAAACAGCGTGAAGCACTCGCCGAGCGACCAGCTCCGAAAGGCGCTTTTCTTCGTCCCCAGCGACAGGTTGGTGCGCACTTTCAGCGATGGAAAAATCCGCCGCTCCTCCGGCACCCAGCCAATGCCCCGCTTTGCGATTTCATGCGTCGGCTGTACCGTGATTTCGGAGCCGTCGAAGACGATCCTGCCATCGCGCGGCGGCGTCAGGCCGAGGATCGAGCGCAAGACCGTCGTCTTGCCCGCGCCGTTCGCGCCCAGCAGCGCAACCGCTTCCCCATGCGAAACGCTGAGAGACACGCCGAACAGCGCCTGCGTCTCTCCGTAGAAGGATTGTATGTTGGAAACCGACAGCATCACGCAACCTTTCCAAGGTCCGACGCCCGGACCCATTCGTTGCGCATCAATTCCTCCGGCGTCCCTTCGGAAATCACCTGCCCCCA
>JBHJOB010000072.1:0-11747 GCA_050330195.1 Rhodomicrobiaceae bacterium | reverse complement strand
GCTAAGACCTGACGACCTCCCAAACACTCCCCCGAACTGGCGGCTTCTTCGGAAGCCGCTTTTTTCTTGTCACCGTATTATTCCGGCGGATCGAAATGCGCCTTGACCGCGCGTTCCGGCCATGGCTACGGCTCCAGAGCCGATGCGTCCGTTGCCAGGAATAACGCGCCTGCAGGAATGGCGGCGAAGACGCCAAGCGGCACATGACAATCCGGCTCAGCTTTCTGCATCGGCAATCTCGTCATCCAATGCAAGCAGCGCGCGAACCACGCAGCCCTCCCGAACCAGCGGGCTGTAATCATTCTCATATTCGATGCGAAGATTGTCGCTGTCCTCCCCTGATACCGCAACGGCGTTGCGCACCGCGATGCTCTGCTGCACAGCACCGCGGATGATCGGGTCAAGCAGATCCTGCGCGACGGTTCCGCTTCCGATGAGCACGATGGGGAACGGATCGACCAGCGCATAAATTCCGGCAAGCCCCGTCCCGATCGCCCGGCCGGCATCCTCGATGGCTGCCAGAGCGTTCGTTTCGCCCCGCCGCGCGGCCTCCGCGATCACGGCAAGCTCTTCCGGCTCCACCGAAGCGGGCGGCGGCGACGTTGCAGGCAAACCGTCCGCGCGCCGCTTGATCGCGTAGTCGGCGGCATAGGCTTCAATGCAGCCGCGGCTGCCGCATCGGCACAACGCGCCTCCGGGAATGTGGATCATGTGCCCGAATTCCGTTCCCGACGTCCGTGTCCCGTTGATAAGACCGCCGCGCAGGAACAGCCCCATGCCGACGCCATGCGCCAGCAGGATTGCTGCAAAATTCCCGCCATACCGCTCCGGCTCCCGCCAGTTCAGCGCCAATGCCATGAAATCGCAATCATTGCACACGCTGACAGGCGCATCGAACGCCTCCTGAAGCCAGCCACTGATGGGCAAGTTCCGCTCCCGCGTGATCGGCGACCAGCAGAGCTGCGTCCTGGCAATATCCGTCACACCCTCGACCCCAACGGCAATGCCGCGAAGCGATGAGGCCGGCTTGCCGGATCTGGTCAGGACTGTCCGCATGCAGCCGATGATTGCCTGGCGCAATGACGCCGCGCTTGCGGTCTGCGTGTCGATATGTTGTTCGCTTTCGGCGAGCATGACGCCGGAGTAATCGACGAGCGCTGCCGATACGGCGTTCAGTTGGAAGATGATCGCCCCGACCAGCCCGACTTCGGGGTCGACGCTGAGATCGACTTTCGGCCGGCCACGGCTGATACTTGGCGCATCGCTGCGCGTATGCGCTATGAGGATTCCGGAGGCGATCAGGTCGGAGGTGATCGCCGAGACGGTCGCTGCGCTGAGACCGGTCCGCACGCTCAGATCGGTGCGCGAAATCACGCCTTCGCGCCTGATGACTGCGAGAATGCGGCGGCGATTGCCCTTACGGACATCGTCGGAGCGCGTCGCGGCTCCAAGCAAGCTATTTCTCCCGCGCAGCGGCGAAGAAATGTACACAATCCGCTGCGAAATAAAGCTTTTTCATTGCGCCGGATTGCTTCCGGCTGATTACGACCAAAGGCAGCTTGACACCCCTTTCCGTTTACGTCACCTTTTTTTTTGAGGCTCAAAAAAAGTGCCGGGCGACAGCTCCAAGGCGCAATAGCCCGTTGC
The DNA here is from genome assembly GCA_050330195.1 of Rhodomicrobiaceae bacterium. Lineage (GTDB taxonomy): Bacteria > Pseudomonadota > Alphaproteobacteria > Rhizobiales > Rhodomicrobiaceae > JAHQVI01. The sequence continues at coordinate 10,100 of JBHJOB010000072.1, read as the reverse complement.
TGATTCCACGAGCCGTAATTGGGGAGGAAATTGATGAGACTGTTTAAGGGCGCGCTCGTTGCGGGCGCCGTTTTTGCCGCGTCTTTCTCTGGCCAGGCGTTCGCCGAAGGCAAGACGATCGGCGTATCCTGGTCCAACTTCCAGGAAGAGCGCTGGAAAACCGACGAAGCCGCCATGAAGGCCGCGATCGAAGCCAATGGCGACAAATATGTTTCCGCTGACGCGCAGGCATCCGCCGCCAAACAGCTCACCGACGTTGAAAGTCTGATCGCGCAAGGAGCCAACGCTCTCGTCATTCTGACGGTCGACAAGGACGCTATCGGTCCCGCTCTCGACAAAGCGGCCGCGGAAGGCATTCCGGTTGTCGGCTATGACCGTCTGATCGAGGACGAACGCGCCTATTATCTGACATTCGACAATATCGAGGTCGGCCGGATGCAGGCCCGCGCCGTTTTTGAAGCGCAGCCGGAAGGCAATTACGCCTTCATCAAGGGCGACAAGGGCGATCCCAATGCGGATTTTCTGTTCAGCGGCATCATGGAAGTGCTGAAAGAGGCAATCGACAGCGGCAAGATCAAGAATGTCGGCGAGACCTATACGGACGGCTGGAAGCCCGACAATGCCCAGAAGAACATGGAGCAGATCCTGACCGCCAATAACAACAATGTCGATGCGGTCGTTTCGCAGAATGACGGCATGGCGGGCGGTGTGATCGCCGCGCTGGCCGCGCAGGGCATGGCCGGTTCCGTCCCGGTTTCCGGTCAGGACGGCGACCATGCCGCGCTCAACCGCGTCGCACGCGGCACACAGACGGTGTCGGTGTGGAAAGACGCGCGCGAGCTTGGCAAGGCCGCCGGCAATATCGCCGCTGCGCTGGCTGACGGCAAGCAGATGTCCGAGATCGAGGGCGCGGTGAAATGGTCCGGCGGTGAGAAGGGCGTCGAGATGAACGCAACCTTCCTCAAGCCGGTGCCCGTCACCCAGGAAAATCTCGGCGCGGTCATCGAAGCCGGCTGGATCCCGAAGGACAAGGCTTGCGAAGGCGCGCAGGACAACGTTGCGGCTTGCAAGTAGCCGGCAACGCGCAATGCCAGGAGCATCTCGTCCCGGATGGCCCTTGACGCTGTCCGGGACAGGTCGCGCCCGGCAAACTCCATTTCTGTACATTGCGACGCGCAAGACCATGGCCCCGCCCTGGCGCCGGCGCGTGATCCAGCCAATTCGTAAAAGGTCCGGCGATGTCCAGCGACGCCACCATCAAGTCCGAAGCCGTAAGCACGAAGCCGCCTGCCGTGACCGGTTTCCTGCGCCAGACCGAGATCGACGCGCGTCTGATCGGCATGATCGGCGCTCTCGCCCTGATCTGGATCGGCTTTCATCTCTACGGCCTGATCGTCAATGATTTCGGCGCGTTTCTGACACCGCGAAACCTGTGGAACCTGTCCGTACAGACCGCAAGCATCGGCATCATGGCGACAGGCATGGTGCTGGTCATCGTGACACGCCACATCGACCTCTCCGTCGGGTCCGTTCTTGGCGTCTGCGCGATGGTCATGGCGATCATGCAGGTCTGGGTGCTGCCGGACTATCTCGGTCTCGGCCATCCCGCGCTCTGGATCATCGCGGTGCTCGCCGGGCTTCTCGCCGGCACGATGATCGGCGCGTTCCACGGCTACCTGATCGCCTATCTCGGCATACCCGCTTTCATCGTTACCCTGGGCGGGCTGCTGATCTGGCGCGGCGTCGCCTTTCTGACTGCACGCGGTGAAACCATTTCGCCGCTGGATGCGAATTTCACGCTGCTGGGCGGCGGCCCCTATGGCGCAATCGGCGAAACGGGAAGCTGGATTGTCGGCATTGTCGCCTGTGCGGGCATCATCGGGCTGATCCTCTCCGCCCGAAGGCAAAGACGAAAATTCCAGTTCCCCTTGCGTCCCGTCTGGGCGGAAACACTGCTGGCCGCCATAGGCTGCGCCGCCGTCATCGGCTTCGTGCTGCTGGTCAACGCCTATCCCTGGCCGCGCGGCATCGTGCGCCAATATGCTGAGCGCACCGGCATCGAAATTCCCGAAGGCGGGCTGTTCATTTCGCATGGCTTCGCCATTCCTGTGCTGATCCTCATCGTCGTCGGCATCGCCATGACGATCCTGATCCGGCGCACCCGTTTCGGGCGCTACGTCTTCGCCATCGGCGGCAATCCGGAAGCGGCGGAACTGGCGGGCATCAACACGCGCTGGGTAACGCTCAAGATATTTGCTCTGATGGGCTTCCTTTGCGGACTGGCCGCGGCCGTCGCCAGCGCGCGGCTCAATGCGGCGACGAACCAGCTCGGCACGCTGGATGAACTGTACGTCATCGCTTCGGCGGTGATCGGCGGCACCTCGCTCGGCGGCGGGATCGGCACCATCTATGGCGCCATTCTCGGCGCGCTGATCATGCAGTCGCTGCAGACGGGGATGGTGCTCATCGGTTTCGACGCAGCGATCCAGCAGGTCGTCGTGGGGGCCGTGCTGATCCTGGCGGTTCTCGCCGATCAGATCTATCGGGGGCGCACGAAATGAGCCAGACGAGCATCCACGCACAAACCCCCGCGCCGCCGCTGGTCGAATTGCAGGACATCTCGATCGCATTCGGCGGCATCAAGGCGGTCGATCACGCCTCGCTCGACTTATATCCGGGCGAAGTCGTCGGCCTGCTCGGCCATAATGGCGCCGGCAAATCGACGCTGATCAAGATCCTGTCCGGCGCCTATGGGCGGGATTCGGGGCGCATTTTCGTTGCCGGCGAGGAAGCGCGCATCGAGAATCCACGCGATGCCAAGGCCTACGGGATCGAGACCATTTACCAGACGCTCGCCCTTGCCGACAATGTCGACGCCGCCGCGAACCTGTTCCTCGGGCGCGAACTCCTGACCAGTTGGGGCACGCTCGACGATGCGGCGATGGAATCAGAAGCGCGCAAGGTGATGGGCCGGCTGAACCCGAATTTCCAGCGCTTCAAGGACCCGGTGAAGTCGCTTTCCGGCGGCCAGCGCCAGTCCGTCGCCATCGCCCGCGCGATCTATTTCAACGCCCGCATTCTGATCATGGACGAACCGACCGCCGCGCTAGGCCCCGCCGAAACCGCGCAGGTCGGCGAGTTGATCATGCAGCTCAAGAAAGACGGGATCGGCATATTCCTGATCAGCCACGACATTCACGACGTCTTCGATCTCGCCGACCGGGTGGCGGTCATGAAGAACGGGAAGATGGTCGGTTCGGCAAGGACCGGCGATGTCACCAAGGACGAAGTGCTCGGCATGATCATCCTGGGCAAATGCCCGCCCGGCGCGATCCCCGGCCCCGGCGCGGAGGCGGTTTAGGGCGAGATCCTATGTGAAATGATCCTGATTGTGCATAATCGGCGCGGCATCCTGCCTATCCGCCCGATTTGGCTTTCAACTCCTCCAGATAGGCCATCACGCGCAGGATGTCGTCCTGCGTGATCCGGCGTCCGAAAGCCTGCATCGCGCCAGCGCCGCCCGCGTAGATGATCTCGAACTCGCCCTTGTCGGTGGCGGTGCGCTCGTAACCGTACTTGTCGTCGACAAGGTTCGGGCCGATCCGTCCGGTGCCGTCCTTCAGGTGACAGGCGACGCAGAGGCGAGCGTAGATCTTTTCACCGTCGGCTATGGCATCCGCTTCACCGCTATAAGGGTTTTCCGCCGTCTGGTGGAACGTCTCGACCGCTTCGGTGATTGTCTGGCCGGTCATGTATTCGAACTCGATCGGCTCATTGTCGAGCACATGGCGGAAAACGACCTTGCCGTCCTTCTTTTCCGGCCCGGACTCTTGCGCAGATGCTCCGTCCAGCAACAATTGCGCTCCCATCGCAATGGCGGAAAGCCCAACGAGCGCAGCGGCAAATCTTGCAAGTCTCATTCCATCTCTTTCTCTTGGATCAGGATCATTTCTGACGGAAACGACCTGATCTGCATCTGTTTGTTCCAAGCTCGATTTTTCCGAAAAGCTTGTCCCAGCGAAAGCGGGGATGGTATCCATTTTATCGGATCTCGCTTCAAAGGAAACGCCGAGCCCTGACGCCCGGCGCTCCCGTATCAAGTGGTGCGTGTCAAGGCTCGCGCCTTATTGTCTGACGCGGGCTGTTTCGGCGCCTTCAGGCACCTGATCGGCCGAAACGACGCGCCACAGAGCACCCGGAGGATTCTGTGTCGGCCCCTGATCGGCGAGGTAGAAATTGTTCGCCGTGACGGCGAGGACATTGCCGTCCTCGTCATAGCCACCCGCGGTGAACTGCAGATCGGTTTTCATAAGCTCGGCGAGCTGCCACTTGCTACCGTCCCACCCAAGGGCAAAGACGGAACCGGAGCACCAGTCCCCCGCGAGATAGACGCCGTCCATGCCGCCATAATTGGCGACGCCAAGCCCCTGCACCGAACAGCCATGGCCTTCGCTGAGATCGTCAGCACCGGGATAAGGCTTCTGGTGAGGATATTGCGCGGCAGGCAGGACACCCACGACGGCACAGTCGGTATTGGCCGGATCGCCGGTCATCGGATGGCAATGCGTGCCTTGCATGTCGGGCCAGCCGTAATATTCGCCGCCTTTGCTGTCGGCCGGCTGGAAGAGGATTTCCTCCCAGTGGTTCTGACCGACATCGGCAATGAACAGATTGCCCGTCTTCTGGTCGAACGAGAATTCATAGGGGTTGCGCACGCCATAGGCCCAGATTTCCGGCCTGGCCTTGGTGCGGATCTGCGCGAACTGTTCCTCGGTAATGCCGAACAGCACCATGAGTTGCTCTTTCGCGGCGGTGGCGAACGGATTATCCGCCGGGATCTTGTATGGGCGCAGGTCGTCTTCCTCGAGGTCCACGTCGATGCGCAGGATCTTGCCGAGCAACGTCGCCAGATCCTTGCCGGCCTGAAGCGGGTCGCCTTCCCAGCCGCCATCGCCACTGCCGATATAGAGATAGCCGTCAGGACCGAACTCGATCTGGCCGCCATTGTGATTGTAGTAGGGCTGCTCGATCCGCATGATCACCTTGGCGGTCTCGTTGGTCCGCTCCGGCGTCATGACGTTCGGGCTTTCCTGATCGACCTGGAACCGCACGATCATGCCGTCGCCATTGAAGGGCAACGAGGCGTAATGGACGAAGAAATAGCCGTTTTCCGTGAAATTCGGATGGAAGGCGATGGCGTAGAGCCCTTGCTCGACGAAGCCTGTCTGCACGTCGGAACCGAGCGGGTTGATGTTCGTGAGGTCGAGAAACGGCTCTTCCTGGATACTGCCATCCTTGTTGACGATCTTCACACGGCCGACGCGCTCGACGACAAACAAGCGGCCGGACCCGTCCTTTGCGTTGGTAACGTTCGTTGGGTCGGCAAAGCCTTCGGCGACCTTGACAAGCTGGATCTTCGGATCGCCGGGGAGTGTGCCGCCGGGCTCCGCGACGTCTTCCGGCGTCGCGGGCACGCTCTGTGCGTGAGCCGGCAATGCCAGCCCTGCAACCAGCGCGGTTACGGCAAGGGAAGATAAAATGTGCTTCATGCCCTTCCTCCTTCGCTATGATCGTCCGTTATCGGGATGCGGAGGCAGTAACGCTCGAACGACCGGATTATGAAATCCGCCTCTGGCGTTTTCGGGGGGACATATGAGACTCTGGTCGGACCGGATATTGCGTACTTCCGAGTATTACCGTGAATTCCCCCGCAGTTCTTGGAATTTTAGTTAAATTGCAGGCAATTGCCAAGTCGGAGACTTGGTACTGTTCCGTACATAACATCGGGTCGCAGCGGTTTCCCGAAACCCGACCGGCCATTTGAACAGATCTGCTCAGGATGCACGCAAACGTCCGGCGGCGAGGATCAGCAGGGCGCTGGCCACGATCATCATGCCCATCCCCTCGCGCGCCTCCTCATTTTCCCACCAGACCTCCTGCCGCCACCAGCCATCGCCCTGTGGCCAGTAATAATAGACCCCCGCCAGTGCGGCGATGAGCGAAAGCGAGAACAGGACGGTGACGAGAGTCCCGCGAAATGCAGCCGGGCTGAATGCGGCAATGCCAGCCCATAGCGCGGGAATGGCGTATATAGGCCCCCAGAAGATGAAATCCGGATCGTTATATTGAACCAGTGCGAAAAGCAGCAGAACGGCCGCGAGGACCCCATATATGACGCGCATGAAAAACGCCTTTCTCTCCGCCGGGTTGAACATACGATTGGCATGGTGCCCTGAATTGAGGCACTGTTGCGACTGAAGAATATCGCATTACGATCCGGGTGAGCGGGTCGTGTGATGGGGATAGACTATGACAACATCTGAGGCTGCGGCAACGCAGCATTCGAATGTCCACTGGCAGCGCTTTTCGGTTCCCTTCGAATATCCCGTTATTTTCACATCGAATGTTTTCGACCTCGGCAACACGGCCCTGATCGACACGCTCTCCCGTCTGGAATCGGAAAAGCGGCATCGCTGCCTGGTTTTCGTCGATGATGGTCTCATCGCCGCCGAGCCGGATCTGATCGAGCGCATCACGGCCTATGCAGCCGTGCACGCTGAGCGCATGGAACTCGTCATGCCTCCGCGCCCGGTTCCCGGCGGCGAGAAGATCAAGAACGAGCTGGCCTTTGTCGAGCAGATGCAGGATCAGGTCTATGAACACCGGATCGACCGGCATTCCTATGTGATCGGCATCGGGGGCGGAGCGGTGCTCGACGCTGTCGGTCTGGTGGCGGCGACCTCGCATCGCGGCGTGCGCCATATCCGCGTCCCGACGACCGTTCTGGCGCAGAACGATTCCGGTGTCGGGGTGAAAAACGGCGTCAATCTCAATGGGGTAAAGAATTTTGTCGGCGCCTTCGCGCCGCCCTTCGCGGTGATCAATGATTTCGCGCTGCTCGACACGCTTCCGCCCCGCGAGAAGATCGCCGGCATGGCCGAGGCGGTCAAGGTTGCACTGATCCGGGATGCCGAATTCTTCACATGGCTGGAGCGCAACGCCAATGCGCTCGCCATTTTCGAACCCGACGCCATGTCCACCATGATCCGCCGCTGCGCCGAGTTGCACATGCGCCAGATCGCGCATGGTGGCGATCCGTTCGAGACCGGCAGCGCCAGACCGCTCGATTTCGGCCATTGGGCTGCGCACAAGCTGGAATCGATCACCCATCACCATCTGCGGCATGGCGAGGCTGTCGGCATCGGCGTCGCGCTCGACACCCGCTATTCCGTGCTCACCGGATTGCTTCCCGCAGGTCTCGACGACCGCGTCTGCTTCCTGCTCGAACATCTGGGCTTCAAACTCTGGCACTCGGCCCTGAAAAAGCTCGATGCCGAGGGCAATCTCGCGGTTCTGCGCGGGCTTCAGGAATTTCGCGAACATCTGGGCGGAGAACTGACGGTCACCATGCTCAACGACATCGGCGTGGGGGTGGAAATTCACGAGATGGACGAGGCGAAGGTGCTCGAAGCCATCGGGTGGCTGGAAAAACGGAGTGTAAGCTGATGCATTTGCCGGGCGATCTCGGACTGCTGACCTATTGCACCAATATTCACCCCGGCGAGAGCTGGGCCGAAACGCGCCGTGTCATCGAGGAGCGCGTGAGCGCGGTGAAGGCGCGGCTTTCGCCGGACGAACCGTTCGGCGTCGGCCTCCGGCTCTCGGCCAGGGCATCGGAAGATCTCGCCGAGGGCGGCAATCTCTCCGAATTTGCCACGCTCTTGGAGCGGCTCGGACTTTTCGTTTTCACCATCAACGGCTTTCCCTATGGCCCGTTTCACGGCACGCCGGTCAAGATTCAGGTCTACGAGCCGGACTGGCGCACGCAGGAGCGGCTGGATTACACGAACCGGCTTGCGGACCAGCTTGCCGTCCTGCTGCCCGAGGGGATCAGGGGCTCGATCAGCACGGCGCCCGGCGCATTCCGTCCCAATGCGGAGGGGCAGGAAAGAGCGATGACGGAGAATTTCGTGCGTCACGCCGCCCATCTGCACGGCATCCTTGCCCGCACCGGCAAGATCATCACGCTGGCTCTCGAACCGGAACCGTATTGCTTTCTGGAGACGACGGAGGAAGCCGCCGCCTTTTTCCGTGACTGGCTGTTCAGCGTCGAGGCCATCGAGGACATGGCCATGCTGACCGGTCTCTCCTTCGAGGAAGCGGAAGCCGCGCTCCGGCGGCATCTGGGCGTGTGCTACGATGTCTGCCACGCAGCCGTCGAATATGAAGATCCGGTGGAAACGATCGGCCTGCTTCGCCAGCACGGCATTCAGATCGCCAAGCTCCAGCTTTCGGCCGCGCTGCACCTGCGGGAGGTGACGCCGGAAAAGCTCGAACGCCTGCGCGCCTTCGACGAGCGCACCTATCTGCATCAGGTCGTTGCCCGCCGCGGCGATACGCTCGACCGCTTTCTCGATCTGCCCGAAGCCTTCGAGGCCGCCGAGGAGACAGCCTACGACGAATGGCGTGTGCATTTTCATGTGCCGCTCTTCCTGACCGAGCTGGAACATTTCAGCACGACGCAGCATGTGCTCGCCGAAATCCTGCGGCTGCACAAGGACGATCCCATCTCGCGGCATCTTGAGATCGAGACCTATACCTGGGACGTCTTGCCCCCCGAGCTTCGATCCGTGCCGATAGACGATGCGGTTGCCCGCGAGGCCCGCTGGGTGCTGGACCGTCTGGCGTGATGAGCCTGCGCACATTGCTGATCCTCGGGCGCGTCTCCAACCTGCCCACGGTGTGGACGAACCTGCTTGCGGGCTATGTGCTTGCCGCAAGCTTTGCGACGGCGGGCATCATCGCTGTCGATTGGCCGACGCTGCTGATGCTGATCGTTGCCGTGACGCTGCATTATACGGGCGGCATGTTCCTCAACGATGCGTTTGACGCCGAGATCGACAGCGCTGAGCGCTCCGCGCGCCCGATCCCCTCGGGGCAGATCAGTGTACAGACCGTGTTTCTTCTCGGCGGCGCGCAGATCGTCATCGGCACGCTATTGCTGTTCATGCTGGACGCCGAAGCCGGGCTTCTGGGCGTGGCGCTCGCCGGAGTGGTCCTGCTCTATGACTGGCTGCACAAGCGGACCGCCCTCGCCCCGGTGATCATGGGCGCCTGCCGGTTTCTGGTCTATCTGATCGCCGCGGCCGCCGTGGCAACACCCGACGATCCGCGTCTGCTGCTGGCCGCAGCCGGACTATGGAGCTACACGGCCGGGCTGACTTATGCGGCGAAACAGGAAGCGCTTGACCGGATGGACAGTTTCTGGCCGCTCGCCCTGCTGGCGGCTCCGGTCATCATCGGCGCGTTGCTCGCGAATGGGGCGGCGCTGCCGCTCACGATCCTCGCAGGGCTTGCCATCTGGAGCGCTCTGGCCGTCCGCCTGTTCGTACGGCGCGCGCCCGGTGACGTTCCACGCGGGGTCGTAAGTCTGATTGCCGGCATGTCGATCTACGACGCGGCGCTGATCGGTATCGTGTCCACCGATCTCACCGTGGTGGCGCTTGGCGGATTTCTCCTGACGCTCGCCTTTCAGCGCGTCATTCCGGGGACGTGAACTCCCTCTCCCATTGGGAGAGGGTTGGGGTGAGGGGGCAAATGCGCGGATTTAGCCTCTTTACCCCTCACCCGGCACTTCGTGCCGACCTCTCCCGGTCGTGAACCTTTACGGTGAACGGCAAGCGTTCACCTTTGGGAGAGGTAAGTCAGTCACTTCGCCCGAACACATGGTCCAGCACGAGCCCCTTGAAGGCCGTCGCCTCGACATCGCCATCCGGCAACAGCCCGGCTTCCGAGCTCATCACCAGTGGACCATGTTCCGGCTCATCCGGCAGCCGCCCGTGCGAGCCTTTCACAAGCTGCGTGTCCTTCAGCGAAATCACGTCCAGCAACTGCGTGAAACCCAGCTTGCGCTTCGCAAGCCGCCAGCCGATCGCTCCCATCGGCCATCGGATCGCCGGGTCGATGAACATCTCGACCGGATCGTAGCCGGGCTTGCGGTGAATATCGACGGTGCGGGCGAAATCCGGCGCGCGGGCGTCGTCCAGCCAGTAATAATAGCTGAACCAGCGGTCGGGCTTCGCGATCGCCACCAGTTCGCC
>JBHJOB010000071.1:0-35337 GCA_050330195.1 Rhodomicrobiaceae bacterium | reverse complement strand
CTTCTGGAGCATCTCGGCGAGGACGTCGTGCTGCAGTTCGGCGGCGGCACCATCGGCCATCCGCACGGCATCGAGGCGGGCGCGACGGCCAACCGCGTGGCGCTGGAAGCGATGATCTTCGCGCGCAATGCCGGACGTGACTACCGCAAGGAAGGCCCTGACATTCTCGTCGAAGCGGCCAGGACCTGCACGCCGCTGCGTCAGGCGCTCGACACGTGGAAGGACGTCAGCTTCGATTATACGTCTACGGACAGTCCTGACTTCGTGCCGACGGCAAGCGTCAGCGCGTAACGGCTTTCGCGGGGCGGGCTGCGGTCTGCCCCGCACACGCAACCAATCTGAACGGAGACCACCATGCGCATCACACAAGGCGCTTTTTCCTTCCTGCCGGATCTGTCGGATGAGCAGATCCATACGCAAGTCCAGTATTGCATCGACCAGGGCTACGCCGTGTCGGTCGAATATACGGACGATCCGCATCCGCGAAACACCTATTGGGAGATGTGGGGTCATCCCATGTTCGACAATCCGGATGCCGCCGGAGCCGTCTATGAGATCAACGAATGCCGCAAACTGCATGGCGGGAAATACATCCGTGTCGTGGCTTTCGACGCGACGCCGGGCTGGGAGTCGATCCGACTGGCGTTCATCGTCAACCGCCCTGCGCACGAGCCGGGTTTCGGGCTTGATCGTGAAGAAGGCCCCGGACGAACGGTGCGCTACTCGATCCACTCCTACGCGACCGAGAAGCCAGAAGGCGAGCGCTACGCCTGAGCCAGAACGCCGTTCTTCTTTCGGGAAACTCAGCGGGCGGGTAACGCTGCCCGCCTTTCCCCTCGCCGCTTTGATGAGGTGCCGCATGTCCACCGCAGACGCTGAAAACCCGGCAGAAGCCGAAGTCGATCTCCAGCGCGATTTCGAGGAATTCGGCGTCCGTGAGATCCTCGATGAACTGGACCGGAGCCTGATCGGGCTCGTTCCGGTCAAGACGCGCCTGCGGGAGACGGCGGCGCTGCTGCTGGTCGAGCGCGCGCGCAAGCAACTCGGCCTCAATCACGAGACGCCGACTCTGCATATGTCCTTCACCGGCAATCCCGGCACCGGCAAGACCACTGTCGCGCTGAAGATGGCCGACCTGCTGCATCGCCTTGGCTATGTCCGCAAGGGGCATCTCGTGACCGTCACGCGCGACGATCTGGTCGGCCAGTATATCGGGCACACCGCGCCGAAGACGAAGGAAGTTCTCAAGAAGGCCATGGGCGGCGTTTTATTTATCGACGAGGCTTACTATCTCTATCGTCCGGAAAACGAGCGCGATTACGGACAGGAGGCGATCGAAATTCTGCTTCAGGTCATGGAGAACAACCGCGACGATCTGGTGGTCATTCTCGCGGGCTATGCGGATCGCATGGACAAATTCTTCCAGAATAATCCGGGCTTTCGCTCGCGCATCGCCCATCACATCGATTTCCCGGATTATTCGGACGAGGAACTGCTGAGGATTGCGGAGACCATGCTGGACCGGCAGAATTACGAACTGACGCCAGCGGCGCGCAGTGCAATGGCCGAACATATCGTTCACCGGCGGGGCCAGCCGCACTTCGCCAACGCCCGGTCGCTGCGAAACGCGCTTGACCGCGCGCGGCTCCGTCAGGCAAACCGGCTGTTCCAGTCCGCGAACGGACCGCTCGACGCCACCGCGCTCAGCACCATCGAGGAAGCCGACATCCGGGCAAGCCGCGTCTTCGAGGGCGGGCTCGATGTCGATCGCAAAGGAGTGACTCAATGACCGGCGGATTTGACCGCAAGATCAGGATTGCGCCGTCCATCCTCTCGGCGGACTTCGCCAATTTCGGCGCCGAATGCCGCGCCATCGAGGATCAGGGCTGCGACTGGGTGCATGTCGATGTGATGGACGGGCATTTCGTGCCGAACATCACCTTCGGGCCGCAGACCTGCGCCGCGATCCGGCCGCATGTTCGCGGCGTGATGGACGTGCATCTGATGATCGCGCCGGCGGACCCGTATCTCGAAGCGTTCGTGAAGGCCGGCGCGGACATCGTCACGGTCCATGTCGAGGCCGGGCCGCATCTCGACCGCTCGCTCCAGCTCATCCGGATGCTTGGCGCGAAGGCGGGCGTCGCCCTCAATCCGGCAACGCCCGAGACGGCCATCGAATATGTCCTCGACCGGATCGACCTCGTCTGCGTGATGACGGTCAATCCCGGCTTTGGCGGGCAGTCCTTCCTGACGTCCCAGATCGAGAAGGTCCGGCGGCTGCGCGCCATGATTGGCGACCGGCCGATCCACATCGAGGTCGACGGCGGCGTGACGCCGGAGACCGCGCCGCTTGTTTCCGCTGTTGGGGCGGATGTGTTGGTCGCCGGATCGGCGGTCTTCAAGGGCGGTTCGGTCGCGACGCCGGAGGTCTATGGCCGCAATATCGCCGCGATCCGTGCGGCGGCGGAAGGCGCGAGGGCGGCTGCGTGAACGCGACGACTTTGCCTGGGATCGTCTTCGACCTCGACGGCACGCTGATCGAAAGCGCGCCCGCCATCATGGTCGTCGGCAACCGGCTGCTTTCCGAGAACGGCTTGCCGCCGCTCACACTCGAAGAAGCGCGCAGCTACATCGGCAATGGCGCGGCGAAGTTTGTCGAGCGCGCATTTTCCGCCCGTGGCGTCCACGCGGCGAAAGAAAAGTTGCACGCCGCATATGAGCGTTTCGAGATTCTCTATGCCGAAGCCGATCCACTGGACAATGCGCCAATGCCGGGCGCGGATCGGGCCCTCAGAGTGCTTGCCGCTGACGGCTTTCCACTCGCCCTGTGCACCAACAAGCCCGGCATCCCGACGCGCACCGTGATTGCGGCGCTGGACTGGTCAGACCTTCTGACGGAAATCGTTTCGGGAGACAGTCTCGACGTGAAAAAGCCCGATCCAGGCCCGCTTTTCGAGGCGCAGCGGCTGCTTGGAACGTCATCAATACTCTATGTCGGCGACAGCGAGATTGATGCGGAGACGGCCGGGCGCGCCGGTGTTCCCTTCATTCTTTATACGGAAGGCTACCGCAAAGCGCCTATAGAGACGCTCTCTTTCCGGGCGTCGTTCGCAGATTTTGCGGATCTGCCGCAGGTCGTTCGGTCGGTCATGGCTGACGGAATGCTCCGATGACGCTTCAGGCCATCATCTTCGATGTCGATGGCACGCTTGCGGAAACCGAGGAGGTGCATCGGCAGGCTTTCAACGAAATCTTCCGCGAGGAAGCGGTGGGCGACCTTTGGCCCGATCCGGCGAATGGCTGGCACTGGAGTCCGACGCTTTACGCCAGGCTTCTGCAGACCACGGGCGGCAAGGAGCGCATCGCCGCCTATCTCCGCGATCATCTGGACATCGATCCCGCCCCGCTGACCGGACGGATTGCGGGGATTCATGCGCGGAAGACGGCCCGGTTCGGCGAAATCCTCGCCTCCGGAAGCCTGCCATTGCGCCCCGGCATCGCTGAGACGGTCGACTGGGCACGCAATGCCGGTCTGCGCCTTGCAATCGCGACGACGACAAGCCGGCCGAATGTGGATGCGGTCTGCCTCGCAGGGTTTGGAAAACCCGCCGAAGAATTGTTCGAGACGATCGCGGCGGGTGACGAGGTTGCGAAGAAAAAGCCCGCGCCTGACGTCTACCATCTTGCGCTGAAGCGCCTCTGTCTGGGCGCTGACCCCTGCCTCGCCATCGAGGATTCGCTCAACGGCCTTCAATCCGCCAAAGCCGCGGGGCTGCGTTGCCTCATGATCCCGAGCCTCTACACGGCTGACGAAGACCATCGCGGCGCGGACGCGATCGCGGAGGAACTTTCTCCGGCCAGACTTCGGGCGCTTGCCGCTCGATAGCCCTCCCAGACTGGCGCGGATCACCGAAATGGCCCATGCTGTGTGAGCCGGACGGCCACGCATTTGCCGAAGGAGCCAAGCCAATGACCGCTGCAAAGGATGACGAGGAGCCGGGTTGCTTCGCCTCTCCGCCCTGTCTCATGCATGAGGTGGACCCGGCCTATATGGGGCTCACCGATGCCGTCGATTCCCGGCAGCACAAGGACGTCATGCGCTGGCGCAAGGCCGAGCGGGAAAGGCTGATTGCGGAAAGGCTCGCCCTTTCGGCCGACCAGCGGCACGCCATGGCGGAACGGATCGTCCATCACGTCGAAGCGGCCATCGGCGATGTGAATGGCGTGACCGTCAGTTGCTACTGGCCGTTTCGCGGTGAGCCCGACCTGCGCGGCCTCATGGAGAGGATCGCCTCGCTTGGCGGACGTTGCGCGCTGCCTGTCGTCGTCGAGCGCGCCCAGCCGCTGATATTCCGTACATGGGCTTCCGGAGAGCCACTCGAAAAGGGCATATGGAACATCCCCATTCCGGCGGCTGGCACGGAAGTCGTGCCCGATGTCGTCATTGCGCCCGTCGTCGGCTTTGACCCGAATCATTACCGGCTCGGCTATGGCGGCGGCTACTATGATCGCACACTGGCGGCAATGACGCACCGACCCCGTTTCCTTGGCGTCGGCTACGCGCAGGCTGCAATTCCGACCATCTACCCGCAGCCGCACGACATTCCCATGGACATGGTCGTGACGGAAAACGGTATTTTCGGCAAAGGCGATTAACAAAGCGCACTTTCGTTCAAGCCCGGTTCTCGGCGAACTGCTATATTGCGTCGATGAGTATGCAATCGCAGGCAGACGCATTACGCCGGACGCCGCCGGGATTGGGCGAGAGCGCCAAATTCTGGCGTGAGGTGCGCTATGGCGATCTCGAATGCCTGACGGCCCTGTTCCGCACCCATGTCTATGAGCGCCACACGCACGAGACCTATGTGATCGGCAGCATCGTCGCCGGTTGCGAGCGTTTCGAGGTGAACGGTGTCAACTATGCGGCGCGCGCGGGAGACTTGTGCTTTCTCAATCCCGACGTGGTGCATGACGGCCGCCCCGAGGGACAGGGTTATGCCTACCGGATGATCTATCCCAGCGTCGATCTCGTCAATGAACTCGCGGCGGATCTGACCGGCCGTTCACCGAGGGGAATGATTGCCTTTGGCGATCCGATCGAGCACGATCCTCAGCTTAGCGCCGCCTTTGTCGCCGCTCACCGGGCCATGGAAAAGAAGAACGCCGCGCTGGAAGCCGACGAGGCGATGGTGCAGGTTCTCGGCCGGATGTTGGCTCGCTATGCCAAACTCGCCGATCTGGAAAAGCCTGCTCGCGAGAGGCGCGCGGTCAGCAACGTCAAGGACTATCTCGCGGCAAATGTGACCGAGAATGTCGACCTGGCGACGCTTTCCGAACTCTCCGGTCTTTCGCGGTCCCATCTCATCCGCGCCTTCAAACGTGAAACGGGACTGACGCCGCACGCCTTTCTCATAGACCGCCGCGTCAGGCTGGCCCGCAAGCTGCTGCTTGAAGGCATTACGCCGGTGAACGTGGCTGCAAGCACCGGTTTTGCCGATCAGGCTCACATGACGCGAGCCTTCAAGGCGCGGATCGGCATTACACCCGGCTCATTCGCCCGGATGACCTGAAGCAACTCTCTGAAAAGGTGACGATTGATGCGCGAGGAACCAAGCGCCTGGCGGCAATTCGGATATGGGGCAGCCGCCGTATCGCCGATCTGCGTTGCGGCGGTGCCGATCGGTCTCGTCTGGGGGGCGCTCGCCGTCGAGCGCGGCCTGTCGGTTTTCGAGATCGGCCTGATGAGCGCGACTGTCTTCGCAGGTGCGTCGCAATTCGTGGCCATCGGGCTGTGGGCCGAACCGCTTCCCGCCTTCGCCATCGTCTTTGCCGCGCTGATGGTCAATCTGCGTCACATGATGATGAGCGCCTCGCTGGGACGCAGCATGGCGCTGTTCTCCCCGCCGCAGCGTTACGCCGCCTTTTATGGCATGACGGATGAGGTCTGGGCGCTTGCCGAGGCTCGTTCGCTCAATGCGCCGCTGACGCCTGCCTACTACGCCGGGCTCGCGATTCCCCTCTTTCTATGCTGGGTGCTGGGCACGCTTGGCGGCGGCCTGTTCGGCAAGCTCGTCGGCGACACGTCGGCTTACGGTCTCGATTTCGCATTCGCCGCGATGTTCATCGGCCTTGTCGTCGGCTTTCGCAAGCTGCCGGCCTGGCTCCCGGTCGTTGCCACGAGCGCGGCGGTGTCCGTTCTGACCTACCAGATCCTGCCGTCGCCGTGGTTCGTGATCGCGGGAAGTATAGCTGCGATGGCCGTTGCCGCCATGCTCGCTCCGGGACGGCAGAACGAAATGGCGGAGGCATAGGCGATGGAAATGCTCAATGTTCTGACCATTCTCGGGATGGGGTTCGTCACCTATCTGACGCGGATCGGCGGCGACCTCGTCATGCGCAACCGAACGCTAGGCCCGCGCATGACGGCGGCGCTCAACGCGGTGCCGCCTGCCGTGCTGACGGCGGTCATCGCGCCCTCCGTTCTGGCGGCAGGACCGGCCGAGGCCATTGCCGGGCTCGTCACGGTGATTGCCGCGTTCCGGCTGCCGCTGCTGCTCACCATCGTCGCGGGCGTTGGCACGCTGGCGTTGTTGCGAATGGTGATGTGAGGCGCCGGGAACGGTAGTTCCGGATGGTCAAACCTCTCCCTAAGGGAGAGGTCGGCACGTTAGTGCCGGGTGAGGGGCTGATGAACCTTATTGAGGTCCAATCCCCTCACCCCAACCCTCTCCCAATGGGAGAGGGAGTTGTCAGCCACCTGACATCGCGGTCAGCACATAAACCTTGCCGCCATCCGGCAGGGCGGTCGCAAGCGTCGACCGCCGCCCTTCCACGAAGATATTGAGATGTTTGCGGATGCGCGGCGTGGAATCGCAGAGCCGGTCGCGCATTCCGGGCCAGCGAGCGTTGAGCGCGTCGACCATCTCATCGACGGTCGATGCTTCGATCCGCGTCTCCTCCTCCGCTTCGGGAAAAAGATCGAGAAGTGCGCGCGGCAGTCTAACCACCACGCACACCCGGTCCGCCGCCATTTTGCTCTGCGCTTCCATTGCCGTCACCCTTTGCGCCTCAAGCGTCCACGACCAGCGTTTCCACCGAGGATATTGGCGGCAGATGCTGTGCCGCGCAATGCCAGCTCTCGCCCTCATCGGCGCTGACGTAAAGCTCGCCGGTATTTGAGCCGAAATAGACGCCCGCCGGTTCGAGACTGTCGGTCGTCATCGCCTGACGCAGAACGCCGAAATAGACGTCCTTCTGAGGCAGGCCTTCGCGCAGCGCTTCCCAGTTCGCTCCGGCATCGCGCGTGCGCCAGACAGCGGCGCTGCCGTCGGGGACATAGCGGCCAACCGAATCGCCGTTGAGGGGCACCAGATAGAGCGTATCGCGGTCGCGCGGATGCGTAGCGGCAGGGAAGCCGAATGTCGAAGGCAGACCGGCCTCGATGCTGTCCCAGCTCCTGCCGCCATCGTCGCTCTTGTACATGCCGCAATGGTTCTGTTGATAGAGCCGATCGTCCGTGCCCGGCGCCTTGACGATACAATGCACGCATCGCCCGAATTCGGGGTAGCGCTGGTCTTCGGGCGCATAGTCCATCCGTGTGCCGCGATTTCTCGGCTCCCAGCTTTCGCCGCCATCGGCGGTGTGGAAGACGCCGGCGGTCGAGATGCCGACCCAGATTTTCCGGTCATCGCCCGGATGCGGGACGATGGAGTGCAGGATCAGGCCGCCGCCGCCGGGCTGCCATTCGGGCCGGGTCGGGTGGTCCCGGAGGCCCTTGACATGCTGCCAGCTCTGGCCGCCATCTTCGCTTGAGAACAACCCCGCCGGTTCGACACCCGCATAGAGCCTGCCGTTCGCCTGCGAGAAACTCCAGACGGCCTTGACCGGCTCCTCGCCCTCATCATAGGCGAGCCCTTCGCTGGAATGCGTCCAGTTTTCGCCAAGGTCGGTCGTCTTCCACACGGCCGGCCCGAACCATTCATTGCCGCCGCCGGCATAGATCGCGCCGCTCGCGGGGTCACCGACGACATGGGTGATCGGCCATGCCGCGCAGAACGGCCCGCGAAGCTGCCACGACTGCCGGTCCTCGCCGCCTTCGATAATAAAGGCACCCTTCTTCGTGCCCAGAAGAATCAAGACTTTCCGCGCCATCATCGCCTCCCTGGCTTGTTGTTCGCGCTGTTTTTACTGTGAAGAAAGCTGTCAGGCGACAGCTTCCGGGTTCATGTAGAACGGTTCCCAGATATGGCCGTCCGGGTCCTGAAAGCCGTGCTGATACATGAAGCCGTGATCCTGCGGCTCGTTGTAGGTATTTCCGCCAGCGGCGACAGCCGTCCTGACCATTTCATCCACATGCTCGCGGCTTTCGCGTGTCAGGGCGTAGAGCGCGCCCGTGCTTTTTCGCGTATCCGCAAGTGAAGTCGGAATGAAATTCTTGAACTTCTCGTGCGTCAAAAGCATGACATAGATCTCGTCACTGAGGACCATGCAGGCAGCGGTCTCGTCCGTGAATTGGGGATTGTTTTTAAAGCCAAGTTCTTCATAGAACGCCATGGACTTGGGCAAGTCCCTGATTGCAAGATTGACAAAAATTTTCGGATTCATCGTCTTTACCTTTTTATCGAGTAACGAAAATGGGAAGCGGACAGGCCGCTTTACTTCTGTTTCTCGGTCTGTGCACGAAGCCGCTCTTCCTGTTGACGCAGCTCAGGCGTGAACGCCTCACCGAAATCGTCAGCCTCGAAGACCTGCCGGATTTCGAGTTCGGACTCCTCGCCGGTCGGGTTCGGGCATTTCTTCGCCCATTCGATCGCTTCCTGCAACGAGCCGACTTCCCAGAGCCAGTAGCCCGCGATCAGTTCCTTTGATTCCGTGAACGGCCCGTCGAGCACAGTCCGGTCCTTGCCGCTGAACTTGATGCGCACGCCCTTCGACGTCGGATGCAGGCCATCTCCGCCCCTCATGATGCCGGCCTTGACCAGTTCCTCATTATAGTTGCCCATCGCTTCCAGCAGCTCCGTGCTGGGCATGACGCCAGCCTCGGTATCCCTGTTCGCCTTCACCAGCACCACGAACTTCATTGCATTTCTCCCATATGAAACAGCCTGTCGACCTAGGACGGCCAAGCCGCCCGCTATCCGACATGTCGGCCAAAAAATCTTGAATGAAATTGTCACGCTGAATGTGGCTGCGACAGGAACGCGGCAGCTCAGTTCTTCCGATCCCCGGAAAGCTGATCGAGATAAAGGCGGATCTGCGCTGCTTCGGCGGCGGTGTTGGCGAGTGCGATCGCACGGTTAAAGGCCTCGCGCGCCTCGTCCTTGCGGCCAAGCTCCTTGAGAAAGGCGCCCTTCACCCCGAAAAAGTGAAAATACCCCGATAGCGCCGTCTCAAGCGGTTCGATCATCTCCAGCGCAGCCGCGGGCCCGCGTACTTTCGAGGTGGCGACCGCCCGATTGAGAGTGATGACCGGAGAGGGCTGCATCCGCTCAAGCGCACCATAGAGCAGCTCGATCTGGGGCCAGTCCGTGTCCTCAGGGCCGGCAGCCTGCACGTGCAGCGAGGCAATCGCCGCCTGAAGCTGGTAGACGCCGGGGCGCTGATGGCGAATGGCCTTGTCGATCATCGCCGTGCCCTCCGTTATCATTCTCCGATTCCAGCGGGCACGGTCCTGGTCGTCGAGCAGGATCGCGCAGCCATTTTCATCGAAGCGTGCATCGGCGCGCGAATGCTGCAGAAGCATCAGGGCCGTCAGCCCCATGATTTCCGGCTCTGAGGGATAAAGACGCAGCAAGAGCCGCCCGAGCCGGATGGCCTCGTTGCAAAGCGAGCCGCGTTCGTCTGCATCCTTCGGTCCGGCTGAATAACCTTCGTTAAAAATCAGATAGACCATCGTTGCAACGGCGGCGAGACGTTCGGCCCGCTCGATCGGACCCGGCGTCTCGAACGGCACTCCCGCCTTGGCGACACGCCCCTTTGCCCGTGTGATCCGCTGCTCCATCGCCTTTTCGCCGACGAGAAACGCCCGTGCGATCTGCCGGACGGACAGGCCGGACACGATACGAAGCGCGAGCGCGATCTGCTGGGTGGCGGGCAGATCGGGATGGCAGCAGATGAACAGCAGGCGGAGAATATCGTCCCGGTAATCCGCCTGATCGAGCTGCTCGGCGGTGGCTGCCTCAACATCGCCAAGTTCGGAAATCTTCTCTTCGTCCGGAAGCTCTTCCTGCCGGCGTTGGCGGCGGATGCTGTCGATCGCGGCGTTGCGGCCAACCATGATCAGCCAAGCTGCGGGATCGCGCGGCGGACCGTTGCGCGGCCAGTTCTTCAGCGCCCGGAGGCTGGCGTCCTGAAACGCCTCTTCCGCGACGTCCAGATCACGGAAATAACGCAAAAGGGCGGACATCGCCTGCGGGCGCGCAGCGCTCAGCAGCGTATGCATCCACCCCGTGTCGCTCACCCGGCCGACTCGCTTGGAACGTAAAGACCGACGGGACGCACTTCGTAGGTGCCACCCGGATTGACCTCGGCAATCTCGCGCGCGAAGTCCAGCGCTTCATCGAGAGAGTCGGCGTCGACGATATAAAAGCCGAGCAACTGCTCCTTGGTTTCCGCAAACGGGCCGTCGATCACGAGCGGCTTTTCGCGGTCGCTCTTCAGCGTCGTTGCGGCGGTCGTCGGCAGCAGACGGGCAGCGGGCCCAAGCTTGCCCTGCTTCGCCTTCCGGTCCATGACGGCAGAGATCTTCTCCATCACGGCGTCGTCATGCTCCTTCGACCAGGCCGTGATGACATTTTCGTCGTGATAGCAGAGGATGGCATATTGCATGGCGCGATCTCCTTTTCGTTTGCTCCCGGCTTTTGCCATCTTGAGCGCATGGTGAGCGGGAAGCGTACAACGTTCTTCCCGCTCCTCCTCGATCATGCAGGCTTCGGCAAGAGCGCCGTTTCCTTATGCTCGTCGAAAATATCGTCAGGCTTATGCTCCGATGCAATCACCTGATAGATCACCGGCAGGATGGACAGGGTGAACAGCGTGCCGATGGCCATGCCGGAAACGAGCATGATGCCGATGCTGTTCCGCGCCTCCGCGCCCGCGCCGGTCACGAAGACCAGCGGCATGTGGCCGAACACGGTTGCCGCCGTCGTCATCAGGATCGGCCTCATACGGGTTATCGCCGCCTCGCGAACGGCCACGATCTTCGCCTTGCCTTCCCTTTGCAGCTCATTGGCGAAGGAGACGATCAGGATACCATTCTTGGCAACCAGGCCGACCAGCGTGATGAGGCCGATCTGGCTGTAGATGTTGATCGTCGTGAAGCCGAAGAAGGTGAAGAACAACGCAGCCGTGAGCGCCAGAGGCACCGAGCCGATCAGCACCACCAGCGGATCGCGGAAGCTGCCGAACTGGGCTACCAGCACCAGATAGATCAGCAGAACCGCGAAGCCGAGCGTGCCTGCGAGCGTGTTGCCTTCCTGCCGAAGCTGACGCGACTCGCCCGCATAGTCGACCGTGTAGCCATCCGGCAGGATTTCGCGCGCCGCCGCTTCGAGCGTGGCGAGGCCGTCGGCCTTGGTCACGCCCGGCGTGACGCCGCCATAGACGCGGAAGCTGTCCGCCTGCTGGAACCGTGACAGCGTCCGGGGAGCGGTCGAGGTTTCAAGTCGAGCGATGGCGGAGACCGGGATCTGCGATCCGTCGCTCAGGCGGATCGTGTAGTCGAGCAGGTTTTCAGCCGCCGCGCGCGAATCGCGCCCGACCTGCGGAATGACCTTGTAGGCCCGGCCTTCGAGCGTGAAGCGGTTCACATAGTTGCCGGCAAGCAGAATGCCAAGCTGACGGCCGACATCGGCCAGATCGAGCCCGAGATCGGCGACGCGCGCGCGGTCAACGACGACGCGCACCTGCGGCAGGTCGATCTTCAGATCCGTATCGGCGAACATGAACTTGCCGCTGCCGAAAGCCGCGCCGACAAGCTGCCCGGCATAGCCGGCCATCTGCTCCGGCGTGCCCGGCCCTTTCAGAACGAGCTCGACGTCATAATTGCCAGCGCCCGGCAAGGCGGGAGGCAGAACCGGGAAGATCTGCAATTCCTTGATCTGCGAGATGGCCCCGAAGACTTCCGGCTGAATCTCGTGCGCCGTGCGCTCGCGGTCGTGCCAGTTCTTCAGCAGGAAGCCGCCAAATCCGTTCGAGGGAAACACGATCTCGAACATGGCGTTGAATTCCGGCAGCGATTTCCCAACCTCGTAGATCTTCTGCGTGTGCCCGGCCGTATAGTCGAGCGAGGCGTCCGGCGCGGAGTTGATGATCGTCAGGATAAAGCCTTCATCCTCCACCGGGGCCAGTTCCTTGCCGGAGAACATGAAGAGCGGCACGGCTAGCATGCAGATGAATGCGCCGACGGCGATGACCTGCACGCGGAAGTGAAGCAGCGTGTCCAGAGCCCGGCCATATGCGTCCGCTAGCCGGTCCAGCGTGCGCCCGATGAACCGCGCATAGCGGCCCTCTTTTCCTCCTTCCGGCGCCGTGTAAGCGCTCATGATCGGGGAGAGCGTCAAGGCGACGAAGCCCGACATGATCACGGCGGTTGCCAGCGTAAAGGCGAACTCCTTGAACAGCACGCCGGTTAGCCCCGACAGGAAGCCGATCGGGGCGTAGACCGCCGCCAGCGTGATCGTCATGGCGACGATCGGGCCGAAAAGCTGGCGCGCGCTGAGCAGCGCCGCCTCGATCCGGCCCTTGCCCTCGCGCATGTAGCGGGAGATGTTCTCCACGACGACGATCGCGTCGTCCACGACAATGCCGACGGACAGAACGATCGCAAGCAGCGTCAGGAGGTTGAGCGAAAAGCCCAGCGCGGACATGGCGGCCATCGCGCCGATCAGCGAAATCGGAATGGTGACGAGCGGCACGAGCGCACTGCGCGCTGAGCCGAGGAAGAGGAACACGATCAGGCCGACGATGGCGACGGTTTCCACGAAGGTCGTCGCGATCTCCTTCAGCGAGTTCTCCATGTAGACGGTGCCATCGAAAGCGAGCGCGATTTCCGTCTCCGGCGGCAGCAGCGGCTTGATCCGCTCAAGCTCATCCCGCAGCGAATAGGCGACGTTGATCTCGTTCGCGCCCGGCACTGGCCAGACGGAGAGGTAAACCGCGTCCTTGCCATTGTGACGGACATTGGCGGCCGCCTCTTCCGAGCCCAGCTCGACCGTGCCCAGATCGGAAATCCGGATGACCCGGCCCGCATCCTCCTGCACGATCAGATTTTCGAATTCCTCCACGCTGCGCAGGTCGGTATCGGCCAAGAGGTCGACCTGTACCTGATCGCCCCTGGCGCGGCCCACGGCTGCGAGGAAGTTGTTGCGGGTGAGCGCGGCTTCGACGTCGGGCGCGCTGACGCCAAAAGCGGCGAGCCGCCGGGCGTCGAGCCAGATGCGCATGGCCTGCGGGCGCGCGCCTTCCAGTCCTGCGCGCTGAACGTCGGGCAGCGTGCTGAGGCGTGGCTGAATGGTCCGCGCCAGATAATCCGTGAGCTGGGCCGGCGTCATCGTGTCGGACGTCACGGCGACATAGAAGGTCGCGTATGGCCGGTCGGCGCGCTGGACCTCCACATTCGGCGACTCCACCTCCGACGGCAATTCGCCACGGATCTGGTCGAGCCGGTTGCCCACTTCAGCCAGCGCCACCGTGCTCGGGTGGTTCAGCTTGAGACGAACCGTCACCGTGCTGACGCCCGCAACGCTGTTCGACTCGACGTAATCGACGCCGGTAATCGCGGAAACCGCCCGCTCGACAGGGGTCGTGACGAAGCCGCGCACGACTTCGGCGGACGCGCCGATATAGGCTGTCGTAATGACGATGGATGAGCTTTCGATCCGCGGATATTGCTGGATAGGAAGCTGTGTGGCCGCCCGCAGACCGATCAGCACGAGGGCGAGATTGATCACGACGGCAAGAACGGGCCGTCGCACAAAGATTTCCATAGCGCGCATGGATGCACTCTCCGGGGGCGAAACCCGATATGCGCGTTGCGTATTCGGGCAGATTGAATTTTCAAGCGAAGTGGCGGAGCCCAGATCAGGATCATTTCTCGAAGAAACGATCCTGATCTGCATCTATTTGTTTCAAGCTCGATTTTTCCGAAAAATGGTCTCCATTTTATCGGATCTCGCTGTAGGACCGGTCAGTTCACGGTTACGGCGTCATTGCTTGCGAGCAGGGGAATTTCCGCGTTCACAAGCAGACCGTCGCGCAATTTGAAGGAACCCGCGGCGGCAATGGCTTCGCCCGGCTTCAGGCCCTGACGGATCACGATCCGGTCATTCTGCACAGGTCCGGTTTGCACTACGCGCTGCCGCGCCCGGAGCTTGCCTTCTTCCTCGACAAGAATGAAGACGTGCTCGCCGTGCGGGGATCGGCGCACAGCCGTCAGCGGCACCATGACCGTTTCCTGCGGGGCCATGATGGCGGCCGTCACGTCCACGAACATGCCGGGACGCACCATCTCTCCAAGCCCCTTCGCAACTGCGCGGAACTGCACCATGCGGTTGGTCCGGTCCACGCTTTCCGACTCCGCGACAACCGTCGCCTTGGCGGCCCCGCCGGGGATCATCGGACCGGAAATCGTCACTTCCGCGCCGATGCGGATATGAACGGCATTGTCCTGTGGCAGCGAGAAGTCAATGAAGGCGTCCTTGTCCACGCCCTGAAGCGAGGTGAGCCGCGCTCCCGCATCGAGATATGCGCCGGGCTGCAGGTCGGTGATTCCGATGCGGGCCGCGAAAGGCGCGGTAATGCGCTTCTTCTCGATCGCGATCTCCAGACCGCGCGCACGGGCTTCGGCGGCAGCCAGCTCGGCGCGGGCCCTGTCGAGTTCCTGGGCCGAAAACGCCGGGCTGTTGCGAAGCGTTTCGCGGCGCTCCAGCGTCAGCTTGGCAAGACGGGCTTCGGCTTGCGCTGCCGCCAGACTGGCCTGCTCCTGCCGCACATCGAGCTGCACGAGAAGCTGCCCCTGCTTCACCACCTCACCGGAGGAAAAGCCGATCTCCGCGATGGTTCCTGCGATTTCGTTGCGCACTTCGAGCTGGCGCACCGCGACAACCGTGCCGATGGCCTGTGCCGAAGCAGACCATTCGCCCTTCTGGGCGCGGACGGCGGCAACCGATTCCGAAGGCTCCGGAAAGGAAGCCGAGGCGGCAATCGCAGTTTGAATCTGATTGAATTTGTAAAAACCGAGCCCGCCAGCGGTAACGACAATCGCTATAAGGACGATCAGCCAGGCTACAAGATGCTTGAACATTCCTACCCCAAAGAATTTGCTCGCCAGGCTCCCCGCCATGGCGCCGACCGGCTGTGATCGCGAGGGCAGGAGTGTCTGTCAGATCTCCTGCCTGTTCCGCTGTCGACAGCGATTGAAATTGAAGCCGTTTTCCAAGTGCGTTTCCGATATCGGCTTTTAGCCGCCTTGAGCGAAACTCGCTTGAATGAAATCGCTCATTTCTGTTCTTCTTTCTTCGTTCGAACGCGTTCGTGCAGATGTTTTCCGTCTTTATCGAACTATTTCGAACAAATTCCGGACCCGTTGCTAAACCACAAAGCGCTCCAAAGGTCACGTGCAAATTTTGCAATGCTGCTATAACGTTAATGGGCAACGAAGACTTGACGTTTTTTATGCCGCCTCGATTGAACCAATTTGATACGCAGTGTCTTTTTCTTCCGGCCCGCCGAAAGTGTAGCTGAGCAGAAATTGCATCTGCGTCGGCCATTTTCAATATTCCCGCCACTATCACGGCGTCACCTTGCGTCTTTTTTGCCACTTGCCTGCCCCGCGCGATCCGCAGTCGGATATGCTTAAGACGAGCGAGCCTCGCGAATTCCGACACCGGACGGAATGAATCTTGAAAAAACTGAGAGAGTATACGGAAAGGCCGGACGGAGTCCGTTGCGCCATGTGGAGATTGGCATGAATGAGAAGCTGAAAGCGGCGGCGCAGCATTTTTCGCCGCCAGACCCCGATTACCGGGCAAGGGTTGAGGCGAGTTTTGCCAGGCAACGCGTGATGAACACCCTCGGTGTTCATATTACCGATCTGCAACCGGGCCGGATCGTGCTGGAGATGCCATATGCCGCCGAATTCACCCAGCAGCATGGTTTCCTGCACGCCGGTATCGTGGCGACGGCGCTCGACAGCGCCTGCGGCTATGCGGGATTTTCGCTGATGGCGAAGGAAGCCGCAGTGCTGACGGTGGAGTTCAAGACCAACCTGCTTGCTCCGGCCAAGGGGCAGCGATTCATTTTCATCGGCGAAGTTCTGAAGCCGGGCCGCACGCTGACCGTCGCCGAAGCCAAAGCCTTTGCAATCGACGGGGAGAGCGAGAAGCTCAT
This sequence comes from Rhodomicrobiaceae bacterium, assembly GCA_050330195.1. GTDB lineage: Bacteria > Pseudomonadota > Alphaproteobacteria > Rhizobiales > Rhodomicrobiaceae > JAHQVI01. Next base: position 18,951 of record JBHJOB010000071.1, on the reverse strand, counting down.
CGCCTCGATGACCGGGACGCTCATGGCGCTGACCGGCCGGGAGGGCGTCCAAGGGTAAACAGCACGCCCGCCGCTGGCCAAATGCCGGCGGCTGATCTAATCCTATACGCTGAAATAAGGAAAAGGAGCGGCGCATGGTTTACGCAATACGAGTTCATGAATATGGCGGCCCCGAGGTGATGAAATGGGAAGAGGTTGGCATTCCCGCGCCGGGGCCTGGGCAAGCGAAGATCCGGCAGGATTTTTCCGGTCTCAATTTCATCGACGTTTATCATCGCACCGGCCTGTACGCTCAACCGTCATTTCCATTCGTGCTGGGAGCGGAGGGAGCGGGCGTGGTGCTGGAAGTTGGCTCCGGCGTGACCGATGTCGCGCCCGGCGACCGCGTCGCCTATGCGTCCGTCATCGGCTCCTACGCCGAGGAGCGTCTGATCCCGGCCGACCGGCTGGTGAAGCTTCCCGACGGCATCGACACAAGGCTTGCCGCCGCGGCCATGCTTCAGGGCATGACCGTGCAGTATCTCCTGCGCCAGACCTACAATGTCGGGCCGGAGACGACGCTTCTGTTTCACGCGGCGGCAGGTGGCGTGGGCTCCATCGCGACGCAATGGGCCGCGCATCTCGGCGCCACGATCATCGGCACGGTCGGATCTGCGGAAAAGGCCGAAATGGCGAAGGCGAACGGCTGCACGCATGTGATCAACTACAAGACCGAAAACTTCGTCGAGCGCGTGAAGGATATTACCGGCGGTAAGGGCGTGGACGTTGTCTACGATTCCATCGGCAAGGACACGTTTCCTGCCTCGCTCGACTGTCTGCGGCCGCGCGGTCTCTGGGTCACGTTTGGTAATTCCTCGGGTCCGGTGCCGCCTTTCGAGGTCGGTATGCTGGCGCCGAAGGGCTCGCTTTTCGCAACGCGGCCCACGCTAAACCATTACACGGCATCGCGCGCCGATCTGCTGGCGACCGCCGACGATCTCTTTAATGTCCTCAGGAACGGACACGTAAAGATCCCGATCAACCAGACCTATGCCCTGAAGGACGCCGCTCAGGCGCATCGCGATCTGGAAGCGCGCAAGACCACAGGGTCTACAGTATTGGCCGTTTGACGCGCCCGCCCGTGAGGCAATCAGCCTTTGCACACTGCGTTCAGACGCTGCAAAGGCTGGTTGCCAAAGGGTTAAATCAAACAAAGTAAAGAATTTGTCATAAGATGAAGTACTTAATATAAAACTGCTGTTTTCGAAGAAAAGATTTACGGAAATTTTGGAGTAACATGACACGTTTTTAGGGATCCGATGAGGATCTGTGATTACATTCTGGTCTCGGGTAAGACCATGATTTCAGGAACGCGTTCATGAGTGAGATTTCCGGAGCAGAGGATATCGCATCCGAAGCAGAGCCAAAAAAAGACGATGCAGATGCGCTGTTTACGTTCGGCATGCGCTATTCGATTGGCCGCGACGTGGAGCACGATCCCGTTGCCGCCCATAAGTGGTTCAACCTGGCTGCAATGATGGGCCATGATGGCGCTCTCGAAGCGCGCGCAGAACTCGCCCGCGAAATGACGGCGGAGCAGATCGCCGACGCGCAGCGTCAGGCCCGCGCATGGCTCTGGAGCCGTAACAGCTCCGAAGAAGCAAAAGGCGAAGCGGTCGAGACCGTGACGGTCGTGCGCCCTCTCTATGTTCGCCGCAAGGCTGAAGCCATGCGCAGCGGACGCGCGTTCGCCCGTGTCGTTGCTTGAGGACGCTCTGGAAGTGTCCTGAAAGGCGCGCATAAGGTCAGGATTATTTCTCAGTGAAACGATCCTGATTTCATTTGGCCGCGCGGGTTATCAAGACCTTCGCGCCTAGTTCTCCGCCGCGAGAAAGCGCTGATAGGCGCTGTTCCGCCTGAGAATGGCGCCTGCCGAGTCCAGTAGAAGCTTGACGTTGTCTTCCTCCAGCTTGAAGCGCGTCGGGATCTTTTCGAGTTGCGCGCGTACCTCCGGATTCGGCATCTGGTCGAATGTCACCTTGACGACGTGGAAGCTTACATCACGGCAATTCCACTCACGCTCACCGCCCAGCAACACCTTCACGCGCTCACCCGGCAGCTTGCAGCGCCATTCGATCAGTTCCTTGTTCCAGCTCTTGAGCTGGGATGAGAAGCTGTCATAGCTGTTGCGCATATTTGAATCCACTGCCGTATCCGCGACGGCCTGGATCAGGTCGGACGCAGCGGTGCCGACTTCCTTGGCCCACTCTCCGCCCGGCGGACGTCCGGCGTCGACCACGATGAACAGCATCCGGCGCATCCGCACAGCCTGCTCCTCGCCAAGCGGCTCATGCGGGGCACGGGCGGCCAGTCGTTCGACGAGCAGGCCCGTCAGACCGAGATTGTCCGTCAGACCACCGTCGAGCAACTTCACGAACTTGACCTGCTCCGGGTTGCGGTAGCGCTTGATGGCTTCCGCATTGGCGCGCAGAACGGCCGGCGCATTCGGATCGCTCAGGGCGCTCTGCGCCCAGCCCGGCAGTGGATAATTGCAGCGCTGGGCGTAGTTGCGGATGACGACGGGCGCGAACACCAACGGAACCGCTGCCGATGCCGCGACCGCTTCGGAGAGCGGGAAGCGCGACAGATCGCTACACAGCGCCGCGAATGTCGTGCGGTTGAAGACGAACGGCGTGCGATTGTAAATATCGGCGGCATTGATCCAGAGCGTCGGCCGCCCGGATGTGAGCACATCCTGATAGGTGGCGTTGCCGAACAGGTTTTCATCGAGCCAGCTTTGCAGCCCGGTCGAGTCATTGACGCCGCCGCTCGACAGCCGAACGAGATTCATCGGCGAAACGACCGAGGTGCGCAGGGCCGCTTCAACATCCTGATTGAGGAATTTCTCCTCGAAATCGTCAAGGATGCCTCTGCCCCTGAGCGCGAAATAGGCTGCCGTTACCGAGCCGCCGGAAACGCTGGACACGAAATCGACCTGATCGATCAGCGGCGAACTTGTCCCGCGGCTGCTGACCTGCGTCCGGGCCAATTCGCGCAACACGCCATAGGCAAAGGCGGACGCACGGGTGCCGCCGCCCGAAAAGCTCAAGCCCACAACGGTGTCGTCGAAATCGCCGCTTCCCGCGGCAATGCCGCCCTCGGATGCCGGCGCAACCCCGGCGACCGCCGCATTGATCGGACCGTTCCGGATCGACGTTCCGCAGCCGCTCAAGCCGATTGCCGTCAAGGCAAGCAGCATGCCGCCGAAAAGGACGCGAAAGCGCCCCTGCAGCATCGTCGCCGGATCGCGGAAACAGGCCGAGCTTTTGCAAGCTGGCATTCTTTTCATCCTCATTGCCGATAAGATTGAGCCGAATCGCGTTGGATACCCACTCGACCTGAGCAGTGATCCCCCCTTGAAGCGAATCGAACCTGCTCGCGGTTCCACTCTTGCGGCCGATTTTGCCGAAAATTCGTCCGGTCCGGGATTCGCAATAAAGCAATTCAGCTCTATTCTCCAGAAAAGGCCGATCCCGCAAGGGCGGGGCAGCGCTCTTCGATTGTCGGATATTGCTTTAGCAATCGTTTAAGGCGCTGCCGAGACATTTTAATGTCTTTTTGGTTGCATCGCCAATTGCTTTTCCCGCTCCTTTTATAGCATCGGTCGTGGCCTTGCCCGCATTTTTGGCCGCGTCGCCTATTGTGTCCCCAGCATTCTTGACCGCTTCGCCGGAAGCCTGGGCTGTGTCCTTGGCGAATTCGCCGAGCGTTTCCGGCTCATTCTTCCTTCTTGTCTCCCTGGGTTCCTGCCAGCGGGGCGCATTCATTCCCGGCGCTGCCTGCTCATCATACGCATAGGTCACGGGAATGCCGTCGCAAGCGGTCGCCTCCCGCTGCGTGGCGCAGATCTGATGACCGTATTCGCTTGCGACCCTGGCCGCGCAGAACAGCCCCGCCGCCTTTTCCGACACGGCGTCCGCATTTTCGGCGCTTTCTGCGGTGCAATAATATGTCGCATCCGGGCCGGTGCACCTGACACATGATGATTGTGCACCTGCGGCCGTAATCGTGAGGAAAATCACACCTGTCGCGGAACACAACGCCACGCCGCATTTCATACAAAGATCGTATATTTGTGGACGCCTGAAGAACATTTGGCGAACTTTCTCATAATTCCGTTAAAGTCATGAGCCTGATAAGCAGCGCCTGTAAGGTGCTTTCATACGGCATAAATGAGGGATAGATTATAATTTCTTGCGTTTCATAATTCCTGATCGCGCGTTTCACATACTCCCACCCCGTATCACGGCATTGGACAGTAGCTTAAAGGAGCGGCCATGAACGGCTTTCTCTTGCAGTTTATCGTGTTTCTCGGCGCAGCCGCCATAGCCGCGCCGCTTGGAAAGCTGTGCCGTGTCGGATCTGTGCTGGGCTATCTGTTTGCCGGAATTGTGATCACGGAAAGCGGATTAGCCGGATTTCTCGGGGATGAGGAGAGCCTTCAGAACACCGCGCAACTGGGCATCGCCCTGTTTCTGTTCCTTATCGGGCTGGAATTGCGGCCCCGGCGCCTGTGGACCATGCGCAACAGCGTGTTCGGCGCCGGTGGAACGCAGGTTGCGGTTACAACGGCGGTGTTCACGCTTGTGGGCCATTATAGTGGCCTCACATTCGGCGCGTCCCTGATCGTCGGGCTCGCGCTGTCGCTCTCATGCACGCCATTTGCGCTGCAAACGCTCGACGAAAAACGCGAGTTGTCAACACGCCATGGCCGCCTGACATTCGCCGTTCTCCTGTTTCAGGATTTTGCGGCAATCCCCATGATCGCCCTGGTGCCCTTCCTCGCGGTGGGCGCGAACGCTGCAGAATTTTCCTTCATGGCGATCGCGACCGGCGTTCTCGGCATTGCCGCAATCATTCTCACGGGACGCTTTCTGCTCAACCCGTTTTATCGTCTGATCGCCTTGACGAAGGTGCGGGAAGCCATGACGGCATCCGCGCTGCTGACGATCCTGACGGTGGTTTTCGTGACGAATCTTGTCGGCTTGTCGGCGACGCTCGGCGCGTTTCTTGCGGGCGTCCTGCTGTCGGATTCAGAATTCCGGCACCAGATCGAGGCGGATATCGCTCCGTTCGAGGGATTGCTGCTCGGCCTGTTTTTCATGACGGTCGGCATGTCGTTGAACATTGACATGCTGGTGTCCGAACCGGCAGTCATCTTTTATGCCGTTGCAACCATCACCCTCATAAAGGCCGTCATCCTCTATGGCGCGGGGCGTTGGCAGAATCTGTCGGACCGGAGTTCGCGGCGGTTCGCGCTCTATGCGGCGGCGGGCGGTGAATACGGCTTCGTGCTGATGGCTGCCGCGGCGGCGGGAGCCGTGATCGACCATAATCTGGCGAACGGCATCGTCCTTGCGATCACGCTTTCCATTGCGATTGCGCCTCTCCTGCTATTGGCGGACGAATTTCTGACAGAGCGGCTGTTGAAAAAACCCGAACCGCAGTTCGACACGCCTCCAAAGAAGGATGGCCATGTTGTTATTGCAGGTTTCGGCCGTTTCGGGCAAATTGTAGCCCGTGTACTGCGTGCAACCCAAATACCGTTTACAGCGCTTGACATTGACGCGGCGCAAGTCAACCTCGTCAATCAGTTCGGAAACAAGATCTATTACGGCGACGCAAGCCGTCTGGGTATTCTGGAAGCTGCGCGGGTTCAGGACGCGCGCGCATTTGTACTTGCCATCGACGATGTAGAGACGTCGCTGCGGACCGCTCAGGTGGTCCGGGCTCATTTTCCGCATGTGCCGATCTATGCGCGCGCCCGAAACCGGCAGCATGTGCACAGGCTGATGGATCTGGGCATAGAGGATGTCGAACGCGAGGTCTTTCTCGGCTCGCTAGAGTTGACCAAGGATCTGCTCGAAGGGCTGGGCACGCCCGGCAAACGGTCGAGGTGGATTATCGAAATGTTCAAGGAGAAAGATGAACGGCGCCTCTATGACGACTATATGCACTATACTGACGAGGAAAAACTGCGATCGCAGGCGCTGAAACAGTCACAGGAACTGGAAGAATTGTTCACCCAGGACATAGCCGAGGACGAACCGGCCGCCGATGCGCCCCCCGCGAAGAAATCGGATGCGGCTGCAGCGTGAAAGGCACAAGGGACAACAGATGAAGGAGAGAGAGTCTATCGTGGATCTAGCAAATAGCGGCAGCAGTTTCATCAATATCGGCGAACGCACCAACGTCACCGGTTCGGCCAAGTTCCGCAAGTTGATCGAGGCGGGCGACTATGACGCGGCGCTCGCGGTTGCGCGCGAGCAGGTCGAAAATGGCGCCAATGTCATCGACGTGAACATGGACGAGGGCCTGCTCGACAGCGAGAAGGCGATGGTGACGTTTCTCAATCTCATTGCCGCCGAGCCTGATATTGCCCGCGTGCCGATCATGATCGACTCGTCCAAATGGCACGTGATCGAAGCCGGCCTGCGCTGCACTCAAGGCAAGGCGATCGTCAACTCGATAAGCATGAAGGAGGGCGAGGAGCCTTTCATCGAGCAGGCGAAGAAGATCCTGCGCTACGGCGCCGCCGTCGTCGTGATGGCGTTCGATGAAGAAGGCCAGGCCGATACCGCCGACCGGAAATTCGAGATCTGCAAGCGCGCCTATGACATCCTGACCGAGCGTGTCGGCTTTCCGCCGGAAGACATCGTCTTCGACCCGAACATCTTCGCTGTCGCCACCGGCATCGAGGAACACAATAATTACGGCGTCGAGTTTATCGAAGCGACGAAGCGGATCCGGGCAGAACTGCCTTATGCGCATATTTCCGGCGGCGTCTCCAACCTGTCATTCTCGTTTCGTGGCAATGAGCGCGTACGCCAGGCGATGCATTCGGTGTTCCTCTATCACGCCATTCAGGCGGGCATGGATATGGGCATCGTCAATCCCGGCCAGCTCGCCGTTTACGACGAGATCGAGCCGGAGCTTCGCGAACTCGTCGAGGACGTGATCCTCAATCGCCGCGACGATTCCACCGACCGCCTGCTCGAAGCCGCCGAACGTTACAAGACCGGCGGCAAGAAGGGCGCGGGCGCGGATCTCACATGGCGCGAAAAGCCCATCGGCGAGCGCCTGACACATTCGCTGGTTCACGGTATCGCCGACTATATCGAGATCGACACGGAAGAAGCGCGCCAGCAGTTCGACCGCCCGCTCCACGTCATCGAAGGTCCGCTGATGGACGGCATGAATGTCGTCGGCGACCTGTTCGGCGCGGGCAAGATGTTCCTGCCGCAGGTCGTGAAGTCGGCCCGCGTGATGAAGAAGGCCGTAGCTCATCTGATGCCCTACATGGAAGAGGAAAAGCGCCTGATGGGCATCGTCGACAAGCCGGCCGCCGGCAAGATCATCATGGCGACCGTGAAGGGCGACGTTCACGACATCGGCAAGAACATTGTCGGCGTCGTTCTGCAATGTAACAATTACGAAGTGATCGACCTCGGCGTCATGGTGCCGACGCAGAAGATCCTCGAAGCCGCGCGCGAGCACAAGGCGGACATCATCGGCCTGTCGGGCCTGATCACGCCGAGCCTTGACGAGATGTGCACCGTCGCCTCCGAAATGGAGCGTCAGGAGTTTACCATTCCGCTGCTGATCGGCGGCGCGACCACGAGCCAGATCCATACCGCCGTCAAGATCAGCCCGAACTACACGCGCAATCAGGCGATCCACGTCACGGACGCCAGCCGCGCCGTCGGCGTTGTCTCGAAACTGCTCGGCGAGGACCGTGACCCTTATGTCGAGAACATTCAGGACAGCTACGCGAAGCTGAAAATCGCCCATGAGCGCGGCCGCAGCGCCAAGACGCGGACCTCGATCGCGGCGGCGCGCGCCAATAAATTCGCCATCGACTGGCCGGCCTACACGCCGCCCGTCCCCACATTTCTCGGCACACGGGTTTTCCAGTTCCACGATCTGGAGGAAATCGCCCGCTATATCGACTGGACGCCGTTCTTCTCGACCTGGGAGATCAAGGGCACCTATCCGATGGTGCTCGACGACAGCCGCTATGGCGAAGCCGCCCGTCCGCTCTTCGAAGATGCGCAGGCGATGCTGAAGCAGATGATCGCGGAGAAATGGGTGACGGCCAATGGCGTGATCGGCTTCTGGCCGGCCAACAGCGTCGGCGATGACGATATTCGTCTCTATACTGACGAGAACCGGAGCGAAACGCTGGCGACGCTCTATACGCTGCGCCAGCAGATCAGCCGTGGCGGCAGCAAGCGCTCCAATACGGCGCTGGCGGATTTCATCGCGCCGGAAGGCGTCGCGCCGGACTATATTGGCGGTTTCGCGGTCACTGCGGGCATCGGTGAGGAAAGCATCGCCGAACGTTTCGAGCGCGCCAATGACGATTACTCCAAGATCATGGTGAAGGCGCTTGCCGACCGTCTTGCCGAAGCTTTCGCGGAAATGATGCACGAGCGCGTGCGCCGCGAATTGTGGGCCTATGCGCCCGGCGAAAATCTGAGCATCGAGGAGCTGATCAGGGAGAACTATGTCGGGATCCGTCCCGCCCCCGGCTATCCCGCGCAGCCCGATCATACGGAAAAGGCGACGCTATTCGAGTTGCTCGACGCGGAGAAAGCCGCCGGCATGAAGCTGACCGAGAGCTACGCGATGACGCCCGGCGCTGCCGTCTCCGGCCTCTATTTCTCGCATCCGGAGAGTCATTATTTCGGCGTCGGCAAGATCGACAGGGATCAGGTCGAGGATTACGCCCGCCGCAAGGGCTGGCCGCTGGCGAAGGCGGAGAAATGGCTCAGCCCGATCATGAACTACGAGCCGGAGCGCCCCGCAAGCGGCGAGGAGCCGGATCTGCGGGAAGCGGGTTAGCTCCTTAGCACCCTCTCCCTTGGGGAGAGGGTTGGGGTGAGGGGGTATGTGCCTGCCGGAAACTCTTGCATCCCCTCACCCGGCGCTATCGCGCCGACCTCTCCCAACGGGAGAGGTAAAAATCAGTTTGCCCCGGTCGCCTCCTCTCGCAGTTCCTTCTTCGACAGCTTGCCGACCATCGTTTTCGGCAACTCGTCGCGGAACTCGATCTGCGAGGGCATCTCGATCTTGGACAGCTTCGGCTCAAGGAATTTCAGCATCTCCTCCTTGGTCGCGCTCTGTCCGGCACGCAGCTTGACGAATGCCTTGGGTGCTTCGCCGCGATATTCGTCCGGAATGCCGATCACGGTGACTTCCTCAACCGCGGGGTGCTGATAGATCGCTTCCTCGATCTGGCGCGGATAGACATTATAGCCCGAGCACAGGATCAGATCCTTGATGCGGTCGACGATGTAGAAGAATCCGTCATCGTCCATGATCGCAACGTCGCCGGTGCGGAAGAACTCGCCGGCAAAAACGGCCGCCGTCTCGTCCGGTTTGTTCCAATAGCCCTTCATGACCTGCGGACCGGCGATACAGATTTCGCCCTTTTCGCCCTTGGGCACCTCCTGCATCGGATTGTCCAGCGAACGCAGCGAGAGCACCGTGCGCGGCATCGGAAGACCGATCGAGCCATCCTTCACCGGGCCTTGCAGCGGATTGCACGTCGCGATCGGGGACGTCTCTGACAGCCCGTAGCCTTCCACGATGATGACGCCGGCTTCCTTCTCGAAGTTCTTCTTCAGCTCCACCGGCAAGGGGGCCCCGCCGGACACGCCGCTGCGGATCGACTTCAGGTCGTCCGGCTTGAGCTTGGGATGATTGCGGATCGCGTTGAACAGCGTCGGCACGCCGGGCATGATCGTGGGTCTAGTCGTGCGGATCAGCTTTAGCGTCATGTCCACATCGAAGCGGGGCACCAGGATGAGCTGCGCCGCGTTGGCGATGCCCCGGTTCATGATCGTCGTCATGGCGAAGACGTGGAAGAAGGGCAGGATCGACATGATCCGGTCCGTGCCCTTTTCAACCGTGCCTTCCCACAGATCGGCCTGCTGCAGGTTGATCGAAAGGTTCGCGTGCGTCAGCATCGCGCCCTTGGGAATGCCCGTGGTGCCGCCGGTATATTGCAGCACGGCGATGTCCTCGGGGTCGATCTCGACGCGCTTGTACTTGCCGTCATTGTTCGTCAACTCGTCGAAGGTGACGATCTTGTCGCGCTGCGCGGATTCGCCGATCTTGGACAGTTCCTTGCCCTTGAGCAGCTTGAACAATGTGCTCTTCAGGCCGGGCAGGATGCGTGGAAACGGGCAGATCACGGCCTTCTTCAGCGTGCCCGACGCCAGCATGGATTCAACGCGCGGAAAGATCGCCTTGAGATCCAGCGTCATCATCATGTCGATGCCGCTATCCCTGGCCTGCCGTTCCAGCTCTTCGAGCGTGTAGAGCGGGTTGAAATTGACGACGATGCCGCCCGCTTTGAGAATGCCGTAATAGAGGATCGGATAGTAAGGCACATTCGGCAGCAGCAGGCCGACACAGGTGCCTTTCTGAACGCCCAACTCCTGCAGTCCCTTGGCGGCCTTGTCGGCCAACTCGCCGATCTCCTTGTAGTTCATGGTGGCGCCCATGAAGTAGGTGCAGGTCGAATTGCCGTAATCGCGCACGGTGCGATCGAGAATATCCGGCAGAGGCTCGCCCTTCAGCTCGGCAAACCAGTCTACAGTCTCGGGATATTTCGCCAGCCACGGATAATCGTTGCGGATCTGACTGGCCGCCTCCGGCGCGCCTGCGTTCACCATCGTCTCTGTCATCAAGTCCTCCTCCCTGTAAAGCTTGTTAAGCCGCATTTTCCGCTTGGAAGCACCCGGACTGCGCCGATAGCGGGACGCAGCTCGGATTCCGGGTTTTTGCGCTCGTCTTCTTCGCAAAATGGCATCCATCTTCACGGATCTCCAGTTGGCGCATTGTTGGCTCATGAGACAACGTCTTCACCTAAACGTCAACGGCGGCGAGAGCCGTTATGGCGCATGAACGAAAGAGAGTGTTACGCAATCGTGGTGCGTAACCGCCGTCACATCTCCTCACTGATCTGCATGTAGGCGATGACGGAGAACAGGACCGTGCCGCCGAGAATGTTTCCGACGAGCGTCGGAAATATAAGGCCGCCAATCGCTTCCAGGATTCCGATATTTCCGACCAGCAGCAAAAGGAACACCTCGACCGAGCCCGCAACGACGTGAGCGAAATCGCCGAGCGCGATGACGTAGGTGATAACGATGATGACCCAGAATTTGCTGCCCTCGGAATTGGGCATCATCCACGCCAGCGCCGCGATCAGGAAGCCGGCCGGAATCCCCTGAAAAAGCAATTCGACAAATGTCTTTTCGGCAAAATGCTGCGACAGCGCAAGGAATGCCGCAAGTTGTTCGCTGTTGGTTCCGGGACTGTAGGCCCCGAACGCTGCGGCTGCAAAAGCGCCGGTCAGATTTGCCGCCAGAACGACACTCCAGAGCCGCGCGGTTCGCCAGATGTTGCGGCGCGTCCAGTCACTGAGCAGCGGCAGGATCGCGGTGACGGTCTGCTCGGCGAAGAGCTGAAACCTGCTCAGAATGACAATGAGAAAACCGACCGTGTAGCCGAGATTTTCAACGAGCGGACGCCATGCCGCGTCGGGCAGATGCAGACGGAATATGCCTTCGCAATAGATCGAGGCCGAGATCGCCAGACCGCCTGCTGTGCCGGACCACCAGAGCGAAACGGCCGGACGTTCCAACTCCGCGACGCCGCTCTGGCGGATCGTCTCGTAAAGCACGGGCGCGCGAACGTGGCGCATCTCATCGACTTCCTCCCGCTCTTTCGCATCCAGACCGCGCTCCGTCATCTTGCTGTCCCTTCGATTGAATTTATCAGATCAGGAACGTGTGGCCGGCGTCGTGGTTCAGAACGCCGGCATGCGGATGTGTCTGCACGGCGCGGCCGGATCACCGCCAATGGTCCACGATTGTCCGGGCATCAGAAGAACAATCGCCAGAGCACCGGCAGCAGCACCGCCGTCGCCAGCGCATTCAGCCCCATCGCCAGCCCCGAGAAAGCGCCTGCCAGCTCATTGACCTGAAGCGCTCTCGCCGTGCCGATACCGTGGCTTGCCGTGCCCATGGCGAGCCCGCGCGCGCTCCAGTCCGTGATACGGAGAAGGTTCAGCAAGGGCGGGCCGAGCATGGCTCCGAAGATGCCGGTCAGGATGACGAGCACCGCCGTGAGCGAGGGCAGGCCGCCAAGCTGCTCGGAGATGCCCATCGCGACGGGGGCCGTAACCGATTTGGGCGCAATGGAAATCGCCGTCTCCCAGCTCCCGCCGAACAGCCGCAGGAGCGCAACCGCCGAGAGCGAGGCCGTCAGCGAGCCGGTGATGATGCTGGTCAGGACCGCGAGCGCGGATCGCCTGACGCGCTCGAACTGCCGGTAAAGCGGGATCGCCAACGCGACGGTTGCGGGGCCGAGCAGGAAGTGCACGAATTGAGCGCCCTCGAAATAGGAGGCATAGCTCGTGCCAGTCAGCATCAGCGCGGCCACCAGCAGGACAACCGCCAGCAGAACCGGATTGAGCAACGGATTGAGCCTGCCGCGCCGGTAGACCCAGCTTCCCGCCTGATATGCGAGCAGGGTAAGCGTCAGGTGCAGGAGCGGGTTTGCGGAGAGATAGACCCAGATCTCGCGAAGATCGCCGGTCATTTCATTGCTCTCCATCGCGTGCTTTGTCCGTGCCGCCCGCTGAACGGTTCAGCCACTGCATCAACAAGGCGGTAACCGCGACCGTGATCAGCGTCGATACGATCAGCGCTACCGAGATCGGCAGGATTTCGGCCCCCATCAGCGGCAGATGCAGCATCACGCCGACGCCCGCAGGTATGAACAGCAGCGAAAGATTGCCGAGCAGCGTGTCGGCGACATTGGCCAGATCGTCCGGAATGCCGCCCTTTAGCAGAAGCCCGGCGAACATCAGGGCCATTCCGCAGACCGGACCGGGGATCGGCAGGCCGGTCGCCGTCACCAGCAATTCGCCCGCAAGCTGGCAGCAAAGGATCAGTGTGAGCGCGTTGAGCATTGGGCCGGGTTCCTTTCGGTTGATCTTGCCTGACAAGACCCTTGTCGCAAATTTCGCGGATGGGCGACGCCCTATTCATTGGCAATTCAGGCCTTTTAGGAATAGTTCGGAGTAGGAAAGCAACGCATTGCCGCAAAAACCGGCAAGAACGCCCGCTTTACGCCGCGCTCCTCGGGCAATGTCATCTGCATGGCAGCGGCGGCGTCAAAAGCGAGACAGACAGACGATTTCTGTTCAGGACATCACGAAATGGAAGGGCCAAATGAGAACGATCATCGCCGCAAGTCTAGCCGTCAGCATGGCGACCAGCGCCATGGCTGAAGAATTACCGCTCCGGCGCGTTGTCCTGTCCACGGCGGGCCTTGCCCAATTCACCCATTCAGGCGAAGTGCAGCCGGGAAGCTCCATCGACCTTTCCGTGCGTCTCGGCCAGGTTGACGATCTGCTCAAGAGCCTGACGATTTTCGACGCCCAGAGCGCCATCGGAGCGGTGAGCCTGCCCGGCAAGGCGCCGCTCGCCGAGTTGTTCCGTGACCTGCCGTTCTCCGCCGATGCGCTGGAATCGCTGCCCGCATTGCTCAATGCGCTGATTGGCTCCGAAGTCGAGATCGACGGCAGCGTCAGCGCGACAGGCCGGCTCCTGAAACTGACCGAAGAAACCGCGCAACTCCCCGACAATGGCGGACAGACGACCCGTCACCGCCTCACGCTGATGACGGAGGGCGGCATGGTGCAGGCCGTGCTCGAAGAGCTGTCGTCCGTCCGCTTCACCGATCCGGAGACGCAGGCGCAGATCGACAAGGCGCTGGCGGGCGTCGCCGCCAACCGCGCCAAGGAGCGGCGCACGCTCTCCATCAACATGCTTGGCGATGCCGCCCGGCAGGTCGGGTTCAGCTATGTCGTTGCCGCGCCGGTCTGGAAGACGGCCTATCGGCTTGTCCTGCCGCAGGATGAAGAAGGCAAAGCACGGCTTCAGGGCTGGGCCGTTGTCGAGAATTTGACCGGCAATGACTGGACCGATGTGGAGCTGTCGCTGGTATCGGGCAATCCGGTCGCGCTGAAACAGCCGCTCTATACGGCGTTCTACTCGGACCGGCCGGAAATTCCGGTCACGTCGGCGCAGCGTATCGTTCCGCGCACCGACGATGCCGAGGACTTTCCCATGGAGCCCGCACCTGCTCCGATGGCGGAGGCAGCGCCGGGGCGTCCCGGAATGGATCGCGCACGCAGAAGCATGGCCAAGGCCAGCGACGGCGTGATGAGCATGTATGCTGGCGACGCCGCCGCAGAGATCGCCGAGGCGGATGCACCGCAGCAACTCGGCGGCGCGGCGCTCGCGGCCGAAGCGGAGGAAGCGGCGACGCAGATTTCCTACCGCTTTCCGGAGATTGTCACACTGACGAACGGCTCCACCATGATGGTTCCCTTCGTCGATCGCGAAATCAGCGCGGTGCGGTCATGGCTCTATCAGCCGGAGACAAATGCCCGCCATCCTCTCGCGTCCATCAAGCTGGAAAACGATACGGAAACCGCCCTTTCCGCCGGCATCATCACGGCATTCGAGCGTTCGGGAGATGAGCGGACGAATTTCGTCGGCGATGCGCAATTGCCGCTGACGGGCAAGGGCGCGTCGAAATTCGTTACCTTCGCGCTCGACGCCAAGACCGACATCAGGCGCACGGACAAGGGCGTCACGCAGACGCAACTGGGCAAGGCCGTGGATGGCGTGCTGACGCTGACGACCAAGGCGGTCCGCGTGCTCGATTACGAAATCACGCCGCCTGCGGAAGAAGACCGCACGGTCGTGATCGACGAGGCCCGCAACGACGGCTGGAAGCCTTCGGGCGAGGCCGCCAATGTCGAACTGACCGCCTCGCGCATCCGTTATACCGTCGAGACGCCCAGAGGCAAGACGACGAACGCGACGCTCAGGCTGGAGCGCACCGGCGAGCAGATCATCCGGTTGGTTTCGCTCGATCCGCGCAGCCTGTACGCCACCTTGCGTGGCTTGGAGAACACCAGCCCCGAACTGAAGCAGGCGATTGCGGACCTTGGGGCCATCGTTACCGCGATGAACAATGCCGACCGCCAGCGGAACAAGCTGGAATCCGAGACCGCCAGCATCGCGCAGGATCAGGAGCGCATCCGCAAGAATTTCCAGACCGTCGGTCAGGGATCGGATCTTGGCCGCCGCTATCTGGATACGCTGCGCGCGCAGGAAGACAGGTTAGCCGAGATTCGCAAGGAGATCGAGGAACTGGATGCGACCATCGCCGCGAAGCAGAAGGAAGCCTCGGATATCGCGCGGTCGCTGACGCTATAAAGCGGGATTTTTCATCGTGCGTTTTGTGGATGCGGCAATGAAAGACGCCCCGGTTCGTGCCGGGGCGTTTTGCGTTTCATGCGTTGTCAGGCATGTCCGACGCGCAATCCGACCGGCTCCAGAATGGGCGTGGGAGCGGTGATCGCCTTGGGCGTGAACGCTGCAATCGTCGATGTCGGCTGCATGACGCGATTGCGCGGGAAAGTGATCTTCACTTCCGTGCCCTGGCGCTGACGGCTCTTCAGATCGAACGTGCCGCCATGCAGATCGACAAGCCCCTTGACGATCGGCAGGCCAAGGCCGCTGCCGCCTTCGGTCGAAGCCGACGCCAGCGACCCCTGCCCGAATGGGCTCATCACGCGCGGAATCTCGGCAGCCGGGATGCCTGGGCCGCTATCCTTCACGCTCAGATACTGCTCACCGCGCCGTTTACTGCCGACCGTCAATGTGATCGAGCCGTTCGGCGGCGTGAACTTGATCGCGTTGGACAGCAGGTTGAGGCAGATCTGGCGGACCGCGCGTTTCTCCGCCCATAGGCGCGGCATGTCCTCGGAAAAATCATCGATGATCTTGAGACCCTTGCTCTCGGCGCGCAGGCTCAGCAGGCGGCGGCAGTCTTCCATGACATCGGCCAGCACGACCGGTTCCTCGCTCAACTCGTAGCGCCCGGCCTCGATCCGCGACAGGTCGAGGATCTGGTTGATGAGATTGAGCAGATGTTCGCCGCTGGAATGGATATCGTCGGAATAGCCCTTGTAGGTCGGGTTTTCCATCGGGCCGAGCACTTCGGTGCGCATCATTTCGGAAAAGCCGAGAATGGCGTTGAGCGGCGTGCGCAGTTCATGGCTCATATTGGCCAGAAACTTGGATTTGGCGACATTGGCGGCTTCGGCCCGGCGGCGCGCTTCGTCCGACACGGCCTTGGCTTGCTCAAGCTCACCCACGAGCGCATCCTTCTCGGCGCGGTATTCCAGCATGCGGACAACGGTCTGCCGGAGCCCGCTCGCCAGAAAGATCAGGTAAACCTGAATGCCGATGGCGACCGCAGCCAGCGTCCAGAAATAAGGATGCTCTGCAAAGACGAAGCGCAGCACGAGCGCCGACGTCATCGGGATCGTCCCAAAATAGAGGATGCGCGTGACGGTCGAGGCGAACATGGTCCGCATGGCGACGACGACCATGATGGCGGCAAAGAGAAAGAAGAATGCGGTGCGCTGATCGCCGGGCGCAAAATCGACGAATACGACCGAGGCCCAGGTTGTCCCGTAAAGGAATTCCGCAGCGGACAGGTAGCGCCGCCAGAGTTCGCAGTCGGCATGTTTCCGGCTCAGCATCTGGAAACGGCGGCACAGGAGAATGAGAATGCCCTTGGCGACGAACACGGCCGCGAGCCAGAACAGCAGCGCTTCGGGGCGCGCCCAGGGCATGAGCCCGACGGCAACCACTATGGCGAGCACCGGAATGGCAAGGGAGGCGGTCAGTTCGGAGCGGACGAATATGTCGAGCAGTTCGTAGTTGAATTCCGGTCTTATGCCCGCCTTGCCCATCAGCTTCTCGCGCGCCTGTCTGACCCGCAGAGATGTTGTTGGACGTGTGATTGACTTGAGGCGAGGTAACTGAACTGGCGCGGCGATCTGAGCACTCATACTCGTTGACCCATTCTGCAACACGAAAGGCTGCACTACTAACGACTAACCCGCGGCCTGATGACACTGTTTCGACACCAATGCTTAAAGTTGCAATGGTCCGGATTCCAGAGCTGTTTGCGATAATCGCTAATACAGTCTTTATCCTTGCGTCGAAAGGAAACGCTCAACTTCGCGCTTCCACAGACCGTACGTTATATTCAAGTCAATAAAGGTAAATTCTGATTTAAGGATGGATGGAAAATCCGAAGGACTGGCGTTTCTTTTTTTTCACCCCTTAACGTCATGGAAATAACTGCTTTTTGCGGGGGATCTCGGGAGGGTCGTCAAATGAAGTGAATATCGCGTAAAAGGGCTTAATACGTATTGTACAACTTTTACGTGTATGTAACTGTTTCGGTCGCCTAGATGCAATCAACAACGGGCTGGCCGGATGGATTCAATGCAGCAGGATCGGACAAGCGCCTCACGGCAACGCGATAGCCTGTCGGTTTTTCAGGTGATGCCGCGGGAGATGTATTTCGGCGAGTTGCGAGCGACATCGATCGATCTGTGCGTGCGCGATCTGGTGTCCTTCAGCCGTTTTCGCGCCACGACGCGGATCTTCGCGGAAGCAACCGAGGATGGCTTTCCCGGCTTCATGGTCGATCGCCTCCCTGCAGCCGGAAGTATGGCAACCTTCCGTCGGGCCAATCATGTAGCAAGGGCCGCACGGCAAGCACGCCCGGACATCATCGTCGTGCAGCAGCATTTGCCGACAGCCGCCGCGATAGCCCTGCGCCTGCCCTGGGCCAAGATTGTTCTGCATACGCATAATTTTCAGAAATCCTATGCAGATGCTCCGGCATTCGGGACCATGTTCCGGCAGGCAGCCCGAAGCCGCCGCTATCGGCAGCTTGCGGGCATCATTCACGTCAGCGAGGCGTGCCGGAACCTGTTCGAGCGCGCCTGGCCGGTCGGCCTTCCGGGCTGCGTCGTTAATAATGGCCTTGATTTTGACGTCTGGCATCCGGCGACCAAGAGAGATCAGCAAATCCTCTATATCGGCCGCTGCGCGCCCGAGAAAGGCACGCTCGAAACCGCCATTGCGCTCCGGAAGATCCTGCCCGGATTTCCTGATTGGCGCACACGCTTCATTCTGTCGGCGGTCGGCACCCATGCCCGCTACTTTGAACAGACCCGTGACGTGCTCGCCGAGCTGGGACCGCAGGCGGAAATCAGCGTACAGCGGCCATATGGCGAAATCCGCCAGGCCTGCGAACATGCGGCCATCGCAATCGTGCCCTCGATCTGCAGGGAAGCGTTCGGGCGAACCGCGCTTGAAGCTCATGCGGGCGGTGCGGCTCTCATCAGTTCGGGCAGCGGCGGGTTGTCGGAGATCAGCGGTCAGGCGGCGCTGTTCACGCCGGATGTTACGGCCCGGACAATCGAGGATGCGGTGAAAACGCTTCTGACCGATCCGGCTCTCCGAAAGCGACTTGCGCATGAAGGCGCGGGGCGCGTCCGGGAGAGGTTCGACATTCGCAGTCAGGCGGCACGTCTCGACGGTTTCCTCCTGGACGTGGCAGGTCGCTGTAACCAAGCCGCATCCGGTGGGACAAAAGCCGACAAGGAAATACGAAAAGCGGCCGCCTAGAGGGAGATCCGATAAAATGGAAACCATTTTTTAAAGAATCGAGCTTTCGAACAAACAGATAGAAATCAGGATCGTTTCCGTAAGAAACGATCCTGATCCAAGGCCTGTTAGGCTTATCACTCAACTCTTGTCACTTTCTGCACGGAATCGCTCAAGCGAGCGCAGGAATGATGGCGTATTCGGTGATCTGGGACGCGGCGGCAATGACGGCTCGTCCGGCGCGGGTGAGGTAGTAGCGGTAGGTTCGGGCGGCGCGCTTAATCAGGCCGAGATGGCGGAACCGCCGGATATGACGTGAAAGCGTCGAAGATGAGATTTG
>JBHJOB010000070.1:0-4720 GCA_050330195.1 Rhodomicrobiaceae bacterium | reverse complement strand
TTCGTGCTTTGGCAGGCCGATCTTGCCTCAGAGACTGCCAGGTTTGTCGTCGGCGGGATCCTTGAAGTCATGCCGATCGTAATCACTGGCATCATGCTCGCGGCATGGATCACGGCGAGCGGCGCCAGCGACCGCGTCGCGGCGGTATTTCATGGCCGGCCGGTTCAAGCCGTGATCGCCGCCACACTTGTCGGCGCCCTGTCGCCCGTATGCGGCGTGACGGTCCTGCCGCTGATGGCGGGATTGCTCGCCGCCGGCGTTCCACTGGCGCCCGTGATGGCGTTCTGGCTTGCCTCCCCGATCACCGACCCGGCCATGTTCTCAGTGACAGTGGCTACACTCGGTTGGCAATTCGCGATTGGGAAGACGCTGGCCGCCGTTGGTCTTGGGCTGCTCGGCGGGAGCGCGACAGGCGTCTTCGCCAGCCGCCAGTGGGTCACGTCGCCCCTCCGCTCCAACAGGCTGGTCGGCTCGCTTGGCAAGGCATGCGGTTTCGGCGATGACGCCGCGACCTTCGAGCCTCGCATCTGGCGCGATCCCGCGCGCCTATACCGCTTCGCACGCGAATTTTGGTCCATCACGCGGCTGATGCTGCTGGTGCTGACGCCGGCCTTCGCGGCCGAGTTCCTCTTGAATGCCTGGCTGCACCCGAATGCACTCTCGGACTATGTCGGTCGGGGCAGTGTTTTTGCCGTGCCACTGGCCGTCATCGTTGGTGGACCGGCCTATCTCGACGGTTACGCTGCGCTCCCTTTGACACGGGCGCTGCTCGACCATGGAATGTCACCCGGGGCGGCAATGGCGTTTCTGGTTTCAGGCGGCGTGGTGAGCATCTGGGGCGCGATGGCGATCTTTCCCGTGCTCAAGCTAAAGCCCTTTATCCTGTATCTTGTGCTCGCCATTGCCGGATCGATGATGTCCGGCTGGATATTCGGAGCATTCCAATAACGCATTTGGCGACAATGAACAGCGCGCCACGCGCCACCCTTGCACTGCGGACGAATGACGACTATGCGGACAGCGTGATCAATGCCGGCTGGTCGGTCTTTCCTGCCGCATGATCATCGCCAGGAATTCGCCCGGCATCACGCGACACGCATAGGCACACGCCCCTTGTTTGGGACGGGGCTTGACATGGCTACAAAAAATGCCTTCTTTTGCACGTGAACGAAAGAAGAACATTTATAATGCAATCCCATCGCTCCGCATCAATGCGCAATGCCGAAACAAGCCTTGACGCCGAAGGCGGCTCTGGGCCGAAACTGGTTTGCTTTGCCCCGGAACAACGGGAGGTAGAGGCGCGCATCGCCCCTGAAAGACTGCTGAAACAGGGCTTCCACGAACTGCTCGGCGGCGGGCCGGGCGATGAATGCGCAAGCCTTGGCATCGCGCTCAGCATGTCATGGGAAGCATGCGCCTCGACCGGCAAGAGCCTTTGCGTTTGCATGCTGGAGAGCGAGGCGCAGGAGCGTGGACGGCTTTACGGCTCAGGACTGGCTGCGCTCGGCATCGCTGCGGAGAGAGCCATCACAGTCACGGCGGCCAGGGAAAAAGACCTGCTCTGGGCGTTGGAAGAGGCGCTGACATCGGGCGCTTTCGGCGCGGTGGTCGGCATGCTCGGCATAGATGAGCGCCTATACACCTTCCCGCAGAGCCGCCGCCTCAAATTGCGCTCTGCAGCCGCCGCGACGCCGTTCTTTCTTCTGCGTCACTGGCAAAGCGGCGGCGCAACCGCTGCCACTGGCCGCTGGCGCGTCACGGCGCTGCCCAGCCGCTCAGCCGGCAAGCATGGCGATTTCCGCTTGCCCGGACCGTCCCGCCTGCAATTGCGTCTGGAGCGCATGGCCAGCCTTCCTCCTCAAAGCTGGGAGATCGAATTCGATGCAACGCGTCATCTCCATCTGGTTCCCCTTCTGGAGCACGGACCGACTGGAAAGGCGATCAGACGGCGGCGTTCGGCTGCATGATCCTGCCGCCCAGCCGCTGGCCGTGACCGAGAAGGGGCCGGGCGGCAAGCGGCTCGTCAGGCTGAACAGGGCCGCGCGCGAAGCCGGCCTGCATACGGGCATGCTGATCACCGATGCCTGCGCCATGCTGCCAACGCTGAAGACGGCGCCGCTGAACCGTGCCGCGGAGCGCCGGGACTTGGTGCGGCTGGCGGGCATCTGCAACCGGTTCACCCCCTGGACCGCGCCCGATGAACCCGATGGGCTGTGGATCGAGGCGACCGGCCTTGCCCATCTGTTCGGCGGCGAGGAGGCGCTGCTGCCGCGCATCCTGTTCTATCTCCATGGTCTGGGGTTCGCCGCACGCGGCGCGATGGCTGGCACAGCCGGTGCTGCGTGGGGATTAGCGCGCTGTCATGAAGCGTCCTCCGTCATCGTACCGTCTGGCGAGGAAGTTCAGGCGCTATGCTCCCTTCCGGTAAAAGCGCTGCGGATCGATCCGGACAGCACGGTCTTGCTCAACCGGCTGGGCCTGAAAACCATCGGCCAGTTGCTCGCCATTCCCCGCGCCAGCCTGCGCGCCCGGCTTGGCAATGCGATCACCTGCCGTCTCGATCAGGCCCTGGGCGCAAATGGCGAAGCGCTTTCACCGCTCACGCCGGAGCCGGTCTACGCGGCAAGGCTTGAATTTACCGATCCGCTCACCGCCTTGGCAGGATTGGAGCGGACGGCGGAAATCCTCATTGAGAGCGTTGGTGAAAAGCTCAAGGGCGACGGCAAAGGCGCGCGCCGATTTTCGCTCACCCTGTTCGACACTCAGAACGGCAAAACCGAAATCAGCCTCCAGATGGCGCGTGCGAGCGCTGAGCCGAAACATATCAGCCGTGTACTGAAGAAGAAGCTTGGCAAACTCGAAGACCGTTTCGATCCATCGCTCGGCTTCGATGCGGTTGCGCTGTACGCCTTGAGCGCCGAAACGCTTATCAATCGGCAGACGGAGATCCTGGACGGTCCGGCCGACAGAGACAATCATCAGGAGAAATTCGCGCAATTTCTCGACCGGGTCAGCGCCCGGCTCGGCGACCATGCCGTGACGCGTTTCGGCTTTGCCGAGAGCTACTGGCCGGAGCGCGCAAGCTTCCACAGGCCTGCCAGTGTTTCGGTCCGGACCAGCAAAGCCTTGCCTGCAATCAGCCCCCTGCCGCGCCCGCTCATGCTGTTGCCGCGTCCAGAGCCGATCGAGGTCATCGCGCTGGTGCCGGATTATCCGCCGCGCAAATTCACCTGGCGCCGCCGCGCCCATCTCCTTGCGCGCGGAGAAGGGCCTGAGCGGATTTCACCGGAATGGTGGGAGGATAAGGAAAGCGCGAAGACGCCGCAGGCAAGGGACTATTACATCGTCGAGGATAAGCAGGGGCAGCGTTTCTGGATCTACCGCGAAGACGTCTACAGGGCGAGCGAGCAACAGCGCTGGTTCATGCATGGGCTGTTCCCATGACCGATTATGCCGAACTGGTCGCCGCCAGCAATTTCAGCTTTCTGCGCGGGGCGTCGCATCCGGAAGAACTGGCGGAGAGAGCCGCCGAGCTTCGCTACAAGGCGCTTGCCATTTGCGATCGCAATACGGTCGCGGGCGTCGTCAGGGCGCATAAGCCCGCAAAGGCGCTCGAGCTGAAATACATCCCCGGCTGCCGCCTGGTTCTGCAGGAGGCGCTTGAAATCGCCTGCCTGCCGACGAACCGCGACGCTTGGGGCCGGCTTTGCCAGTTGCTCACCATCGGCAACCGCCGCGCGCCGAAGGCTGAGTGTTTCCTCTGGCTGGACGACCTGATCCGTCATGGCGACAATCAGATCCTGATTCTCCTTCCGCCTGCGGATGAACCGAACCAGTCATTCGCAGAAGCGGCATGGACGCTCGCGGCCCGCTTTCCGGGACAGGTTTACATCGGCACAGCCCTTGCCTTTGACGGGCAGGATGGACGCAGGCTGGCGCGTCTGGCAAAGCTGGGCAAGGAAACCGGCGCGCCGATGGTCGCGGTCGGCGATTGCCTCTATCATGCGCCGGAGCGCAAGCCGCTGCAGGACGTCTTCACCTGCATTCGCGAGAAATGTACGATCGGGGAAGCGGGCTACCGGTTGCAGCGTAATGCCGAGCGCCATCTGAAATCCTCCGGCGAAATCGCACGGCTCTATCCCGGCTATCAGGACGCCCTCAGCCGCACCGTGGAGATCGCCGCGCGCTGCACCTTCTCCCTCGATGAACTCAAATATGAATATCCCGACGAACCCTATGCGCCCTTCGGCTCGCCGCAGGAGGCCTTGGCCTATCACACGGGCGTTGGTCTTGACCGTCATTACCCGGATGGCGCCCCGGAGGCGGTCAAACGGCAGGTGGACCACGAGCTGGCGCTGATCGGGAAGCTGGGCTATGCGCGCTATTTCCTGACCGTCTTCGATCTCGTCCGTCATGCCCGGGCCGAGGGCATTCTGTGTCAGGGGCGCGGCTCGGCGGCCAATTCCACCGTCTGCTATTGCCTCGGCATCACCAGCGTCAACCCAGCGGAAATCGACCTGCTTTTTGAACGGTTCATCTCAGCGGCGCGCAATGAACCGCCCGACATCGATGTCGATTTCGAGCATGAGCGGCGCGAGGAAGTCATGCAATATGTCTATGGCAAATATGGCCGCGACCGCGCCGGGATCGTTGTCACCGTCATCACCTACCGCACCAAAAGCGCCATTCGCGAGGTCGGCAAGGCCCTCGGCCTGTCGGA
>JBHJOB010000069.1:0-37739 GCA_050330195.1 Rhodomicrobiaceae bacterium | reverse complement strand
CCCGTTCCGGGCCGGTCGGATTTCTCTCTCATCTGCGCTCCTTACGTCGCTACGATGAGCAAGAAATCCTCCACTTCTCGTTAACCCCGATTTGTCTCGTGAATGCTGATGCCGGACAGGCGACCGCACCGTTCGGCCAGGTCAGCTCGCGGCGCGAGCCATTATAGGAGGGGCGTTCACCGCTGGGGTGAATTGCCAGCAGGCCGGATGCGCCGTCGACCATGACGCTGCGGGCATCGCCGAGCGTCTCGCCGATCAGCGCAATCCGCCCGACGGGCGCATCCGTGAAGGGCGGTCGCCCCAGCGCCATACCGCGAACCCATTCGGCGCCAGCGCGCGTCTTGCCTGCGCCGCGTCCGCCGAGGATGAGCCATGTCGTCCAGGGGGCGCCGGTTTGAGAGAGGGGAGGCGGGAGCTGGTCGTCGCGCGCCCAGAGCTGCCAGTCATTGAGGAGGAATTCGGCCTCCTCGGCGCTCAGGGCTCGCGTGAACCGCTCAACCGCCGATCTGTCCGCGGAGGCGGTCCGCGTCATGGGCGTCCTTTGATGTGGTGTCGGCGGATGAGGCGGCGGTGGCGCCCGCGCGACCAGTAATCGCGCCGGCGTGGGGTGAACGCGCCAGTGTCTTTACGCGAACGCCTGCTTTCGTTGCCGGGGAGCCGAGGCGTTGCAGCTTTTCGAACAGCCGCACAAGAGTGTTCAGTGTGCGCGCGTCGCGTTCGTTGTCAGCGGCGCTGCCAGCCTCGGCAATGCGCTTTTCGAATTGGGTCATTTTCAGGTCCAGTGCGGTCGTCAACCGGTTGGTAAATTCCGTTTCGACGCGGTGGCGGGCTGCCAGACTATTGCTGCGCCGCAATTGCCAGCCGCAAATCCGGGCCCTGTGATAGAGCTGCGCCCGTGTGACGCCATGTGCGGCACAGATCTCGTCAACGGTCAGCTCATTGGCGCCATAGTCCTGCTCGATCGCGTCCCAGCCGGAGCTGGTTTCGCAAGGCTGAGCGCACGGCGAGGGCGTTGAATTCTTCTCTTTGATGGATTTGCTCTTCAGGGTGATGGCGGCAGCGCGCACAGGCGAAAGGAGACGCCGCCGCTCGAACAGACCGCTGCATATGATAATCAGGAGCGAACTGCGGAACCACTAGAGACGTGGACCGGCGGGCTTGCGCCCGTCTGCGGGACGTTCGGCGGCTGACCCACTTTTCTGATCATGCCAAGAACATACACGGCAAGCGTTGCGCTGTAAATTCGCGAATTTACCTATTTCGTGATTATTCGTTCCCGGAGCCCTTGATCCAGGAGAGCGAAAGCGCGGTGCGCGTCTTCTCCGCCCTCACCTTGTCGGCAAAGATTTTCTCGAATTCCGCGCCGTAGGACGTCACCTGGTAGCCGGTCTTCAGTTCGCGTCCCATTTTTTCAAGGAAACGCTTCAGCTCGTTGTTGCTGATCTTGACCGTGCCGTCCTCCCAGTGGTCATCCACCTTCATAATGACGTAGTATTGACGCCACTTCGCCAGCGCCGCGTCCTTGGCCTGCACATGGCCTTCATATTCGGCACGAAGCTCCCGTACATCCTTCTTCGAGAGCGCTTCCCCGTTCTGCGCCGTCGAAATCGAGCCGAATGTCTGTTCGAGAAAATTTTGCAGGCGTAGGCGCGTGAAGTGAGGGTTGAGGTTCGGGATGTTCGCCAGCGGCTCGATGTAGATTTCCGCGCCATTCGGTCCGGCAACGCTGAAGCCGTCTTCTGTGTGCTCGGCATCGAATTCTTCCGGCTTCAAAGCGCGATAGCCGGAAAGATAATTGTTCTCATATGCAATTCGATAGCCGGCACTGCGTCCCTTGTTACGCACAACGATCTTCGCAATTGGCGAGATGACATTGACGACCTCACGCGCCAGCGCTTCTTCATTGAGGTCGCCTTCCAGCGCTTCGACGAAAGCTTTCCAGCGCAAATCTGCATATAAATCGGAGAGTGTTTCTCCAAATTGGGTCATCAAAGTGAGGATCGGTTCGATTTCTGCTTTTGGCGTATCGGTGAAAATGCCCAGTACGACGCCTTGCAGGCCGCGAGACAGCATTGGCAAGATGACTTTCCGGCCCAAAACGGTGTCAGTGGTGGTAGATATTTCGGAGCTTGGCTGAGTAACCCGTTGATCGAGCGCGCTAACCATTTCCAGGATGTGAGCCGGCTTTATGCCCGCCCACGGACCCGAGCAGATCAAATCGAGCACCTCGACCCATGCGAGCCAAGGGGATGCCGAGTAAAATTCGACTTCGCCTTCGATCGTGATGCGGCGGAATGATTGCACCTCAAGATGTCTCTCAGGATGCAGGGGAAAGGGACAGGTCTCAAAAAAACGGTCGGCCCATGAGCCGCCAATCGCAAGCGCTGATTCTGACAGATGATCGAGATTATCGACATTATTCAGAATGGTTCTGACGGGGTTCTCTGAAAAAAACGGACTATAGACGCCATTATACAGACGCGCCATTTTGGCTCCATGGCGTATCAGAGTGGTCGAAAGCGTCTTGGCCTCATCCGGCGATATCAAACCATGCTTCTCTGCAGCATCGAAAAGTCGAGCCGACCTGGGCGGACATCTCAGACAGGTCTCCCAAGGGTCAAACGCCATGAAGAACCCAAGCCCGCGACACCCATCTTCTGTTTCTTCACCTTTGTTAGGCCTAACACCGACATTGTGTCTCGTGATAAGGATTTTTGTTAATTCAATTCGACAATTGTTATTCGTTTCTTCAAGGTCTAAGAGAGGTTGATACACGATTATATCTGCAATGATTGTTACCGCTGTCAATCAATCAGTATATACCGCTTTGAATTGTTCAAACAAGCGTGGGCTCATGCGGCGCGTCATTCGGTTCACGCGCCGCACCAAGGTAAAACGAAAGTCTTAATCAAAAAGTCTTACTCGCTGAATTTACGCGGGAGATGTTCGAAAAACTCGGGGCTAATGCGAACGGCAAATTCGTCAGCGCCGACCTTGCCTTCAATCTCTTTAAATAGTTCTGGAGAAAGCTGTTTCCCGATAATGAGCAAATCGCCGTCGCTCAATGTATACACAGCCGGGCAGCTACAGGGAACACAACGGAGGTGGGCGGGCGTTATTTCTTCCTTGATGCTAGTCTTCCGCATCACGCCCTCCCCACCTTACGCTCGTGTCGGCGCGAGAAAAACTGATGCGTTGCAGATCACTCTGCAAACGGAATAATTTGTCCATTGTCCATTGTCCCCGTGTCCTGCAAAGCGCCGTAGACTGAATCCAACGCGATCCTCGGCAACGAGTCCGTCAGCGGAATTTATGCAGCAGTCTGACAGAAGCGCGTTTGCATTTGACGTTAAAAGAAAAAGGCCCCAGGACTCGCTAACGCGGACCTACAGCCCAATGATGACAGATTTACGCAAAAAACGGCAGCCCCGTCCTCGATATAACTATCGGCTTCGCTGCGAATCGGGAACATGAACTGGTAATGTGTCAGCTTTTTACACAGCATACGTGTCGACGTCGCAACGATACCGTGGCCAAAAAGCCACGGTATCTTATTTTTTCACAGCTCAAGCACGATGCGCGGTGATATATGCACTTGCACGCAAAGGCTTTTGCTGTTCAAAGGGGGTACCCTTGGCAGTTCGGCGCAAATTTTGACGCCGACTGGCGGCATGTATTTTGCGGTAATCTTCGTGCTTACCACAAACGAAAACAATACCGTCGTTACCAAAAACGCGGTCAACTTGTTCATTTCTCTGAGACCTTGCAAAGCGCCGCAAACTGAATTCAACGCGATCCCCGGCAACGAGTCCCTCAGCGGAATTTATACAGCAGTCTGACAGAAGCGCATTTGCATTTTGACGTTAAAACAAAAAGGCTCCAGGACTCGCTGACGCGGACCCACAGCCTTGTGACAGAATTTACGCAAAAAACGGCAGCCCTGTCCTCGATATAACTATCGGCTTCGCTGCGGATCGGGAACCTAAACTGTTAATGTGTCACTGATTTTACACAGCATGAGTTGCGGCCCCGCAACTTTTTGAAAGTTTGCAAGACTATCCGGACTTTCTGAAACATATGCAACAGCCCCAAGCTTTCATTCGTTGCATCTGAATCTTTCACATATATGAAGCGCTTAGCGTGTCATGATCCTCCTGTGACCACGGATTGGTCACGTGAGATCGCAAATCAAGCCGTCGCGCAATCAAGGGAAAGGAGCAGATACGGGACCAGGAATTACCGGCGTCTCTGGGCGATCTCATCGTCGTAAATTGTATCGGAGGATGCAATGTTGAACGGTAATTGGTACGGTCTGATCATCACACTTCTGACGCTCATTATCGCGGTCATCCTGACCGTCCGCCATGTGAGCGACACGGGTATCCGGTTCGAAGTCGTCATTCAGCCCGTCCCCGTGATCAGGCCGAAGGATGACGGCGGCCGCCAGATGAAGGATAGCCAATCGGACCAGAATTCGGGCAAGAAACATACCGAGCAACTCGCTGCCGGGTGATCTTGGCTCCAGAGACGAAAATCTGTTCGCCGCCGACGGAGCGTCATCCGGGTGTTGCAAGCGGTTACTGTTCAGGAGGCATGCAGAGCCAAGCTGCTCGGCACCGCCTCCACCGCGAGGCGAAAGCCTCAGCATTCTAATCTAGCCACAGCCATTTAAGACTGCCCAGATCGTCATAAGGGATGCCAGAATCCCATAAATGATGGCGGCATCTTTGATTCCTTGCTCTAGAATCTCTGACAAAGTCTTACGACGCTTTACCCGCAAAAACTGGCAAAACCGAATTCATGAAAACGCCGTCCGCGCAATCCTAATTCGCGAAGCGGAAATGCATGACGTCGCCGTCAAGGACGGTGTATTCCTTGCCCTCAAGGCGCATCCTGCCCGCTTCCTTGGCGCCGCTCTCGCCGCCCAGCGCGATGAAATCCTCGTAGGAAATCGTCTCCGCCCGGATGAAGCCCTTTTCGAAATCCGTATGGATCACGCCCGCCGCCTGTGGCGCCAGCGTACCCTTGCGAACCGTCCAGGCGCGCGCTTCCTTCGGGCCTGCGGTGAAATAGGTAATCAGGTCGAGGAGCTTGTAGCCTGCGCGGATCAGGCGGTTGAGGCCCGGTTCGGTCAGGCCGAGACTGTCGAGATAATCCTGGCGTTCATCGACCGGAAGCTGCGCCAGCTCGGATTCGATCTTCGCCGAAATCACCACGGACACCGCGCCTTCTTCCTTCGCCTTCTGCTCGACCATGCGGGAATATTCGTTGCCGTCCGCCGCTGAATTCTCATCGACATTCGCGACATAAAGGACCGGCTTCGCCGTCAGAAGCTGGAGCTGACGGAACCGCCAGCGATCCTCCGGCGCGATCTCGGCATGACGGGCGGGCTTGCCTTCGTTGAGCACGGCAAGCGCGGCATCGACCAGCTCAAGCGTCGCCTTTGCTTCCTTGTCCTGCCCCTTGATGCGCTTCTCAAGGCCCAGACGGCGCTTCTCAAGGCTTTCCATGTCGGCCAGCATCAGCTCGGTTTCGACCGTTTCGGCGTCGGCGGTCGGATTGATGCGGCCTTCGACGTGGGTGATGTCGTCGTCGTCAAAGCAGCGCAGGACATAGGCGATGGCGTCCATCTCGCGGATGTTGGCGAGAAACTGGTTGCCCAGCCCTTCGCCCTTGGACGCGCCGCGCACCAGCCCGGCAATGTCCACAAACGTCAGCCGCGTCGGCAGGATCTGGGCTGATTTGGCGATTGCGGCAATGCGGTCGAGGCGCTCGTCAGGAACGGGCACGTCGCCGACATTCGGCTCGATGGTGCAGAACGGATAGTTCGCAGCTTCGGCCGCAGCCGTCTGCGTCAATGCATTGAAGAGCGTCGATTTGCCGACATTCGGCAGTCCAACGATGCCGCATCTGAAGCCCATCGCTTGCAACCTTCTCAATATGTACGATTTCGCGGCGAGCGGGATCGCGCCGCGAAATCGTTTCGTGTTTCACTACCAACCATGAAAAGCTTATCCGCGTGAGAACCACGCTTTCAGCTTGGCTCCGAGCGAGGTTTCCTCCCGCTTCGGCGCGGATGCTGCGGATGGACGCACGGTTTCGGACGCCGCTTCAGCCATCGCAGGCTCCCGTTGTTCCTGTTTGACCGGCTCAGCCTTGGCCGCGACTGCTTCGGGCTTTGGCGCGGAGGGCTTCGCTGCGGGGGCAACCGTGTCGGCAGCCTTCGACGGCGCCGTCTGCTGTCCATTGGCGCGCTGCGTATCGGGACGAGTGGCGCGCGCCACGTCGTTCATGAACTTGGCGTCCTGGCCACTGACCAGATGCGGCGCGGCCTGCGCGATGCTGTCAAGCAAAGGCTCCAGCCAATCCTTGTCGGCGCGCGCGAAATCATGCAGCACATAGCCCGACACCGCATCCCGATGGCCTGGATGGCCGATGCCCAGACGAACGCGCTGGTACTCATTGCCGATATGCGAAGAGATCGACTTCAGCCCGTTATGCCCAGCATGTCCGCCGCCGAACTTAACCTTCAGCTTGCCCGGTTGCAGGTCCAACTCGTCATGGAAAACGATCACGTCGGCAGGCGAGACCTTGTAGAAACGCATCGCCTCGCCGACGGCGCGGCCGGACTCGTTCATATAGGTCATCGGCTTCAGCAGCAGATAGCGTGTGCGGCCGATATCGATCTCGGCAACTTCGCCCTGAAACCGCTTGCGCCACTGCCCGCCACCATACCGGCTGGCAATGGCGTCAAGCGCCATGAAGCCGATATTATGCCGGTGGCCCTCATATTTCTGGCCGGGATTACCCAGTCCAACCAGAATCTTCATCGCACGTGCTTTCAACTCAATCCCCCCGTCCGGCCTTGTGATCCTCGATACCCAGTTCATGTACGCGACATTTTTCTGCAAGGATCACGCCAAGCCAGAGCCGTTCGGCGGCAGGAGGAAAGCGTAGCCTGGAGCGGCAGCGTCAAAAGCTTCGTTCGCGGCGGAACCGGCATCAATCCTCGTCGTCTTTCGCTTCTTCCTTCTCGTCCGCAGCTTCCGCCTCGTCTTCCGCATCCGACTTCATGCCTGAAGATGCGACGATCGTTGCAATCGTGAAGTCGCGATCCGTGATCGTCGGGGTGACATTGCCCGGCAGCGTAATGGACGAAATATGGATCGAGTCGCCGATGTCCAGACCCGTCAGGTCCACTTCGATGGACTCCGGAATCGCGTCGGCCGGGCAGCTCAGTTCCACAGTGTGGCGAACGACGTTGATCGTGCCGCCCTTCTTCAGGCCGGGGGATTTCTCTTCATTCAGGAAATGAACCGAGACCTCGACGTCGATCCGGGAGCTTTTGCTGACGCGCATGAAGTCGACATGGATGAGAAAGTCACGGACCGGATCAAGCTGGACGTCACGCGGAATGACGCGCTCCTTCCTGCCGTCGATGTCGAGCATGTAGACGGTGGACAGGAAGTTGCCGGTTTCGACCTGCTTCCAAAGGGCGCGCCGCTCCAGCGTGATCATCTCGGCGTCTTTGTCGCCGCCATAGATGATTGCCGGAATTTTGTGCACCTTGCGCAATTTCAAGGCAGCCGAGGAGCCGGTTACCGACTTCTTCTCGGCCTTGAGTTCGACCATTTCTGCCATGGGTTGTCTCCAGAATTAAAAAGGCCCCGTTCGGGCCAGAATTAGGCTCTAGATCAAGATCATTTCCCACGGAAACGATCCTCATCTGCATTTGTTTGCTTCAAGCTCGATTTTCCGAAAAATGGTATCCACTTTATCGGATCTCGCCTCAGCGGCTGGAGCCAGGCTCACAGCAACGATCTCGCGCCGGTTTATAGACGGAAAAACTGCTGAACTCAATTCTCTCGGCGAGGTCTTGTCAATCAAAAAGGCTCGAAACCGACTGTTCTTTCGCAGTTCGGGCAATTGCCTCGCCGATCAGAGGGGCGACGCTGAGGATTTCGATGTTCGGTGTTTCCCTGACGGCCGCTGGTGCGTCAATGGAATCCGTTACGACGAGAGCCTTCAGCGCCGAGTTGGCGACACGCTGCGCCGCGCCGGGCGAGAGAACGCCATGCGTGATATAGGCGTAGACTTCGGCGGCGCCCAGTTCCATCAGCGCATTGGCGGCATTCACGAGCGTTCCGCCGGAATCGACAATGTCGTCAATGAAGATGCATCGGCGTCCGCGAACCTCGCCGATCACATTGACGACTTCGGATTCGCCGGGGCGGTCGCGACGTTTGTCGACGATGGCGAGTGGCGCGCCGATGCGCTGCGCCACGTTCCGCGCGCGCACCACGCCGCCCACATCTGGCGAAACGACAGTTATGCTATCATCCTCGAAGCGCTCCTTGATCGCGTGGACGAAGACAGGCGCGGCGAACAGATTGTCGGTCGGAATATCGAAAAAGCCCTGAATCTGGCCGGCGTGAAGGTCGAGCGTCATCACGCGGTCGGCGCCAGAGCGAACCACGAGATTGGCGACCAGCTTCGCGGAGATGGGGGTGCGCGGGCCAACCTTGCGGTCCTGCCGGGCATAGCCGTAATAGGGAATGACCGCGGTCACGCGGCGGGCGGAGGCGCGTTTCAGAGCGTCGTTGATGATCAACAGCTCCATCAGATTGTCATTCGCGGGATAGGAGGTGGACTGGAGGACGAAGACGTCCTCGCCGCGCACGTTTTCCTCGATCTCAACGAAGATCTCCATGTCGGAAAAGCGCTTGCAGATCGATTTGGTCTGCTCGATCCCGAGATATTCGGAGATTGCCTGGACAAGAGGGCGATTGCTATTCCCGGAGACAAGTTTCATTCGCAGCGCCTTTGCCGGAGGGATGCATGAGCGATCACGAGGCAGAACATCCCTGCTTTTGTTCCAGACCGGCAGCGCCGGATATGTGTACATAAAAAGAACGGCTCGCTTTTATCAGCGAGCCGTCAAACTGTAAACCTATACGCTATGTGTAGTCCGCAGCACATTGCCACGAACCTGATCAACCGGTCGGCTTGATGAGCTTGGCAACGCTCTTGGCGGCTTCGCTTGCGGCCAGATCGGCAACCTGTCCCCATTCGCCGTTGAGCGAGCCTTCTGGAACCTTGTTCCGCTGTACTACAGCCTTGGCCATCGTATCGCCGGAGGGGTTCACGACGAGCCAGCGAATGGTGATCGGCTGCTGGCCTGAATCGGCTGCGCCAAGCTCCACGCTGCCCTTGACCTTGTAGGCGTTCGCGCTGTCACCCTCGATCAACTTGACGCCCGCGCTTTCCAGATGACGGCGCATTGCTGCGGTGAGCGAGGACTGCCCGTCTCCGGGAGCGCCAGTCACCGGCTGGACAACGGCCACGATTTCCGAGCGCGTCTCGACTGCGGCGGCAGCCTGCGGGCGCTGTTCGGCCTGCGCCGACAAGACGCCGCCGCTCGGGGCCGGCGCCTGAGCAGGCGGTTCGCTGCGAGCCTGTCGCTGCGGGGGCGGGCTGCTGGCTGCGACCGGGGTCGGGTCGGCGGCTGGCGCGAGGTCGGCGGCGGCCTGGTTCTGTCCCTCGGCGACAGCGGGCGCACCGGACATCCAGCCCGCGATCTTGCTCGTCGTGGAAGCGGCTATGCGTTCGATTGCGGCGTCATCGACCGAGGCCCAAGGGTCGCCGCCCTTCTTGCCCTGGATGATTTCATCGCCCTGAAACCGTTGGGCGCGTTTCCCGCTCTTGTCCGTTACATCCCAGATATAGGAGAGCTTGGCGCCCTGCGGATCGGGAGCGGCAACCAGATAGCCGCGGATCGTATATTCAGCGTCGCCGGACGACGCCACCGGAATGTTGCTCTGGCCGGCGGATGCGATCAGCTTCTCGTTCATTTTCGATGAAACGCTCGCCGGCGCGCCGATGACGGGCGCGAATGCGATGGGCTTCACCTGAGCCGGCGCTGCCTGCTCCTGCGGTGCTGTCAGCGAACTGACGACGCCATCGCCGGAACCGCCGGAGCTGTTGCCTGAACAGGCGGCCATGGACAGGGCGAGCAGACCCACCACGGGCAATGCGAGATGCCGTGTCTCGCAACGCGCTGCCATCTCTCTCACGCGGGTTACCAAAGATGATCCGTTTGTTTTCATTGCCTCGCGCTCCGATGTCGATAGGAAAAACAACGCCTAACGCGCCACTTCCATGCGAAATCCGTACCTCTAATCGTTACAGGCGTCCATAGAGGGTCAACCGCCCCAACGAGGCATCAACAGCATATAAGCGGGAAAAAGCCCGGATTAGCCCCTTTTCCACATCATAGAAGAACAATGGCAGAAATTTGGCGGCCGTAATCCCCCTCGCCTCGATGAACTGAACGCCGGTAACTGAAGAAAAGCGATTCGTTTTCATAGGTACATAATTCTAACGAATCAATATGTCTCAATCCTGCTCGCTTCAAGGCCTCGCGGCAATAGGCAGGCAGGTCGAAATGCGGTTTGCCACCAGCCGTTTTTGCCGTGAAGAAGACGCGGTTCTCATGGTCGCCCGAGCAGAATGCGTCCTCGAATTCCGCGCCGACTTCATAGGCGTTCTGCGAAATGGTCGGGCCGATGGCGGCGCGCACGCGCTTGCGGTCTGCGCCGAGTTGCTCCATGCGGTGGACAACCGCCTCGATGATTCCGGATTTCGCCCCGCGCCAGCCGGTATGCGCCGCGCCGATGACGCCCGCTTCGGCGTCGGCGAACAGGATCGGCGTGCAGTCCGCCGTCAGGATGCCTATCGCGAGGCCGCGCACCGTGGTCACCACTGCGTCGCCTTCGGGCGCTTCGTCAGGCGTCCAGGGCTTGTCTGCGGTGATCACCTTCGGACTGTGCACCTGCCGGACGGTGACGAGCCTCTCGGGTGCGACGCCAAGCCTTGACGCGACACGCCGCCTGTTTTCCGCGACGTTTTCCGCCAGATCATCCGATCCGAAGCCGCAATTCAGCGAGGCATGGATGCCCTCCGACGCCCCTTCTTGCCGGGTGAAGAACCCGTGGCGGACCCCGGTCTGGTCCCTGAGAAGATCGCTGGAAATCATTGCGCCCCGTTATCCATCGCAGCACCTGAAGAATAAGGTGCTTCGGTGGCCGGGGGCAACTGTGCAGCGGTTGAAAATGGTGGCGGCGGCGGCAAATCGCGGCTTGTAATCGCCATGACCTTGAACAGGCTCCCCATCTGGAACGGATCGACGAGACGGCGTGCTCCGAGAAACAGGGCGGCTCGCTGGTCTTCGCTCGCCGTCGTCATGAGTTGGCGCAGTCGTTGTTCCATGCCGAGCGAGAGCAGAAATTCGCTTTGCGCGATCGGCCCCCATGCGCTGAGTCCGTCGCCATCCGCAGCCTCGGCGAGTTCGGCGAAATTGACATGCGCGCTCAGATCGGCCTCGCCCGGATTTTCCAGGGGGTTGGCGTAGCCGTGCTCACGGACCGCCTGAAGCGTGTCGCCGTAATCGCGGTGTTCATAACCGTAATCGGCGATGAGCAGCGCGGCCGGTGCATTGTCGGCCCGCTTGCCGATTTCGCGCATCAGCGTCCGCGCCGCCGGCCGGTGTTCCAGAATGTCGCCGTCGCGCGGTTCGCGGGCCGGAAGCAGTTCCACCGGCGGCACCGATAGCCGTCCGGCGGCGAAGGCCGGCCTACCTGCGTCGTTCATCGCGATGACGCGCCTGTGCCAGCTGCCATTCTCGTAAACATGCTGCTCGACCGGCAGCGCGTCGAAAAACTCGTTGGCGATGACGATCAGCGGCCCTTGCGGGAGGCAAGCGAAGCTGCGGTGCCATTGCGGCTCGCAGGCGGAGGCAAGTGTCTTGCCCTGCAATTCGCGAAGCGTTGCTGATGTCTCGACGAGGTGAACTTGCACGCCTGCGCGGAATGCGGGTACGGCTCTGGCGGCGCGCAAGGCGTCCTGCATGAGCGTGCCGCGCCCCGGTCCGAGTTCGGCCAGCACGAAGGATGCGGGAGCCCCCATGCCTTGCCAGACCTGTATGGCCCATACGGCAATGAGTTCGCCGAAGATCTGGCTGACTTCGGGCGCGGTGACGAAGTCGCCCGAGGCGCCCAGAGGATTGCCGCTGCGGTAATAGCTGGAATCGCTGGCCGTCAGGCACCAGGCCATGTAGTCGGCAACGCTCATCGGCCCGCCAGCGGACAGCTTTTGCTTCAGTTTATCGGCGGGTTCTGGCTCCATCTCGACCTTTGAAAGATGCCGGCCATAATAGAGAAAACACTAACGGCAGATGAAGGCCCTGACAATCATTTGCTGAGTAATAATACGTAGGTTGGCGCGGCCGGTTCAGGCCGTCACCGTCTCCTGCCCGGATCGCCTGTTGGCCCGAACGATCAGGTAAACGCCGACTGCGAGCATGGGCAGCGAGTAAACCATTCCGGACGAGAAATATTCCGTCGTAAAGAACCGCTCGTATTTCCACTCCCGGACGAACTCGACGCTGATCCTCGAAACGGCATAGAGACTGAGAAAAATTCCCGCTATGAGGCCCGGCTGCTTGAGCGCGCCGCGAGAATGCGTGAAATACCAAAGCACGATAAACATCACCAGCCCTTCAAGGAACGCCTCGTAGAGCTGGGAGGGGTGGCGCGGTCCGTAAGCATCCCCTGGCTCAAGGACGCTGGGCGGAAACAGCACGGCCCATGGCGCAGTGGTCAGCTTGCCGTACACCTCGCCATTGATGAAATTGGCGATGCGGCCGAAAAACAGCCCGAACGGAACCGCAGCGGCGGCAAGATCGCCGAGCGACAGGAATGGCACCTTGTTATACCGGGCGAACAGCACGATCGCCGTGGCAACGCCGATCAGCCCGCCGTGAAACGCCATGCCGCCGTTCCAGACCTGCAGGATGGCGATCGGGTTGCTCAGGAAGGTGCCGGGCTCATAAAGGAAAACATATCCCAGACGCCCGCCGACAACGGTGCCGAGTGTCGCCCAGAGCAGGAAATCGTCAGCCTGGGTGGGCTTCATCGGCGCGCCGCCGCGCCAGATCTCCTGCTGTGAAAGCAGGCGGCGCATATACAGCCAGCCCAGCGTCAGCCCGGCGAGATAGGCGAGCCCATACCAGCGTATCTGGAGAGGCCCGAGCTCGATGGCGACAGGATCGAACGCGGGAAACGGGATTGCCATGAGCTGCATTTGCGGTTTCTTCCTCTCGGATAGGCATTTCTGGTCCGCTTCCTACCAAGCCACGGCAGGTCCGCCAAGTCTTGATCGCGCGAAGACGACTTGCCAATTCTCTGATATGCAGACCAGTTCACACCTACACTCCCGGAGAGCACAGTTTCATGACACAGACGACAAGCCGTTTCTTCGATGAATTCGCCAAGCTCATGACGGACGCGGCGGGTGCTGCGCAGGGGCTTCGTCAGGATGCGGAAACATTTTTCCGCTCGCAGGCCGAGCGCGCCATGCGCGAACTCGACGTCGTGCAGCGCGAGGAGTTCGAAGCCGTGAAAGCCATGGCCGCCAAGGCTCTGGAGGAAAATGAGCAGTTGACGAAACGCGTTGAAGCGCTGGAAGCCGCGGCAGGCATCGCGCCGCCATCCGCGTTGGCCGGACAGCCTGAAATTCCGTGAGAAACGCATTTCCCCGTGGAGAAGATGCCTGACGCCTTGCCGAGCATGGCCGACGCAGTTTACCCGCATTGAGGAAGGGTGCTGAGGGGGCTTTCCAAACATTTGGGGTAACTGGCTTCCCTTTTGTGCAGAGTTGGCCCGCCAACGCAAGCGAAGGGTAAGGAATGGCATCTGCTCTACCGGATTTCACGCGACTGACCAATCCGATCGACTTGACGGAGCAAATCGCTTCGATCAATGACTGGCCGTTCGAGAGAGCAACCGAAGACGAGTTGACGGTGGTGGTCGCCGGAAGCTGGGCTGATTATCATCTCTCATTGAACTGGCGCGATGATCTGGAGTCGCTTCACATCGCCTGCGCCTTCGACCTGAAGGTGCCCTACACACGCACGGCCGAAGTCTACCGGCTGCTTGCACAGATCAACGAACAGCTCTGGATCGGTCATTTCGATCTGTGGGCGCATGACGGCCTGCTGCTTTACAGGCAAAGCCTCATGCTTCACGGCGCCGATCCGACGCCGAACCAGTGCGAGGCGCTGATTTCGGCTGCGCTGGAATCCTGCGAGCGCTATTATCAATCGTTCCAGTTCGTCATCTGGGCGGGCAAACGGGCCGAGGACGCCATCGCCTCGGCCATGTTCGAAACCGAGGGTCACGCATGAGCGAGATCGAACCGGGACCGATCGTCCTGATCGGGGCCGGCCGAATGGGCGGCGCGCTGCTGAAAGGGTGGTTAGCGCACGGCGTGGGCGCGCACAGGATCGTTGTTCAGGAGCCGGCCCCCAATGAGGAAATCGAGGAATTTCTCAAGGCATCCGGCCTCGATGCCGGAAGGGCGCGCGGTGAGCCGGCGCCGCCATCCGTGATCGTTCTGGCCGTCAAGCCGCAGAAGATGGACGAAGTCGCTGCCGGTGCTGCGCCTCTTGCCGGACCGAAGACGGTTGTCATGTCCGTCGCCGCCGGTAGGACAATCGCAAGCCTGGCCGCGCATTTCGGTCCGGATGCGGCGATTGTCCGCGTCATGCCGAATACGCCCGCCGCCATAGGCCGAGGCGTCTCCGCGCTTTACGCCAATAAACACGTAACGCCGGAGCAGAAGGCGGACTGCGAGCGGCTGATGGCAGCGGTTGGCGAGACGGTGTGGCTCGACGATGAAGCGCAGATGGACGCGGTGACGGCCGTGTCCGGCTCGGGTCCGGCCTACGTGTTTCTGCTGGCCGAATGCATGGCCCATGCGGGCGTTGCCGCCGGACTTCCCGTCGATCTCGCCGCAAAGCTGGCGCGGGCGACTGTGTCAGGAGCGGGTGAGTTGATGCATACGGCCAGCGAAACGCCGACCGAGCTCCGCCAGAACGTGACATCTCCGGCGGGCACGACGGAAGCGGCGCTCCGCGTTCTCATGGGGTCGGGCAACGCGCCGGAGAACGGGCCGATGGCGGATCTGTTACGCGAGGCGGTCGCCGCCGCGGCGAAAAGGTCGCGCGAACTGGCGGGCTGAGGTGCGAATTGTCGTGCCTATGGAGAGCTCTGCAGCATACGAAATTCATCCACTATTCGAAATCTCCGCGAAGGCTCATATACGCTAGTGTCCTGTTTCGGAAATTTCTAGCCAGCTAGTTGTTGCTGTGATTCTCTGTATTTGGATCAGCGATTTGCGGGGGCGATGATGGCGAGTAGAAGACCGAGCACGATCCAACTCAGCGTGGATGAGCAAGCCATTCTCAATCGTCGCGTCCGTCGGCGCAAGATCGCACGTGCGGATGCGCAACGGGCCGAAATCATCCTGCGCGCGGCGGACGGGGAGAACAATTGCGAGATCGCGTCTGCTGTGGGTGTAACGCGCCAGACCGTCCGCATGTGGCGCGAGCGGTTTGCAAAGCATCGCCTTGATGGCCTGGGCGAGGAGCCGAGATGTGGCGCGCCGCGTAAGACTGGCGATGACCGGATCGAGGAGATTGTCACAAAAACGCTTGAGGCCAAGCCTTCGGACGCGACGCATTGGAGCACGCGAGGCATGGCGAAAGCGTCGGGCATATCGGCATCGTCGGTGCACCGGATCTGGCGGGCCTTTTGCTTGCAGCCGCCTCGCACCGAGACGTTCAAGCTATCGACCGACCCGCAATTCGTCGAGAAGGTGCGCGATGTCGTGGGGCTGTATCTCAATCCTCCAGAAAAGGCGCTGGTGATCTGCGTTGACGAAAAGAGCCAATGAGCGAACGTTTATCGTGAGCGACAAGCGCTCACTCAAGCCCTTGATCGAACGCAGCCGCTTCTGCCGATGCGTCCCGGTCAGGTGGAGAGGCACACTCATGACTATGAGCGCCACGGCACGCCGACGCTCTTTGCAGGCTTCATTGCCGCCGTGACAGCCGAGACGGATGTGAAGGCAGGCAGCGTGATCGGCAAATGCATGCCGCGCCACCGCGCACAGGAGTTCCGCAAGTTCCTGGACGAAGTGGAGCGCAATGTGCCCGCCGGTCTCGACGTGCACGTGGTGATGGACAATGCATCCAGTCACAAGACAAAACTCATCCGCGAGGTTCGCCAAGCGGCCACACTGGCACACGCACTTCACCCCGACATCGTCATCCTGGATTAATCAGGTCGAGCGTTTCTTCTCGCTGCTGGCTGAAAAGCAGATCAAGCGAGGCGCTCACACGTCGGTCAAAGAGCTGATCGCGGCAATCGAGGCGTTCATCCGTCAGCAGAACGAAAATCCGAAGCCGCTCCGATGGACCAAGTCGGCCGGCGATATCCTGGCAAGCATCGAGCGCTTTTGCCGCCGCACCCTCGACGTCCATGCCACAGCTGGATAGGAACTTCTGAATCAGGACACTAGCATTCGTCCTGTAGGGCGGGTAGAGCGCAAGCGAAACCCGCCGCCTGCAATGCGATGGGCCTCGCGAATGCTCGACCCATCCTACAATTGCTACACTTGCTTTTCGTGTATGTTAGCGCCTATGCCGCCTTCGCGGGGATTTCGAGACGGTTGGTTTCGCAGAGGTCTCCTATGAAGGGGCGTACGGACCGAGTCCACTCAGCAATTCCTCGCGGCTGAGCGTGAAATCCGATGCGATCCAGCGATCTTCCAGCGCCTCTAGCGTCTGCCCGAGACGCGCTCCGGGCGCCATTCCGCAAGCGATCAGATCCTGCCCCTTGACGGGGAAAACGGGCGTGCTCCACCGCTGCGGCAATGCGTACAGCTCCGGCCAGCCGTCTTCGGCGCGCTCATCAGTCCGCAGCGTAGCCTCCGATCTTGCCCACGCAATCAGCACGCGGTCGCGCCAAACGTCTGCGCCGAGCCCGTAAAGCACTGCGCGTGCCGTCTTTTCGCTCATTTCCGGGCCGATCACCGGTCTCAAGGCAGCCATCGCCTTCAGGCGTGCGCTTTCCGCATTCGAGAGCCTCAGCTTCGTGGAAAGCCGCGCCGCGTCGTCTTCGCTCAGGACGCCAAGCGCGCACAGACGCCTTATGGCGTTACCGGCAATCCCGAGCCGCGCCTCGATATCCGCCAACCGCTCGAAATGGCTGACGCGCGCGACGCCGCCAAGCAATGAAATCAGCAGGCCGGTTTCCGACATCGGCTCAATCGCCCGCATCGGATCGCGGGTCATCAGTATCCGGAGCAATTCCCCCCGCACCCGCTCGGCGGACAGGCGGCCAAGCCCGGCGCGTTCGCGGATGCAGGCGGCAAGGCCCTCGGCGTCGGGCGGCGTGGAGCTGTACTCCGCCGTGAAACGGAAGAAGCGCATGATCCGCAAATAGTCCTCGGCGATGCGCTCGCGGGCCGAACCGATGAAGCGCACGTGCCGCGCCTTCAGATCCGGCAAGCCGCCGAGCGGATCGAAGACCGTGCCGTCGCATCCGGCATAAAGCGCGTTGATCGTGAAATCCCGGCGCGCCGCGTCCTCCCGCCAGTCGCGCGTGAAGGCAACGGTTGCGCGCCGTCCATGCGTTTCCACATCGAGGCGCAGCGTCGTGACCTCGAACGGAACATGATCTGAGACAACGGTGATCGTGCCGTGGTCGATGCCGGTGGGGATCGGCTTGAGCCCGGCCTCTCCGGCAAGGCGGATGATCTCATCCGGCAGCGCTGTCGTGGCGAAGTCAATATCGCCGACGGGCAGCCCCATCAGTGTGTTCCGTAATGCGCCGCCCACAATGCGCGCCTCATGCCCGTCCCGGTTCAGCGCGGCGAAGACCGCACGCATCCGCGGTTGCCGGAACCATTCGGCATCGGCGACATTGTGCGGGGTCCGGTCCTGGGAAACAGCGCTCACGGCTTACACACATGGCAGCGGTTGACGTCTTGTCCTTGCGGCTATTCGGCTTTCTCGATATGGCCGGGAACGATCACGCCGTCCTCGAATCTCGGCGGGACGTAACGCCCCTCAAGGCCGCCGCTCTCCCATTGCCCGAGGATGATCAGCCCGGCGATCATCAGCGCGGCCCCGCCCGCAAGCAGCCAGAAAATCGGCGCGTCAGCCACGATATTCTCGTCGGGTTCGCGCTTCGGGCGAAGCATCACATAGGCGAAATAGACGATAAGGGGCAGAAGCAGCAGGATAAGATTGACGACGACGATCCGGATCATTCCGCATAAAGCCTTTCATACATTATTCGCAGGATTCCGGCGGTAGCGCCCCATATATAGCGTTCACCATACGGCATTGCATAGAACTGACGCTCCCTTCCCTGCCAGACCCGCGAGTGAAGCTGATGATTAGCGGTATCCATAAGAAATTCCAGAGGGACTTCAAAGACCTCCTGCACTTCCCGCTCATCCGCTTCCAGCACCATGTCTTCCGAGACGGCGGCCAGAACGGGCACGATCTTGAAGCCGGTCCGCGTCGTATAAGCGTCAAGCAGGCCAAGCGGCTTTATTCTATCGGGCGCAAGGCCGATTTCCTCATGCGTTTCGCGCAGGGCGGTGTTGATGAGGGTCGCGTCACCGTCGTCCATGCGTCCGCCTGGAAACGCGATCTGACCGGCATGGGACGACAGATGCGCCGAACGCAGCGTCAGTATGACTGTCGCGCCCGGCTCCCGATCGACGACGCCGACCAGAACGCTTGCAGGCCGCAGCCCTTCCGGCGGGGCGGGCCATTGAGCGAATTCGGGATTGAGGTCGTGATCCCCGCGCCGGAGGATCTTGTCGTGCAGCAAATCGGCCGCATGGGTTAACGGCAGGGAGAGTGCCTCGGCGCGCCGCATGAAGTCCGTCGCGGTGAAGATTGTGTTTTTTATGTCTGTCCCCGGCGCCATTGGTCTCTAGATAAGGGAG
Organism: Rhodomicrobiaceae bacterium; assembly: GCA_050330195.1. Lineage (GTDB taxonomy): Bacteria > Pseudomonadota > Alphaproteobacteria > Rhizobiales > Rhodomicrobiaceae > JAHQVI01. The sequence goes on along the minus strand of JBHJOB010000069.1, from coordinate 18,875 downwards.
AAATGGCTGCGGCGCCATAGAAACCGCACCGGAAAATTCTCCCTCCCGCATTGCGGACTTCACTATCTGCGGCATGTTGCCTTGCAAGATCGCACTTGCACTCTTACCCATTTTCGCCAGATAGTTGATATTAGAGTAGGTACAGCCGTGTTAGGTTCGCCTGAGAATCCACAACGGCATAAGCAAATGGCAGGCTATGAGTTTCACGCAGACTGAAACGGACGTTGTTGACCGGCTGGAAGCGGCGAGCGCCAAATTCACCAAGGTACGGGAAGCCGCGTCGGCAATCATTTTCGGCCAGGAAAAGGTGATCGACCTGACTTTGGTCACGCTTTTGTCCGGCGGTCACGCGCTTTTGATCGGCGTCCCCGGCCTCGCCAAGACGAGCCTCGTGGAAACGCTGGGCCGCGTGCTCGGTCTCGACAACAAGCGCATCCAGTTCACGCCGGACCTGATGCCGTCGGATATTGTCGGCTCGGAAGTCCTGGAGGAGGGGCATAATGGCGCACGCTCCTTCCGTTTCATCAAGGGACCGGTCTTCACCCAGCTTCTGATGGCCGACGAAATCAACCGCGCCAGCCCGAAAACGCAATCCGCGCTGCTGCAGGCGATGCAGGAGCATCACGTCACCGTTGCCGGACATCGCTATGACGTGCCGACGCCGTTCCATGTTCTGGCGACGCAGAACCCGCTTGAACAGGAAGGCACATACCCGCTTCCCGAGGCGCAGCTTGACCGCTTCCTCCTGCAGGTGGACGTCAACTATCCCGACATGACGGCCGAGCGGCGGATGCTGTTCGCAACGACCGGCACCGAGGACCGCAGGGCGCAGCCCGTATTGACGTCGCAGGAGCTGATTTCGGCGCAGCGTCTGGTCCGCCAGATCCCCGTCGGCGATCAGATCGTCGATGCGATCCTGAAGTTGGTGCGCTCGTCGCGTCCGGGCACACCGGATTCCGCGCCGCAGGTTAACGAATATGTCGCATGGGGACCGGGACCGCGCGCCAGTCAGGCGCTCATGCTCGCCGTGCGCGCCCGTGCGCTGATGGACGGACGTCTTGCCCCCTCGGTCGACGATGTGATCGTGCTGGCGGAACCAATCCTGAAGCACCGCATGGCGCTCTCTTTCGCGGCGCGGGCCGATGGCGTATCAATCAATGACGTCATCGAGAATCTGACGAAGCCGCTTGGATAGGGTGCGACCCCGGAAATCTGACACATCTTTAATCGTATGCAGGAGTTGAAGGAACTGGCGGAAGGCAAATCAGTCCACGACCTGGAGCTTGCAGCCCACGGGGTAGCGCAGAGATTGCCGTCCCTGCTGGTGGAAGCCAGCCGTGTGGCCCAGACGGTTGCTCATGGCATCCACGGACGCCGCCGCGCCGGACCGGGCGAGACTTTCTGGCAATTCCGTCACTATGAGCGCGGCGACAGCGTGCCGACCATCGACTGGCGGCGTTCGGCCAGCTCGGACCACCTCTATATCCGCGAACGGGAATGGGAAGCGGCGCATACGCTGCTCCTGTGGCCCGATCTGTCGCCCTCGATGGCTTTCCATTCGCATCTGGCGACGGATACGAAACGCGATCGCGCGCTGGTGCTGGCCTTCGCCATCGGCGAACTGGCGCTCAATGGCGGCGAGCGCGTCGGCCTGTTCGGCGGAAGCGCCCCGGCTGCCGGGCGTCGTACGGTGCAGAAGATCGCCCTGTCGCTTGCGGAGCAGGAAAAGCAGGGAGTTCCCTTCGAGAGCCTGCCGCCGCGCCTGCCGATGCGGCGCTTTTCGGAGTGCCTGCTGTTCAGCGATTTCCTCGATCCGCCGGAAGATCTTGCGCGCCTCTGTGAGCATGTTGCCGGACAGGGCGTTCGCGGCCATCTCGTCCAGATTCTCGACCCCGCGGAAGAGACGCTGCCTTATCATGGGCGCGTCGAGTTTTCCGGGCTGGAAAGCGCTGACCGGATGCTGACGGGGCGTGCCGAGGATCTGCGCATCCAGTATGTGGAGCGTCTGAGCCAGCACAAGGAAGCCATTGCGGATCTGGCGCGGCGTTTGCAATGGTCGTATCTCGTGCATCATACGGACCGGCCTGCGGGCGAACCGCTGCTCGCGCTGCACACGCTCCTGTCGGGGCAGGCTTCGAGCTACAAGGCCGTGGGCGGTGGCGCGCCGCGCACTGACCGCGCCAATCTGACGGCGGAGAAGCAGGCATGAGTTTCGGAGCCATAGGATTTCTGACGCCCTGGATACTGACCGCGCTGATCGCCTTGCCCGTCATCTGGTGGCTGCTGCGCTTCACGCCGCCGCGTCCGGTTCAGGTCGCCTTCCCGCCGATCCGTCTGCTGCTGGGCCTTCGCTCGCCGGAAGAAACGCCCGCGCGCAGCCCGTGGTGGCTGACGGCGTTGCGCATGTTGATCGCCGCGCTGATCATTCTGGCGCTGGCCGGACCGATCCTGAACCCCGAACGCCAGAATATCGCGTCCAGCGGCAACCTGTTGGTGGTCGTGGACAATGGCTGGGCCTCGGCAAGCCGCTGGGAGCGCCGTCAGGACATGCTCTCGACATTGCTTCAGGAAGCCGAACGCAACGGCCAGAGCGTCAGCATCGCCGCAACGGCCGACCCCTCGCGCGGCCAGTCTCCGCTGGAGCCGCTTTCGCCGGGCCAAGCGAGGGAAAAAGCCTCCGGCCTTGAGCCGATGCCCTATCCCGGCGACAGAGCCGCGAGCGCCGCCGCGCTTGCCGAGGCTTTCGCCGGGCAGGCTGGCTATAATGTCGTCTGGCTCAGCGACGGCGTGACCGACAGCGGAGCGACGGCGCTTGCCGATGCGCTGACACAGATCGCCGCTGGCGGCTCCTTCTCCATCGTCAGCGACGAAGCGGGGAGCGAGCCTCTTGCGCTTGCCGCGCAATCGAGCGCCCAGAAAGGTCTGACCGCGAAGGTGCTTTCGCCGGGTGGACAGCCGCGACTGGGAAAGGTCGCCGCGCTGAGCGGGCGCGGTTCGCGTCTGGCGGATGCGGATTTCGCGCTTGCCGCAGGCGAGCAATCGGCCGAAATCGTCATTGATCTGCCGCTGGAATTGCGCAATCAGGTCGCGCGGCTTGAAATCGAACGGGAAGCGGCGTCCGGCGCTGTCTATCTGCTGGATTCCCGCTCGCTCTGGCAGCGTTACGCCATCATTTCCGGCGAATCGCAGGAAGCCTCGCAGCCCCTGCTTTCGCCGACGCATTATCTGGAACGCGCGCTTGCCCCGCATGGTGAAGTTATCGTTACCTCGACCGGCAATGTCGAGCAGGCCAGCGAGGCCTTGCTGGAGCGCAAGCCTTCCGTGCTGATCCTGGCCAATATCGGCCAGCTCGTCGGCGAGACGGAAACCCGGCTCACGGAGTGGGTGCAAAAAGGCGGCATGTTGCTACGCTTTGCCGGCCCGCGCCTCGAAAAGGGCGGCGACGAACTCATGCCAGTCACACTGCGCGAAGGCGGGCGCACGCTCGGCGGCGCGCTGTCATGGCGGGAGCCGCAGAAGCTGGCGGCGTTTGAGGAAACCAGCCCCTATTTCAGCCTGAGCATTCCGGCTGACGTGCTCATCAACCGGCAGGTGCTGGCGGACCCGGCGGCGGGGCAGAACGAGAGCGCGCAGATCTGGGCGCGGCTTGAAGACGGTACGCCGCTCGTCACGGCTTCGAGGCTCGGCGAAGGCTGGCTCGTGCTGTTTCATGTCACCGCGAATTCCGACTGGTCGAACCTACCGATTTCCGGCCTGTTCGTCGAAATGCTCCAGCGCACCGCCGAATTGTCCAATGCGGCGGGCGACAGCGGCACGACCGCCGAAGGCACAGGCGGCGAGTCCTCCGACACCATTGTCAACAGCTCCGCACGCGGTGCATTCCTTACCCCCTGGCAAACGCTTGACGGTTATGGCCGCCTTGGTCCCCCGCCCGTTACCGCCAATGCCTTGCCGGCCGCCGACCCCGATGGCCTTCGGCCAGACGCCAGCCATCCCCCGGGGTTTTATGGCCAACCCGGCCGCACACGCGCTCTGAACGTGATGCAGCGGGATAGTGTGCTGAACCCGCTTGATCCGGCGGCGCTTGGCGCGAGAAGCATGAGCTATCAGGTCAGCAAGCCCTTCCCGCTCATGCCGTGGCTTTTACTTGCAGCATTTGGATTTTTTGCCGTGGATGCCATCTTGACCCTGTTGATGATGTCGGGTGGATTTTTGCAGCGTCGGGCCGCGCGTGCCGCCCAAGCTGCTGCCTCCCTCGCTCTGGTTGCAATCGGAACCGCTTTCCTGATCGGAAGCGCCGGGAACGCGCTCGCGCAGACCGGGGCGTCGTCCGCAATGGATGAGCAGGCGCTTCAGGCCTCGCTGAAAACACGGCTCGCCTACGTCATTACCGGCGACGCCGCCACTGACGAGGTGAGTGAGCGCGGCCTCTCCGGCCTGTCGCGCGTTCTGGAAATGCGCACGGCCATAGAGCCGGGCGACCCGATGGGCGTGAATATCGAGACCGATGAGCTGGTGTTCTTCCCGCTGATATACTGGCCGGTGCGCCCGGATGCGGAAGCCTTGCCCGATGATGCGCTCGCCAGGGTCGACGCCTACATGAAGCAGGGCGGCATGATCGTCTTCGACACGAAGGATTATCAGATGCCGTCCGGCAACGGCGGCGCGTTCGGGCAATCGCCTGCGCTGGTCAGTCTGATCGGCCGGCTCGATACGCCGCGTCTGGAGCCGGTGCCCGAAGGCCATGTGCTGACGAAATCCTTCTATCTGCTCAACGGTTTTCCCGGACGCTGGGACGGCGGCGCCCTGTGGGTGGAAGCCCGCGCCTCGACGTCCGACGGCGATGCCCGGCGTGCGCTCAAATCGGACGGCGTCAGCTCCATCCTGATCACGTCCAACGATTTCGCCGGGGCGTGGGCGACGGATCAGGACGGCCGCGCGCTTTACGCCACCGTGCCGGGCGGCGAGTTTCAGCGCGAGATGGCGCGGCGCACCGGCGTGAATATCGTGATGTACGCGCTGACCGGCAATTACAAAGCCGATCAGGTGCATGTGCCGGAGCTGCTGAAGCGGCTCGGCCAGTAAAGGTAAGTTCCGCATGAGCTGGACGATCGAATTCCTGCCGATCCTGCCGATCCCCTACGTGCTGGGAGCCACCTTCGTGGCGCTGCTCATCACGCTGGCTTTGATCTGGCGTGGACGGCGCGGAGCATTGATGCGGGTCGCCGTTCTCGCCATCCTGATCACGGCGCTCGCCAATCCGAATCTGAAGCAGGAAGACCGCGAGCCCCTGTCGAATATTGCCGTGGTCGTCGTCGACCAAAGCGCCAGCCAGCGAATTGCCGGGCGCGAGGAACGCACCGCCGCCATCCGGACGCAGCTCTCCGAGCGTTTCGGCACAATGGAAAATCTGGAAATACGCTGGGTGGAAAGCTCCGGCGGCAGCAGTTCGGCGGCAGAAGAGACGACGCTCTTCGCCGATCTGGACCGGGCGCTCTCCGATGTGCCCTCCGAACGGCTCGCGGGTGTGGTCATGGTCACGGACGGCCAGATCCACGACGTTCCGGCCGATGTCCGGAAGCTGGGCTTTGAAGCGCCCGTCCACGCGCTGATCGCGGGCACGCCGGATGAATTCGACAATCGCCTGGAAATCGTCTCCGCGCCGCGCTTCGGGCTTGTCGGCAGCGAACAGACGGTCGAGTTGCGCGCGATCACGAGCCGTGAGGATGGCGGCGCCGGGCGCGCCGCGACGCTCACGGTGCGCCGCGCCGACCAGACGGAGGAAACGGTCACGGTGCGTTTCGGCGCAACCGTCGCGCTCCCGTTTCCCTTCCCTCATGCGGGCACGACGGTCATGGAAGTCGAGCTTGAGGGCGAAGAGAGCGAGTTGACGCTGGCGAACAACCGGGTCGCACTTCAGGCCGAGGGCGTTCGCGAAAACCTCCGTGTGCTGCTGGTTTCCGGTGAGCCTCATGCGGGCGAGCGGACGTGGCGCAACCTGCTGCGCTCCGATGCCTCCGTCGATCTGGTGCATTTTACTATTCTGCGCCCGCCGGAAAAACAGGACGGTACGCCGATCAACGAGCTCTCGCTGATTGCATTCCCGACGCGAGAGCTGTTTTCCGAGAAGCTCGCCGAGTTCGACCTGATCATTTTCGACCGTTATCAGCGGCGCGGCGTGCTGCCGCTGATCTATCTGGACAATGTTGCGCGCTATGTGGAGCAGGGCGGGGCCGTGCTGGTCGCCGCGGGGTCGGATTACGCCTCCGAAGTCAGCCTGTTCCGCACGCCGCTCGGCAATGTCCTGCCTGCCCAGCCGACCGGCCGCGTCATCGAGACGCCGTTCCGGCCACTCGTGACCGAGACCGGCGCGCGCCATCCGGTCACGGCAAGTCTTCAGGGCGGCAACGCGAAGCCCGAAGACACGCCGCGCTGGGGCCGCTGGTTCCGGCTGGTGGAATCTTCGGCCGCCGACGGATCGGTGATCATGAACGGGCCGGATGAGAAGCCGCTGCTGGTGCTCTCCCGGCGCGGGGAGGGGCGCGTCGCAACGTTCCTGTCCGATCATTTCTGGCTCTGGGCGCGCGGCTATGAGGGCGGCGGTCCGCATTCGGACCTGCTGCGCCGTCTGTCGCACTGGCTGATGAAGGAGCCGGATCTCGAAGAGGAATATCTGAAGGCGACGGCGGACCGCACCGGCATCGTCATCGAACGCCGCAGCATGAAGGACGAGCTCGGCGAGGCGACCGTCACGACGCCGACCGACAATACGGTCAACGTGCCGATGGAACAGGCCGGGCCGGGGCTCTGGCGCGGCCGTCTGGCGGCAACGGAGCCGGGGCTGCACAAGATCAACATGGACGAGTTGTCGGCGGTTGCGCTTGTCGGCGCGGCAAACAGCCGGGAGTTCTCCAAGGTTGCGGCGACCACGGAACCGCTGGAGCCGGTTGCGGCGGCGCTGGGCGGCGGCCAGTTCTGGATGGGCGGCACCAACGGCGCAGAGGCGCGCGACATGCCGCGTCTGGCGATGATGCAGACCGCAACGCGCTACCACGGCCTCAACTGGCTGGGGCTGCGGGACCGCGAAGCCTATGTGGTGCGCGGCGTGCAATATACCCCACTTCTGGCCGGGTTCCTTGCGCTGGCGCTGTTCCTCGGGCTGATCATGCTGACCTGGTTCCGCGAGAGCCGTTAGCGCATGACGCGTGTCCCTCTCCCTGAGGGAGAGGGTTGGGGTGAGGGGTATTGTGCCGCCGGGCAATCACATCCCCCCTCACCCGGCGCTTTCGCGCCGACCTCTCCCTTGGGGAGAGGTAAAGAATCGCCTTTATTGGCGTGTTGTCATCCAGCTCGGCCGATGGCCGTCCGGGATGACATATTCGGGGGTGTCTCAGGTCGGGAACCTAGAGCGTGCCGGGCGGCGTGTTATCCGCCGCGACTGCCCCGGAAAACTCCCGCAATGCGCCATTGGCCAATTCCACCGCAAGAAAGCGCGCCGGATCGGCCGGTCCCGGCAGTGCGATCCGGCCCGGCGGGATGATCCGGAAACCGACCCGCTGATAGTAGGGCAAGTCGCCGACGAGCAGGACCAGCCGGAAACCCATGCCGGCCGCGATGTCCAGCCCTTCCCGCATCAGCTTCAGCCCGCAGCCCTTGTTCTTGTAGGCCGGCGGAATGGCGAGCGGACCAAGCAGCATGGCGCCGCGCTTTCCGCCCACCGTGACAGGCGTGAAGTGAACCGCTCCGGCCATTTCGCCGCCATCCCAGGCGGTCAACGCGATCAGCGGCGGATAAATCGCGGCTTCGCGGATTCTGTAGGCTGTCCGGGAGAAGCGGCCCGGTCCGAAGGCTTCTTCATGGAGGGCGTCAACGGCGGACGCATCGGCAGGCGTCTGCGGCCGGATGGCGAATTGGCACGTCATTGGTCTTACCTGTCAGTCTTGAAATGTCGGGAAATGGCAGGCGACCGGAAGAACCAATATCGGATCGGCGCGTTATTGCGGCAGACCCATGAGCAGCAACCGGCGCCGCGTCGGATTTATGGACGCGGGCGTCGTCGGAGCGGCAGGCGCTTTGGCTGAATGACACAAGGGTGTTTTTTCATCATGGCGATGCGCCCATATCATGGGGATGAGTTGCCGTCCAGCCGGAAGTGAGAGGCGGTGTCCGAAACAACGCGAAAAACGAGGCTCGATCGATGGGACGACTGGTTGACGGCGTCTGGCATGACGAATGGTACGACACGAAATCCACCGGCGGACGCTTCAAGCGCCAGGACAGCGTGTTCCGCAACTGGATCACGGCGGACGGCAGCGCCGGACCGAGCGGCGACGGCGGCTTCAAGGCCGAGCCGGGGCGCTATCACCTTTACGTTTCGCTGGCCTGCCCGTGGGCGCACCGTACGCTGGTTTTCCGCAAGCTCAAGGGGCTTGAGGACATGATCAGCGTCGATGTGGTGCACCCGCACATGGCGGAGAATGGCTGGACATTCGCAACCGATTTCCCCGGTGCGACCGGCGACAGCGTGAATGGCAAGAATTATCTTTACGAGGTCTATCTGGCTGCGAAATTGGACTATTCCGGGCGCGTGACGGTTCCGACATTGTGGGACCGCGAGAAGAACACGATCGTTTCCAATGAGTCCGCCGAGATTATCCGGATGTTCAATTCAGCGTTCGATGAGGTTGACGCGCATCCGGGCGATTTCTATCCCTCCGAACGGCGCGGCGAGATCGACGACATCAACAGGCGCGTCTACAACGACATCAATAACGGCGTCTACAAGGCGGGCTTCGCCACCACGCAGGAGGCGTATGACAAGGCATTCACGGCGCTGTTCGATACGCTCGACTGGCTGGAGCAGATTCTCGCCCATGAGCGCTATCTGGCAGGCGACGTGCTTACGGAAGCAGACTGGCGACTGTTCACGACGCTGATAAGGTTCGATGCTGTCTACTACGTGCATTTCAAATGCAACAAGCGGCGGATCACTGATTACCCGAACATGTCAAACTATCTGCGCGAGCTGTATCAGTATCGCGACGTACGCGAGACGGTGGATATGCGGCATATCAAGAACCATTATTACGGATCGCACAAGACCATCAATCCGACGGGCATCGTGCCGCTCGGGCCGGAACTCGATTTTGACGCGCCGCATGATCGAGCTTGAGAGAAACGGAGCGCACCCGCTACCAGTGCTGGCCGAGCGGCTTTCCCTCGAAGATTTCCGCCAGCCGGCGCTTGGCGCCCCGTACGATCTCTTTCGGCAGGTCGGCGATGGAGAAAAAACCCTGCTCCCTGATCTCCATGTTCGGCTCGGGGACGGCGGGCTGGTCCCACTCGTCGACGCGAAACAGCGCGATGTGATCGCTGGGCGCAGTGGTGAAGTTGGCGAAAACGCCGTGAAGCTGGGGCGCGCCCTTGACGATGACGCCGGTTTCTTCCTCGATCTCACGGGCGAGCGAGGTCAACAGGGTCTCGTTCCATTCCACGCCTCCGCCGGGAAAATGCCAGCCGGGGCGGTAGCCATGCCGGATCAGCAACACTTCGTCGCCGTTCCTGACAATCACGGCCTGAACGCCAAGCGTCATGCCGCGCGTCATCCGCCAATAGGGAAACAGAACTTTCTGAAACAGCTTGCGTCGCATCTTTCCCCCGTCGTCCCCTCTCGTCCGCCCGCTTTAGCTGATTTGCCCCATTCAGCGCCAATCTCCATGGGCCTTTCGGGCAGAACCGGGGTGCCACTATCGCCGATTATGCTTTACAAAAACTCTTCCCATCGACCGGTGACATTCCCGTATGTTTACACTCGCGCAGATTTCCGACGTCCATCTCTCGCCGCTGCCGCGCCCGGCCTTCTATCACCTGCTGAGCAAGCGGGCGCTCGGCTATGTGAACTGGCACCGCCGCCGGGGCCATCATCGCCGCGATGTGCTGGACCGGCTTATGGACGATCTGCTTGGCCACAAGCCCGACCATATCGCGATGACCGGCGATCTCGTGAATATCGCGCTGCCCGAAGAATTCCGCGCGGTCCGGGTCTGGCTGGAGAGTATCGGCGGGCCTGACGACATAACCGTCATACCCGGCAATCACGACGCCTATGTGCCCTTCCTGCGCGGTCCGGGTTATTCGCAGTGGCAGCCCTATATGAGCGGCAATGCCGCCGGGCTGGAGATGATGGAAGGCTATGGGCGCAGCTTTCCCTTCGTCCGCATCCTCGGTCAGATCGCGCTGGTCTGCCTGTCCACGGCGCGGGCGACCATGCCGGCGATGGCTTCAGGCCGGGTCGGCAGGCGGCAGATGCGCAGCGCGGCCGATCTTCTGGAGCGACTCGGCCGGGAGGGCTATTGCCGTGTCGTCCTGATTCACCATCCGCCCTTGCCCGGCATGACGCCGTGGCAGCGAGCGCTGCACGATGCCCGCCGGTTTCAGAAGGTGCTGATCGAGAATGGCGCGGAACTCGTGCTTCACGGTCACAATCATCGCGTCATGCTCTTGCGCCTGCATGGACGGACCGGGCCGATCCCGATCGTCGGCGCGCCCTCAGCCTCGCTTGCGAGCGCCGATCCGATACGAAGCGCAGCCTATAACTTCTTCTCGATCGCCAAAGGCGGCAACGGCGCATGGCGTATCGACATGCGCTCGCGCTCCCTTGGGCTGGACGGAAAATTCACCGAACGTCATGAAGAATTGTTGCCGTGACGCATGTCACAATAAATTTTCGTTATGATAGCGATACAGAAATTTCATTGGACCTTGATGGCTAATCGGTAAATCTTGCCCGGTGTATACAGACGCCGCTGAAGATCTCCGAGGTAAGCCCGATGAAAAAGAGTCTTGCGCCCTTCTGGTGGGTGGTCCTCGCGGGAGGCGCGATCCTCGCCCTCAATATGGGCATCCGCCAGACATTCGGCCTCTTTCTCGCGCCCATGACGCAGGATCTGCAGGTGAGCCGCGAAGTCTTCGCGCTGTCCATCGCATTGCTCAACCTGCTGTGGGGCCTTGGCGCGCCGTTCGCGGGAGCGCTCAGCGACAAGTATGGCGCCAAGTGGGTCGTGGTCAGCGGCGCGGCGCTCTATGTGGCCGGTTTGCTGGTCATGGCCAATGCCGGCGGTGAGGGCGGTCTCATCCTGAGCGGCGTGATGATCGGCCTTGGCGTTGCCGGAACCGGCTTCACGGCGGTCTTCGGCGTGGTCGGACGCGCCGCGCCGCCCGAAAAGCGGGCGCAGGCGCTCAGCCTGACGGCAATGGGCAGCGCCATCGGGCAGTTCATGGCCCTTCCCTACACGCATGTCATCATGTCCGAGACGGGCTGGATGGTGACGCTGTTCGTGCTCGCCGCGACGGCTGCCGTCATGGCTCCGCTGGGTCTGGCCATGGCGAGCGGCGCGAAGGCCGCGGGAGCGAAACCCGCCGACGTTCCGGCGAATGCGCCGCCAGCGGATATCCCGATGGGGGCGGCGCTCGGCGAAGCGTTCAAGCACCCCAGCTTCATCTTGCTGACGCTCGGCTTCTACGTCTGCGGTTTTCAGATCGCGGCGGTCGCCACGCATCTGCCCGCGTTCCTGATCGACAAGAATTTCGATCCGAGTCTTGGCGTGATCGCGCTGACGGTGATCGGCCTGTTCAACATCGCCGGCACTTATCTATGCGGTCGCGCGGGGGAGATCATGCCGAAGCGGGTTGCGCTGACGCTGCTCTATCTCGGACGGGCGGCGGTCTTTCTCGGCCTCCTCTATCTGCCGCTCACCGAGACAACCATCATTGTCGCCGCCGCGATCCTCGGTTTCCTCTGGCTCGGCACGATTCCGCTGACCAGCGGCTTGATCGTGGTGTTCTTCGGCCCGCAGTGGCTGTCCATGCTCTACGGCATCGTCTTCGTCTCGCATCAGGTCGGCAGCTTCATGGGCGCATGGCTCGGCGGCTGGTTCTTCGATGCGTATCAATCCTATGATATGCTCTGGTGGGCAACGATCGCCGTGAGCCTGATTGCCGCGCTGTGTCACATGCCGATACGCGAAGCCCCTGCGCCCCGGCTCGGGGCAAGTGCGCCCGCGATCTGAAGCTGAAAGGGAGCCAGGGGAAATATGCCGCTCGCAGCCCGCATCGCCATTATCGGTTCGCTCGGCCTGCTGCTGGGCGGCGCGGTGTTTCTGTTGCTTGCGCGCGGCCCGGCAATCCTGATCGACCTGTCGGCTTCGGCCGCGCAATTCTTTTGCCTGTAGGCAGCGCTCATAGATTCTGCTGCGTCAGCTCCAGCAGCGCCCGGACGCCGGTCAGGCGCGTCTTCATGCCGGTTGCGTCATCCGTGGTTATGAATTGTACGTCGCGCGGATAGCCACGGTTCAACACCACAGAAAAGAGCAACAGCCGGTTGATGCCGGCGCCGGGCGGAAAACCGGTGACAGGGTCAAATTTGTCGAATCCGACAAGTTCATATATTCCCGGGGCGATATAGGGCGGTTTGCCGTCATTATTCAGGGTTTCAACGTAGATCTTGCTCTGCGCCGTATCGACATTGCCTTCATAAAGTTCACGCAAAAGAAAAGCTGTGATCGACGCCTTGCCCATTGCCGCGCCTTTGCCCTGCAATTCCTTTTCGTTAACCGCGACAAGCTCCTGCGCAAGGCTCTTGTAGTCGCCAGTATTGATCTGCACCGCGGGAATCTGAGCCCACTCGTTCCACTGGCTCCGCTCCTTGATCTTGTCCTTGCGCCCGCCATGCGACAAACCGCTGGCCAGGAGATTGTTCAGGTCGCGCTCGGCAAGCGTCAGCCACTGGGCGACCAGATCCTGCTGGTAGTTGATATAGGTCAGAATGCCGAACGCGACCGCCATCAGCACCACTGCGATGATCAGCGCCTGCAAAATCATGTTATCAGACTGGAATATTTCCATGACCGTAAACGATGCATCTGTTGTCTTGCCTGCATTATGCCCGGTTTCACGGAAGGTGGCGTCCACATTCCGGACCTCGCATTCAGCGCGCCTCCGACACGCGCTGTCTCATATCGTTACAATGCCGGACGTTGCTGCGAGGGAGAATTTCTTTCCTAATGATTGGTAAATAGCGGCTCGGGTTCAGTCAGAAGATCATAACGGCGAAAGGCCCGAAGGGTTCAATCACGCCGCCGCTGCGAGGGAGCCCGGCCTCGCCAATTGACCTGTCCTCCATTTGAGCCGATATTTTCTGCAAAGGTGAAAAACCGGCTCGCCGCTTCTCTTCGCGCTGAGCCACAGGGAGGCTGACATGGCGGCACGCCAGTATATTTCCAAGACCAGCAGCCAGGGACAGGCATCGCGGCAGGCCCATTGCGACCTGCCCGAAGACACGTTCGAGCGTGAACTCGGCAAGGAAGGCTTCTTCGGCCCGGCGACGATGATGTATCACGCCCATCCGCCGACCGGCTGGCTGAGCTGGGAAGGTCCGCTGCGCCCGCGCGCCTTCGATCTCAACAAGGCCGCGCCGATGGGAGCATCGCCGTGGGATGCGCCGCTGGTTCTGCATAACGCCAATTGCAAGATGCGCTTCTGGCGGACCGACCGGACAATGGACCATCTCGTGCGCAATGCCGATGGCGACGACCTGCTGTTCCTGCATCGCGGCGCGGCCGAGTTGTTCTGCGATTACGGCCATCTGTCCATCGCGCAGGGCGACTATATCGTCATGCCGCGCTCGACGATGTGGCGTATCGAACCGGCCGGCAAGATCGAGATGCTGATGATCGAGAACACCGGCGGCAGCTACATGCTTCCCGAGAAAGGCATCGTCGGCAAACACGCCATTTTCGATCCCGGAATGCTGGACTCCCCCGCCATCGACGACGCCTTCAAGGCGCAGCAGGGTGAGGTGGAAACGGTCGTCAAGGTCAAGCAGCGCAATCAGCTTTCGACGGTGACGTTCCCCTTCAACCCGCTCGACGCGGTCGGCTGGCATGGCGATCTTTCGCCGGTGCGCCTCAACGTCAAGGACATCCGCCCGCTCATGTCGCACAGGGCGCATCTTCCGCCATCGGCGCATACGACATGGGTCGGCAACGGGTTCGTCATCTGCACCTTCGTGCCACGCCCGTTCGAGACGGATAGCGGCGCGCTGAAAATCCCATTCTTTCACAACAACGACGATTACGACGAGGTGCTGTTCTATCATGATGGCGACTTTTTCAGCCGCGACAATATCGATGCGGGCATGATCACCTTCCATCCGGTCGGGTTCACACATGGACCGCATCCGAAAGCGCTCGCCCGCATGTTCGAGCAGCCGAAGCAGATGACGGAGGAATATGCGGTCATGCTCGATACGCGCCAGCCGCTGGAGCTGGGACCGTTGGCCGAAGCGACGGAAGTGGAGGAATATTCGCAAAGCTGGCTCGCTTCGGCAGGCGCGAAGCCGCCCAAGCCGCCAATTGCCGCCGAATAAGTCGATAGCGACGGGTTCGCCCGGAAACCATAACAATAAGGAGGGGCGCGTTGAAACTCGCCACGCTGAAATCGGGAGGCCGCGACGGCAGGCTCGTCGTCGTGTCGCGCGATCTGACCATGTATGCGGACGCCGCACATATCGCGCCGACGCTTCAGTCCGCGCTTGACGATTGGACGGCGATTGCGCCGCTTCTCGAAGAGCTTGCCGAGCAGGTGGAGCACCGCAGCGTTCCGCTCGAACGCTTCCACGAGCGCGAGGCGGCGTCGCCATTGCCCCGTGCCTATCAGTGGGCGGACGGATCAGCCTATATGAACCATGTCGAGCTGGTGCGCCGTTTGCGCGGGGCGGAAATGCCGGAGAGTTTCTGGCAGGAGCCGCTGATCTATCAGGGCGGCTCGGACAGCTTTCTGGCGCCCCGCGATCCGATCCGCGTGGCGGATGAAGCCTGGGGCATCGACATGGAAGGCGAAATCGCCGTGATTGTCGGCGACGTGCCGATGGGGGTTTCACCGGATACAGCGGCGGCGGCGATCCGGCTCGTCATGCTCGTCAACGATGTCAGCCTGCGCGGATTGATGCCGTCGGAGCTTGGCAAGGGCTTCGGGTTCTTCCAGTCGAAACCGTCGTCGAGCTTTTCGCCGGTCGCCGTTACGCCGGACGAGCTCAGCGATGCGTGGTCCGCCGGCAAGCTCAGCCTGCCGATGCATGTCGATCTGAACGGTGCGCCTTTCGGACGCGCCGACGCGGGCCGGGACATGACTTTCAGCTTTCCGCAACTCATCGCCCATGCGGCGCGCACCCGCTCGCTCGGCGCAGGCACGATCATCGGCTCAGGCACCGTCTCCAACAAGGACGCGGACGGATCGCCGGGACGTACCATTGCTGAAGGCGGGCGCGGCTATTCCTGCATCGCGGAATTGCGCACGGTCGAGAGCCTTCGCGGCGGCAAGCCGGACACGCCGTTCCTGCATTTCGGCGATGTCGTGCGCATCGAGATGATGGACGCGAAAGGGCGCTCGATCTTCGGCGCGATCGAGCAGGCCGTAGAGAAATATGACGGACCGGAGGACACCCATGTCTAAGGCTTTCGCCTCGACCGGCGATCTGACCGAGAAGAAAATCTCCTTCGAGGAAATCGGGTCAGGGCTCTACGCGTTCACGGCTGAAGGCGATCCAAATACCGGCGTCATCGTCGGCGACGACAGCGTCATGGTGATCGACGCGCAGGCAACGCCCCGCCTTGCGGGCAAGGTCATCGAACAGATCCGTACAGTGACGGACAAGCCCGTCAGCCATGTCGTGCTGAGCCACTATCACGCGGTGCGCGTGCTCGGCGCTTCGGCATATGGCGCGGACCAGATCGTCATGTCGGAGCAGGCGCGGGCGATGGTCGTCGAGCGCGGACAGGAGGACTGGAACTCCGAGTTCGGGCGCTTTCCCCGGCTGTTCGAGGGGCATGAAAGCATTCCCGGCCTCACATGGCCGACGACCACATTCAACAGCCGCATGGCGGTCTATCTCGGCAAGCGCCGCGTCGATCTGATGTTCCTTGGCCGTGCGCATACAGCGGGCGATATCGTCGCTTATGTGCCGGACGCCAATGTCATGTTCACCGGCGACATCGTGGAGTACAAATCCGCCTGCTATTGCGGCGACGCCCATTTCCACGACTGGCCGGGAACGCTGTCAAAGATCCGCAACTGGCAGCCGGACGCGATTGCGCCGGGACGTGGCGGCGCGCTGGTGGGGCAGGCGATGGTCAACGAGGCGATTGAACTGACGACGGACTTCCTGAAGTCGACCTATCGGCCCGTGGCGAAAGTCGCGCTGGGCGGCGGTTCGCTGAAAGAGGCGATGGCGGCCTGCCGCGCGGAGTGTGACCCGAAATTCTCCGACTACGCGATTTACGAGCATTGCCTGCCGTTCAATGTCGCCCGCGCCTATGACGAAGCCCGGGACGTGGACACACCACGCATCTGGACTGCCGAGCGTGACCGGGAAATGTGGGCCGCGCTACAAGGATGACAGTGATGGAGCCAAACCCATTCAAGGCAATGGCGCTCAACAACGCTTGGGCCAATGCGACCCTCTACGCGGCATTTGCGCGCCTTGCCCCTGACGATTTCACTGCCCCCCGGCCGGGGTTCTTTCCCTCTCTCGCCGAGACGATGAACCATATCCATGCCGTCGATCTCTACTATGTCGACGCGCTGGAACAGGGCGGCGAAGGGCGCAAGGTCTACGAGCGTGAGAACGAGACCGCGCCGGACAGGCTGGCCGTTGCGCAGGCGGCGGCGGATATGCGGCTGACGCGGTTTTGCGCCGATCTGACGCCCGAAATATTGCGGCAGGTCAGGATCACCGAACGCCCCTCCGGCCCGATCGAGGAAGGCGTCGAGGCGCTGCTCCTGCATCTTTTCCAGCACCAGATCCATCATCGCGGGCAGGCGCATGTCCAGTTGCAGCATGCCGGCATTGCGCCGCCGCAACTGGATGAATTCTATCTGATCTATGACCGCGCGCCCTCGGCCGAAGCCTATTTCCGCTGACCGGGGACGCCCTGATGCCCGGCAAGTTCGATAAGCCGCTCTATCCTTATCAGCGCTCACCGGATCAGGACGCTGCCGAGGCTGTCCGTCATCCGGTGGTCATTGTTGGCGCGGGGCCCGTGGGTCTCGCGGCGGCCATTGACCTGGCGCTGAAGGATGTGCCGGTCGTGGTTCTCGACGAGAACGACCGCGTCAGCACCGGCTCGCGCGCCATCTGTTACGCCAAGCGGACGCTGGAAGTTTTCGACCGGCTGGGTTGCGGCGACCCGCTTGTGGACAAGGGTGTGACCTGGAATACCGGCAAGGTGTTCTTTGATGAGCGCAAGGTTTACGAGTTCAACCTGCTGGCCGAGGAGGGCCATCGCCGTCCGGCGTTCATCAATCTTCAGCAATATTATCTGGAAGAGACGCTCGTCAGCCGGCTGAACGATCTGCGCGATGCCGGCAAGCCGGTGGACTTGCGCGGCTGCAACAAGGTCGTGGCGGTGGACGCGGCAGCGGACGGCGTGCGGCTTCAGGCGGAAACGCCTGACGGCCCCTATGCGCTGGCGGCGGACTGGCTGATCGCCTGCGACGGGGCGAACTCGCCGGTGCGCGCCATGCTCGGCCTCGATTTCACGGGCCGCGTTTTCGAGGATAATTTCCTCATCGCCGACATTCACATGGAAGCCGGTTTCCCGCCGGAGCGCTGGTTCTGGTTCGATCCGCCATTCAATCGCGGCCAGTCGGCCCTGCTGCACAAACAGCCCGGCAATATCTGGCGGATCGACCTGCAACTCGGCCCAGGCGTTGACAAGGAGACCGAGAGACGACCGGACAAGGTGATCCCTCGTTTGCGCGCCATGCTCGGAGAGGATGCGCGTTTCGAGCTGGAATGGGTGTCGATCTACACGTTCCAGTGCATGCGGATGGAGAGATTCCGGCATGGCCGCGTGATCTTTGCCGGCGATTCAGCGCATCAGGTCTCGCCGTTCGGCGCGCGCGGGGCCAATTCGGGCGTGCAGGACGTCGATAATCTGTGCTGGAAGCTGGCGATGGTCATCGGAGGCGATGCGCCCGAGACGCTTCTGGACAGCTATGAGCGCGAGCGCATTCCGGCGGCGGACGAGAACATCATGAACTCGACGCGCTCGACGGATTTCATCACGCCGAAATCGGAGATCAGCCGGTTGTTCCGCGATGCCGTTCTGAGCCTTTCGGAACATGCCGCTTTCGCCCGTCCGCTGGTCAATAGCGGGCGGCTGTCATTGCCGACGGTCTATGGAGAGCCGCCACCGGATGCCTCCGGGCTTCCTGCCCGCACGCGCCCCGGCGCTTCGGCCTGCGATGCGCCGCTCGCGGGCGGCTGGCTGCTCGACCGGCTCGGCGGGCGGTTTCAGCTTCTCGCCATTGACGCGGACTTACCCGACGCCGTGCAGTGTGACGGGGGTCATTTGGAAAGCCTGGCCATCCGCACGGCGCGGGCCTCATCCGATGCATTGCGGACGCGCTATCTCGGTGACGCCGCGTCGGCCGTCTATCTTTTACGTCCGGATCAGCATGTTGCGGCGCGCTGGACCCGCTACGATGCGGCCGAAGTCGAGCACGCTCTGCGCAGGGCGACAGGTCGCTAGGAAAGGAGGCAGCATCATGCCAGCTTTGATCAAGGAACCGAACATTCCCGATCCGGACGGCTTTTACGCGGAACTGCTTGGCGTTCACGAAGGCCGCTCACCGGAGGAAAGTCACGCGATCAACGCGCGTCTCGTCCTGATCCTCGCCAATCATATTGGCGACCGGGATACGCTGCGCGAGGCTTTCATCCTTGCGGCGGATGCAGGAAATTGACGGTCGGCTACACTATATGAGGCTGAGGTCTTCTGGTTCGCCTCTCCGAGCCGGAGACGGTGCAGAAATGT
>JBHJOB010000068.1:0-18465 GCA_050330195.1 Rhodomicrobiaceae bacterium | reverse complement strand
TCTTCAATATCACGGATATGCTCCAGAAAGCTGACGCTCATGGCCGGTCCTCCTTATCCCGGCCATCAGAATCCTGTTCGCCACTCAGCGCATTAACGATTTATGATTCCGCCCTGGGGAATTTGCACCTCGCGCTTGCCGCCGCACGCTCCGCGCGCTATATAAGTCTCGTTATGTATCACTCACCTTGCATCATCGGCACGCTACGAATTAGCGGCCCGGCAGCCTGAGGGCGCCGGGACTCACTCTCCCATTATCTTTCGATCCGATTTGCAAGGGTTCACTCCCATGACAGCACTTGAGTTGTCGGGCGCAGGCGCGGCGACGGTCAGCCACGCGCCACGTTCAGACGCTGAACGAAGTTATTTTTTCCTCACGAGCGCCGCGGATTCCAGCCTTCTGGCCCGCGTGCTTAACATTTTCATAAAAATCGACCTGACGCCCTACCGCATGCATGTCTCGACGGAACATGGCGCGGGCGACGAAATGGCGATCGAGCTGCGATTTGCCGGCATGACGCCGCAGATCGCGGAAGGCCTTGCCGCGCGCTGCCGCACGATCATCGGCGTCCGTTCGGTGATCACCGCGAGTGACGGCTGACGGGGCAAGCCCCATGCGAAAAAAAGCGAGCCATGAATGGCTCGCTATAGGGTCACACTTTTGGGGAACACTGCCGTCTCAACGCAATCCGGTAACCCGGGGGACGGATCTCATGAATGGCTTACACAAGACCGGACGTTGAGCCGACCCTTATTATTCTACCGAGCAATGCGGCGTCCCAATGGGCAAAGTGAGGCCGTTTCGTGATTGTTTTATTAAAAATCCGCAACCTTGAGGCGCAGAGATCGGATGGAACTTTATAAGTATAAAGACGCAAATCATCGTGGTGACAGCGAATTTTGACCGAACGCGACGACATTCGGACTTGATCTTTCCGCCCTCACTCCTGAAGATGAACAGTTAAAAGTTGGGAGGCGCGATGACCGATACAGACCCCATAGTCAACAGCCCCGCTGGAGCAGGCGTGATCCAGCCGGGCTATGCGATGCCGAATTCACGGCTTCAATTCGTCACCTTCAACCGCTTCGAGCTGAACCAGATTTTCTCGATCTATGGCGGACGGGTCGCCGAGGGCGAGTGGCGCGACTACGCGATCGACATGCTCCGGGACCGCGCGGTGTTTTCCGTTTTCCGGCGAACGGCGGAGGCTCCCCTTTACCGCATCGAGAAGAACCCGAAACTGGCCAGAAGACAGGGCGCCTATAGCGTCATCGCGACGACGGGCCTGATTCTCAAACGCGGCCATGAGCTTTGCCGGGTCTTGCGGGTCTTTGACAGGAGCAAGCTGCGGCTGGTCGAGGCGTAGGCTGAGGCCGCGACGGGACCGCACGGGGTTCATTCCGGGAGAGCCCACTTTCTCATAATCTCCGCGAAGGCGGGGCTCTGAAACGAACGTGGCAATGAGATCCTCGCCTTCGCTGGGATTGCGCAAAACTGGCAGATGACCTGATCCGGCGCGGCCCTTACTCGCTCTTCGCCGCCGCTTTGGTTGTGATCCGCGCGCCTGCCTCCAATGTCCGGTGAACCGGACAGCGATCCGCAATCGCGATCAGGCTGGCCCGCTGCTCTTCGCTGAGATTGCCGCTGATGCGCAAGGTGCGGTCGAAATGATCGATCTTCGCGCTGTCCTTCTCGTCGCAATCGACGCAGTCCTCGGCATGGCGCTTCTCATGCGCGACCAGCACCTCCACATGATCGAGCGGGAACTTCTTGCGATCCGCATACATCCGCATGGTCATCGAGGTGCACGCACCCAGGCCTATCGCGAGGAAATCGTAGGGCGTCGGTCCGCTGTCGCCGCCGCCCATATCGGCCGGTTCGTCCGCAAGAAGCTCATGCGCACCCACCCGAACCCGCTGCTGGAATTTGCCTTCCCCTGTTTCGGCAACGCTCACCACGCCGCCGGCAAGATCGCCGGCATCCACGTCCGCCACCGCCGGTCGAGGAATATATCGCGAGGCCCAGGCGCTCAACACATCGGCGACATAGATTGCGTCCTCCCGGCGGGACAGCAGATGATCCGCGCCGTCCAGCGAGCAGAAGCTTTTGGGGTGTTTGGCGGCCTGAAAGATGGCGGACGCATTCTCGATGCCGACCGTATCGTCGGTCGGCGAATGGAAGACCATCAGCGCCTTTCGCATCGCGCCGATTCGCTCATGGAAACCGGCTTCATCGAGATCGTCGAGGAGTTGCTTCCTGATGCTGAATTTGCGGCCGGCAAGCGTGACTTCGGCCTCGCCCTTGTCGCGGATTTCGTCCATATGCGCGGCGAAATGGTGGATGACATGGGCGGCGTCGGCGGGCGCGGCAATCGTGGCGACGGCTTTGGCTTCGGGAAAATCGGCGGCGGCTGCGAGCACCGCCGCGCCGCCAAGGCTGTGGCCGATCAGAAGATCCGGCGGACTTCCCTGCTCGCGAAGATGATCGGCGGCGGCGAGCAGATCCTGCACATTGGAGGAGAAATTCGTATTGGCGAACTCGCCTTCGCTCGCCCCCAGGCCGGTGAAGTCGAAGCGGAGCACCTGAAAGCCACGCTGGGCCAACTGCCCGGCAATGCGGGAGGCGGCAAGCGTGTCCTTCGAGCAGGTAAAGCAATGCGCGAAAATGGCTGTCGCCTTGGGCACTCCCACCGGGCGGTCAAGGCGCGCTGCGAGCGTGTGTCTCTGCGAGCCGGGAAATGTGATCTTTTCCGATAATACGGATTTGGACGCCATGGCCGCCTTCCTCTGGTTGATGCCGGTGAGGTGGCGTTACCTATAGCGCGGCGTTCCCCTCACGGGGAAGTCACGTCTTCGCGGGAAGCGGCAGCGGGAACAATGATGCGGAAAAGAAGAGGCCGCCCAAAAGAGCGGCCTCTCCACCTAAGCTAGCATTAAGCCAGATTAGAACCGGATTTTCGAACCGACGAGGAATGCGTCGAAGTCCTCAAGCGGGAAACCAAAATCGTCGCCAACGCTGTTGAACTCATAATTGCGGTAGCTTGCGTATACCTGCAAGGCTGCGCTATCAAAGTTCTGCGTGATGCCGACGCCCCACATTTCTGTACCAGCGTCGAAAAGAGCCGCAACAGCGGTAGCACCCTGATAGTCGCCATATTCGCCGAAGAACACGGTCGAACCATAAGGCGTGAGCCGCCTTTCGATACCGAGCTGAACGTAGTAGAAATCGCCATCAAGGCCGTCGAGAGCAGCAGTGTCTGACTCATACTCGACCTCGCCTGCCGCGAACATACCATAGATGCCAGTCGGCACATGCATGACGGAGACCGATCCGCTCAGAACTTCGGTATCTACAAAATCAGCCCCGCCAAGTGTCGTCACACCAAACGTTGCCGGGTTGAGAACGTCCAGTTCGACAGCAGCACCTTCTTCGTTCACACCGTAGCCGATACCGGCAGCGATGCGGATCGAATTCCACTCTTTCTTGAAGCGCAGAGCAAGATCATAACGATCGTCTTCACCCCAAGATGCCGAAGCGATGAAACCGTAGATTGACGGCGTGTCATAACGGATGACGTTGGCGCGACCACCATTCAGATTGTTCTGAACGTCACCAATTCTGCCTACGCCGACACCAAAGGTGCTGTCACGGATAAAGAAACTGCTGTAGTTGCCATAGGAGTTCTCGTGCGAACCGCCGAGATTGATTTCCGTAATGGCGCTGGTTGCAGTGTCCTGCTGACCGATCGTGATACGACCAAGAGTCGCACTCTCGATATACAAGTTATTGTGACGGATCAGGATCTGATCGGAAGAATCGTCAGTGGTCTGATCGACACGAGCCGACGAGTCATTCCGGATACCAAGTTCAATATGGTAACCTGCGGTCCAGCCTTCCTTCATCGAAGCCGAACCTCTGAAGCCGAGGCGGCTCATCGAGAAGTCGTTGTCGACGATATAAGCGTCGTCATCGAAGCCGTCGTCCCAGAGCAACAGAGCCTTGTTAACCTGGCCATAAACCTGCAGGCTAACAACGCGGTTGCCTTTGCGAGCCGTCGTTGCTTCGAGTTCTGCAACACGCTCTTCAAGGTCAGCACAGCATCCGCCGCCAAGGTCAGCAGCTTTCGCCGGAGCAACGGCCATCAGCATACCTGCTGCTGCGACCAAAGCAAAGCGACTGGTCATCTTCATGAATCCCCCAATCATCTCTCTCTAAAAGGCCCTTCAGAGTTCCCTTAAGGGCCAGCCCAAACACAGAGACAACTGACATTAGCGCCTGACATCTCTGTCATCCAAGTCGGTCAGCGGTGAAACCCCATGATGCCGACGACTTAAATTCTTAAAACCTTTGAGCGAGCTTTTGATTTCCCATCCGCTCATCGGCTTACCCAATTTTAGTTAGACGAAACGCTCCTGCCGGTAAACAAGAACGCGGCCTTTGGGACGCATCAGAAAGCCTCTTGTGGCGGATTCGACACGAAATCCACAGTTTTTCGCCCCTAGGTAGCGATCCCCATTCCACTCAACCGCTTTCGCTACGCCTTCAAGCAAAGGAAGCATTAACTTTTGCCCGACTCGGCTCTGTCCTTGCACGATGAAATTGATGGCGAATGTTCTATTGGTAGACTGATTCGAACTGTGCACCGCCGCGAATAGCGGGCGGTAAATTGCGTCAGTAATGCTGCGGAATAATGTTTGCATTGCGCAATCCTGCCCGGTTTAAACTTGGAAATACAGCTCCGCTCAAATTCCGGAGCGCTGCCGTCGGTTGTCGGAGGAGGCCCGAATTCTGCTTTGCGGGCAAGGCGTTACTGCCAACGCCAAAGTGAGAAGGCGTTATTGGCCAGCCGCCACACGGTCCGTCTTCTCAAGCGCCTGATCGACCTTGCCAAGCATGTAGGCCCATTTGGCGCGCGAATTGTCGACCACGTCATTCATCAGGCCACGGAGTTTTTCCGCCATCGGGCACCCATCGTGAGTGGAGGCGGCATATGCCGGGGCGGCGCCGGCGAGGGATGCAACGGAGCGGCCCGGTGCGCTCAGGTTCGGGACCTGTTCGAGCAGTTCCCCATGACGCGCATCGAAACCGGCAATGGCCTCGTCCTTCACAAAAGGCGTCGCCTTGCTGACATAGTCGGCATCCGACCAGCCTTGAGAGGCTTTCAATTGCTGCAGCTTGTCCTGGAAACGCCGCGTATTGGCCTCGGTCATCGCCGTCAATTCGGCGCTGGCCTCGCTGACGACGGCCGCCAGCGCCTCGCGACCGCAATTATCGGCATGAGCCGCCGTAACCATGATCAGCGAACATATGAGCGCAGTTGCACTTGCTTTTGGAGCCATGCTTCCCTGCTGTGCCGTTCTGGCCGGAACGAGAATCCGCTTTTCAGCGCGTCGCCCCACGCGTCTCGTGCCGGGCCGGAGAATGAAAATTCGGTAACGAAATCTATGCGACGGAACTGTTGCCGAAATGTGGCAATCCTGGACAGACGCGGCGAGCCGCCATGCCCGCCGCCGTCATATCCACAAAAGGCTTATAGCCCCGTCATCCCGAAACGGTTGCTGCGCGGGAAGCCTTTCGGCGCCGCTGCGCCGGCCTGAGCTCGCTTGCCCTGCCACGCGCCGATCTCGGTAAAGGTCCGCACGCGCGAGCCTTCCTGCCAGCGCAGCCCTTCCTCGGCGCGGAACACCGTTACGTCCGACAAGCCGCTATTGCGCAGCATCTGCAATCGCACGCCGCGTCCCCGGCTCAACTCGTTGACTTCGGCCAGCGGGAAAATCAGCATCTTGCGATTGTCACCGACCGTCGCCACGCTGTCGCCATCCGCCGCGATGCACGCGATCGCCTTGTCCGGCGACGGCACGGACATGACCTGCTTGCCCTTGCGCGTCTGCGCGACGACATCGTCTTCGGCGACGATGAAGCCATTGCCGGCATTGGAGGCAACCAGCAGCTTCCGGCCGGGCTTGTGCACGAACATGTCGACGATGTCGCTCGACTCTTCGAGGTCGATGATCAGCCGCACGGGCTCGCCATGGCCGCGTCCGCCGGGAAGGCTCGCCGCATCGAGCGTGAAAAATTTTCCGTTGGACGCGAAAATCACCAGCTTGTCGGTGGTCTGTGCGGGAATGGCGCGGAACAGGCTGTCCCCAGCCTTGAGCTGCACCTTGTCGAGGTCGTTCTGATGCCCCTTGATGGCGCGGATCCAGCCCTTTTCGGAAAGCAGGATCGTCACCGGCTCCTTTTCGACCAGAGCCTGCTCGACGTCCACGTCGATTTCCGGCATGTCGTCAAAGCGGGTCCGGCGGCGGCCGACCTCGGTCGTCTTGCCAAAGCGCTTCTTCGTCTCGGCGATCTGCTCGGAAATGCGCTGCCACTGCTTTTCGTCCGAGGCCAGCAGCGAGACGATTTCCTGCTTTTCGCCGGTCAGCTTGTCGTGCTCGGTGCGGATCTCGATCTCTTCGAGCTTGCGCAATGAGCGAAGGCGCATGTTGAGGATCGCTTCGGCCTGAACGTCGCTGAGCTTGAAGCGGCGGATCAGTTCGGCCTTGGGCTCGTCCTCCTCGCGGATGATGCGGATCACCTCGTCGAGATTGAGATAGGCGATCAGGTAGCCGCCGAGCACTTCGAGGCGATGCTCGATCTGCCGGAGCCTGTGCTCGGAGCGGCGGCGCAGCACCGTCTTGCGATGGGCGAGCCACTCGGTCAGCACCTCGGAGAGACCGAGCACGACCGGGACCTGTCCCCGGCTGAGCACGTTCATGTTGAGCGAGATCCGCGTTTCCAGATCGGTCAGCCTGAAGAGCTGCTCCATCAGCACGACCGGGTCGACCGTGCGGGCGCGCGGCTCAAGCACGATGCGGATATCCTCGGCGGATTCATCGCGAATGTCGGCGAGCAGCGGCAGGCGCTTGGCTTCCAGCAGCTCGGCGATCTTTTCGATCAGCCGTGATTTCTGCACGAGATAGGGAATTTCGGTGATGACGATCTGATAGACGCCGCGTCCGGCATCTTCCTTCTCCCAACGCGCGCGCAGACGAAAACCGCCCCGGCCGGTCCGGTAGGATTCGATGATGGAGGCGCGGTCCTCGACAAGGATGCCGCCGGTCGGGAAATCAGGGCCGGGAACGAAGTCGATCAGCTTGTCCGCCGTCGCACCGGGATTCTTGATCAAGTAAAGAGCGGCGTCGCACAGCTCTTCGGCATTATGGGGCGGGATCGACGTCGCCATGCCGACCGCGATGCCGGAAGACCCGTTGGCCAGCAGGTTCGGAAAATCGGCGGGAAGGACGACGGGTTCCTTTTCCTCGCCATCATAGGTCTCGCGGAAATCTACCGTGTCCTCGTCGAGACCGTCGAGCAGCGCCGCCGCGACAGGCGTCAGCTTGGCCTCGGTGTACCGCATGGCCGCGGCATTGTCGCCATCGACATTGCCGAAATTGCCCTGCCCGTCCACCAGCGGATAACGGACCGCAAAGCCCTGCGCAAGGCGAACAAGGGCATCGTAGACCGACTGGTCGCCATGCGGATGGTACTTACCAATGACGTCGCCGACGACGCGCGCGCATTTCTTGAAGCCACCATCCGGGTCGAGCTTCAATTGCCGCATCGCGTGAAGCAGGCGGCGATGCACGGGCTTGAGCCCGTCGCGCACATCGGGGAGCGCCCGGTGCATGATAGTGGACAGCGCATATGCGAGATAACGCTCTTCGAGCGCGTCACGCAGATTGACCGGCTCGATGGGAGCGGGTTCGAGAATCAGATCGTCAGCCATGCGCAGACGTTACTGAGAGTCTGCGCTCCGCTCAAGCGCGACATTTGCGGATGGAACGGCCCAACCGTCGCAGGCGGCTACTGGGCGTTCGCGCGCCAAGTCAGAAATTCCTCGAAAAGCTGGGTCTGGCTCGTTTCCTCGACCGGCGCGGAGGCTGTTTCCCAACGATTGAGAAATTCACCGAAAGCGACGCGCATTTCCTGAAGCGCATCGGCATTTTGCGCCGTCTGCCATTCGTCAACAGCGGCAAATCGTGGCCAGTCCGGCGCGCTTGCGCTGATCATCACCGATTGCCAGCCCTTGTGGCGTGGCGCCTGTTGCAGTTTCGGTAGGTTGTTGAAAAACCGCTCCACAAATTTGGCGACCCGGCTGTAGCGCGGATTGCCCTTCTCCCAATTATACGTCACCAGCGTCAGCGTCACGGCGAGCGTGTCGACCGTCTCATCCTTGGCGATGAAGGAA
This sequence comes from Rhodomicrobiaceae bacterium, assembly GCA_050330195.1. Taxonomy (GTDB): domain Bacteria; phylum Pseudomonadota; class Alphaproteobacteria; order Rhizobiales; family Rhodomicrobiaceae; genus JAHQVI01. Next base: position 10,232 of record JBHJOB010000068.1, on the reverse strand, counting down.
GGGAACTCGGTGTGAACCAGCGTGTCCGGCAGGTAATCTGCCTGCAGGCCTGGCGCGTAAGGGATCGGCAGAATGCGAAGATCGGGATTGAACATCACCTGCTTGTAGACGCCCGGCGATAAAAGGCAGAAACACATGAAGGCGTCAATTTCGCCATTGTCGAGCGCAAGAGCGGAATCCGGCGCAGCGAGATGAACGGTTTCGGGCTCAACGCCAAGCGCGCCGAAAATCTTCTCGGCATGCACCGACGCGGAACTGTCACGCAGGCCGACGCTCACACGCTTGCCGGTCAGATCGTCGATGGACTGGATGTCCGAGCGCGCCAGAATCGACAGCTTTTCCGGGAACAGCGTCATCACATGCGCGATCTCCCGGGAAAGCATCTGGCTCAGATCCCTGGACTGCCGCATATGGTTCAAGATCGTGAAATCTGTTATCGCCAGATCGATATTGCGCAGGAGAATTATGTCGCGCACATTGCCCGCCGCGCCGTCACCGGCGACAGGCACGACGCGAAACTTGCCACCCGGATCGTCGAGAGCGATGGAAAGATCGTCCGCGATCTTCATCATGGATGTATCCGGACGTCCCGCAACGATCATGACCGCCGCTTCGTTCTCCTGAGCGCGCTGGACGTTTCGGTCAACCGGCGCGGAATGAGCGGACGGGACGGTCAGGGCGAATATGCCCAGCATGACAAGGCCCATGCTCGCTGCCGGCCCTGCCAATCGAGAGCCCGCGCGCAGCGAAGCAAGTGCCTGCCGAAATTTGAAAAACGCACACATCGCGAAATCCATGAACTGTTTGATCGGCATGGCGGCTCTTATGGATATCTTATCGGCCGCCAACGCGAACTCGCATAATTAAACGGCTTTAGCAGAATTGCAACAGCGAGTGCGAGAATTACGACCAAACGCCAATCGTTTAGCTTGCCGCTTTACCAAAGGGCTTACAACCTGCTAGGAGTCATGGAAAATTATCCGAAGAATGAAGAGTATCGCGTAAAGGGACAGGCATGGACCGCCGGAAATTCATTTATACGGCAACGGCAGGTGCTGTCGCCGCAACCAGTCTTGCAAAGCCTGCTCTTTCTCAAGGCATCAAGGAAATAAGGCTGGTCACGACCTGGCCGCGCGATTTTCCCGGCCTCGGCACCGGAGCCGACCGGTTCGCCAAACGCGTCACCGCGATTTCCGAGGGGCGGCTGAACGTCAAGCTTTTCGCAGCAGGTGAAATGGTTCCCGCATTCGGTTCGTTCGACGCGGTCGCATCCGGCGAAGCGGAGATGTATCACGGCTGCGAATATTACTGGGACACCAAGCACAAGGCCTACCCCTTTTTCACGACCGTGCCGGTCGGCATGACGGCTCATGAGCTTGAAGCCTGGATTCACTTTGGCGGCGGTCAGGAACTGTGGGACGAACTGGCCGCGCAATTCGGAATCAAGGCTCTTCTTTGCGGCAATACGGGCGTGCAGATGGGCGGCTGGTTTCAGAACCCCATCACATCGGTCGCGGACATCAAGTCGCTGAAGATGCGCATACCCGGTCTCGCCGGCGAAGTGATCAAGCGGCTCGGCGGGCAGTCGATCAACGTTCCCGGCGGCGAAATCCTCTCGGCGCTGCAATCGGGACAGATCAACGCGGCGGAATGGGTCGGCCCTTATAATGATCAGGCCTTCGGACTTCACACCGTCCTGAAGGATTACATGTTTCCAGGCTTCCACGAACCGGGCACGGGGATATGCGTGGGCATGAACAAGTCATTTTGGGACGGCCTGTCCGAAACGGATCGGGAGATCATAAAGGCGTCGGCATCCGCCGAGAACGACATGATGATGGCCGAGTTCAATGCCCGCAACGGGCAGGCGCTGGCCGAGTTGACGGAGAATCACGGCGTCAAGCTCCACATTTTCCCGAAAGACGTATGGTCACAGGTTGCGAGGGTCTCGCGCGACGTCATCAACGAGATCGGGCTGGTTGACGATATCAGCGACCGGATCGTGCAAAGCTTCACCAGCTTCCAGAAGCGCGTCTCGAACTGGCAGCAGATTTCCGACATAAGCTACACGGCCTACCGGTCGATCACCTTGCGGCAATAGAGCGAGATCCGATAAAATGGATACCATCCCCGCCTTCGCGGGGACAAGCTTTTCGGAAAAATCGAGCCTGAAACAAGCAGATGCAGATCAGGATCGCTTCCGTAAGAAGTGATCCTGATCCAGTGCGAAACGCGGGTCGGAAGCTGTCTTCCACCACACCGCCCCCGGTTCAGACCAACCGCTTCATCAGGAAAGAGCGGCTTTCTCCCGGTGGAAAATCCTCGATGACGCCGAAGCGCTCAAAGCCGAGCTTTGCGTAGAAGCCGGGCGCTTGAAACGAGAAGGTGTCGAGCCAGATACCTTGGCAACCACGCTCAATGGCGACACGCTCGGCTTCTTCCATCAGCTTGCGGCCATAGCCGGAGCCCCGGCATTCCGGAGCGACGGCAAGCGTGCTGACAAAGAGCCAGCGCAGAGCCGTCTTGCCGCGCAGACCGGCCACGATCCGGCCGTCCTGGCGCAGGACGATTTCGAGGCGTTGCTGATTCCAGTGGAACCCCTTTTCGCGGCCAGCGGCGTCGAGTATCTCCTCGATTTCGCCAATCTCGGCATCGCTCAGACTTTCCGTGATTTCCAGCTCCGGCAGTGCTCCCTCCATCTTTCAATTCCGGCGAAGCCTCGACAGGAAGTCGATCAGCACCGCAGCGGTCAGACCGAAAATGATCAGGCCGTTCGCCGCCATCATCCCCGACAGGATACGCCACTCCTTCATCAGTATGATGTCGCCGAAACCGAGCGTGGTAAAGGAAACCAGCGAGAAATAGACCCATGTCTCCAACTCGTGAAAACGTCAAGCCACAGCAGCACGGCTGCCCATAGCCATAGGCTGAGGCTTATGGAAAGCAGCAGCCACAGCGTCATGCCGACGAGCATGGCGAGAAACCGCAAGGTTCCCACGCGCGGGCCCGGCCAAAAAGATGTTCGCGTCGCAGCGCCCATTCGGCGGAGGCGGTGAAAACGGCCTGACAGATGATCGTAATGATAATGAAGACCGAGCCGATGAAAAGCTGAGCCGCGAGCGTATGACCATGAGCTTCTTTTACGCGCGCGGCTTCGATTTCAAAGGTCTTTTTTGGCCTGTTGCCTAACTCCATCGAGGCCGGCCAGCCGGTCGAGAATCATCGACTCGGTCAGCAACTGCGGCAGGATCTCGGGCGGCGCGCCGGGTTTGCCCGAATAAAGCAGGTAGAGCGGAACGCCCACACGGCCATGTTCCTTGAGCAAGGCGGTAATTTCCGGATCGCCATTGGTCCAGTCGCCGACGAGATAGGCAAGATTGCGGTCTTTGAAAGCATCGGCGACACGTTCCGAGCGCAGCGCGACACGCTCATTGACCTTGCAGGTTATGCACCACGCCGCCGTCAGATTGATGAAGACCGGCCGGTCCTCGGCGATCAGTTCGCCAAGCCGAGCGCGCGTGAAGCTCTCCGCTTCCGGCCCGGCCGCATTCCTGCCGTTGACCTCGATCGCAGCGCCCTCGGGCGTCGCGCCTGAAACGCTCCAGATGCCGAGACCGAGCGCGATCACCGCCACGGATGCCGAGACCGCGTTCCGCAATGGGCCGGCATCGAAAGTTCGTCCGAAGAGCCAGGCGGCGAATGCGACGCCGACAAGCGTGATCACGCCCGCCAGCACACCGTCGCTGCCCTGCTGAACGCTGAGCACCCAGAGCAGCCAGCCGACGGTCGCGTAGAGTGGAAAGGCCATGACCTGCTTGAAGGTCTCCATCCACGGCCCCGGTTTGGGAAGCCAGCGCCCAAGCGCCGGGGTCAGGCTGAGCAGAACGATCGGCAATGCAAAGCCGAAGCCAAGCGCGAGCAGAACCGCCAGCACGCTGAGCGGGGGCTGGGTGAAGGCAAAGCCCATCGCCGCTCCCATGAAGGGGGCCGTGCAGGGCGTGGCCACGACCGTGGCGAGCACCCCGGTGAAGAAATAGCCGCTATATCCGGAACGCCGGGCGAGACCGTCGCCAATCCCGGCAATGCTTCCGCCCAATGTGAAAACACCCGACAGGTTCAGCGCCAGCACCAGGAACAGCGCCATCATCGAAAGCACGAAGGCAGGCGACTGGAACTGCATCCCCCAGCCGATCGCCATGCCGCCCTGCCGCAGCGCAATCACAGCCAGAGCAATGGCGCCGAAACTCGCCATCACCCCGGCGAGATAGACGAGGCCCTTGACGCGCCGCGCCTCGCTGTCGCCCGCATCCCTGGCCAGCGACAGCGCCTTGAGCGACAGCACCGGAAAGACGCAGGGCATGAGATTGAGGATCAGCCCGCCGAGCAGTGCAAACCCAAGGGCAAGCATGAGGGACAAATCGCCTTGAGCGGAACCCGGCAGCAGCGTCTGCGTGACGGGGGCCGTAAATTCCAGATCGGCGGGCGCGGCGCTGATGCTGTAGCCCCGCCGCTCCATCGCTCCGTCGGCGCCAGGCGCCTCGACGGCGAGCACGCCTTCGAGAGCCTCGGGCATCGTGTCGCCAGCCTGTTCCTCCCGAGACAGGAGCAGCTTCAACTCGCCGCCATCGAAGGAGACGGATTGCGCCGCCGCATGGCTGATCTCGCCCCATTTCAGAGGAAAGAATCGGATTTTCGCGTTCTCGGGCAACGCTGCCGCCGTGTTCGCAACATTGAGCGCAACGGCCTTTCCTTCGACATCGAACTGCGCTGGCCAGGGCTTGGGCTCGGGCACCTTGTTCCGGGCTGTCCTGATGGCGGCGGTATGGGGAGAAGGAAGCGGCGACATCGCACCGTCGAGCAATGGGAGGCTGAGACTGGTTGAAGCCTCCTCGGGAATGCAGATTTCCTCGCAGACCAGCCATTTCGCGTCGGCGGTGATGTCGAAGCTGGAACCGCTTGCCGAGTCCGGCACCGTAATTTCGGTCAGCAGCAGCACCTCGTCCGAATAGCCGAAATTCATCAGCGGGCCGACGGGGATCGCGTCGGGCAAGGGCCACTGGATCGGCCCGGCCGAAGCGCCGGCAGGCAATTGCCAATCGATCCGGGTCGGTTCCCCGGAATCGCCCGGATTGACCCAATAAGTATGCCAGCCGGGATGTATCGTCTGCCGAAGCGCAAGGGTAACGGTGTCGCCGGGGCGCACGGCGCGCTTTTCCGACAGCAACTCGATCTGCACTTTCTGGCCGCCCTGCGGGGAGATCTGCGCAAGCGTCGCGCCAGGCGGCCCTGCGAGCAGCACCGCCGCGCAGACAAAAAGGAAGGCCACTGGCGAAAACGATACTCTATTCATAGTCTCTACAGTCCCAAAGGTTGGATGGCGGCATCCTCCGGCGGATTCCGCGCTGAACGTAAGCGTCGTCTCACTCAGCGGTAATCCGTGCTGCGGCGCAATGCAAATTCTCGCGATCCGGCTCTTGCGATGACGCGACCCCACTCCCGATCGCCGGATGAATCACTATCAATGACCTGTCGCAAAGAAGAAAATAGAACAATTTTGCCGAATGCATGGAACCAACGGGGCTTCAAAGCTTTGAGGTAACTGAAGTTGATCGCAGCGTCCGGATCTGAGCAGGGAAATGCTGCGAATTACAAGCATGGGAGTTTTCATTCGAAAGCGTGCCGCAGGTTTAACGCAATGAGTTAAGGTTCCGCGAAAAATTGGTGTTTTCCGATAGTCGAGCGCCTCAAATTCGCCTAAAAAAAACGAAAGGTCTGTGACGCAGAATCGGCAGTCGACGCGGGTTGGGGGATGTAAAAATTCCAGGCGCTGCATTGCCGGAAAGGTCTAACGGCCAATCTCTAAAAACAGGGCGGCTGCCATGATTCCCGGTGGCCGAAGATTCATGAACCGTCGCAACTTCATCAAGCTTGCGGGAGCGGCGTCGCTTGCCGTTACACTGCCCGGAAAGTCAGCACGCGGACAGGAAGCTCCGGCAAGCGCGGCAGCCGGTGAAGCGGCAACCTTTTCAGAGGATTGGCTCCTCTCGCAGGCGCAAAACCTCGCAGCGCAATCCTACAGCGCACCGGTTCTCGAACTTCCCTCCGAGTTGTCCGAACTCGACCAGAAACAATACCGTGCGATCCGTTTCAAGCCGGACGCAACCGTGTGGAAAGATCAGCCCTCGAAATTCAGTCTGCAATTCTTCCATACCGGATTTCAGTACAAGACGCCGGTCGATATGTACCTCATCGAGGACGGCAACATACGCGCGTTCCCCTACGCCGCATCGATGTTCGATTTTGCCGAACCGCTGACGCCGCCGCCACCGGACTCGAAATCCGGATTTTCGGGCGTCAGCATCGCCCATCAGATTCACCAGCAGAGTTCGCGGGATCCGTTTCTGATGTTTCAGGGCGCAAGTTTTTTTCGCGCCCTCGCCTCCGGTCAGGTATTCGGGGCCATTGCCCGGGCGGTCAGCGTCAATACCGCCCAGGCATCGGGAGAAGAATTCCCGGTTTTCCGCAGTCTGTGGATTCAAAAACCAGCACCGGATGACCGTCACATCATCATTTACGGGCTGCTGGACGGGCCGAGCCTGACAGGCGCCTACAAATTCCGCACCGAGCCGGGCCGCATGACGAACATGGAGGTGGAATGCTCGCTGTTTCCGCGGCGGGAGCTTCCCCATGTCGGCATCGCGCCGCTGAACAGCATGTATTTCTTCGGGGCCGCTGACCAGACCCGGCTGAACGACTACCGTCCCAACGTGCACTCCTCGCAGGGCCTGCAGATCTGGAACGCGGCAGGGGAGTGGATCTGGCGCCCGCTTACAAACCCGGAGGCGCTTCAATACTCAGTCTTCGTCGACGGGACGCCGAAAGGCTTCGGGCTGCTCCAGCGCAAGCGCGCCTTCAGCGACTATGAAGATCTCGATGGGCGCTTCGGCGACCGGCCGAGCGTATGGGTGGAGCCGCTCGGCAACTGGGGCGACGGCGCGATCGACCTGATCGAGGTTCCGAGCCGCAGCGAGATCTACGACAATATCATCACCTTCTGGCGTCCGAGAACGCCATTGCTGGCGATGGAGCAGCGCATGTTCCGCTACCGTCTGCATTGGGGCTGGGCGCCGCCGCTGGAGCCGACTCTGGCATCGGTCTTGCAGACACGGATAGGAAGCGACGGCGAGGACAATGCTTACATTTTCGTCATTGATTTTGTCAGCGGGCATTCATGCAACGTATGTAATTTGACCGCCTATGAGGCCGATGTCCGGGTCGGAGGCGGCGAAGTCAGGAATGTCGCCGTACGCAATAACAAGGCGACGGGAGGACAGCGCGTCACGTTTCAATATCTGCCGGAGGGCGGGAAGCAGACCGATTTACGCTGCCAACTGAAACAGAACGGCCAGGTCGTTTCGGAGACCTGGGTCTATCGCTGGACAACGTAGGGCTCCGCCGGATGCAGGACATGAACATGACATTCCAGACGCCTCTGCCGGCCGAGAAATCGGCCGAGCGGTTTCCGCAACAGGATCTGTGGCGTTTTGACCGGGAGAACCGTCGGCAGTTCAAACCGGACTATGCCGCGGTGATGCGGAGAACGTTCGTGTTCGGGGGCGCGGCGGCACTGACGGCTTACCTGACGCGCGAGCTTTGCCTCGTGCTCGGGGTCGGCGGCTATGCAGAGCTTGAACTCGTCCTGATCGGGCTTTTCGTTCTCAACATCGCCTGGCTGTCGCTCTCCTTCATGACGGCCCTGTCCGGCTTCCTTGTCATGGTCTTTGGGCTGAAGCCGTCAATCGTCCCCATGCCGAGCGAGGAGGAAGCAAAGGCGCGTCCCAGAGGGCGCACCGCGATTCTTGTTGCGACCTATAATGAAGAGCCGGAGCGGATCTTCGGCATGGCGCTCGCCTCGATCAGCGAACTGGAAGCGGCCGGTCAGGGCGAAGCCTTCGACGTCTTCATCGTATCCGATACGACCGATCCGGACATCTGGGTCCATGAGGAAGCCGCATTCAAGGCCGCGCGCGCAAGACCGGGCGACGGCCCGCGCCTCTATTACCGCCGGCGTGCATCCAATACAGGCAAGAAAGCCGGCAACATCGCCGACTGGTGCCGCCGCTGGGGACCGGCCTACGACTACATGATCGTGCTCGACGCCGACAGCCTGATGACAGGCTCGTCGCTGATCAAGCTCGCTCATTGCATGGACCGGATGCCCGAGGCGGGGCTGATCCAGACCGTTCCCGTCACGCTGGGCCGCAACACGCTTTTTGCCCGCATGCAGCAATTCGCCGGTGGCGTCTACGGCCCGATCATGGCCACGGGTCTCGCCTTCTGGCATCGCGGGACCGGCAATTTCTGGGGACACAACGCGATCATCCGGGTGCGCGCTTTCATGGAGTCCGCCGGTCTGCCGCATCTGCCCGGCACGCCTCCTTTCGGCGGTCAGATCCTCAGCCATGATTTCGTCGAAGCCGCCCTGCTCTGCCGGGCGGGCTGGCGCGTGTGCATGGCGCCCGACATCGAGGGCTCGCACGAGGAGATCCCCCCGAGCCTGATCGATTTCGCATCGCGCGACCGCCGCTGGTGCCAGGGCAATCTCCAGCACAGTCTGATCCTCGGCGCCAGGGGGTTGCGGCCGATCAGCCGCGTCCATCTGGCGATGGGTATCATGGCTTACGTGTCCGCGCTGCTGTGGCTGATCTTTCTCGTCACGGCCCTTACGCTGACGATCCAGCAACTCATGGCGCAGCCCATCTATTTCGGCGGCGATCAGACGCTCTTTCCCACATGGCCCATGCAGGACAGCGAACGGGCCATGAGCCTGCTGTTCCTGACACTGGCCCTGCTGCTTCTGCCCAAGCTGTTCGGCCTGCTCGTAGCGTTGTTCGACGGCGAGAAGCGGCGCGGGTTCGGCGGCGTGTCCGGGCTGACATCCAGCGTCATCGTGGAAACGATCCTGTCGTCCCTGTTCGCCCATGTCATGATGATCGTCCAGTCCGCCGCGATCTTCGACATCATCCGCGGCCGTGACAGCGGCTGGAATCCGCAGCGGCGCGATGACGGTTCGCTACCGTCAAGCTGGGTCGTGCGCTATCACTCGCTGCACATGCTGCTTGGCATTTCGCTCGGGATCTTTACCTTTGCGATGTCGTTGCCGTTGTTCCTCTGGCTGCTTCCGGCAACGCTCGGCCTGGCATTCTCCGGGCCGCTGTCGGCCGCGTCCGCGACAAGGCTATGGGGCGAGCGCTTCCGCCGGCTCAATCTGTTCCGCACGCCGGAAGAGCGCAATCCTCCGCATATCGCCCTGTCGGCGCGGCACCACACCGACCTGCTCGCGCGCGAATTCTCCAAGCACGAAGCCATCGACCAGCTCGCACGGGATCCACAGTTGCGTCATCTGCATCGCCAGCTCATCGAACTTCAGCCCGTGACACGCGAGGCGCGCATTTCCCCCAGTCTGGCCGTCGGACGAGCCAAGCTGGAGATCTCAGCGGATCTGCCAGAGCTGCTGCGCCTGTTGAAACCGAACGAGAAGGCGGCAATCCTCTCAGACCCGGAAAGCCTTGCGCGGCTGGAAACCATGCTTGCGCCACATATTCAATCGGCTGGAAAGAACGGGACAGAGGCAGCAGTTCCCCTGGCCGCAGCGCCGCGGTGACCGCATGCGGCCACGACAATCCCTCGTGGTTCGATCAAACATTTGTATCCCATTTGCCGCCCCCCTCATTTTCAAATGTCAAATTCCAAGCGCCACTAGTGGTCCATGTCATCCAAACTGAGGCCACTATCCGGCGCGACAATTTGATTCATCAGTGCGAATAAGTATCCCCATCGGCTCGTGAGTCTGATTCGATGTCTACGGCCGCTTGAGGTTGGCTGTTCATGGACTCGAAGGATATTCGCATGGCCGCCAGCAAACACCGGACAGAAAAGTACATTGTCAAACTGACCGAAACTGAACGCACACAGCTGCAGATATTGCTCAACCAGGGTAAGAGCGCTGCGAAACGGCTATTGAAAGCTCGGATACTGATTAAAGCTGATGATCCGAACTTGGCGAGAACTGGAGCGACGGTCAGATTATCAAAGCGCTCGACACCAACGAGACGATGGTCTGGCGGGTGCGCCGCCAATTTGTCGAAGAAGGCCTGGAGGTGGTGCTGAGCCGCAAGCAGCGCGTAAGCCCGGCAATAACGCCGATAATATTCGACGGCGAGAAAACGGCC
>JBHJOB010000067.1:0-9191 GCA_050330195.1 Rhodomicrobiaceae bacterium | reverse complement strand
CGACAAGTTCCGCCAGACGGCGTTTGAATTTGCGGTGCTCCATGATCGGCCTCCTGATGAGAACTAATCAGGAACATTGGCCGAGGTCAATCCACATACAGAGCGCCAACAGAGCCATTCTAATTCATGATTTTGGACATCCCTATGGTTTCGTTTGAGCCAGATAAAGCCGTTACTTATTATGGCCTTGCAGCCGATTGTTCCTGCTACAGTTTTTGCGTTTCAAGAATTTTCCTTACATAAAACATGCTTGCCCGTGCCTTCAGCCCTTGATCTGGCCTTCTTAAATGCCGATCATTCGAGCAAGCAGACCTGAGCGGAACGGGAGCAGACCATGGCCAATCACTCACATGACCATTCCGGCCTGAACCGGCGCAGTGTCCTCAAGGCCGGCGTATCGCTCGGCGCCGCGGCAACGCTGGGAGACGCCCTGGCCGCGCAATCGCCGGCGCTGACGGCGGATATGGCCGGGGCCGTTGAAAGCTGGCTCGCCATGCTGAGCGACGCACAACGCCGCGCGGCGCAGCTTGCCTGGAGCGAGGCGCGCGAGGACTGGCATTATGTTCCGCGCTCGCGTCCGGGCCTTGCCTTGCGCGAGATGGACGATCAGCAAAAGCAGGCGGTCTGGGATGTGCTCGGCACGCTGCTCAGCGCGCGCGGCCTTGATCAGGCGCGGGGCGTGCTCATCCTGGAGAAGATCCTCGGCGAGATGACCGGACGGCCCGATTTCCGCGATCCCGGCAATTACGCGCTGGTGGTTTTCGGCAACCTCGCTTCAACGGATCCGTGGGCCTGGCGCATAGAAGGCCACCACCTGTCCCTGACGGTCGTCATTGCGCCAGGAATTGGCCTCAGCGTAACGCCGGCCTTTTTCGGAGCCAATCCGGCAACCGTTCCCAATGGCCACGACCATGCCGGGTTCCGCCTGCTTGGCGTGGAGGAGGACGCCGCTTTCGGCCTCATCCGTTCACTCGAAGGCGATGCGCGTCAATCGGCGATCATCGGCGACCGGTCGCTTGGCGATATCGTCGCGGGGCCGGGACGCGAGACTGTGCTGCAAAATTACGAAGGCATTTCCCTTGAACGACTGAACGAGGCGCAGCGGGGCGGCATCATGCGCATCGCCCAGCTTTTCGCGCGCACGATGCGTGAGGAAATTGCCAATGCGGCGATGGACCGACTGCACGCGGCGGGCGCGGACGCCATCCATTTTGCCTGGGCCGGCAGTCTTGAGCCCGGCAGCCCGCATTATTTCCGCATTCACGCGCCGACCGCGCTGATCGAATATGACAATACGCAGAACGGCGCGAATCATGTTCATACGGTCTGGATAGATCCGCAGAATGTTTTCGGCCGGGACATGCTCAAGACCCACTATCATCACGATCATTGAAGCGGATGATCTGCTGGAATGGCTATTCCGTATCCCCTGCTTCGATCCGCCGGCGGGCCTTCCACTCTTCCAGGACGGCATTGATGTCATCCAGAACGAAAAAGCGGGCGCTTTCCGAGTCGTAGCCCTGCGCGAGCAGGTCGTCATACTCCGTGAGCTGATGGCGGATGTAAGCTGTCATCGAAAGCCACGCGGCGGTCTCGGGCGAAGCAGTCCGCAAGCCCCAGCTGTCCATCGCATGATCGACAATCGCGCCGCATTCATGGTCCGGGATCGCCGGAGCCAGTCGACGCAACGCGGCTTCTATGCTTTCGCGCCGTCCCGGCATGTGAGCACTACTGAAATGGCGGTTCGTCGAAAGCGCGCAGCTTGCGGCTATGCAACTGGTTGACGCCGCGATTGCGCAGAGTGCGGATCGCTTCAAGTCCGATCATAAGATGCTGGTCGATACGCTGGCGGTAAAATGTGTCGGCCATGCCGCGCAGCTTGATCTCGCCATGCAACGGCTTGTCAGAAACGCACAGCAGCGTTCCGTAAGGCACGCGCAGGCGGAAGCCATTGGCGGCAATCGTTGCGCTTTCCATGTCGATGGCGATGGCGCGCGAGCGGTTGAAACGGCTATACAGCTCGTTGAAGCGCAACTCCCAATTGCGGTCGTCCGTGGTGACGACGGTGCCGGTGCGCATCCGCGATTTCAGATCCTCGCCGGAAAGGCCGGTAATGCGCGAAACGGCGTCCTGCAGAGCGACCTGAATCTCGGCGATGGGCGGAACCGGAACTGAAACGGGCAGATCGTGATCGAGAACGTGGTCCTCACGCTCATAGGCATGGGCAAGCACATAATCGCCGAGGAGTTGCGAACGACGAAGGCCGCCGCAATGACCGATCATCAGCCAGCAATGCGGCCGGAGCGCCGCAATATGATCCGTGATCGTCTTGGCGTTGGACGGGCCGACGCCGATATTGACCAGCGTGATGCCGAGGCGGTCGGGCCGCGTCAGGTGATAGGCGGGCATCTGCTGAAGGGGGTGCGGCTGGGCCACGCCGGGAATGCCGGATTCCTGCGTTGTTACCACATTCCCAGGTTCAACGAATGAATCATAACCATCCTCTCCGCCTCCGTTCGCAGCAAGGGAGCGGCCATGCAGGATAAAGGCATCGACATAGCGCTGATAATTCGTAAACAGTACGAAACGCTGGAAATATTGCGCATGCGTGCCGGTATAATGGTGGAGGCGCTGGATCGCCAGATCCACGCGCTCCGCCGAAAACAGCGACAGCGGCCGCCTCTCGCCTGCTGCCGGCCGGAAGGTTCCGTTGGCGATAGCGTCGTCGATAGTACCGAGATCAGGCATGGTGAAAACGGCCTGCAGCGCGCGGATGTCGTCCGGCTGGAGTTCGGCGGTTGCCTCGTCCACCACGAAAGGCAAGGGGATCGGCCGTTCCGAAACGCCGACCTCGAAAGGCGCGCCGTGATAGGCGGCAAGCCGTTCAAGCTGCGCTCGGTAGTAATCCTTGAAGAGAACCGGCTGGGTGAGGGCGGTCGCATAATGGCCGGGATAGGGGAGCGTTCCCCATGACGGCCGTCCGTCATAAACCAGCGCGTCCGCCTCGACCGAGAGCCGGATCTCGGGATAGCAGGCGTCCTTGACCGGATTGCCGATGCGCTGACCGCCCAGAAATTCGTGGAAGCGCTTGCGGACCCGTCCCGACATCTCGTCATAGATTTCGCAGACCCGGTTCAGTGCGCCGGCGGCGTCGATGTAGCGATCGAATTTGTTTTTCTTGCTCAAGGTTCAAACAACTCTCTTTGCCGGACACCGCTTCTTCCGAGCGGAAGCCGGTGTCTTCTCCCCGCTTGCGGTATAGGGGAGACTTATCGCGATTTTGCATCCTATCGCGCAACAGCTGCAATCGCCAGCCGGTGCAATTCGTCTCCTCTGTGTCCGGAATGCTATGAAATGTTTTCATGACCGACGACGGAGGAACCAATGCTCATCATCCGCGTTTTCATGGCACGATATCTTGATGTGCCTCCCCCGAACCTGCTTGCGTGCAGGCTCTTGCCAGAATTATCGCCAATGGATTGCCGCTTTACACCGATTATCACCGCAGCGCCCCGGGCGAGGATTGCCCGTCAAGAAAAGGAGACGTGAACGATGGCCACATCGACAATACTGCTGATCATTCTCATTCTTTTGTTAATCGGTGTCGTACCAGCCTGGCCCTACAGCCGTGGCTGGGGATACGGGCCTTCCGGCATATTGGGACTGGTGCTGGTGGTCCTCCTCATTCTGGCCCTGCTAGGCCGGATCTGAGGCGACGCAAATCATGCGGGATCGGGTACGTCCCGCATGATTTGCCGGACATCAGCGAGAGAGGCCATCTATTCTCCGTCATATGCCTTCTGCAGCGGCGCAATCTCCAGCTTCACCATCTGCATCATCGCCTGCATGACGCGGTTGACGCGTGCCGGATCGCTGTCCTGCATCATCTCCAGAAACGCCTTGGGAACGATCTGCCATGATAGGCCGAACCGGTCGGTGATCCAGCCGCATTGCTGTGGCTGCCCGCCGTCAAGAAAGGAGTTCCAGAGACGGTCCACCTCTTCCTGCGAATCGCACTCGACGAGGAGGGAGGCGGCCGGGCTGAGCTTGTAGACGGGGCCGCCGTTCAGTGCGGAAAAGCGCCGCCCATCGAGCTCGAAGACGGTGACCATGGCCGACCCCTTCGGGCCCGGACCGGAATCGCCATAGCGCAGGACATTGACGATCCTGGAATTGTCGAACAGCGAGACATAGAAATTTGCCGCATCCTCTCCGTTCGAATCGTACCACAGGCAAGTGGTGATTTTCTGTGCTACGGTCATGGGTCATCTCCGTGTGTTGGGTGTGGACGGCGCCAGATCCGGAGCAACCCTCGGGAGCTGCTGCGAATTGGTCGCCCGGAGGACGTATGCCGGCGCGCGCATCCTACATGGGGTGGCGTTTTTTTCGTTTCAGACTGCAAGAGCCGCCGTCGCCTCGATCTCGATCAGCGCGTCGTCCTCGATCAGCCCGGCGACCACGACTACACTCATCGCAGGATAGTGCCGCCCCATGACCCGGCGGTATGCTTCGCCGACTTCGGCCTGACGGGCCAGATATTCCTTCTTGTCGGTGATGAACCAGGTCAGGCGCACGATGTCGCTTGCGGCGCCGCCCGCCGCTTCGACCACGGCGACAACATTGCGCAAAGCCTGTTCCATCTGGCCGACGAAATCGCGCGTTTCGAACACCTGGTCCCCGTTCCAGCCGATCTGCCCGCTGACAAAAAGGCAAGGGGCCTCCGACAGCACGCCATTGGCGTAACCTTTCGCGGGTTTCCAGCCCTCGG
This sequence comes from Rhodomicrobiaceae bacterium, assembly GCA_050330195.1. Lineage (GTDB taxonomy): Bacteria > Pseudomonadota > Alphaproteobacteria > Rhizobiales > Rhodomicrobiaceae > JAHQVI01. The sequence goes on along the minus strand of JBHJOB010000067.1, from coordinate 4,423 downwards.
GGTTGATGAGCTTATGCATTGTCGTTGCTCCCTTGCCTGATTTCGCGTGAGATTGCTTCGCGCAAGGCGTCCGGCCATGGATGCGATGCGGGCGGCTCCTTCGTGATGTAGACGACGGTCGAGGCCACCTTCAGGCGCAATTCGTCGCCGCAATGCGCGGTGAAGGCCAGATCGAGGCTGGAAAGGCCGATGCGCGTGGGACGCAGCGTGAAATCCAGCAGGTCGCCATGCCGCGATGTCGCGGTGAACTCCGCCTGCAGAACAACGGTCGGGATCGAGGCGGCCATGGCTCCGTGCAGCGTCTCGAACGGCACGCCGATGCGCCTTGCGAACCATTCCTCCAGCGTTTCGTTGACCATCTCGAAATAGCGCGGATAGAAGACGATGCCAGCCGGATCGCAATGCTGGAACTGCACCTTCTGCCGGTAGCGGAAGACGTCCATCTCACACTCCCAGAAACCTGTCCGTCAAATCGTGGGTGAGTTCGTCCGCGCGTCCTGTCCAGCAGGTTGCGCCTTTCTCAAGAATGACGCAGTGCGTCGCGACGGCGAGAATCTCCCTGATCGACTTGTCCACGATGAGGATCGAGAGACCGCCGGCTTTCAGCGTGTGGATTGCGGCCCAGATTTCCTGCCGGACAACGGGGGCGAGGCCCTCGGTCGCTTCGTCGAGGATCAGCAGGCGTGGATTGGTCATCAGTGCACGCCCGATTGCAAGCATCTGCTGTTCGCCGCCCGAGAGCGTGTTGGCCATCTGGTTGCGGCGTTCCTCCAGCCTCGGGAACAGCCCGGCGATCTTCGCCAGCGTCCAGTCGCCGGGACGTGCGGCGGCGACGAGATTTTCCTCGACCGTTAGGTTCGGAAAGCAGCGCCGTCCCTCCGGCGTGAGGCCGATGCCGAGCCGCGCGGCCTGATGCGAGCGGAGCCCGGCGAGGTCGCTGCCGGCAAAGCGGATCGACCCGGCCCGGTGCGGCATCATCCGGCAGATCGTGCGGATCGTCGTCGTCTTGCCCATGCCATTGCGGCCCATGAGCGCCACGGCCTCGCCTTCGGCCACGCTCAGGCTGACGTCGAACAGCGCCTGCGACGCGCCATACCACGCCGCGATGTGCTCGACTTTGAGAAGCGCGCTCATGCGGCGTCCTCCCCGAGATAAGCGATCCGCACATCCGGATTGGCGCGGATCTCCTCGACGTTGCCGGTCGCGATGATCCGGCCATAGACCAGCACGGAGATTCGGTCGGCAAGTGCGAAGACGGCGTCCATGTCGTGTTCTATGAGGAGGATCGGCGCTTCCTGGCGGAGCTGATCGAGGAAGCCGGTCAGCTTTGCGGCGCCTTCCGGCCCCATGCCGGCCATCGGTTCGTCGAGCAGGAACGCCTTGGGCTGAAGCGCGAGGGCGATGGCGATTTCGAGCTGACGGCGCTCGCCATGCGAAAGGTCGGCGGCGCGGATATTGGCGCGGGCGTCAAGTCCGGCGCTCGCAAGGTGAGCCATCGCGGGTTCTGTCAGCGCGGCGTCGGACATGACGGGCGTCAGAAAGCGGAAGATGCGTCCACTGACGGCCTCGACGGCGAGCATGACGTTCTGCAGCGCGGTGAATTCCGGCGCGATCGAGGAAATCTGGAAGGTGCGGGCAAGGCCGAGCCGCGCCCGCGCGGGGGCGTCAAGCCCGCTGATGTCCTGCCCCTCAAAACGGATGGTGCCGCTGTCCGGCGAAAGCTCGCCGGCAATCTGCTTGATCAGCGTGGACTTGCCCGCGCCGTTCGGACCGATGAGGGCGTGGATCTCGCCGCGCCGCAATGTGAGCGAAACGTCGTCGCTCGCGACCAGCGCGCCGAAGCTCTTGGTGATATTAGCGAGTTCGAGCACCGGATCAGCCATGACGGCGTTCTCCCGCGAGAAGCCCGACCAGTCCGCCCCGGGCGAACAGAACGACCGCCAGCAATAGCAGTCCAAGGAAGAACTGCCAATGCTCGCTGACGCCGCCCAGCGAATGTTCGAGAATGATGAAAAGCGCCGCGCCCGCCACCGGGCCGAACAGCCGCCCGACGCCGCCGAGAATGACGAAGACGATGATCTCGCCCGATGTGTGCCACGACAGCATGGACGGGCTGACGAAGCGGTTGAGATCGGCGTAAAGCGCGCCCGCCAGGCCGGTGATCATGGCGGAGATGACAAATGCGGTGAGACGGATGCGGAACGGCCGGATGCCGACGGAGGCCAAGCGGACATCATTCTGCCGTGCAGCGGCGAGCGCAAGGCCGAACCGCGAGCGCGTCACCCGCGAGTTGAACCAGAGCGCGGCGATGAGCAGGGCGTAGCAGATGGCGAAGAAGGTCAGAGGATCGAGCGTGTTGAGGCCGGGAAAACCGTTGCGGACATAGATCGACAGCCCGTCCTCGCCGCCATAGGCGGGCCACGAGATGGCGAAATAGTAGATCATCTGCGCGAAGGCCAGCGTGATCATGATGAAATAGACGCCCGCCGTGCGCAGGCTGAGCGCGCCGATAGGGAGCGCGGCGACGGCGGCGGCGACGATGGCGACGAGCCAGATCACGGGCATCGACTGCGTGCCCTCGATCAGGAAAGGCCATTCGGCGATTGGTTCGTAGTTTTGCGCGTGGCTGGCGAGGATGCCCGCCGCGTAGCCGCCGATCCCGAAGAATGCGGCATGTCCGAAGGAGACCAGCCCGCCATAGCCGAGAACGAGATTGAGGCCGACGCCCGCCAGCGCGAGGATGGCCACTTTCGTCGCGAGCGTCACGAAGAAGATCTCGCCTGCCGCAAGGGCGATGAGCGGTGCGGCAAGCAGCCCGCCGCCGAGCAGCAGATTGATCAGGCCCTCGCGATTGGCTACAGGATTACCCACCGTAAAGTCCTTTCGGACGCACGACGAGCACGCCGGCCATCAGCAGGTAGATCAGCATCGAGGCGAGCGCGGAGCCCACGGCAAGGGCGCGCGAGGTTTCCATGAACCCGGAAAAGGCGACCGGCAACAGGAAGCGCCCCATCGTGTCGGCAACCCCTACCAACAACGCCCCGACAAGCGCGCCCTTGATCGAGCCGATGCCGCCAATGACGATGATCACGAACGCAAGGATCAGCACCGGCTCGCCCATGCCGACCTGCACGGACTGGATCGTGCCGACCATCGCGCCCGCAAATCCGGCCAGCGCCGCGCCGAGCGCGAAGACGATGGTGTAGAGCTTGCTGATGTCGACCCCCAATGCGGCAATCATTTCGCGGTCCGACTCGCCTGCCCGGATGCGGATGCCGAGCCGGGTGTTGCCGAGCCGGGTGTAGCCGACCAGCGCGAACAGTCCGCCCGCCACGAGGAAGCCGGCAACGATGATGGCGAGCCGGTAAAGCGGATATTCGATGCCGCCGGGCAGGATGACGGTCCCGGCAAGCAGCGGCGGGACTGACAGATAGAGGGGCACGGAGCCGAAATACCAGCGGACCGCCTCCGAGAAGACGAGGATCAGCGCAAAGGTCGCGAGCACCTGATCGAGGTGGTCACGGTCGTAAAGGCGGCGGATGACGACGATTTCAACCAGCGCTCCGGCAGCCGCCGCCGCCGCGAGACTGGCCAGCAGGCCGAACCAGAAGGAGCCGGTCGCCGCCGCCACGGCTGCGCAGGCGAAGGCCCCGACCATGTAGAGCGAGCCATGCGCCAGATTGATGAGGCCCATCACCCCAAATACCAGCGTCAACCCGGCCGCCATGAGAAACAGCATGACGCCGAATTGCAGGCCGTTGAGCAACTGTTCGATGAATAGGGCGAGGGTCACTTTGGGATGGGCTTTCGATCGTGCCGTTAACTCACCTCTCCTTTGGGGAGAGGTCGGCGCGTCAGCGCCGGGTGAGGGGGCAAGAGGTTCCTTGCGGGCAACCTATTCCCTCACCCCAACCCTCTCCCCAAAGGAGAGGGAGATTCTCGAAGCCTTACATCTTGCACTCGCCGACATAGGCGTCGGAATGATCCTCAAGCGCTGTGCCGATGATCTTGTTGGTGTAGACGTCGCCTTCCTTGATCACTTCGCGGACGTAGATGTCCTGGACCGGATGGTGATTGGCCCCGAATTTGAAGTCGCCACGGGTCGAATTGAAGTCGGCTGCCCGCAGCGCCTCGCGGAACGCGTCGGCATCGGTGACGCTGGCCTTCTTCAACGCCGACAGCATCAGGTTGGCGGTGTCGAAGCCCTGGCTGGCGTAGAGCGAGGGGATGCGCCCGTATTACGCCGTGAATGCCTCGACGAAGGCGACATTGGCCGCGTTGTCCAGATCGGGGGACCACTGCGCGGTGTTCCGGACACCCAGCGCCGCCGCCCCCACCGCCTGCAGGATCTGCTGGTCGAAGGAGAAGGCCGGGCCGATCACGGGAATGTCGAGGCCGCTGTCGGCATATTGGCGCAGGAAGG
>JBHJOB010000066.1:0-29586 GCA_050330195.1 Rhodomicrobiaceae bacterium | reverse complement strand
TCGGCCACCTCCCATACCGAAATCGGACGGCCGGCATCCGCCAGGATTTCCATAACCTGCAATGCTCTGAGTGCCGTTGCGCTCTTGTTGGAGTCCGTCAAGCTCGCGCTCCCGGTGTTGTTTGTGCAGTATTCGTATATTCAAGTTCATTTCCAAAGGCAAATGCAATATCCGTTGACGCTATGCAAATACTGATCTACCCATATTTGTAGACGAAATAAAAGAAATCCCGCCGCCGCTTCCTCCGTTCATGGTGAGACGCGTCCGGAATGACAGAAGGCCGAACCGTACGGCCCACGGGAGACAAGCTTTCTGCAAAGAGCGCGCTTCAGGCGGGCCATGAACTGGGAGGAAACAGACAATGCATCGGAGCTGCGAAGGCAGATGGAACTTGCGCGGAAAACTCGTGGGCGCGGCGGTCTGGACCGCGCTCCTTGTCGCGCCGGCGGTCGCCCAGAACAATGATGAACTCGTCATCGCGACCCATACGGAAAATCAGGCCATGCAGGCCCAGCAGACCTACAAGGAGGTCAACTCGCCGGGATTGCGCAACGTCGTCGAGCAACTCCTGACCGTCGATCTTGCGACCGGAAAACTGGCCCCGATGCTGGCGACCGCGTGGAAGCAGGTTGACGATACGACGTGGGAATTCACTCTGCGCGAAGGCGTCACCTTCCATGACGGCTCGCCCTTCAATGCCGAATCCGCAGCCTTCGCCGTGAATTGGGTGTGGAATCCGCAAAACTCGTTCCATATCCGCGAAACGATGGCGTCGCAGATTACCGCCGAGGCGGCCGGCGAAAACGTCATTCACGTGAAGACGGAAACGCCTGATCCGCTGATCCCGTGGCGCATGTATCTCGGCGGCATCACCTCCATGAAGCAGATCCAGGAAAACGCCGGTTCGGTCGACGAAAATCCGATCGGGACCGGGCCTTACCGCTTCCTCGAATGGCGCAAGGGCCAGGACTGGACCGCCGAGGTCAATCCCGACTGGTGGGGCCACAAGGCCGATGACGCCTATGGGAAGGCGAGCTTCAACAAGCTTCGCTTCGTGTTCCGCAACGAGTCCGCTGTGCGCGCGGCCATGGTCGAGACCAGCGAAGCCGACCTTGCCATGTTCGTGACGCCGGAGCAGTGCGAGGCCGCCAAAGCCGCCGAGGGCCGCAAATGCATCGCCGCCCCGTCGGACAGCTACCTGTTCCTGCGGCCGGACGTGACCGGCGCTCACCCGGCGTTCGAGGACGTCCGCGTCCGCCAGGCGATCTTCCATGCCATCGACCGGAAGGCGATCATCGAGCACATCATGGGGCTGGGCGAATATCTTGGCAGCCAGATGCTGACATCGGACGCCGCCGGATACAATGCCGACCTTGCCGATTACGGCTATGATCCCGAACGCGCCCGTGCGCTGCTGGATGAAGCCCGCGCCGATGGCGTGCCCGTTGACGACGCAAACGTTCTCGTCGCCGCGCGAGTGGCGAGCGTGCCGCGCATCGGCGAAATCATCGAAGCGGTTGGATCAATGCTCACCGAGGTGGGACTGAAGAACCGCGTCGAGTTGCAGGAGCAGGGCCAGATCATCGAATGGTTCCTGAAACGGCCTTCGGCGACGCGCGCCAACATCCTTGTCCATCCCGGCGGCAACCCGCTGTGGGATTACTCGCTGACCTTGCGCGCGCTCTATCATTGCGAGACGATCGTGTCGATGTATTGCGATCCGGAACTCGACCGGCGTCTTGAAACGGCGAGCGTGCTCGGCGGCGATGAACGTGCGGCGGCGTTCCGCGAGCTGGTTGCGGATGTTCACGGCAAGAACGTCATCCTGCCGATGGCGCGGATCTCATGGGCTTATGCGATGCGCGAAAATCTGAACTGGGATTACCGGCTCGATCAACGCCTCGTCGCGGTCCAGATGAGCAGAAAATAGCCGGCCTGATGCGTCATTGCCCGGAGCGGAATGCGGAAAATCGGCAACCGGCTTTCCGCGCCCGTTCCGCTCCGGGCCATTTCTTCCACCGGCGGGCGTCTCCCGCCCGGTCGGAACGCGCGGCGGACGCCAGCCCGGCGCGAGCCCGCAATCCGGACCCAGAGCACCAACGCTGATGGCAAACTACCTGGTACAGCGGATCGGACAATCGGTCCTCGTCCTTTTCCTTGTCCTGACATTCGTGTTCGTGGCGGGAAGGATGATCGGTGACCCTGCTGTGCTTCTCCTCGGACCCGAAGCGAGCGCGGCGGACATATTGCGGGTGCGTCAGCAGATGGGCCTCGAAGATCCCTGGCTGGAGCAATTTGCCCGCTTCATGCTCGGCGCCATCCAGTTCGATTTCGGCGTCACCTTCCGCTACGGTTTCGCGGTGCCCGATGTCGCCAATCCGCAGGCGAGCGGCACGCCCGTCCTGCCGCTGGTTCTGGAGCGGCTGCCCGCAACCTATCAGCTCGCCTCGGCGGCGATCATCATCGCATGCGCCGTCTCGCTGGTGCTCGGCTCGATTGCCGCGATGCGTCCACGGACCTATCTCGACAAGACGATCAATGTCATTTCCCTCGCCGGTGTCTCAACGGTCGATTTCTGGCTCGGCTTCATGCTGATCCTGCTCTTCGGCGTGCATCTGGGCTGGTTCCCGACATCGGGCTATGGCGGCCTCAGCTATCTCGTCCTGCCGGCCGTGACGCTCGCCGTGCGGCCGATCGGGCGGCTGACGCAACTCGTGCGCAGCGCAATGATGGACGAACTTGCCAAGCCCTATATCGACGCGCTGCGGGCCAAGGGCTTCTCCGAAACGCGCATCGTCTACGGTCACGCCCTGAAGAATGCGGCGATCCCCATCGCGACGATGGTGGGCGATGAACTGTTGCAGATCATTCAGGGCGCGATTGTCATCGAGGTCGTGTTTGCCTGGCCAGGGGTCGGCAGCCTGCTGGTCCGCGCGCTTTCGAGCCGCGACCTGCCGCTCGTCGAGGCCACCGTCTTCATCCTCGCGCTGACCGCGATCGCCATCAATCTTCTCGTGGACCTTGCCTATACAAGGCTCGATCCGCGGGTTCGTTTCGGCCGGGAGGGCGCATGATGGCGGATGTTCCGATGCAGGAGGAAGAACGCCAGCACAAGCATGCCTTCGTGCGTTACGGGGGCGCCCTGCTGCGCGATCCGGTCACGCTCGTCGCCACGATCGTTCTCGCCTTGCTGTTTATCTGCGCGCTCGGCGCCGACTGGATCGCGCCATACGATCCGCTACGCCAGCAACTCGCCATGCGCAACCAGCCGCCGCTGACACCGGCGTTCACGGAAGGCGGGTTCCCGCATATTCTCGGAACGGACGAACTGGGCCGCGATCTCTTCACCCGCCTGATCCATGGCGGGCAGGTCTCGATCGCTGTCGGCCTGATCGGCGCGATCATCGCCTGTGTCGTCGGCACCGGGCTCGGCCTGCTCGCCGGTTATTATCGCGGACGGGTCGACAACATCGTGATGCGCACGGTCGATGCGATGGCCGCTCTGCCGACGCTGCTTATCGCGCTGTTCTTCCTGTTCGTCGTCGGCGGCGGGTTCTGGAACCTCGTCATCGTGCTGGCCGTCGTCAGGTGGCGCATCTTCGCCCGCGTGGCGCGCAGCATGGCGCTGTCCATGCGGGAGGAGGCCTTCGTGCAGGCCGCGCGCGCGATCGGCGGAACCGATAGCCGCATCATCTTCAGGCATCTGCTGCCGAACATGATGTCGCCGCTGCTGGTGCTGTTCACGCTGGAGGTCGCCGTGCTCATTCTGGCCGAAGCGGCCCTGAGCTTTCTGGGCTTCGGCATCCAGCCGCCGGATTCCTCGTGGGGCCTGATGATCGCTCGCGGCCGTGAATATCTGCGCTCGGCCTGGTGGCTCGTGACCATCCCCGGCCTTGCCATCTTCGCGACGACGCTCGGCCTCAATTTGCTCGCGGCGTGGGCGCGCGCCGTGACCGATCCCGTACAGCGCTGGCGGTGGCTCTCATGACGGTTTCCGGACTCATGCCGCACCAGACGATTGGCGAGGACGGCCGAGCAGTTCTCGAAGTCGCCGATCTCACTGTTCGCTTCGACACGCCCGACGCCGCCGTTCATGCGGTCAACGGGATAAGCTTCGATCTCGCCGCTGGCGAAACGCTGGCGATCCTCGGGGAATCCGGTTGCGGCAAGAGCGTGGCCATGCAGGCGGTGATGGGCCTCGTGCGCCAGCCGCCCGGCCACATTGACGCCACGCGCATCCGTTTCCGCTCCACCGACCTGCTCAATGCGCCGCCCGCCGCCATGCGCAAGATCAGAGGGCAGCGCATCGCGATGATCTTTCAGGACCCCTTCATGTCGCTTGACCCGACCAAGACGGTCGGCCAGCAGATCGGGGAAATGTTCCGCGTCCATCGCCGGACGTCCCGGCGCGAAGCCCGCCGTCATGCCATCGAGTTGATGGAGCGGGTGCGGATTCCCTCGGCGCAACAGCGGGTGGACGATTATCCGCACCAGTTCTCGGGCGGCATGAGCCAGCGCATCATGATCGCCTCGGCGATCGCGCTCGACCCGGATGTGCTGATCGCCGATGAGCCGACCACCGCGCTCGACGTGACCGTGCAGGCGCAGATCATGGAAATCCTGCGGAGCCTGCGCGACGAGATCGGCATGGCCGTCATCCTGATCACGCATGATCTCGGTCTGGCGGCCGAGAGCGCCGAACGCGCCGCTGTCATGTATGCCGGCCGTTTCGTCGAGACGGGACGGATGGCGGACATCTACAGCCGCCCCGGCCATCCCTATACGATCGGGCTGTTGCGCTCGATCCCGAATATCGAGAGGCGAGGCGGCCGGCTGGAGCCGATTCCCGGTTCGCCGCCCAGATTGTCGCGCCAACCCGCCGGATGCGCCTTCCGGACGCGCTGCGCGTGGCGGCAGCAGCGATGCGACCGCGAGACGCCGGCATTGCGCCAGATCGCGCCCGGCCGCGAGGTCGCCTGCCATTTCGCCGGGGAGTTGCGCCATGAATAGCAGCACTACAGGCGAGCCGCTGCTCCGCGTCGAAGGGCTGGTCAAGCATTACTACCGCGATACGGGCGGTCTTTTCCGGCGCCGCGCCGCCGCCATACGCGCGGTCGATGGCGTCGATCTCCATTTGATGCCGGGTGAAACGCTCGGCATTGTCGGCGAGTCCGGCTGTGGCAAATCCACGCTGGCAAAGACGCTGCTGCGCCTTGAAGAGCCGACGGCTGGTCAGGCCTTTTTCCGTGGCGAGGACATCTTTGGCCTTCCAAAGGGCGTCTTCCGAAAGATGCGGCGGGAGATACAGATCATCTTTCAGAACCCTTACGCCTCGCTCAACCCCCGAATGAGCGTCGCCGATATCGTCGGCGAACCGCTTGAAATTTTCCCGGATCTGGTCTCCCGCAGGGACCGGCGCGCGCGCGTGCTGGAACTTCTCGATCGGGTCGGGCTCAATCCGGACGCCGCCGGCCGTCATCCTCACGAGTTTTCCGGGGGGCAGCGCCAGCGTATCGGGATCGCCCGTGCGCTGGCGCTGAAGCCGTCCGTGATCGTGTGCGACGAGCCGGTTTCGGCCCTCGATGTCTCTGTTCAGGCGCAGGTGATCAACCTGCTGGAGGACATTCAGGCGGAGACGGGCGTGGCCTATATCTTCATTGCCCACGATCTTTCCGTGGTCCGGCATATCTCGGACCGCGTCGCGGTCATGTATCTCGGACGCATCGTGGAGGAAGGCCAGACCGACGTGGTTTACGGGTCGCCCACCCATCCGTATACGGAGGCGTTGCTTTCGGCCGTGCCCTCACCGACCGGCGCCCGCCGGAGGATCGTGCTTGAAGGGGACATCCCCGATCCGTCGGATCCGCCCTCCGGTTGCCGCTTCCGCACGCGGTGCTGGAAGGCCAGCGATATCTGCGCCCGGATCGAGCCGCAACTGGAGCCGCGCACGTCGCCGGATCACTGCAGCGCCTGTCATCATCCCGGACACGCGACGATGGAAGCGCGGGCGGTCGCGCAGAGATGAATTTGCGGTTCTGGCAGGGCGATATCGGAGGCAAGAATGTGCATTATTCGTAAAGGGAGGAAACGGCCATGGAAATGCTGATAGATGGCGCATGGACGGCAGCCGCCAACGGAGCCGCTGACGAAATCCGAAATCCCGCAACTGGCGAGGTCATCGACACCGCGCCGCGCGCCGGGATCGCCGATGTGGATCGGGCCGTCGAGGCAGCCCAACGCGGCAAGACCCGGATCGCGGCGGTCCCCGCGCATGAACGGTCCGCGATCCTGATGCGCGTGGCCGACGCCATCGAGGCCAATGAGGCGGAACTGAGCCGGCTGCTCGCCACGGAAAACGGCAGGACGCACCGCGAGACGGCCAGCGAAATGAAGGCCGCGGTTCGCATCTGGCGCGGCTATGCCGAGGAAGCCAAACGGCTGTTCGGGAAGGCGGTGCCGCTCGATTCCGTGCCGGGGCAGGAGCGGGGGCTGGCGATTACTCTTCGCAAGCCTTTGGGCGTGGTCGTCGCGATCGCTCCCTTCAACTATCCGGCCGAGTTGTGGTCGCACAAGGCGGCGGCGGCGCTCGCCGCGGGCAACGCGATCATCACCAAGCCGCCGGAGGAATGCCCGCTGACCCTTCTCCGCATCGCCAGATTCATGGAAGAGGCGGGGCTGCCGCGCGCGGCGCATCAGGTCGTGACCGGCATTGGCGAGGAGGTGGGCGCGGCGCTGGTGCGCGCTGAAGGCGTGCAACTGGTGACGATGACCGGCAGCACCGAAGCCGGGCGGCATATTCTTCGCGCTGCGGCCGAGACCCTCAAGAAGGTGCATCTCGAACTGGGCGGCAACGACGCAACGATCGTGTGTGCGGACGCCGATCCGGTGAGCGTCGCCTCCGATCTGATTTCAGGGCGCTTTACCAGCGGCAACGGCCAGATTTGCTGCGCCGTGAAGCGCGTGCTGGTCGAGGAGCCCATCTACGACCGGCTCATCGAAGCGCTCGTGGCAAAGACGAGCACCTTGAGGGTCGGCGATCCGTTGGCGGAAGATACCGATGTCGGCCCGCTGATTACCGAAGCGGCCGCAAAGCGCGTCGAGGCTCAGGTCGATCAGGCCGTAAAGGATGGAGCAACGCTGCTCGCCGGAGGCAAACGGGACGGCCATTTCTACGCGCCGACCATTCTTGCGGGGGTGCGTCGGGGTACGTCCGCTTTCGAGGACGAGATCTTCGGCCCCGTACTGCCGGTCACGCCGTTTGCCAGCTTCGAGGAGGCGCTGGAGTTGGCCAATGACAGCCGCTACGGCCTGCAGGCGGCGATCTACACCAGGGATGTCGGCCGCATCATGCAGGCGTTTCAGCAGCTGGAAGTCGGCACCGTCGTCGTGAACCACACCACGGCCATAAGGGTCGAAAACCTGCCCTTCGGCGGCACGAAGCTGAGCGGCAATACGCGCGAAGGCCTGCACGAGACCCTGCTGGACATGACCGAGCAAAGAACGTTGCTGATGAGCGACGCCTTCCCGGTCCCGGCCTGAGATGCAGTGGCGGGCGGTTTCGTCAGCCGTGCGCTCAGCAATCCGGGGCAGGTCACGGCGGAAACGCGCGCGGGTCATGGGTCTGCCGGGCTCTGGGCAGTCCTGACAGGCCGGTGGGCCATGCGGTCGTTCACGATTACCTTCAAAGCCGCTCCGCCTCTGAATGTACGGTCGCGGCAACCACCTTGCGATACATATGCCAGGTCGCGTGACCCAGCACGGGGAGGATGACGGGAAGGGCGATAAGGAAGGTGATGAACGCGCCGAGGAGGCAGAGGCCAATGATTGCGGCCCAGACGGCCATCGGCAGCGGATTGGCGGTGACGGCGCGCACGCTCGCCGTCATGGCGGTGGCGAAGTCGATTTCCCGGTCCATCAGCAGCGGGAAGGAGATGACGGTGATGGAGAAGACGATCGCCGCGATCACGGCCCCGGCGATGTTGCCCAGCAACAGAAAGTAAAGTCCGTCGCGGGTTGTCGTCAGCGCCTCAAGGAAGACTTCAGGCTGCATCTCCCGAAGGCCGAAGAACACCAGGAAGATGATGGCCGCGTAGTCTACCCAGATGAAAAAGGCGAAGCCGGTGATCAGCGCCATCCAGCCCAGGTCGCGCCCCTTCTGCCGCCAGACGGTGCCAAGCACGACATTCCAGCTCAGCGGTTGGCCGACCTCAAGCCGGCGGCTGACCTCATAAAGCCCGGCAGCGACGAACGGCGCAATGAGGGCGAAGCCCATGGCGGCGGGATAGGCGAAATAAGGCATGGACAGCCAGACGACAAGTCCGACGATCAGCCAGCCGCCAAGCGCATAGATCCCTCCGAAGAAAAGGCCGTATTTCGGCGCTTTCATGAAATCACGCAGACCCAGCAAAAGGCATTCGGGCCCTGCTCCGATGTCAATGCGCCGAAGCTCGGGAATATCCATGAGCCGCCGCTTGCCCGGGGCCGCTTTCGTGGAGTCGTTCTCTGTCATGTCTGGATTATCTCGCAGGTGAAGGCGCGAGGGAAGTGTCGACATACCCAACCGTCAGTTGGCTGGGTATATCTGTTTGCGGAACTCATGATTGCGACATGCTCGCTGCCCGCAGGAGCCGCGTCGAAATCGTTCCCTGACGCTTACAGGTTTATCGCGCCATCGACGATAGCCGCCCCTAGCAGCAGACCGAGTTGCAGCAGGGACGCCTTGAAATTGCGCGACGCCGCTTTTGGTCCCGGATCGTGAACGAGTTCGAAGCTGCGCTTCAGGAAAATCGCCCCGCCGATGACCGCGCCGGCGAGGTAGATGGGCCCCATGCCGAAGGCGGCCGGCAGCAGCGAAAGCCCGACAACGGCAATGGTGTGAGCGAGGATGATCCTCGCAGCCGCTGCGTCTCCGACGACCACGGGCAGCATGGGCACGCGCGCCGCGGCGTAATCCTTATGGAGGACCATCGCCAGGCTCCAGAAATGGGGCGGCGTCCACAGAAACAGGACAAGGGCGAGAATGATCGAAGCCGGCGCGAGATCGGGGGTGATCGCAGCGGCTCCGGCGAGCACGGCGAACGACCCGGCCAGCCCGCCGATCACGATGTTCAAGGCGCTGCGCTGCTTCAGCCAGATCGTGTAGACGACACCGTAGACAAACGCGCCCAGAAAGACGTAGAGCGCCACATGCGGATTGAGTATCCACGCGGCTCCGCCGACTGACAATCCCAGAAGCAGGGCTATGGCGGCGGGCCATTGCCAGCCGGTCCCGAAAGCGCCGGTGACGAAGGGGCGGTTGGCCGTCCGAACCATCCGTGCGTCGAGATCGCGCTCGGCATATTGATTGAACGCGCCGGCGCTGGCTGACGCCAGAAAGACCGCGAGGCCGAGAATCACGATCTTCCAGAAGGGCAGCGATGCGCCGGGCGTGACCGCCATTCCCGCGATGGCGCACAGCGTGATCGCCCCGCCAATGCGCAGTTTGAATACATCGGTAAGCTTTTTCAACGTACCGCTCATCAGCCTGTTCCTCCCCCCGCTGAGCAATCCGGCGACGGCGCTCACGCCCCGCCGCCGAAGAAGACTATCCGGCTGAAAAGCGTATATTCGGACTCGAACACCATGATGCCGACGAAGACCAGGACCAGCAGTGGCGGCAGCAGGATGGCATAAATGATGGCCAACCGCTCCCATGCCATGTGCATGAACACCGCAACGATCAGGCCCGCCTTCAACGTCATGAACAGCAGGATCAGCGACCATCGCAGATTGCCCTGCAACTGGTAGTAATCGACGAGATAGGAAAATGTGCTGAGCACGAACAGCCAGCCCCAGACCACAAGATAGAGCTTGATAGGGTGTTGCTGTCCCTCAACGTTTGCTGTCACCTGCGCCATGTCGACCCCCTACCAGAGATAGAAAAATGCGAAGATAAAGACCCAGACCAGATCGACGAAGTGCCAGTACAGGCCCATCGTCTCGACATGCTCGTAATTGCCCCTGCGGCTGGTGAAGAAGCCTCGCTGTCCGGTGTCGTAATCGCCGCGCCAGACCTTTCTGGCGACAATGAGCAGGAACAGCACGCCGACCGAGACGTGGAAGCCGTGGAAGCCGGTGATCATGAAGAAGGTGGAGCCGAATTGCGGCGCGCCCCACGGATTGCCCCACGGACGGACGCCTTCGGAGATCAGCTTGGTCCACTCGAAAGCCTGCATGCCGACGAATGCCATGCCGAGCAACGCTGTCACCAGCAGCAGGATCGCGGTTTTCTTGCGGTCGCGGCGGTAGCCGTAATTGACGGCCATGGCCATGGTGCCGCTTGAGGTGATCAGCACGAACGTCATGATGGCGATTAGGAGGAGCGGGAATTCCACGCCTCCGACATGCAGCGCGAACACCTCGCTCGCATTGGGCCAGGGAACGGTCGTCGACATGCGGACCGTCATGTAGGAGAGCAGGAAGCACGAGAAGATGAACGTATCGCTGAGGAGGAAGATCCACATCATGGACTTGCCCCAGGACACGTTCTTGAAAGCCCGCTGGTCGGAGCTCCAGTCGGAGACGAGGCCTTTCATTCCATCCGGCCGGGCTATCACCGTTCCGTCCTTGGCCAATACGGTGTCTTGCATGGTCTTTGATCCTGTCTACCTGATCCCGCAAATGGTCAGCAGAATGTTCAGATTGTCGTTCCCGGAAAACAGCAGCCCAAAAAGCACGAGCCAGACAATGAGGAGGAAGTGCCAGTAACGCGTGCACAGCTCGACCCCATGGCGGATCGCCCCGGTCTCCGCGCCGCGCCATAGTCGGTTGAGCACCCGGACCCATGCGACCAGCCCGCCGGCAATGTGCGCTGCGTGCAGCCCCGTGATCATATAGAAGAAGGCGACCGCCGGATTTGTGGCGTCGAAAGCGGTCATTGCGTTCAGTTCACGCCAGGCAATCACCTGCCCGGTCATGAAAGCGGCAGTGAGAATGCCGCCCGCGAACAGGCCAAGCTTCACGCCGTCAAGCCGATCCCGAACCGCCGAATAACGCGCCCACTCCATCGCAACACTGGCGAGGATCAGGACGATGGTGTTCTGCCACAACAGGCTCGGCGGCGGAGCAGGCCGCCAATCCTCGAACGCCATCCGCCCCGCATAGGCAACGATCAGCATGAAGAACAATACCGAAACGACGGCGAAGAAAAAATTGAGCCCGACATCCGGCGCCCGCCGGGAAGGGACCGCGCCCCCGGCAGGGGCCAATCCTGCCACAGTGGATGGCGCAAGCCACGGTTTCTCTGTCAGATGGCGGAAAACGCTCATGCTCCGGCCTTCTGAGGCTGTGCATCCGGCGCGGGCTCATTTTGCGGAATATAGTCGCGCTCCGCGCCCGGCACGCTGTA
This sequence comes from Rhodomicrobiaceae bacterium, assembly GCA_050330195.1. GTDB lineage: Bacteria > Pseudomonadota > Alphaproteobacteria > Rhizobiales > Rhodomicrobiaceae > JAHQVI01. The sequence continues at coordinate 18,200 of JBHJOB010000066.1, read as the reverse complement.
ATCGTACGGCCAGCGGTAGACGGCGGGCAGTTCCTTGCCGAAATTGCCGTGACCGGGCGGGACATCCTTGGTTTGCCATTCGAGCGAATTGGCTTTCCACGGGTTGCGCCCGGCGGGTTTGCCCCTGAAATAGCTCCAGACGAGGTTGAACAGGAAGACGAGTTGAGCAAAGCCGACGAGCAGCGCCATGATGCTGATGAAGGCGTTCAACGTCGCGGCCGATGCCGGGTATATCGCCGTCTCGCCAAGGTCGAAATAGCGGCGAGGCACGCCAAGGAATCCCAGATAATGCATCGGGAAGTAGATCAGATAGGCTCCCAGGAACGTGACCCAGAAGTGGAATTTGCCCATCATGTCGTCGAGCATCCGCCCGGTCATCAGCGGATACCAGTGATAGATCGCACCGAAGATCACCAGAATTGGCGCAACGCCCATGACCATGTGGAAATGCGCGACCACGAACATCGTGTCGGATAGCGGCACGTCCACGACCACATTGCCGAGGAACAGCCCGGTCAGCCCGCCATTGACGAATGTGACGATAAAACCGAGAGCGAAAAGCATGGGCACGGTCAGGTGGATGTTGCCCCGCCACAGCGTGAGCAGCCAGTTATACACCTTGATGGCTGTCGGCACCGCGATGATCAGCGTCGTGGTGGCGAAGAAGAATCCGAAATAGGGATTCATGCCGCTGACATACATGTGGTGCGCCCAGACGATGAAGCTCAGCCCGCCGATGATAACGATCGCCCAGACCATCATGCGATAGCCGAAAATGTTCTTTCTGGCGTGAACGGAGATAAGGTCGGAAACGATGCCGAACGCAGGCAGGGCGACGATATAGACCTCCGGATGTCCGAAGAACCAGAACAGATGCTGGAACAGGATCGGGCTGCCGCCGCCATATTCGAGCTGGGTCCCGAGTTCGACGATCGTCGGCATGAAGAAGCTTGTGCCGAGCACGCGGTCGAGCAGCATCATCACAGCGCCGACGAACAATGCCGGGAATGCCAGAAGCGCCAGGACGGTTGCCGTGAAAATGCCCCAGACCGTCAGCGGCATGCGCATCAGCGTCATGCCTCTCGTGCGCGCCTGCAATACAGTGACGACGTAGTTCAGGCCGCCCATGGTGAAGCCAACGATGAACAGGGCGAGCGAGGACAGCATCAGGATGATGCCCCAATCCGCGCCGGGGGTGCCTGAGAGGATGGCTTGGGGTGGATAGAGCGTCCAGCCGGCTCCCGTGGGCCCGCCGGGGACGAAATAGCTTGCAACGAGCACCAGAACGGCCAGCAGGTAGATCCAGTAGCTGAGCATGTTGACGTAAGGGAACACCATGTCCCTTGCGCCAACCATCAGCGGGATGAGGTAATTTCCGAATCCGCCCAGGAAAAGCGCCGTGAGCAGATAGATCACCATGATCATGCCGTGCATGGTGATGATCTGGTAGTAAGCCTCCGGCGAGATGAAGGAGAAGGTCTCCGGGAATCCGAGCTGAAGGCGAATGAGCCATGACAGAACCAGCGCCAGCAGGCCGATCGCTATCGCTGTAACGGAATACTGGATGGCGATAATCTTGGCGTCCTGACTGAAGACGTATTTCGTTATCCAGTTCTTCGCGTGATAGAGGTCAGGCTCTTCAACTTCTGCCGGCGGAACATCACGCGCGCCGACTGCGTCATGTGCGATATTGGCCATCGGAACGCATCCCTTTGCGCATTAATTTTCAGCTCACCGATCATGATCGGCACGAATTCACTTGCCGGGCGCCACGTCCGTCCCGGCGACGTCGATGTGACCCGCCCCGTCCCGCTTGATGCTGGCGACGGATTGCGCGAGAGTCTGCTGTTCCTGAAGCCAGGTCTGATAATCGGCTTCATTGTCGACCACGACCGTGCCGCGCATGATGTGGTGACCGACGCCGCAAAGCTCGGCGCACAGGATCTCGTAGGTTCCGGTTCTCGTGGGCGTGAACCAGAAATAGGTCACGGTGCCCGGCACCAGATCCATCTTGCCGCGGAATTCAGGAACGTAGAAATTGTGCAGAACGTCGATCGACCGCAGCAGAACCTTGACCGGCTTGTCGACAAGGAGGTGCAGGTCGCCGCCGGCGATCAGCACATCATCCTGGCCGTCGGGGTCGTCAAGGTTCACGCCAAGCGGATTGTCGCTCGTAACCTTTTTCGTGTCGGATGTTCCGAGCACGCCATCCTCGCCAGGCAGACGGTAGCTCCACTGCCATTGCTGCCCGACGACTTCAACTTCGGTGGCGTCATCCGGCACGGTGATAAAGTCGGCCCATACGGCGAGGCCTGGCGCGAGCATCCCTGCGACGCCGATGGACGTCAACACTGTCAGCCAGACCTCCAGCCTCGTGTTTTCGGGCTTGTATTCGGCCGTTGAGCCTTCCCGGAACTTCCAGATGCAATAGGCCATAAAAAGGATGATGCCGACGAAAACGACGCCTGTAATCCAGAAGGTGAGGATGATCGTGTGATCAATATAACTCCAGTTGGACGCAATTGGCGTCCACCACCATGGACTCAAGAAATGGAACAGAACGGAACCCACAGCCACCAGAAGAAATATTATTGCCACTATCATCGCCAATTCATCCTCATAGGCGTGAGCTACAAAATATGAATGCACTGGACCGTTTTGTGAGCGTTCACTCTTGTCTGATAGTCAGCAAAGCGCCAAGTTGTTTTTATTGCTGCGATGCAATATGCAGGCAGAATCAATCAAACCACATGAATCGATTACTTTTTATACGCTCATAATGAATAAAATTTTGCTTTATGTTTGCTATGCAATATCGCAAAGGCGAAGTAAGCGTATAGTTAATATACACTATCCATTCAATCACGCAATATTCAATACGGCAAGTGAATGCCGTATTGAGGATTGATGTGTCAAAAGGTGAGGGTTTTGCGATAGAGGTGCCATGTGGAATGGCCGAGGACTGGTAGGACGACTATCAATCCGACCAATAAGGGCAAGCTTCCGATCAGTAGTGAGCCAGAAACAATCAGGCCCCATATGGCCATCGTTAGCGGGTTGGCCAAAACGGCCTGCACCGACGTCACGATCGCTGTCGTGGCGCCCACATGTCGGTCGAGCACCATCGGAAAGGAGATAACGCTGACGCTGAACGCAAGCAGTGCGAACAGGAATCCAACGCCGCACCCCACGATGATGAGTGTCCAGCCTTCGGACGTGGTCAGCACCTGCCGGATCAATTCGAAGAGCGATGACGGCTGCTGAGTCCCGAAGATCATGGTGTAGATGGTCTGCGCCGCGATGAGCCAGGCGATGAAAATCGCGAATAGCACAATGCCCAATACGATAATGCCACCCAATGCCGGAGTGCGCAGGAAACTCAGCGCGCTCATGGAGGTTTCCTGCCCCAGTTCGCGACGCCGGCTCAATTCGTAAAGTCCAACGGCCGCCAACGGACCAATCAGGGCGAACCCGGCCATGAGCGGGAAAACCAGCGGCAGCATGTCGTGCCCTGAAGCCAGGCTGAAGAGCACGAGACCGATAACCGGGTAGATGACGACCAGAAAGATTGCGAAGGTCGGCATGGCTGTGAAGTCATCCCACCCTCTGGCCAGCGCGTCCTTGATATCCGCGGTCGAGATCTTGCGGATGGTTGGTTGCCCCGGGACTGCAAATGTATCGAAATCCGAATCCACATCGGCCATGATTTTTGCCTCCTGCCTCGTAGGATCAACAGGCCGCCATGCCAGATGTGAAAAGGCGCACAATTCAGCTACTGATCACATCAGGCCGAGCACCAAATTCAAGAAGCGACTATACGCCCTGCGCGACACGTTGTCGCTGCCTATTTGGTGAGTGTGCAGTGGTTTGTTGCGCGCGTGGTCTTTCCTGACCACGGGAAAAGCAGCGACCGATAGCGTGCATCGGTTCGCCATACGCCGCTCATCAACGCCGGCAATGAAGCGCCTTCAGTTGGTGAAGGCAACTTTCCCGGCAGTTGTCGTCATGACGTCGATGCGTTCCGCCACCATGGAGCCGGTTCCCCACTCGGTCGGAATATTGACCGCGTAGGGGATGAGCATTTCGGAGCCCGGAATGTGGCGCAACACGATCTCCACGTCGCGATTCGATCTGTGGGCCTTCGTATCATCGTTGTCTCGATGACCGGCGACCGGCTCGTAAGCGATCCGGCAGACATGACCGGTCTCCGGACGGCGTCCGGCCGAGGAAGGCGGCAGGCGCGTAAGACGCTTTGGCGTCAGAACAATGTCGTAGCGATGGTTGCCATCGAAGATATTGACGCGGCGATCGCAAGGAGGACGGCCATCCGCTTTCGTCAGCATCAGGACCGCCGACAAGGGATCGAAAGCGCCAACCTTGTGAGCGGGTTCCAGCGGCACCGTGTCCGGTCTGACCTTCGGTCTGGGCTTGATGGCGATTTCCTTGGCGGTCCGGTCTTCAAAAGCGATTTCAATCGCTCTTTCGAGTTTCTTGTTTCGTTTCCAGTGGAATTTATAGGCTTCAGGCGTGGGACGGCCTTGTTGCACGGCGCCGGACACGCTTGATGAACCCGAAAATCTGAACGCGCCAAACAGCACCGACACCTTGGCCGAACCGGAGAGAGAATAGGATGTGGCGGTTGTCTCGAATTTGAGCTTGAGGCGGCCAACCTCAATGCCGTTGAATCGCAAGCTGTAGGCTGCTCTGACGTCGGTCGGCCAGGCTTCTTCAGCATGAATTGCAGAATTCTGATCCGCGCGGGCCGGGAGCGGGAGCAGCATGGCTCCCAGTGATAAAAGCGCGATAGCGCGACAGCAGCACAACATCCGATGTCTTTCGATGGCTATGGTCCGATGATTACCTTGTGAAATGAATCCGCCGAATCTTCGGCTGGAGCGGGACGGTGTTGCCATGTGCGTGTTCTAAATGAGGCAGTTCCCGTTATCCAGCGGCATTCGCGGTTCTCCCCGCTCTCATCCTCGTAAACGCTTTTCGGTCAATAGCTGAACGGCGCCACGAGCGGTGTCCGCGCTTTCTCAGCCGTCAGAATTTGTGACGCGTTTTTACTGGTTGGTTCATCTGCGGCGTGCTTAAACAAAAAAAGCAGCGGAAACGAGCGGAAGCACAACAATGAATCGACGGTGGGGGCGCAGTCTTCTGGCACTGCTGATTATCGCGGCGGGCGCATTCGGGGCGTGGCATTTCTTCTGGCGGGAACAGCCCGCCACCTACGAAATCGAGACTGTGGAGCTCAGCCGCGGCTCGATCGAGCGCAGCATTTCCGCAACGGGCGCGGTCGAAGCGCTCGTGACCGTCGATGTCAGTTCGCAGCTTTCCGGCCAGATTTCCGACGTCAATGTCGACTTCAACTCGCCTGTCAGCAAGAATGCCAGTCTTGCCGTGATCGACCCGCGCACATTCGCTGCGCGCGTTGCCTCCTCCGAAGCGGCGCTGGCCATTGCGAAAACCAATGTCGCGGTTCAGGAAGCGAACGTAACGAAAGCCAAGGCGCTGCTCGAACAGGCTCAGCGGGCCGTGGAGCGGCAGCGGAGGCTTGCGGCAACGAATGTCACATCCGCCGCAACGCTCGATACGGCCGAAACGCAACTGACGACGGCAAGTGCCGATGTCCAGGTCGCAGAAGCACAGCTTGCGAATGCGCGTGCGAACGTCGCGCAGGGCGAGTCCGATCTGTCGCAAGCCAGGTTGGATCTGGACCGCACCGAGATCCGTTCGCCGATCGACGGCGTCGTTATCGCACGGAACATCGACCCCGGCGGAACGGTGGCGGCCAGCCTGCAGGCGCCGATCCTGTTCCAGATCGCGCAGGATCTGAAGCAGATCCAGATCCTCGTTCTGGTCGATGAAGCGGACATCGGGGCGATCGAAACGGACCAGCCGGTCACATTCACCGTCGATGCCTTTCCCGATCTTGTCTTCTCGGGCAAGGTCGCGCAGGTGCGGATCGCCGGCACGACGACCAACAACGTCGTGACCTATACAGTTGTCGTGAGCGCGGAAAACCCTCAGCAAAAGCTGCTGCCCGGCATGACCGCAACGGTTCGCATCGTGACGGGAACCCGGCGTGACGTTTTGCGCGTCCCTGGCGAAGCGGAACGGTTCTCGCCCCCGGCTGGCTTGAATACCACGGAACCTGCCGAGCGCCCGAACCGCGACGAAGCCCTTGTAACGCTTCTTTCCGAAAGGCTGGAATTGACCGCTGAGCAGACGGAAAAATTCAGCGCCGGAATGGCGGCGACGCGACTGGACCGGGAACAGCGCAGCGCCGCCCGGCGCGGGGATGCCGATAATGAGGTTGAGACATCGACAGAAGTATCCGCGCGGCGCATCCGCGGTCCCCGTGTGGTTTCCGGTGGCGCGCCCGAGCGGCGCGGCCGCATTACGCGCGTGCTGGAAGGCATCCTGACACCGGAGCAGATGACGGCCTTCCAGGCGTTGCGCGACGAGTGGCGCTCCTCGACGCGCCCGGCAAATGTGTGGACGCAGACGCCGAACGGCCTGCAACCGCACCGTCTGCTGCTCGGCCTTTCCGACGGAAGCTTCAGCGAGGTTCTGCGGGGCGAGTTGAAGGAAGGCGATCGCGTCGTCACCAGAGCGCGACGGAATGGCGGAAGCGGGACCGATAGCCGGCGCGGGGGACGCGGCGGGCGATGAGCAGCAAGCCAGCCGAGGCGTCGCGGCGAGATGCGCAACCGGTCGTTTCCTGCCGTGATCTCACCAAGACCTACAGCATGGGCGAGCACTCGATTCAGGTGCTGCGCGGCGTCAGCTTCGACGTGCGGCCCGGCGAGTTCGTCGCCATCATGGGACCATCGGGATCGGGCAAGTCGACGCTGCTCAACCTGATGGGCGCGCTCGATACGCCCACGACCGGCAGCCTTTCGATCGGCGGAACCGATGTGAGCGGGCTGAACGATGACGAGCTTGCTCATCTGCGCAATCGCGTTATCGGCTTTGTCTTCCAACAGTTCAATCTGCTGCGCCGGACGTCGGCACGCGACAATGTCAGACTGCCGCTGCTTTACTCAATGTCTCCGGCGGAGGATATGGACGAGGCGGCGCAGAGGCGGCTTGTCGAAGTCGGTCTCGGCGACCGGCAGGATCACACGCCCGCGCAATTGTCGGGCGGTCAGCAGCAGCGCGTCGCCATTGCCCGCGCGCTCGTCACCAACCCTCAGCTTATTCTGGCGGATGAGCCGACCGGCGCGCTCGACACCCAGACCTCGAAAGACATCATGGAGCTGTTCACCAAGCTGCACGGGACGGGCATGACCATCATCATGGTCACGCACGAGGCCGATATTGCGGATTACGCCGAGCGCCTCCTGCGGTTCCGCGACGGCATGCTGGTGGACGATGTGATGCAGACGCCAAAGGTAATGGCATGAACTTTGCGACTTATCTGACGTCCGCACTCTCTGCAATCCGGCTGAACGCCATGCGCAGCCTGCTGACGGCGCTTGGCGTCATCATCGGCGTTGCCTCGGTGATCGTCATGTCCGCAATTGGCAGCGGTGCGAGACAGGAAGTGGAGCGCAGCATCAGCCGCCTCGGCACCAACATGCTGACGATTTCACCGGGCTCGTCGCGTTCCGGCCGCTCCAGGGGCGGCGCGGGAACGGCCACGCCGCTCTCGGAAGGCGATATGGAGGCAATCCGTGAGCGCATCGACGGCGTTGCCCCGTGACCGGAAGCCTGTCCGTCAATGCGCCGATCATTTACGGCAATCGCAACTGGACAACCAGCGTAACCGGCACCAATGCGGACTTTCCCTATGTGCGCGACTGGGAGATCGCTGACGGTTATTATTTCACGCCTGACCAGGTCGCACGCGGCGCAAAAGTCGCGGTGCTGGGTTCGTCGGTCGTGCGCGAAGTGTTTGGCGGCGGCATCGCCATCGGCGAAAGCATTCGCATTGGCGGCGCGCCGCTCGAAGTGATCGGCGTGATGCAGACGCGCGGGCAGGCGGGCGGTTTCCGCGATCAGGACGACATCGTTCTGGTCCCGCTATCGACCGCCAGGGCAAGACTGGCGGGCAACGATGCGACCGTCCCGAACCAGGCCGGGTCCATTCTGGTCAAGATCCAGGACGGGGCGGACCTCGCCCGCGCCGAAGAGGACATCGTCGATTTGCTCCGTCAGCGGCGGCGCATCCGGCCCGGCGTGCAGGATGATTTCCGCGTCCGCAATGTGGCCGAGATCGTGGAAGCCCGAAGCGCCGCCCAGCAGACGCTGACATGGCTGCTTGCGGCCACGGCGGCGATCTCGTTGATCGTCGGCGGCATCGGCATCATGAATATCATGCTGGTTTCGGTGACGGAGCGGACCCGCGAGATTGGCCTGCGCATGGCGGTCGGAGCCCGCAAGCGGGATATTCTGGCGCAATTCCTGACAGAGGCCATCGTGCTTTGCCTCGCCGGCGGCATCATCGGACTGGTGCTAGGTATCGGAGCGACCTATGCAATCGCGGGGTTGGCCGGTTGGCCGGTTCTCGTCAGCAGCACGATTGTAGCGGTGGGAATTGGCGCATCGGCGGCGGTCGGCGTCATCTTCGGCTATGTCCCGGCGCGGCAAGCGGCGCAGCTCAATCCGATCGATGCGCTCCGTTACGAATAGCCGGCCGGGTGACGTTGCTGACCGGCGCAAAAGGCGGTAGCCATCCATGCCCGTGATCGCCGATCAGTGTCGGATGTTCGCGCGCGCCTGACGAATTGTTTCCAGAAGCATCTCGACGATTGTTCGCCTACTTACCGATTTGCTCGGTCTGGTGCATCATGCATCGGTCCCAGAAAGGTACGCCTCCGAACCGCTCCACGAATGTATCGATCAGGAGGCGGACCTTCGCGGAAACCTGAACTCCCGGCGGGCGCACGACGAAGATGCCGAATTCGGGACCGGGATAATCAAGCAGGAGCGGTTCCACCGTGCCGCGCTCGATAGCGTCGGAAACCAGAAAAGTCGGCAGGTATGCGATGCCGAGCCCGGCTTCGGTCCAGCGCAGTATGGCGTCGCCGCTGTCTGAGCACAGGCGTCCACGAGGCCGCATCGAGAGCAGGCGCTTTCCTGAGCGAAACTGCCAGTCTTTTGCCGTGCTGCCGGAATAGAGCAGACATTCATGCGCCGGAAGATCATTCGGTGTCTCGGGGCGTCCATGCTGACCGAGGTAAGTCGGACTCGCCACCAGGACAGCCCAGGCAGGCGCAATCCTGCGAGCCACGAGGCTGGAATCCTGCAAGGCGCCGATGCGGATCGCCAGATCGTACCGCTCCGTGATCAGATCTTCGATCCGGTCGCTATAGGATACATCCAGCTCCAGTCTTGGATGACGGTGAACCAGATCCGCCAGGATCGGGGCCACATGGCGCACGCCGAATGACACCGGCACGGAAAGCCGAAGCCGTCCGACGATTGCGCCTCCTTGCTGTGAAGCGGATTCGCGCGCCTCATCGTAATCCGCCAGAATGCGTTCGCAACGGGCCTTGAATTCCAGTCCGGCTTCGGTCGGGCTTATGCCGCGCGTTGTCCGACTCAGAAGCGGCGTGCCGAGATCGGCTTCCAGACGCGCGATGCGGCGGCTGACGATGGACTTCGCGATCCCCATACGCTCAGCGGCCCGGCCGAAACCTCCGGCCTCAACGACCTCGACGAAGCTCCTCAGATCATCCAGTTCGCTCATGACGTTGTTCCATTTTTAGCAACAATCTGGTGCAACATTGGGGTCTTCTGATGCGAATATCGCATCATTACCTTCGAGTTCGATGAATGAAGAGAGCTCAGGAGGTCCGAAAATGTCGACAGCACTTGTTCTTACCAGCAGTGCGCTGGGGGAGGCGTCAGTCTCCAACCAACTCATACGCAACACGGCTGATCAACTGCGCCGGGAAGCGCCAGGCTTGACGATCATCGAACGCGATCTCGGCACGACCCCGATTCCGCATCTTGGTTCAGATTCAGCGGCCGCGCTTCGGGGCGAGCCCCAGACCGCTGCACAGGCTCGGGCGAGAGAACTCTCCGACCGGCTGATCGGCGAACTCCAGGCCGCCGACACGATCATCATTGGCGCCCCGATGTACAATTTCGGTATGCCTTCCACACTCAAGGCGTGGTTCGACCACGTTCTGCGAGTCGGCGTGACCTTCCGCTACACGGAGGCTGGTCCTGAAGGCTTGCTGCGGAACAAGCGCGCCATCGTCGTGATGACGCGGGGTGGCTTGTACAGCGAGGGTCCCGCTCGCGTGATGGATTCTCAAGAGCCGCATTTGCAAGTCCTGCTGGGCTTCATGGGGATCAGCGACGTAACCTTCGTGCGCGCGGAAAAGTTGGCGCTTGGTCCGGAGGATCGCGCGGAGTCCATCGCTGCGGCACAGGTCAAACTGAATGACGCAGCCTTGTTATCCGAGCGTGCGGCTCTGTAGTCTTTCGCTTCCGTGACCGTTGCGCCGGATAGGTGAACGGCTGATGTCATTGCCGAACGCTTCGGAAGCTCCTATCGACTTTGCGGCGCGTAGGCTTCCAGGCGAGAGCGCTTTCCGACCGTCAACTCATTCACCGATGCGGCGAGCGACTGGCGGTCGATGCGGAAGTGACGATAGAGATCGCCGATCGTCCCGGTCTGGCCGAAATGCTCGACGCCGTGCGGAATCGTCCTGTGGCCTGCCACCGCGCCGAGCCAGGAGAGCGTTGCGGGATGTCCGTCGATGACCGTGACGAGCACGCAGTTGTCCGGCAGCGGATCGAGCAGGGTTTCAACATGGCTCCTCGCCTTGCCATTGCCGCGTGCCCTTTCGCGCTGCGCCGCCGTCCAGCCCGCATTCAGGCGGTCGGCCGACGTTACGGCCAGCACGCCGATATCGCGGCGCACTTCGCCGATCATGCCCGCCGCGGCGATCGCTTCGTCCGCGACGGCTCCCTGATAGGCGATGACGACCGAACAGTTGGGACCGGGCTTGCGCAGCCAGTAAGCCCCGTCGATCGCGCCCTGCCTGAAATCATCGTCGATGCGCTTGACCGGCTGTTCGAGCGGCTTGGTGCTCAGACGCAGATAGACCGATCCTCCGGTCTCGTCACGAAGCCATGTGCGCTCATCCCGGTCTCCCTTGCCTTCCCGCTGCATGTAATCGAACGCCCATTCCATGATCGCCGCCAGTTCGTCCGCAAAGGCCGGCTCAAACGCCGCCAGGCCGTCCTGGCTCATGCCGATCAGCGGCGTGCCGATAGACTGGTGCGCCCCGCCCTCGGGCGCGAGGGTCACGCCAGACGGCGTCCCCACGATGATGAAGCGCGCATCCTGATAGCAGGCGTAGTTGAGCGCATCGAGCCCCCGGCAGACGAACGGATCGTAGACAGTGCCGATCGGGATGATCCGCTTGCCGAACAAGGAGTGGCTGAGCCCTGCCGCTCCGAGAAGCAGGAAGAGGTTCATCTCCGCGATGCCGAGTTCGATATGTTGCCCGTCAGGCGCGAAATTCCATTTCGCGGTGGAGGGGATTCGGTGCTCGATGAAGGCGTCCGCCAACTCGTGCCGTGCGAAGAGCTTGCGGCGATTGACCCACGGGCCGAGGCTTGTGGTGCCGGTGACGTCCGGCGAGGTCGTCAGGATACGCTCCGCCAATTCGCTTTCGCCTTTCGCGAGATTGTCGAGGATCTTGCCGAACGCGGCCTGGGTGGAAACTTCGCGGGACGCATCGATCTCGATCGCGGGCACATCGAGACGGGCGTCATCGTAGCGGCGGCGTCCGCCGGAAAAGAACGGCGCCTCTGCTAGAAATTCCTTCAGCGCAGCCGCATCCGGAACGCCGGCGAATGGTTCCCATTCCTCGCCGGGAGCCACGCCCATGTGCGCCTGCCACGCGGCAAACTGCTTCGCCGTCATCAGGCCACCGTGGTTATCCTTGTGGCCGGCGATCGGCGTGCCCCAGCCCTTGATCGTATAGGCGAGAAAGCAGGTCGGCCGGTCGTGGTCGACTGACGCGAATGCCTCGGCCATGGTCGCCACGCAGTTGCCGCCGAGATTCTCCATGAGAGCGGAAAGCTCGGCGTCGTTGCGGCGCTCGATAAGTGCCGAGACGTCCCCCGGATCGCCGAGATCGTCCATCAGGCGCTTGCGCCAGACGCCGCCTCCCATGAAGGTCAGCGCCGCATAGTCCTGATTGGGGCAATTGTCGATCCAGTCGCGCAGTCGGTCCCCGCCCGGCTCCGCGAAAGCGGATCGCTGCAACGCGCCGTATTTCACCCGCACGACATCCCAGCCGAAGGCGTCGAAAATTTTCTCGATCCGCCCGAACAGCCCTTCACGGACGATGCCGTCGAGCGACTGGCGATTGTAGTCGACAATCCACCAGCAGTTGCGAAGGTCGTTCTTCCAGCCTTCCTGCAGGGTCTCGTAGATGTTGCCCTCATCCAGCTCCGCATCGCCAAGCAGCGCCACCATGCGTCCGAGCTTGAGGTCGGCGCCCCACTCCTTGGCGGCGATGAAATCCTGAACGATCGATGCCAGCGCGGTGATGCCGACGCCCAGGCCGACGGAGCCGGTGGAGAAGTCGACATCATCTACATCCTTGGTCCGGCTCGGATAGCTCTGCGCGCCACCATAGCCACGAAAAGCCTCCAGCTTTTCCCTCGTCTGGTTTCCCATCAGATACTGCATCGCATGGAAGACCGGCGAGGCATGCGGCTTCACCGCGACGCGATCCTCCGGACGCAACGCCGAAAAGTAGAGCGCCGTCAGGATCGACACCATCGACGCCGAACTGGCCTGATGTCCGCCGACCTTGATGCCGTCCACCTTGGGGCGAATGTGGTTGGCATGATGGATCATCCAGTGGGAGAGCCAGAGGAGCCGCTGCTCCAGGGTCTTGAGGTGCTGATGGCGAGGCTCTGTCATATTCAGATATCCGGTATTGCCATGCCGCGCCGGGAGAGCGGGCTTGCATTGTGTAGTGTCGAGGTCACTCAGCCGTCCTTGTAATAATAGCTGTAGCCATTGATCGCCGGAACTCCCCCGAGATGCGCGTAGAGAACCCTTGCCCCTTCTGGAAAGAATTCCTTGCGCGTCAGGTCTATCATGCCTTGCATCGACTTGCCTTCATAGACCGGGTCCGTGATCATCGCTTCGGTGCGGGCGGCGAGCCGGATCGCATCATTGGTCTCTTCCGAAGGCACGCCGTAAGCCGGATAGGCATAGTCGGGGTTGATGATGATTTCGTCCTCGCGAATGGTTCGGCCCAGCCCGACGAGCGCGGCGGTGTCGTCGACGATCCCGCGAACCTGCGAGCGGGTCTGTTCGAGCGTTCCGGACGCGTCGATGCCGATGACCCGCTCCGCCCTGTTCTGCGCGGCGAAGCCGACGATCATGCCGCCCTGTGTGGAACCGGTGACGACGCAGACGACGATATACTCGAAGGCAAAGCCCAGATCCGCTTCCTGTCTCGCGACCTCTTCGGCAAAGCCGACATAGCCGAGCGCGCCGTATTTATGCACCGAGGCCCCAGCCGGGATGGGATAGGGCGTGCCGCCCGCATCCCTGACCGACTGGATCGCGTCTTCCCAGCTCTTGCGGATGCCAATGTCGAAGCCGGCATCGACAAGCCGGCTGTCCGCGCCCATGAGGCGCGTCATCAGGATATTGCCGACGCGATCATAGACCGCGTCGTAATGCGGCACCCACTTCTCCTGAATGACCACGCATTTCATGCCGATCTTGGCCGCCGCCGCCGCGACCATGCGTGTGTGGTTCGACTGCACGCCGCCGATCGACACGAGCGTGTCGGCTCCCGAGGCGATGGCGTCCGGCACGATATATTCCAGCTTCCTCAGCTTGTTGCCGCCCATGGCGAGGCCGGAATTACAGTCCTCGCGCTTGGCGTAGATCTCCACCTTGCCGCCGAGCGCCTCGGACAATCGCGGCAAATGTTCGATCGGCGTCGGGCCGAAGGTGAGCGGATAACGGTCAAACTTTTCCAGAAGGGACATTGAGCTGGCTCCATGTGTGCTATGCGAGCAATGATAGGAGAAACGGGGCTGAAAGTGCTCTCGATCTTCGCTTGTATTCTTCCTTTTTCATTCCTAATATGATAATATCCAATCTATTTATCTCGATAAATAGGTAAAATATGGAAGATTCTTTCACAGAGCGCCTGGATCGAATAGACATGAAGATCCTTCGCTCCCTTCAGGCGGAGGGACGGCTGACCAATGCCGAGCTTGCAACCCGCGTGAATGTCAGCCCCGCCACCTGTCACAGGCGAACCCAGCGGCTGTTCGACGAGGGCTACATCGCGGGCGTCCGGGCGGAGATCGCCCCCGCCGCCGTTGGGCTTGGCGCGCTCGTGATGGTCGGCGTCGTCCTCGATCGATCGACGCCCGAAAGCTTCGCCGCCTTCGAGGGCGCAGTCCTGGAGATGAAGGATGTTCTCGACTGCAATCTGGTCGCCGGCGACTTCGACTATCTGCTGAAAATCCGTGTGCGTGACATGGCCGACTTCAACAAGCTGCATGGGCTGAAGCTGATCGCCCTCCCTGGCGTCAGGCAGACCCGCACCTTCTTCGTCATGAAGGAGGTCAAGGAAAATGCGCGCCTGCCGTTCTGACAACCGATCCGCTCCATTCCTGCCTGCCGGCAGGGGCGCAGACAGGGATCTGCCAATCCGTCCGTCCTGCAAATGAGACCCGTGGCGGATTGCGGAGACAGCGCGCCTCTTAACGCTACTCACTTTTTTCCCGTAACGAAAGACGCGAAGACGCTTTCGCGCCAAGATTACGCCCTAATGTCGTGCCCGCGAGCCATGAGGCTGGGGGACGGAATGGCGCTTATTTTCTGCTATATCATTGCGTACGTTCAGATAATGAGCGCCGGCTTCAATCTGTGGGGCGTCGATCCCCGGATCCTCCTCACCATGCCTTTTGGCCGGAACACGATGCTCGTCGGCTTGTTCCTAGTGGCCCAACTCCTGGGCCTTGCTGGCGCGGTCCTGATACTCCAGAAGATGCGCCTCGGGTTCATCCTGTCGATCCTCCATCACATTCTGCTCCTGCCGGCGCTGCTGGTCACAAGCTGGGGGCTCGTCATGCTGATGGATGACCGCATAAACGTCACGCTGCTCTTCATGAGCAGCCCGAACGGCTCGGACGTCGCCTTCTACTGGTCGCTTGGCTGGAGCAGTGTTTTCCAGCAGGTCACGCCCAACGTCCCGCCCGGCTCGACCTATATCGGCATCAACCTGTTCGCCTATGCCTGCGCCACCGTGCTGTGGCTGGGGATGGATGAGACGGACGGCGCGAAGGCCGAGCGCGAGACGCGAATGCGCCGGCGCCAACGACGCGCCCCGCTTGCGCTGCCTCCGCCGCAGCCCTATCCACAAGAGCAGCGCATGCGTCCGCAGCAGGGCATGCGGCAACAGCCGCGCATGCCGCCGAGAGGAGAAAGAGAGTTCCAATGGTGACGGGTTCGCTCGCCGTGACCACACCCATTGGACGAGGCTTGCCGCACCGTCTAAACAGATAGCGACATCGCCGACGTCGCCGATTTCAAGCGCCGGGCCGCACGGTGGGCTGATGTCCCCCCGCGCCAGCGAATGCGCGTCATTCAGCACGAATCCGAGGTAAGCAGTTGCGCTCTCCAGCATTACGAGCGTCGCAGAAGGCGTATTGGAAAGACCTGATCGAGCGGCATTACCATCTCGCCGTTCGCTCGGTCGGATTGGTCTGGCAGGGCGCGAACATCACGCTGAAGATCGACACGGGCCCCGACAGCTTCTACCTGCGCCTGTACAGGGAAAAGGGACGCAGCCGCGCCGAGATCGATGCCGAAATCGGCGCATTGCTGACATTCCGGCCGGCTGGACAGGTCTACGTTTCAACGCCGGTGCAAACGCGTGGCGGGGACCATGTTTTTTCCTGCGATCATGAGCAACGGCGGCGCTGGGCCGCGCTGTTCACCGCCGCTCCCGGCAGCTTGCCGGAGGGCGACGCCGCCAGTCTCAGCAGGCTTGGCGAGGCCGTCGGCGTGTTGCACGAACAAATGGCGCCCGCCTCTCCGGTTGGCCGCCCTTTCGACCCAGCGCGGACAGTGTCACGCACCGTCGAGACTATCGCGTCGCTTGGACCGGGCTTGCGCGCCGCTGACAGGGGAATCGCGGAAGCCGGCGCGGCATCGATCGCCGAACTCGACGCGTGCGGCGCGCTCCGGGTCGGCTTTTGCCACGGAGATGTCTGGCTGGGAAAGAACGTTCATTTTCTGGGACAGCGCGTGACCTTTTTCGATTTCGACGAATGTGTCGATGGCCCGCTCTCCGTCGATCTGATGACGCCCATCATGGGGCTCTGGTATGCCGGCCTTGTCGACTTCCCGGCGCAATCTCGTGTCTTTCTCGACGCTTATGCTGCTGTGCGGCCGCTCCCCGCGAACGACATCATGGCAATACCGCCGCTCGCCCGCCTGTATGAAATCGGTCTGCTCGGATTTCTGGCAGGCTCGGGCACGCTTGAACCATATGACTGGGAGATGGCGCTGGATTACTTCGAGCGGCGCATGGAGGAATGGAGACCGGGCGGAGCGGCGGCGACGGCGATATACGAGCTGGCAACCCTCGTCGGCCTGGATCGACCCTGAAACAAGTCAGGGACCAAACCCTTTTAGGTTTGCTCACGAAGGTGTCCCAATGGACAGCCCTCTTAGCGATTGAGGAACCTTTGTACCCGGTGTAGGTTTTTCCAGCATTCGATACCGGAGGAAACAATGCACAAGAACGCACTTTACAGTTTCTCATTCTGCGCAGCGTTGCTTGCGGCGGTTACGGTCGTGCGCGCCGATTGCGTTCAGGACCTCGACAAGTTCGAAACATCCTTCGATGAGCGCCTCAAGACCGAAAGCGAGAAGGCTGCGGCCCATCCGATGATTCTCAAGATGGCCGACGGACGCCTGGTTGACATGCGCGGGACCGACGTCGATGCGAAGCCGACGGAGCGCTGGTTCGTGACCGACAGGCACGCCGTTGACAGTGTCCGCTCCGGTATCAGCGAAGCGCGCAAGGCGTATAGCAGCGGCGATATTGCCGGGTGCGAGAGCCGCTATAACGAGTTGCAGGCGCTGGTGAACTAGTGGAGCGAATTTGACATTTGAGTTCCGGTTGCGGCCAGTCGCGCCGGGATGCAAATGTATCAGTCGAGCCACTACGCGCTGACGCAGTCATATAGACCTTGCGTCATCGCCCTAGCTGTCTGTTATGCACCAATTTTTCTGTGCACGATCCGGATAAAAGGGCCGGCAGCGGATGGACGCGAGGCGCTGGGATTGCGAAAATGAACAAGCTGGCTGGCATTGTTTTGCTTACTGAGGAAATAGGAAAATTTATAACAATACAGAACCGAGTCCTGACTGTACGTACTGATGTATTCCATTATCTGAACCGATTTCGACATTGAATGGAGGAAACGTCATGTCGCGGATAATAGTGATGGCCGTTATAATTGCGATGGCGCTGGCAACCACCTCGATGCACGGCGAAACGTCGGCCGGCAGCCGCATGGGTGGCGGAATTCCTACGGACAATGTTGACGTGTTGGGGCAGGACGATGACGACGATGGCCCCGATTGCGATTGGATCGAAGACCAGGTCCGCAAAGTGGGCTCAGCCTATTGGAAGACCCGGTATTACGAAGAGTGTGTGAGCACTATTGACGACTGACATTTACGGTGCCGTCCATGAGTGCGGCAAGTTCGACGTGCTTAAGATCGGCGGAGAGGGCGAGGCAGTGAGCTATTAAGCCGCCTGAAATACCTCGTAGAGAAAAGCTGCCTGCTTTAGCTGGCGGATCGGTTACTCACTCCGCGCGTTTCACGCTTGCGGCGATCCTTTGTATCTGATCGGGAGTCAGCGCGATAGCTGTCCCCGAATTGCTCTTCGGATGATCTGTTTGTCGTGAGTATCGCTTATCAGCCCGTTGACGAAGTTGGGGCGGTCTGATTCCCTCACCAAGCAGTGATTCCCGGGGGGCAGCGCGATGGGGATGGGACGGCACAAGCCACAACAGGGTGATCTGATGATGAGCTGGGCGGATCTGCCCGCTCACCGGGTCATGCGTTTTACGACAGGTTGCAGGCGGTTCTCGTCGAAGGGGGCTTCGATGCATTTGCCGAAGAGGCCTGCGGTGCGTTCTACGCCGGGAAGATCGGCGCGCCC
>JBHJOB010000065.1:0-11238 GCA_050330195.1 Rhodomicrobiaceae bacterium | reverse complement strand
GATCTTCAATATCACGGATATGCTCCAGAAAGCTGACGCTCATGGCCGGTCCTCCTTATCCCGGCCATCAGAATCCTGTTCGCCACTCAGCGCATTAACGATTTATGATTCCGCCCTGTTCTCTGCGCCGCTCACTCCGGCAACGCCCGATCACGGTGCCTGAGGACATGTGATCAAGGCTGATTCTGTGGCGCAACAGCGACAGATCAGTCAGAAAATATGATCGCGATCTGATCTCTACCAGCCCCGAACAAGCGTCACATTTCAATCATCAGATGAACTGATCGGTGCAATCCATACATATTTTCCTTTTGAAGCAATAGGTTACGCCGAACAACACTTGCTCGGTCAGCAAGCCCGAGCGGCGAACAAGAATATCGGGGGTTGCGAGCGCGCAAGGCGCGTGTCGCACACACAAAACGGGAGCTCACTGGAATGCGCATCCTACGGGGGACGGCACTCAAGACGACGGGGAGTGCGATCGCGCTTGTTTCGGCAGGCGTCGCCATGACAACCGCCACTCAGGCCGGGGGTTTCGCAATTCGCGAACAGTCGGCCTATTACCAGGGCATGTCCTTTGCGGGCGCCGGTACGGGCGACACGCTCAGTTCGATGTACTGGAACTCGGCGGCTGCGGCTGCGGCTCCGGGCATGAATTCTGAACCGCATGTCTCCCTGATTGTCCCGGACACCGAGATAACGGCGACGGACGGAGTGCTGACGGGCGGCGGTTGCGCGTTTGGCAACTGCGAATCCGGATCACTTGCCGACGGCGCGCTCGTGCCAGCGAGCTACGCAAACTATCAGCTCAGCGACCAGCTCTATCTTGGCATTGCCATGAATTCAGGCTTTGGTCTGATCACCAAGCCGGACAATACCAGTTGGGCGGGCTCGGCGATCGCCATAACTTCGGATGTATTCTCCATCAATGCCAATCCGACGATTGCTTACAGGGTGACCCCGGACTTCGCCGTGGGGGTTGGCGTGCAGATCGAATATATCAATGTAGGTCTGACCAATGGAGCCGCGCCTGCCCCGGTTGCCATTGCACTCGGCAAGACAGGCCCTCGAACCGCGGAACTCGACGATATCGGAATTGGCGCAACGGCCGGCGCGACGTGGACCCCTTCGGCAGGAACGACAATCGGTGTCGGCTATCGGTCGTCGATCGATTTCGATCTTGAAGGAAGTTACAGCGGGGATCCTTTCGGGCCAACAGGCGCTTATACGGGCGGCGCCAATGCCGAACTTACGCTGCCGGATATGGTTACCATTGGCCTTCGGCAACAGTTGACGGATCGCCTGACGGCATTGGCCGGATATGAATGGACCAACTGGAGCGTCCTTGAGGTTGCCGAACTGTATCGTGCCTCAGATGGCGGTTTGCAGGAAAGCCTTCCCTTCCATTACAAGAACGGCCACTTCGTTTCACTCGGTCTTGAATATGCCCACGGTCCGGACACGATGCTGCGGACCGGTATTGCCTGGGAAAAGTCGCCGATTACGGATGAAGAGCGCAATGTGCTTCTGCCGGACACGGATCGCATATGGCTGAGCGTCGGCGCTACTCATCAGCTTAGCGAGAACATTACGATCGACGTCGGTTATACCCACATCTTCGTCGACGACGCGCCTATAAGTCTTTCAGCTCCCGGCGGCGCGCCATTGCTGCTCGAAGCTGACGCTGATTCCGCCGTCGATATCCTCGCGGCCAGCTTCCGATATAAATGGGGCGGCGGCGAGCCTGACCTTGAGCCATTCAAATAGGCAGTCCAGCGGACAGTTCCCAGGAAATGCGAAAGCTGGCGATGAATGTCGCCAGCTTTTCTTTGCCACGCAAGCGACCGGGCAGCCTCGGCGGCTATCGGGCGGCTTCGAAAATGAGCCTGTACCCGACGCCGGGCTCGCTCTCGATGAATTTCGGATTTGCCGGATCGTCGTTCAGCTTCTGGCGCAAATGGCCAATATAGATGCGCAGATAATGCACGTCATCCTCATGGGCGGGGCCCCAGACCTCGCGAAGAATGTGCCGGTGCGTCACGATCCGCCCGGCATTCTGAGCGAGCATCCTGAGCAGGTCGAACTCCTTGCGTGTCAGCTTGATTTCCTGCCCGCTAACCGACACCTTCCGGCGCGGAACATCGACGATCAACTCGCCGACGACGAATTCGCTCGCCTCCTCCTGCTCCGGCTTGGTCCGCAGCGCGACGCGGATGCGGGCGAGCAACTCCTCGATGCTGAACGGCTTGGTCACGTAGTCGTTTGCGCCGCGATCCAGGGCGAAGACCTTCTCCTGATCCTTTGAGCGCACCGACAGCACGATGATCGGCACCTCCGACCCCTCGCGAATGCGTGCGATCACCTTCTGCCCGTCCAGATCCGGCAGGCCGAGGTCGAGGATGACGAGGCTCGGCTTTTCCCGGACGCATTTGAGGATGCCGTCCTCGCCGCGCGGGGCCTCGATGACCTCGTAGCCCTCGGCGGTCAGACTGATTCGCAGGAATTTTCTGATTTGCGGTTCGTCATCGACGACCAGAATGCGCTTCCCCATCAGTTGATGCCAACCTCTTCATTCAGCCGATCGTCGGCCTCGCTGGCCGGCAGGGAGGGAGCCTCGGAAAGCGGCAGGGCGATCTCGATCGTGGTGCCTTTGTTCTTGGGCCCGTCCTTGGCGATAATGCGTCCGCCATGCGCTTCGATGATGCCGCGGCAAATCGAGAGGCCCAGCCCGGTTCCGGCAATTTGCGTGTCCTTGGCGCGGGCGCGGTAGAAAATGTCGAATACGGCGTTGCGCGCCTCGGCGGGTATGCCGATACCGTCGTCGCTGATCCGTATGATCGCTTCGCTTTCCTTCTTCACCGTCTTCAGCACGATCCGGCCGCCCTTGGCGGTATATTTGATTGCATTGTCTATCACGTTGGCCAAGACTTGTTCCATCAGCACGGGGTCCACATGCACCAGCGGGAAGGACGCGGGAATGTCGAATATGATCTCCCGCTCGTCCAGCCCCTTGGCGAACTGTTTCATGGCCCGTCCGGCGATTTCGCGCAAGTCACTCCATTCGCGTTTGGGCTGCAATGCGCCATAGCCAAGCCGCGTCATGTCCAGAAGATTCTGCACGAAACGGTTCAGCCGCTCGCTTTCGTCGAGGATGGTCTGCACCAGTTCCCTGCGATTGTCCTGATTGAGATTCTCCACCGTCGCCAGCGTCGTCGCCGAGCCGAGAATGGAGACGAGCGGCGTGCGCAGATCATGGGAGACCGAGGAAAGCAGCGCGGACCGCAACTGCTCCGTTTCGGTCAGCAAACGCGCGTCCTCGATATCGGAAGCCAGATTCGTCCGCTCCACGGCAACCGCCACCTGATCGACCAGCGCTTCGAGCAGCCGCCATTTGTCCGCGGCAAGTCCGCGCTGGCGCTCCTTGAACGACACGCCAAGCAGCCCGAGCATTCCCCGGCCGGTGCGCATGGGCAGAAACAGCCAGTCGGCCGCGGGCAGCGTTTCGGACTTCCATCCGGCAGGCTTGGCGTGCTCCCATGCCCATTCCGCCGCGCCCCAGTCCTTCAGCGCAAGCTGGTCCTCGGGCGGATAGCCCGCGGCAATCTGCAGACGGCCGTCCTTTTGCGGGAGCAGCACGAGCGATGAGCATTGCAGGTTGGAAGCGACGTGATGCACCGCCGCCCACAGTACGTCTTCAAGCGCGGCGGCCGCGGCGATCTTGCGGCTGAATTCATAGAGGTTGGCCGTTCGCTGCGCGGAAAGACGCAGCGCCTGCATCTGGTTCTTCAGCCGCGCCGCGAGATTGCCCACGACGACGGACACGATCAGGAACAGGGTGATGGTGACGAAATCGCCCTGCCGGAAGGCGGAGAAATTCAGGAACGGCTTGGTCAGAAAGATGTCGTATGAGAAAAAGCTCAGTATGCTGGCAAAGATCGACGGGCCGCGTCCCAGATAGATCGCCGTCAGAATGACCGCCGTCATGAAGACGAGCGACACATTCTCAAGCGGCAGCACATGGGAGACGCCGTAGGCGAGCAATGTCGCGAGAGCGATACCGGCCGTCGCCAGGCCATATTCGTTCCAGCCGCCGAGATCCGGCATGATGCCGCCAGCGATGATGT
The DNA here is from genome assembly GCA_050330195.1 of Rhodomicrobiaceae bacterium. Classification (GTDB taxonomy): domain Bacteria; phylum Pseudomonadota; class Alphaproteobacteria; order Rhizobiales; family Rhodomicrobiaceae; genus JAHQVI01. Next base: position 7,114 of record JBHJOB010000065.1, on the reverse strand, counting down.
CCTTGTCCGACTCTTCCTTTTCCGGCGATACGATGGTCAGTTCGAATTGCGTGGCCTTGCGCAGCAATTCCTGCGCGACCGTTTCGCGGAACCAGGCCGTGCCCCGCCTTGGGCGCTGCCGCCCGACCAGCAGCCGCGTCACATTGCGCTTCAGCGCATAGGCGATGATTTCGTCTGCAATCCGCGCCTCGGCATGGATCGTGACGACTTCGCCTTCAAGGCGCTCCGCCAGCCGCATCGTTTCGGCGATCCGGTCCTTGGCCTTGTCCGACAGACTTTCATAATGCGGTGTGCGGACATAGAGCGCGATCCAGGGAATGCGCTGCCGTTCCGCCATGCGCCGGGCCGTGCGCACCAAACGCTTCGCCACCGTCGCCTCGTTCAGACAGACGAGCAGCCGGTCCTGCGCGGGCCAGGGTCCGGGGATGGCGTGGGCGCGCATGTAGTTGACCATCTGCGCATCGACACGCTCGGCCGCGATGCGCATCGCCAGTTCGCGCAGGGCGGTCAGATTGCCCTTGCTGAAGAAATGCGTGATCGCGCGGCCCGCCTGTTCGGGCATATAGACCTTGCCCTGGCGCAGACGCTGAATCAGGTCGTCGGGCGGCAGGTCGATCAACTCGATTTCGCTGGCGAGTTCCAGAACCTTGTCGGGCAGCGTCTCGCGCACCTGAATGCGGGAGATGCGCGCCACGACGTCGTTAAGGCTCTCGATATGCTGGATGTTCAACGTCGTATACACGTCGATTCCAGCGGCCAGCAGATCCTCTACATCCTGATAGCGCTTTTCGCGGCGGCTTCCGGGAATATTCGTGTGCGCCAACTCGTCGACCAGGACCAGCTTGGGCTTGCGCTTGAGGACGGCATCGACATCCATCTCGCCGAAATAGCGGCCGCGATAATAGATCTGCTTGCGGGGAACGATCTCCAGCCCGCGCAGCAGCGCCTCGGTTTCGACACGGCCATGCGTTTCCGCGATGCCGACGACGAGGTCGGTTCCCTCGGTCAGATGCGCCTGCGCCGCCTGCAACATCGCGTAAGTCTTGCCAACGCCGGGATAGGCGCCAAGAAAAATCTTGAGTTTTCCACGACGTTCCCGATTGACTTCCTCCAACAGGGCGTCGGGCGTCGGCCGTTCATCAGCTTCTGTCATGAGAACAATCGGCTAAGCGCTGGATCATTCGCAGATTTATACTCCTTTTGGCGCCATTTGTCCCAATCAGCGCTGGAAACGGGGAAAAGGCGCCAGCGTGGCCTCTCGCAATTGCAGACTAAACTGCCGCAACCGCTTTCGGCAATCGCAAGACTTTAAGCCACACTTGCAGACGCAAGGTTTACTGGTGTTCCATAAGGTCTTCGAATTGCCCACAGACGGCGCGAAGAGCTTGGTCAGCGATTTGAAGACGGGACGCCAGCCCGGAAATCTGAAAGCAAACCGTCAAAATCTCTTATGCAACGGGGCTTGCGCAGCGCCGATCCGAGCGCCCGCAAATGGTTTTCGGCATCGCGAGACGAGTAAAAATACACCATTTGCTGAGCTATTCCCCTTGAGCTTATATGAAAGGGGGTAGATAATTTTTTCCAAAATGAGACAATAGTTATTCAAATGATCGAATATGCGATCAAAGCCTAAGATATTGCATTCAAAAAATGAGGGAGCCGTGGAAACCCTGGGTCCAATCAGACGTCAAAAAACACTGACCGAACAGGCGGCGGATGCCATACGCGCGCGCATCGTCGATGGGCGATTCGGCTTCGGCGATGCGTTGTCGGAAATCGCGCTCGCGAACGAACTCGGCGTCAGCAAGACGCCCGTGCGGGAGGCATTTCTTCAGCTCAAGAACGAGGGACTTGTCGAGATTCTTCCCCAGCGGGGCACGTTCGTTTTCCGGATGACCACGGAACAGATGCGCCAGATGTGGGAGTTGCGGGAGGTTCTGGAAATCAACTCTCTACGTTTTGCCATGCGCGACGCCGGCGAGGAGTTGATCCGCACCATCAATCCGATCATTGAATGCATGGCGAAGGCGACCAAGGACCGAGAGCCAACCGTCTATCGCCGGTTCGACGCCGAATTCCACACCGCCATCATCACCGCGTCCCGCAACGATTTCATTCAGTCGGCCTATAATCTTATCGCCTTGCGCGTGCAGGCTTTCCGGAACCGTCTCTCGCTGGAAGCGCAGGACTGGCGCTCCATTGACCAGCATGTCGAAGTGGCCGATCTGATCCGCGCACGGAAGACAGACGCTGCCGTGGAGAGCCTGTTCCGGCACATCCATACCGCCTTCGAGGATTACGTCAAGAGAACCAGCGCGACCACCGCCAGCGCGCATGTTGCCTGACTGACACGCGCGGGGCCGTAGCCTTGCCCGCCCGCTGGAGTAGAACCGACAAAAAATGGATGCGCCCCTCCTTCGGAGCGATCCGTTGGCGACGGTTGGATCAGGATCATTTCCTACGGAAACGATCCTGTCTTCATCTGCTTGTTCAAGCTCGATATTTTCCGAAAAATGATATCCATTTTATCGGATCTCGCTTTAGTGGCCTTCGTCGGACCGCTCCAACCGGAGCTGCAAGTGGCGCCGTCCGCGGAGAATGCGGGCGAGCCGCCCTTCGAACGGCCGCCCTGTGGCGCGGCCGGAGCGGTGGAAACACCTTGGCAGCTACACCGGGTAGCGAAGAATGGCGGCGAGGGCGCCCTCGCCGGGCAGGTCCGTCTTCCGTACGCCGAGAACCGTTGCCCCGCTGGCCAGCGCACGAGCCGCGATTTCATCGACAATGCCGTAGCTGGTTGCATCCGGACCGTCGGCAAAGCTGACGGCGCCGGTTGTCTCATCCAGCGTGCCGGGAATAACGGTATCGATGTCGACAAGCAGCGCCTCGATTGCTCCATAGGTTGCGGCCCGCGCCGCGTCCGAGATATCGGACGTCGCGCGGCCGGCCCCGGCGCGCGCTTCATACAGCGCCCGGATCCGTGAAAGCTCCGCCTCGTAAGCGTTGTCCAGGACAGGTCTCGCCACCTCTGCCAACTCGGCGGCGCTCATCTTGTCGGGGCTGGTCTCGATGCCATCGTCGAGAAGGCCTGGATAGTTGTTTACCGAACGATAGACGGAAGGCAGGCGGCCGGTGCCGGCAAGTATCAACGGCAAATCACGCCCCGAGAGCACCGGGCGCAAGGCGGCGTCAACCTGGCGCGCATATTGGCGGAAGCGCACGTTCTGGCCTTCCGAGCCATGAATGCGGCCGCTGTGTGAACGGTCGTTCAGCGTCGATTTGCCGACCGCGCTCGCGGCGTCGCGCGGCAGTCCGTCGACCTTCACATCGACCGGCGGCAGTTCGGCATGAATTTCGACCAGACGCACGGCATTCTCGGAAAGAGCCAGCACGAAAGCCGAATGCGGAAAAGTTATGGACCGGAGGAGCGGCTTGAGGTGAAAGCGGTCCGACACTTCCACCATCGAGGTCAGCGAATTGGGCAGGCGGTAGGTGCGCAGCAGGTCCGGCGTCGCCAGAACGGCCAGGCTGTTCGCCTGCAGGCGCCAGAATTCATCGTCGTCGGCCAGATCGTCAAAATGCTCCGTGAGCCCGGCAAGCCGTCTCTTGTCGAACCCCGCCGTCTCGAGTTGCTCGCGCGCCTGCTTGACCAGATTGCCCAACTCGACGCGGCTGGCGCCGGATTCCTGCGACAGGGGCGTGGTCTTGAGATAGATCGACACACAGGCATCAGCGCGCTTTTCGCTCAGCGCCTTGAACTCGGGCCGGGTAGGGATATCGACATAAAGCATCAGGTTTTCCTTCAATGGAGATATTTCAATCAGTCTCGAAGTGCCAGATCAGGGGTCATTTCGTACTGAAACGCTCCTGATCTGCATTTGTTTGTTTCCAGCTCGATTTTTCCGAAAAATGGTGTCCATTTTATCGGATCTCGCTCCAGGCCATACGGACGAGCCTGGCAGATTCCGGTTATGTCGGGCGCTGGCGATCAACAATGTCGCACCAACCCTGAATACAAGCGACATCACGCTGCCGAGGAGGACTTGTACGACAATTCCGTGGTCATGTCGTCCGAGAGCCGGATGCGTTCGCTATCCAGCGCGAGCGTCCAGCGTCGGAGCGGTAGGCCACAGTCCGCATGTGCGCGATTTCAATAGAATACCTACAAAATCACGTCATGAACCGTCGTGGTACGTGATCTCCCAGCCTATCATTTCAAGGGTTGCCCCTACCTAACGAAGTAAAAATGCCGTTGCAATCGAGAAGTAAATGACGACGCCCAAAGCATCGGCGATCGTCGTGACAAGTGGGGCGCTAGCGGTTGCCGGGTCGAGCTTGAAACTATGCAATATGAAAGGGAGCGACATCCCGATAAGGCTGCCAGCGATTACAACGATCACCATGGTCAGCGCCACCACCAGGGCGATCTCGGGGCCCCCGCGAACGATGCCGATCAGCGATACGGCAAGAGCCATGGTTGCGCCGAGGCCAAATGCAACCAGCACCTCGCGGCTAAGCAGCTTGCCCCAGTCCTTCAGTCGCACATCGCCAGTCGCCAGAGCGCGAACCATCAGCGTCGCCGACTGCGCGCCGGCATTTCCGCTGCTTCCGATCAGTAGCGGCAGGAAGAATACGAGCGTCACATAAGCGGAGATGGTGTCTTCGAAATAGGCAATCCCCGCACCGGAAAAAAGGTTCCCGAATACCAGCAAGGCAAGCCATACCACCCGCTTGCGGTAGAGAAGGCCGATGCTCGCCTCGCGAACGCTTTGCGTCAGCTTGCCGACCGTACCGATCTTGTGAAAGTCTTCCGTGACTTCTTCTTCAAGTGCGTCAAGTGCGTCGTCATGCGTGATGATCCCCACTAATCGACCTTCGTCATCCACCACGGGAAGAGCGAGAATGTCGTACCGGCCGATCTTGTGCGCCACCTCTTCCTGGTCTTCGGTCAGCGTTGCGCATGGCGGATGGCTTTCCATGAGATCTGCGATCTTCGTCTCGGCGGCCGCCAGGATGAGATCGCGCAGGCGTACGGCGCCGATCAGACGACGGTGTTCGTCCACAACATAGGCGCGGTAGATCGTCTCCTTGTCCGGAGCCTCGTGGCGCAGCACGTTCAGCGCCTCCGCTGCTGTCAAGCCCGGCGCGAGTGTCGCGTAGTCGGACGTCATGAGGGCGCCCGCCGTCCCTTCCAAATGGCTGGCAAGGCGGCGGATATCTTCGCGCGCCGCGTGCGCGATGCCAGGAAGCAGGGCGTTCTGCTGTTCCGGCGCAAGTCGGTTGAAGAGGTCGGCCCGGTCGTCCGGGCTCATCTGGGTCATGATCTTGGTGAGCGCGCGCCGGTCAAGAGCGCGCGCGATCGCGACCTGGACCTCGGGTCGAAGGTAACCGAATATCTCAGCCTGCTTGGGTTCAGGCGCCTCAAGAAGATAGTTGCGAGAGGAAATCGGAGGCAGAGTATCCAGCAATGCCGCCGCATCGGCGGGATGCTCCGTCTCTACACAGTGGCGAATCGCCGTGGCGTCGGTGGGATCGATGAATTCGCTAAGATGTTCCGGATTTGCCTGCTGTGTCATCGTTCCACCTTCCTTCCGGCCCGCCGATTTGCGGCAGGCCAGATGCGGAGCGGTGGCTTACGGAGACGCCTTGCCCGTCTGGTTGCCGCGTTGCATTTCCCGCGCAGCGGGAGCCCGCGTTCCCGCGATCGTCACTCTCGTTCGTGTATTTGCTCTTGGACTGCTACACGGACTGTCCATTGCTCTCGGATCCTTCTGCGCCGGAACCTGATTGCGGACTATCCGGTGTGAGATCGGCCATGGCAATCCATAATTGTGGTCATATACATAAAGAATGGCAGCAGTTCCCATCGCCTTCCCGCACGGTTCGAATCGGCTCGCCCGGAGCGCGGCTGGCAAACAGGCTGATTGTTGACGCGGATGACAGCGATGAGCGGAATGTGGGGCATTCCGGCCAGGCGATGGATGCCGCGCGACAATTTGTCTTTTGAAAACAGAGCCGCCGCAAACCGCTTGGCGTGCCCACGTTGTCGATAGGCCCTATCCGGCGGGGGAGCCATGCCCCTGACATTCGAAACGCGGCCATTCTGGAGCGGAAAAACACCGCTCCTTTGCGCTTCATTACGCGGCGCGCTGGCGGGATTGCCGTAGGTAACGAGCGAGGTGCTTCGACAACTCCACCGCGTCGGCGCCGACGCCGCCGAGGAAGCTGGAATCGCGTTTGCGCAGGAAGCGGAAGCCAAGCGCATAGATCCCGGACATCGCCGTTATGCCGCCGCGATGTTCGATGTCGCCTCCAGCGCCGCAAACGGGCAGACGCAGCCACGGAAAGGAACGACGAAACCCGGTGGCCCAGACAATTGCGCCGATACCCTCACCGCGCAGGGAAATCTCCGATTCGCAGGACGGAATCGGCACCGCACGAACGGGCTGCGCCGGCTCTGTCGCCAGGCCCGGCGATGATCTTGCGAACAGGTCGATCTCGGCAAGCAGCCGCGCCTGTTTCCTTTCCGCATGAGCCACAGTCTCCTCCAGATCGCACCTGAAGCTCACCTGATCGCCGAAACCGCCGGCAACGCGGCGGTCAGTTTCACCCCCTCATCCTGCAGGACTGCCAGATCCAGATTGCTCCGGTCAGGCCGTCCGGCGAGTTGCAGCGAGGGCTGAAGGCGCGCGGCAACAAGGTCGGAAACATCGCTCCACGGCTGATCAAGGACGCCCATCCGCTCAAACCACCGGAAGATGTCGATACCTCGATAGCTGCGCGGCAGCCGCGTGTGCTTGCCGACCGCCAGCGTGACCTGACGGCCGCTGCGTTGAAGCTCGCTCGCGATCTGCACGCCCGAAGACGATGCGCCGACGACGAGCACATTGCCGTCCGGCAACGCCCCCGGTGAGCGGTAGGCGGAAGAATGGATGTGCGGCGCTCCGATCGATTTCGCCACGGAAGGGATCAGCGGGAGGTCGCAATGGCCGGTCGCGATTGGCCTGCCCCGCATCGCGATACCAGTTTCTAAGTTAGAACCCGGCGCTCGGTTGCCAGCGTTTGAGCTGGTCGGAGCGCAGCGTAGGCCAGGTTAAACGCTGGCGGCAAGACCGTT
>JBHJOB010000064.1:0-11406 GCA_050330195.1 Rhodomicrobiaceae bacterium | reverse complement strand
GATACGCTGCGCGAGGCTTTCATCCTTGCGGCGGATGCAGGAAATTGACGGTCGGCTACACTATATGAGGCTGAGGTCTTCTGGTTCGCCTCTCCGAGCCGGAGACGGTGCAGAAATGTAGTTGATCGACAGGAATATCATTGCTTCACCCCCGCAACTGGCTGGAAGTGCGCCCCGGCGGCCTCTATTGCGTCCCTGCACGCGCCTATATCGACCCGACGCGCGCGGTCGACCGCGCCATCATCACTCACGGCCACGCCGACCATGCGCGCTCCGGACATCGCGCGGTGCTGGCGACGCCGGAAACGCTGCGGATCATGGCCGTGCGCTACGGTGAGAACTTCACCGCCGACCGGCAGGCGTCCGCCTATGGCCGGACGGTCGCCGTCAACGACACGCGCATCACGCTGCTGCCCGCCGGGCATATTCTCGGCAGCGCGCAGGTGCTCATCGAACATGGCGGCGCGCGGGCCATCGTCTCCGGCGACTACAAGCGCCGTACCGACCCGACCTGCGCGACGTTCGAGCTGGAGCCGTGCGATGTCTTCATCACCGAGGCGACTTTCGGTCTGCCCGTATTTTGTCATCCGCCCGTAGCCGGAGAGATCGCAAAACTGCTAAAGTCGATTTCCATATTTCCGGAAAGGTGTCACCTGATCGGCGTCTACTCACTGGGCAAATGCCAGAGGCTGATTGCGGAACTTCGCCGTGCGGGCTACGACGCGCCGGTCTATCTGCATGGCGCGCTGATGAAGCTGAGCGAGGCCTATGAAGAGATGGGCGTGAAGCTTGGCGATATTCGGCCGGTCGCGGGCGTCGCAAAGGAAGAGCTGAAAGGCCAGATCGTGCTCAGCCCGCCTAGCGCCCTTGCCGACCGCTGGTCCCGCCGCCTGCCCGATCCCCTGCCTTGCGCGGCATCCGGCTGGATGCTGATCCGGGCGCGGGCGAAACAGCGGCTCGTGGAACTGCCTATGGTCATCTCCGACCATGCCGATTGGGACGAGTTGACCGCGACGATGAGAGAGACCGGCGCGGGCGAAATCTGGGTGACGCATGGGCGCGAGGATGCGCTGACGCATTATGCGGCGATGAACGGCATGAAGGCTCGGGCCCTGTCGCTGCTCGGCTATGAGGAAGATGAAGGCGAATGAGTGAGATGATTCTGACGAATGCCCGGATCGTGACGGGTAGCGAGGTGATCGACGGCACGATTGCGAGCCGGGGCGGCGTCATCAGGGAAATCTCCGAAGGCCGGTCCCAATTGCCCTCGGCCATCGATTGCGACGGCGACACCATCATTCCGGGCCTGATCGAGTTGCATACCGACAATCTCGAACGCCACGTCATGCCACGGCCAGCGACCTTCTGGCCATGCGATGCCGCCGTTCTCGGTCATGACCGAGAGATCGCCTCCGCGGGCATCACGACCGTATTCAACGCGCTCTGCGTCGGCGAGGTGCACAGCAGGACGGCGCGCGTCCAGCTTCTGAACGAGATGAGCGACGCCATCGAGGAGCAGATGGCGGATGGCGCGTTGAAGGCGGATCACTTCTTTCACTGGCGCTGCGAGGTCAGCTATAGCGGTATGATCGACTTGCTGGAGCCGCTGATGAGCTACAAGCGCCTGCGGCTGCTTTCGGCGATGGATCACACGCCCGGCCAGCGCCAGTTCACCGATCTCGCCCGCTATATCGAATATTATCAGGGCAAATTCGGCATGAGCGAAGAAGAGCTTAATGCGTTCATCGCCCAGCGCGAGGAAGACCAGCGCAATCACAGCGCGAAGAACCGCGCCGCCGTTGTCAGCTTTGCCAGGGAACGCGGGCTGACGCTCGCCAGCCATGACGACGCCACGCCGGCGCATGTCGCGGAAGCCGTCGACGACGGCATGGCGATTGCCGAATTTCCAACGACTGTGGAGGCCGCGAAGGCGTCGCATGATGCCGGGCTCCGGGTCCTGATGGGCGCGCCGAATATCGTCCGCGGCAAATCGCATTCGGGCAACGTCTCGGCGCGTGAGCTAGGCGAGAAAGGCGTGCTGGATATTCTTTCAAGCGACTACGTGCCGGGATCGTTGCTTTATGGCGCATTGCTGCTGGAGCAGTCGGCCGAGAGCATTACGCTGCCGCAGGCGATTGCGACCGTGACCCGCAATCCCGCAAGATCGGTCGGGCTCAATGACCGGGGCGAAATTGCCCTCGGGCTGCGGGCGGATCTTGTGCGCTATCACGTCACCAAGAAAGCGCCGATCATCCGCGACGTCTGGCGGGAGGGGCGCAAGGTTGCCTGAGCCCTCGACAGAGCTTTCGGCCAGAGGTGCGGGCAAACTGATCCTCGTTGTCGGTCCCTCGGGCTCCGGCAAGGACACGCTGATCGAGGCGGCACGCCGCCATTTCGAGGGGGAGGAAACCATTGTATTTTGCCGGCGCTGCATCACGCGCGCCGATCAGAAGGGCGAAGCGCATGAATTCGTGTCCGACAACGAATTCGAGCGGATGAAGGCCGACGGCGCGTTCTTTCTGTCATGGGATGCGCACGGGTTGCATTACGGCGTCAGCGCAAGCATTCGCGATAATTTGATGGGCGGGCGAAATGTCGTTGTGAACGTCTCCCGCAGCGTCATTGCGGAGGCGCGCCGCCAGTGGCCGGATACGCATGTGATCAACATCTGGGCCCGTCCGGAGGTGTTGCGGCAACGCCTCGAAGCGCGCGGACGGGAAGCGGCGGAGAACATCGGCAAGCGGCTGGAGCGCGCCGGAGACGTTGCGCTGCCGGATGCCGAGTGGGTTCACCAGATCGACAATTCAGGAAGTATCGCGAGCGGCTCGGCCCGCTTCCTCGCCCTGATTGGCGGGATCGTCAGCGCATGAGAGCCACCCGGTTCAATATGTTGAACGGCGCATCTCCTCCGGGATCGCCGAATACGCATAACTCCTCAAACTCGAAAGCTTCGCGCGTGAACGGCTCAAGGGCAGGAGCAATGGCGTCTTCCACGCGTTTCAGCTCATCTTCGTCCAATGGACCTGCCAGGGTGATGTGGAAAAAGAATCGCTCGAAGATATGCGGGTAGCCGAACTGCTCCAGCAAGAGCGACTCGCGCGCCGGCAGATCGCCTGAGCGGCGTTCCCTCTCTTCAGCGGTAAGCGGCGCGCGGAAACGATCGAAATGCGTGACGCATTCGCTGGCAAGCCATTCCAGATCGGCGCGCGGTATCTCCGGGATGAGCGCGAGATAGCGCGTGAAGCGATGCAGCCGCAATTTTCCACAGATAATGCGCCGGCGGCGGGCGCAGAATGCGGACAACTCGCCGCCCAGATCGTCCGGCGCGTGTTCGGGGCGAAGCCGGAAGGGCGCCTTGATCGTTCCGTGAAGACCGTAGCGCGACGGCCCCTGTGTCGCACCCTCGACCAGTGCGCGGTCAAGACCGTGGATGTTGCGCGCGGACGCCTCGTCCCGTCCAAACCATTCATCACCGAATTCCGCCAGCGCGCTGTCCCGTTTCGGCGCCCAGTAGATCGCATATCGCTCGAATGTCATGCCGCTTCTGAATTCCCCTTGTTCATCGCCAATTGCGGAGGTTCATGCCTTAGAGCGAGGTCCGATAAATGGGAACCATTTTTCGGAAGAATCGAGCTTGAAACAAATGGATCGAGAGCAGGATCGTTTCAGTATGAAATGATCCTGCTCCAGGTGACAGATTCGCCATCATTGCCCCATAAACATGTCGGCCCTGCATCGCCCCGATGGACAGTGCCCCCGGATCTTGCTATATTCTTCCAAGAATACGATGCCGGGTGCCCATGCGTCCGGCATTTCTGTCGTTGATCGAGGTCAAAAGCCAAACCATATCCAAAGGAGAGAATGTGCAAGTTCATGTTCGTGACAACAACGTCGATCAGGCGTTGAAAGCCCTGAAGAAGAAGATGCAGCGGGAAGGCATCTTCCGGGAGATGAAGCTACGCAATTACTACGAAAAACCTTCTGAAAAGCGCGCACGCGAAAAGGCCGAAGCTATTCGGCGGGCTCGTAAACTTGCTCGCAAGCGCCTGCAGCGCGAAGGTCTTGTTGTTGGACGCGGACGCGCGGCCACCAAGCGCTGATTGCATTGGCTCAATGGCCGGTTGATACGAACCGGCCACTGCGCGGTGGAACGAATTTAGGCCGCATTTGTGTCGCACGACAGTTGGTGCGTTAGTGACGAGAATAGAAACGATCGTCACCGGGTACAATCTGATCATGCAACCGGGATTGCCTGAATCTGATGGGCTCTTCAAATACCCAACATGTCTGCGCGAGACTGGCGGCGGTATTGCTGCTTGCTTCGCTTACCGGATGCGCGACCAGCGAAGTGACCCGGGAAGTCGCGCTCAAGCAGCAGATCGTTCAGACCGAGCAGAAGAATAATATCGCTTCGCTCACCGACGTGATCAAAGGCAATCCGAGCGACGCGAACGCACTGAATTTGCGCGGCGCGGCTTATGGACAGGCCGGCGAATATGATCGGGCGCTCGCCGATTTCAATGCGGCGCTGAGTATCAATCCGCAATTTCCGCAGGCATACGCCAACCGTGCGCTCGTCCATGTGCGCATGAAGAAGCTGCGCGAAGCGATCGCCGATTACGATCAGGCGCTCAGTATCGACCCCAATTACGCTGCGGCCTATGTCGGGCGCGGTAATATTCATCGGCTGCAGAAGAACCATCCCATGGCGATAGCGGACTTCACGCGCGCTATCGAAACCGATCCCGACCCGGTGGCTCATTTCAATCGGGGCTTGAGCCGGCAGGCCGTCGGCCAGCATGCGGAAGCCCTCGTCGATTTCGACAACGCGCTTGGCTTCCGCTCTGACGCTCCTGAAGTTTACAAGGCGAAGGGGCTCAGCCAACTGGCCCTGCAGAAATACGACCTGGCCTTCGACAATTTCTACAAGGCGGCGCAGGGGCCGAACGCCTATGAAGCCTGGGCATTGCGCGGGCAGGCGGCGGAACAGATGGGCGCAAAGAAGGAAGCTGCGCGCGCCTATCAGCGCTCGTTGCAGCTCAACCCGTCCTTTCAGCCCGCCCGGCAGGGCCTCCAGCGCGTCGGCACCGACGCCGCATAGGGTCTCCTGATCGCCGGATCTTTACGATCAGGTCTCAATAGCACAATCAATTTCCTCGGGCTGCGCACGGTGCAATGGTATTTGTGCCCGGCCGACTTGATTTTGTAGCGGCGTCAGAATTGCAGAACATTCGGCTCCCGATCTCAACCACATTCAATACTGACCACGCCGCATTACGAGAACGAATCATGGATGCAAGCGTCGGCCAGACGCCGGACCTTCGGCTGCCCTCGACGAGTTGGAGGGGCGAAATCGCGGCGACGCTCAAGCTTGCCTGGCCGCTGGTCGTGGCGCAGCTTGCCCAAATGGCGCTGTTCACGACGGACGTCGTGATGATGGGCTGGCTGGGTCCGGCCTTCCTTGGCGCGGGCACGCTGACGATCACGTTTTTTCACCCCTTTCTGCTGTTTGGCGTCGGCATTCTTTCAGCCGTAGCAACGCTCGTGGCCCAGGCCAGAGGCGCGGGCAATGCGGGTGATGTTCGCCGCTATGTGCGCCAAGGCTTCTGGGCGTCGGTCCTGATCGCTTCGATCATGGTGCCATTCGTCTGGCACGCGGGAGCGATCTTCCAACTGCTGGGGCAGGGCCCGGAAGTGAGCGCGCTTGCCGAAACCTACGCTCAGCCGGCTTCGTGGCTGTTCTTTCCGGGGCTCGCATTCATCGTTGCACGGGCATTCTTGGCGACGCATGACGATACAAGAATTATCCTCGTGACGACGATTTTCTGCATTGCCGTCAACGCGATCTGCAACTATGCGCTGATGTTCGGCAATTGGGGATTTCCACGCCTCGAACTGGCCGGTGCGGCAATCAGCACGGTGTTCGTCAACTCGCTGATGTTCGGGCTGCTGCTGCTCTACATCCTCGCCAAACCCGCCTATCGCCAATATTCGCTGCTCACCCGCTTCTGGCGCTCCGACTGGTCACGGCTCGGGCGCATTCTGCAAATCGGGCTGCCGGTCGGACTGATGTTGATGGCCGAAGTCGGCATGTTTGCGCTTGCCGGTCTGATGATGGGGTGGCTGGGCACCACCGAACTTGCGGCGCACGCAGTGGCCTTCCAGCTGGCGGGGATCACCTTCATGGTGCCGATGGGACTGAGCCATGCATCCACCGTGCGTGTCGGCATGGCCTATGGCGCAAGGGACGCTGATGGAATTCGCAGGGCGGGCTGGGTTTCCATCGGTCTCGGAACAACCTTCATGGCGTTGACGGCAATGGCATTCTTCTTCCTGCCCGAGACTTTGGTCGCGTTGTTCCTCGATCCGGCGCTGGAGAAAAATCAGGCCGCTTTCGCGCTGGCGGTCTCCTATCTCGGCATTGCCGCGATGTTCCAGCTTGTCGATGGCGCGCAGGTCGTTTCCGCAGCCGTCCTGCGCGGGATCAACGATACGAAGGTTCCGATGTTCATCGGTTTCGTCGGCTATTGGGGCGTCGGGCTGGTGCTGGCTTACACACTCGGCTTCGTTCTGGAAGCAAGGGGTGTGGGTATCTGGCTTGGCCTCGCGGCGGCGCTGTCGGTCGTGGCAATCACGATGACCACACGCTTTGCCTGCCGGGAACGGTTTGGACTTGTGGCATTGCCGTCGTCGTAACGGCTCTTCAGCGATTACCGTCTCGAGATCAGGATCACTTCTTTCGGAAATGATCCTGATCTGCATCTATTTGCTTGAAGCTCGATTTTTCCGAAAAACATGTCTCCGCGAAGGCGGGGATGGTGTCCATTTTATTGGATCTCGCTTAGTCCGGAGGTGAAGCCAGCGCCTCCAGTTCGGCGCGCGTGCCGCGAAAGGCGTTGAGATCGACCGGCCCTGAAATGCCGTCGCGCATCCCTCGATTATGGTACTGCCAGAAGCTCCATTGCGACTGGCGAAAGCGCGGCGGCACCATCAGGCTGCGAATCCAGAAGCGCGCTTTGGGAAATTTCCCCGCCAGATGCGCATCATGAAATTCCCGCGTGGTATAGATGATGGGCGGTTTCCTGTAATGCGCGGTCAGCATCCTCGCGAAGATGTCGATCTCGGCAGCGGGATCCGCAATTGCCGGCCGGTCGCTGCACGGTCCCATATGTTCGGCATCGACGACGGGCGGCAGCGCGTTCGGATCCTCCGGCACCACACGCATGAAATTCTCCGCCTGCTGCTTGCCCGAACGGCAGAGCGTGAAGAAGTGATACGCGCCGCGCACGATGCCCGCCTGTTCCGCCGCGAACCAGTTTCGCGAAAAGCGTGGATCGTTGAATGTCTCGCCCTCGCTCGCCTTGATGTAGGCGAAACCGACGCCGTCCCTTGCCGCGGCGTCCCAGTCGATGTCGCCCTGATGGTGGGAGACGTCGATACCGAGCACATCGTGATAAAAAGCCGCCGGCTCGATCCGTGGATAGACGATGTATGATATGAAAAAAGCGGCTCCGACAAGCGCCGCAAGCAACCAGCCGAGACGCCGGATCGTTCTCGCGCTCATGATACCCCGTTACTCGTGATCATCTCGCTGCACGGCATCATGGCGTCCCCCCTCCATCCGTCTGCGCCGGTTCACCTCGCGGATGCTCTCCTGAATGCTGACAATACGGTGCGGATGCAATGTTATTTTCGCCGATTCTGTTACTATCGGCTGCCGCCTGCGGCGCAGCAGTTCCATCAATCCGGTCAAATCATGTGAGGGACAATGGGCGTGAAAACAACCGCGGGGAACTATTTCGAGGATTTCAGCCTTGGCCAGATCGTCAACCACGCTACGCCACGCACGGTAACAGCGGGCGATGTCGCGCTCTACGCAGCGCTGTATGGCAGCCGATTTGCCGTTCAATCCTCCGAGGATTTCGCCGGGCGTATCGGTTACAGCCACGCGCCGATCGACGATCTGCTCGTCTTTCACATGGTTTTCGGCAAGACCGTGCCGGATATTTCGCTCAATGCAGTGGCCAATCTCGGCTACGCCGATTGCCGGTTTCTCAAACCCGTCTTTCCCGGTGACACGCTATCCGCAAGCTCGAAAATCATCGGGTTGCGGGAAAACTCCAATGGCAAGACGGGGGTCGTGTACGTACGCTCGACGGGACGCAACCAGCATGGTGGCACGATCCTCGATTATGTCCGCTGGGTGATGGTGCGCAAGCGTGACGAGGCAGCGCCCGCTCCGGCCGCCGAAGTCCCCGAACTCCCCGCGAAGGTGGAGCGGGACAGTCTCGGCGGTTCCGTCCCGGCGATCAACCGGACCGCTTACGACAACTCGCTCGCGGGCAGCCCGGCGCGGTGGGCCGATTATGAGCCGGGCGAACGGATCGACCACATGGACGGCGTGACCATCGAGGAAGCCGAACATCAGATGGCGACGCGACTTTATCAGAATACCGCGCGCGTCCATTTCAACCAGCACACGGAGGGGAAGGGCCGGTTCGGCCGGCGTCTGATCTATGGCGGTCACATCATCTCGCTGGTCCGGGCGCTCAGCTTCAATGGGCTCGCCAATGCTTTTCACATCGCGGCGATCAATGGCGGGCGGCACGTCGCTCCCGCTTTTGCCGGCGATACGGTCTATGCGTGGAGCGAAATTCTGGAGAAAGCAGAGCTTCCCGGACGTGACGATGTTGGCGTTCTGCGTGTGCGCACAATCGGCTTGAAGGACCGGAATGCACGGGATTTTCTGCTTATGGCCGATGAGAATACGCCGGAAGAAGGCGTTATTCTGGATCTGGATTACTGGGTGGCGATACCGCGTTAACGGGGGAAAACGCACCGAAGGCTGTTTCTCCGGTGCGTCGTGCTTTGCGGCTGTGCGCCTCAACCAGAACCGAAGCGGTCATTCATTGGTCTTCATCAGCGCCCGTATCACCTGCATCACCAGCAGTCCGACGAAGCCGAAGGCAATCATCGTCATGCTGACCCAGAAGATTCCCCAGTCCTTCTGACCGTTGCGGTCCGGAGACAGGCCCAGGACAAGCGGCCCTGTCTCGCCATGCGGCTTGCAAAAGAGATCGTCATTCGCATAGTCGTAAAAATAGTCGAAGTGTCGATCCTTTCCGAGCAACTCTGGCTCGGGTGCCTCTGCCTGCGTCGGAGCCTTTTCCCGGAACAGCTGGTTAGCCTTGCTCTGGTAGGGCGCGAAATCACAGGTGGCGGTTTTCCGTGTGGCGCCGCTGCCTGATTCGGTGTCGCTTTTGGCGAACTGCATTGCATCCATGGCGAATGCGCCGACTGTAGCGAGCAGGCCTATCAAGGCAAACATCCGATTGAGTTTTGGCATGACGTCCTCCACCCGACCGGAATTGCCTGAAAATAGAGGCTATCCGGCCCCGAAGTAAAACCTCTTCTCCAATGCCGCTCCAAAGGCGGCCAGCCAGAGTTGAATGACTTTAGTCATTTGATTTTTCTTACTTTTCTGTTTTGTGTTGTCATTGGGCTCATCGCACCAGTTCCATTTGATAGCGCTGCCATATCTATCTTCAGATTAGCGTAATTAGTGCGTATCAAAAAGCACCAATTAAAATTTAAGATACCAATTTTTGATTAAAAGTTTTAAAAACTTTCAAAAGCACTGAAAGTTTGGTTTTCATTCACATTTTGTGCGGGGGCTTATATAATTTTTAGGCTGTGGGAATTATCACTAACTGGCAATGTGGCGACGTTCTGGAGCGCCTTAGAATGCATTTGAGGTTGGCATGAAAGCGCGACCGAACGGGCGGAAGGGCGAGCAGGAAGCGCGCGAGGAATGGACGGCGCGTTTACAGCGCTTTGCAAATGCACGCACGACCAAGCAGAAGCAAGCCGCGATCGAGCCGGCGCTTAAGATTAACCCGGGTGGCGCTTTGCGCGACATGCTGCTTGCATGGGGCTATTCGGCATCCGCGAGAGGAAGGAAGCCGAAGGGAGCAAAGGCGAATGGGCAGGGCAAGACGGCGCGAGAGCGGTTGGAGGAGACGCTGGACTCGTTGTTTGGTGCTAAACCAAGCCCTGTGCGGAGTTTATACGCAAAGTTGGCGGGGCGGGCGGATCTCACGGTAAAAGATGCTTGCCGCATTGTCGCTGCATTATTGGCAACGTGGCCGGTGCCATTGGGAAGCCCTGACGAGTGGGATATTACCGGAAACGCTGCGGCGGTTTCTAACACTCTAATCAGAGAACTCCTGAGCGATCTCTCCGGAGGGCGCTCACGGCATTGGGATATGAACGATATTGCCGTTCGTACCTTTCGCCTTGTCGACGAGGAGCGGATTGGAGTTCGTCACTTTATACGTGATGCAAGTGAGGAGGAGGGCGCATTACTTGTCGCTGGTGCACGAAATATACTAATAGGAGAGACACCTGTTCAAACTATAATTGGCTTTTATGATCTCACTAAACAGTTTGTTAAGCAGAGCAAGAAAGGTATTTTAATTTTTATTTTCGATGCGGCGATTTTCGAGGCGGGCCAGGAAGGATTTTCGCTTCTCTATAATATAGGCTTGTTGTCTACTGCAGTGACTGCGTTTTCGCTTTTTCCCGAAAAATATGATCACAAGAACCCGATACAGCAACATAGTGTCGATTGGTCGGCTTGGAAAACCCTTAGCCAAAGATGTTGTGTAGTCATAAGACGACCGACCGTCGTAGACAGCGAAGGCATGTTGTTAAAGGGAAGTCGATTTGATGATTTTTTTTCTGAGATAATTTCACCTATTCCGTTCGAAAAATTGGGAGAACTAAAAGGTTTTGTTCGATTTGAAGGTACACATGTTCTGCCTAGAGTTTATCCTGATGCGTTTAATAAGCGCGATGATCTGACCGGAAAAGACCTTTATTGGGATGTATTAATTCGTCCATCTGTCGATGACCCTGAGGGTTTGCGCGTTGAATACTATATACCACCACCTCAGACGATTATAGCAAGTCTAACTGGGCAGCATAATAGCGATTTGAATTTAGATAAAACACCGCATGGATTAGAAAAAACGAAGACGATAGAAGAAGATTTAATATATGTAATAAGACGGAATAGCCCCGGCCCGTACTACGATGATGCGCAACGCGCAATTTATTTGGCCGCAAGGGGTCGTCTTGGATTAGACTCTGATGATATACATATGCGCAATTTAAATGCGGCTGCGGCTTTGAGGCAAATAGGTTATGAAGTCGTGCCAATTGGTTTGTTAATTTCACTTTTTCCTAGGACGTTACACCTCGTTGCTGCTGAGCCTAGCAATTGATTAGGCTCTGTTGGCGCTCTGTATGTGGATTGACCTCGGCCAATGTTCCTGATTAGTTCTCATCAGGAGGCCGATCATGGAGCACCGCAAATTCAAACGCCGTCTGGCGGAACTTGTCGAG
>JBHJOB010000063.1:0-11954 GCA_050330195.1 Rhodomicrobiaceae bacterium | reverse complement strand
AAGGGGGACATCATGAAAAGACGCGACTTACTCAAGGCCGGAACAGTTGGCGTTGCCGCCGCAGCTCTGGCGACGCCGGCCATCGCGCAGGACAAGATCCAGTGGAAGATGGTCACAGCCTGGCCGAAGAACCTTCCCGGTCCGGGCGTCGCCGCGCAGATGCTCGCCGACCGCATCACCGCGCTGTCCGGCGGGCGGCTCGAAGTCAAGCTGTTCGCCGCCGGCGAACTGGTTCCCGGCCCCGGCGTGTTCGACGCCGTTTCCGAAGGCACCGCCGAGCTTTATCACGCCGTTCCCGCCTATTGGGGCTCCAAGTCGAAGGGCATCCTGCTGTTCGGCTCCCAGCCATTCGGCCTTCGCGCGGACGAGCAATTCGGCTGGCTGGCCCACGGCGGCGGTCAGGCGCTCTATGACGAGATGTACGGACGCTTCGGTCTCAAGCCGTTCCTTTGTGGCAATTCCGGTCCGCAATGGGCAGGCTGGTTCCGCAACGAGATCAACAGCGTTGACGATCTCAAGGGGCTCAAATTCCGCACGACCGGCCTTGCCTCGGAGATGTGCAGCAAGCTCGGCATGGCCGTTCAGGCGATGGGCGGACGCGACATGTTCCAGGCGCTTCAATCCGGCGCGCTGGATGCGGGCGAGTTCATCGGCCCGTGGACCGACAGCGCGCTCGGCTTCTACCAGATCGCGAAGAACTATTACTGGCCGGGCATCGGCGAGCCGTCTTCCGCGGAGGAATGCGCCGTCAATCAGAAGGCTTACGACGCGCTCCCGGACGATCTGAAGCAGGCCGTCGCCCTTGCCTGCGAGAGCCTCTACAATCCGGTCTGGACGGAGTACACCACCAAGCACGCACAGGCTCTGGACCAACTGATCGCCGAGCAGGGCGTGCAGGTCAAGAAGCTGCCAGACGAGGTGATCGTGGCGATGGGCAATGCGGCCGGCGAGGTGATTGCCGAGCTTCGCGAGAACGAGGACGAACTGGTCAAGCGGATCACCGAGAGCTTCCTCGCCTATCGCGCATCGGTCAGCAACTACATGACCTATGCCGATAACGGCCAGATGAATGCGCGCAGTCTCGACTACAAATATGGTGGCTGATGGCCGCTTCACCGGCGCGGTCTGGAGCGAGATCCGATAAAATGGCATCCCCGCCTTCGCGGGGACAAGCTTTTCGGAAAAATCGGACTTGAAACAAACAGATGCATATCAGGATCGTTTCGTTAAGAAATGATCCTGATCTGACCGCGTCGATCTCAACCGTGGGGCACGTATGGGCAAGCTGGAAGGCCGGCTGAGCGCCGTCAATCTCGCCGTCGGCACCGTGGTACGCTGGTTCGCGCTCGTCATGGCGCTGATCCAGTTCGCCATCGTGCTGCTGCGCTATGTCTTCGGCTTCAGTGACATAGCCCTCAATGAAAGCGTGCTCTACCTCCACGCCTTCCTGTTCATGCTCGGCGCCGGCTATACGCTGCTGATCGACGGGCATGTGCGGGTCGATATCTTCTATGCGACACTCAGCGAGAAAGCGAAGAGCCGCATCGACCTGTTCGGCCACGTATTCTTCCTCATCCCGGCCATGCTGACCGTGCTTTACTGGTCATGGCCGTCCATCCGCAATAGCTGGTCCATCCTTGAAGGGCCGATCTCGGTCGGGGGCATTCCGGCCTCCTTCCTGTTGAAATCGCTGATCCCCGCATTCTGCGTCCTGCTGCTGATTCAGTCGCTCGCTTGCATCATGCGCGATATCGGCCGGTTGAGAGGATAAACATTTGCCGCTCGACCTCCTGATGATCGGCGCGCTGATCGGCGCGATCCTGCTCGGCTTCCCGGTTTCCTTCACAATTGCGGGTGTCGCCGTCATTTTCGCCTTCC
This sequence comes from Rhodomicrobiaceae bacterium, assembly GCA_050330195.1. Classification (GTDB taxonomy): domain Bacteria; phylum Pseudomonadota; class Alphaproteobacteria; order Rhizobiales; family Rhodomicrobiaceae; genus JAHQVI01. The sequence goes on along the minus strand of JBHJOB010000063.1, from coordinate 10,076 downwards.
TCGGCTTCGCGACGGGCCAAATGGACATCACGCTGCTTGGTGCGCTCGGGCAGCGTATTTTCGGGGTCATCACCAATGACGTGCTGATTGCGATCCCGCTTTTCGTGCTGATGGGCATCGTTCTTGAGAAAAGCCGGATCGCGGAAGATCTGCTTGAGACGATGGGCCAGCTTTTCGGCGCATTGCGTGGCGGGCTGGGCATTTCGGTCGTGCTGGTCGGCGCGCTGCTGGCGGCCTCTACGGGGATCGTCGGCGCGACGGTGATCGCGATGGGCCTGATCGCCCTGCCGACCATGCTGCGCAGCGGCTACGACCCGAAACTGGCGTCCGGCATCGTTTGCACCTCGGGCACACTCGGCCAGATCATTCCTCCCTCGACGCTGCTGATCATCCTGTCGGACGTGATGTCGAATTCCTACCAGCAGGCGCAATATGCGCAGGGAAAGTTCACCATCGACACGATTTCCGTCGGCCAGATCTTTGCCGCCGCCCTGTTGCCGGGCCTCGTGCTGGTCGTGATCTATATCGTCTATATTTCGCTCCGGGCGTGGCTGTTTCCCGCGCACGCGCCCGCCGTTTATGACGATACCGGCAATCGGCCTTCGCTGGCGCGGATCGTGGCCGCGATCCTTCCGCCCGTCATCCTGATCATCGCCGTGCTCGGTGCGATCCTGTCCGGCATCGCAACGCCGACGGAAGCCGCCTCGGTCGGCGTGATGGGCGCATTTCTGCTGGCGGGATACCGGATCGGCGGCGCGCGAAGACTTGTCGTGCTGGGCGCACTTGCCTTGCTGATCCTCGCCGTGGCCGCCGGAGCGGCGCCCGTTCGCCTGCAGCGCAGCGACGTCACGCTCATCGACTGGGTGCAGGGCGCCGCCTATCTCGGCCTTGCGCTTCTCGGCCTCGCCGCCATCGCCTCCGGCATCGTCAGCCTCAACCGCAAGCGTCTGCTGACCCCGTCCCTGACATCCACCATGTCGCTCACCGCGATGATCTTCGCGACCATCATCACCGCCAGCATATTTTCGCTGGTGTTCGTCGGGCTGGGCGGCGAGGAGCGCATCAGGGACGTTCTGTCAGCGATGCCGGGCGGAGCGACGGGCGCGCTGATCTTTTCGATGGCGGTGATCTTCGTGCTCGGTTTCTTTCTCGATTTCGTAGAGATCACGGTCATCGTATTGCCACTGATCACGCCGGTTCTCATGGTGATGGGGCACGACCCGATCTGGCTATCGGTCCTGATCGCAGTCAATCTCCAGACCTCCTTCCTGACGCCGCCCTTCGGCTTTTCGCTGTTCTATCTTCGCAGCGTGGCGCCGCCGGAAATCAGCACCGGAGCTATCTATCGCGGCGTGCTCCCCTTCATCCTGCTGCAGATTGTCGGCATTTCGGTGATCTGGATCGCACCCGACATTGCGAAATGGCTGCCGTCCGTGATCTTCTGATCGGCAGTCGGACCGCTCCAGCGGTCATCGGTTCAAGTACTTGCCTCATGCCTCGACCGCCCTTCGCGCCAGCGGAAATGGAGCAAGGGGAACGCTCGCCCGCTCCCCTGGACATCGCCGCCCCGGCAGAAGCCAAAAAATGGCGAAACTGCGGCTGAAGCAACAAGAAATACGAGCGAATTTCACTGTTCTTATTCCCTTGCATACAATAGACGTTAAGATTATTCTTTCGTGTTGCTGATCTTTTGGGAGCGTTTTATTTGATGCACTGCAATAATGATAGTGCATTGCAGCAAGGATCAGTCAGCGCATGAGGATAATGGTATAAACCTATCTGGATTCAGAAAATTTCTGACTACGGGTTCCTAACACTAATCAATAATCGGCATTTGTGGAGGAAACAAATATGCGGTTCTCTAAAACACTGGCCGGAATTGCGGCAGGCTGCGCGATGGTGATCGGCGTCAGCGCTGCGAATGCGCAGGTCCAGGTCAAGCTTGAGCCATTTGTAACCGGCGTAAATGCACCGCTCATGATGGTGCAGCCGCCGGGTGACGACAGGATGTTCGTCGTCGAACAGTGGGGGCGCATACGCATTATCAACAAGGGCGAACTGCGTGCGGAACCCTTCCTTGATATCCGCAACAAGATCGTCAACCTGCACCACGATTTTGACGAGCGCGGTTTGCTCGGCCTGGCGTTCCATCCGGATTTCGCCAATAACGGCAAGTTCTACGTCGCCTACAGCACGCATCTGAACTTCCAGCAGGATCTCGGCGTGATGTTCTGGTGGTCCCACACCAATGTCGTCGCCGAATACACCCTATCGAGCGAAAATCCGAACGCGGCCAACCCGAACTCGGAGCGGATCATTCATTCCCTCAACTGGCCGCAGTTCAACCATAACGGCCACTGGATCGGCTTCGGCACGGACGGGATGCTCTATATCTCGACCGGCGACGGCGGCTACGCTAATGACTGGGGCATTGGCCACAATGTGACCGAAGGTAACGGACAGGATCTGCGCTCCCTGCACGGCAAGATCCTGCGTATCGACATCAACGGATCGGAAGGCGACAAGAACTACGCCATTCCCGCCGACAATCCATTCGTCGGAAACAATGATGCGCTTCCCGAGATCTGGGCCTATGGCTTGCGTAACCCGTGGCGCTGTTCCTTCGACATGGGCGGCGAGTCCCTGATCTGCGCCGACGTCCAGCAGAACAGCTACGAGGAAGTCAACATCATCGAGAAGGGCGGCAATTACGGCTGGCGCAGGATGGAGGCGACGCACTGCTTCGATTATCAGAAGCCGGACGAACATCCTGAATCCTGCGACACGGACGGTTTGATCAATCCGATCATCGAGTACAAGAACTGCACCGCGCAACCCGATGGCTGCAAGGGCATTTCCGTAACCGGCGGCTACGTCTATCGCGGCAGCGCCTCCGACTGGGACGGCAAATATATCTTCGGCGACTGGTCGAAATCATTCGCCGAGATGGACGGCCAGTTCTTCATCGCCAGCAAGGGCGATGACGACAACTGGACGATGGAAGACGCCACGGTCACGGATATGGAAGGCAAGCTTCCCTACGTGCTGGCATTTGCTCAGGACGCGGCGGGCGAAGTCTATGCCTTGACCTCCGTCACGACAGGACCGAATGGCGGGATGGACACGATCTACAAGGTCGTGCCGGCGAATTGATCGATATGAAGCGGGGCAGCGCCGGATCGTTTTCGGCGTTGCCTCCCATGGTGTTCCGGCTTGGCCGAAGGTTCTGCGGCTGCATGTCCGGAAAGCGCGGACAGCATTGGCTGACTAGTGTGATGATCCAGAAGTTCGTCCCCACTACGGAACTTGCGGCTGACATGGATGCGGACTTCGGAATCGGGACACTAGCGCGATCATTTTGTCATGAGGATGTGAATGCGAAGCATACGATGGGCTGCACTTCTGATGGGCTTGACGATCACTGGCGCCTATTCCGCCAGTCAGGAAGAAACCCCGAAGGAAACGCCGCCGGAATTTACAGAGGCCTATCTCAACGACAAGGAAAACCAGAATGCGGGAAAGACGCTCTGGGCAGAACAATGCCGTCATTGCCACGGTGCGTCCGCCTATCCGGGAAAAGCGCCCAAGCTCAAACCTTATTCCTACAAGCCCGATTTCGTCTTCGATCGCGTGACCAACGGCTTCCGGAAAATGCCGGGCTGGGGCGACGTGTATTCGAAGGAAGAACGCATGGCGGTCGTCGCCTATATTCTGAGTGACGATTTTTCACCGTGAGATGAATGGCGTCAGCCTGATCCCCGACATGCCGCCGGGGGCGATGACGGAGGAATATGCAATCAATGGTTGTTAAAAACCTGTTAAGATTGTAGTTTCCGCAACTAAACGCACCCTCTGATTGTGCTAAAGCTTGGCCTTGGCATTTCAGCGCAAAGAGGGCGTCTTAATGAATGGGCTCGCATTTGCCGGGCAGGAGGAAACCGCTCGCAGCCCCTCGTATGGGGCAGAGGCGTTTCCGGCTACGGACGGCGGGCCTCGCGTCATCGTCGATCTGACGGACGTGCTTGCCCAGCTTGCGGACGGCCAGTTGCTGACCGGAATACCCCGTGTCGTTCTTCAATTTGCCAATGCCGCGCCCGCTCTGGCTCGCCGCCACGGTATCTCGCTGCGCTTTGGCTATTTCGATCAGGTGGCTTCGCATTTTGTCGAGCTGCAGGAAACCGATCGCGGACACCCGTCTCCCGAAGCGGGCTCTCTGCAATGGCTGACCGGCGCTGACGGCGTCGCGCTCGCCAATGCGCGCATGATCAACTTCCCCAAGATTCATGCGAAATATGCCGGGAAACCGATAAGGCGGCGTTTGCAACTCGCCAAGGGGAAACTGCGTCTGGCTCATCGACGCATCATTCGCAATATCCGAACGAATTTTACCGGCGGTGTCCGGCGCAGACCTCTACAGTTTCAGCCCAATGACGTATTCCTGATGCTCGGCAGCGGTTGGAATGCTCTGCCGCTCCTCGACTACATCAGGCCCTTTGCATCGAGCGGTTTGATCCGTCCGGTAATCCTTGTTCACGATGTGATCCCGCTGCTCGACCTTGGGGAGCCGCCTCCGGTCCCCGCCGCAATTTTCCGGCAATGGCTCGATCAGGCCGCGGAACTCACACAGGATTTCCTGACCTACTCGGTCGCCACGCGTAATGATTTACTCAAATATTTCGAAACCTCAGGGCGGACTTCGCCGAACGTCGAGGTCGTCCCTCTTGCGCATGAATTGACGATTGACCGGCGGACGGCCTTGTCCCGTCCGATCCGGAATCTCATTCGCTCAAGATACTCCCTGTTTGTAGGGCCTACACATGGACGGAAGAATGCGCTCCGGCTGCTGGAGGCATGGCGTATCGTCCTCTCCCGCCTTGGACCGGAATTGACGCCGATACTTGCCATCACGGACGGCGCCAGCGCCAGCAGGATCGAGGCAACCCACATCCGGCCGATCGAGAGCCATGTGCGGTTGCTGGATCGTCCGGGGGATTTTGAACTGTCCGTCCTCTACCGGCGCGCGGCGTTCACCGTGTTTCCGAGCCTCTACGAGGGGTGGGGACTGCCGGTTGGCGAAAGCCTCTGGCACGGAACGCCCTGCATCACCTCAAACCTTTCAGCCATGCCGGAAGTCGGCGGCACGCTCTGCGACTATGTCGATCCGCTCAGTGTCGAGAGCATCGCGAAGGCAGTCCAGCGGCTGGCAAGCGATGAGCGGTATCGAAACCAGCGCGCCCAACTGATCAAGGGAAACAAGTTTCGGTGCTGGAATGGTTTTGCGGAGGGCGTTCTTACGTTCGCGGCGCGTCGGCAGCAGGAACAAAGGCATGCATGCAGTCAGAGGCACTAGAGCGAGATCGAGTGAAACAAACAGATGCAGATGAGGATCATTCCTAACGAAACGATCCTCATCTGAGCGAACGGTCGACAGCCTCTTTTTTTGACATTTTCCGTACAAGGATAATAATCAGGAGATGAAATGAGCAGGAAGACAGCTTTAATTACGGGCGTAACTGGGCAAGACGGCGCCTATCTTTGCGAGTTCTTGTTAAAGAAGGGCTACGAGGTTCACGGTCTCCTGCGTCGAAGCGCATCATCCGAGGCTGTTGCTTCCCGCCTCAAATGGCTCGGAATTGATGAACTCGTGACATTCCATGACGGAAACCTGCTCGACCTGTCGTGTCTCATCCGCATTGTCGAAGAGGTCCAGCCGACGGAGATTTACAATCTCGCCGCGCAGTCTTTCGTGAAATCCTCCTGGTCGCAGCCTTTGTTGACCAGCCAGGTGACAGGAATTGGCGCAACGAACATGCTTGAGGCGATGCGGATCGTGCGCCCGGAGGCGCGCTTCTATCAGGCGTCGTCCTCTGAAATGTTCGGCATGATTCAGGAGCCGGTGCAAACCGAGAAGACGCCCTTTTACCCGCGCTCGCCCTACGGAGTCGCCAAGCTCTACGCCCACTGGATGACGGTGAATTATCGCGAAAGCTTCGGCCTGCATGCCTCAAGCGGCATCCTTTTCAACCACGAATCTCCCTTGCGCGGAATTGAGTTCGTGACGAGGAAGATCACCAACGCGGTGGCTGAAATAAAGCTGGGACAGCGCGAGAAGCTGGCACTCGGCAATCTCGACGCTCGCCGCGACTGGGGCCATGCGCGCGACTATGTCGAGGCCATGTGGCTGATGCTGCAACAGGATGCGCCCGATGATTACGTCATTGCCACGGGACGAACAGCATCGGTACGAGAGTTCTGCGAACTCGCATTCTCTCATGCCGGCCTGAAAATGGCGGATTATGTCGTCGTGGATGAGCGCTTCTTGCGCCCGGCTGAGGTCGACGTGCTGCTTGGTAACGCCGAAAAAGCCAGGAGACAGTTTGACTGGAGCGCAAGGACGACGCTCAAGGATCTTGTTGCAGAGATGGTGGAAGCCGATCTGGAGCGCGTATCGCAACGGTCCGCCAAATCGGCACGCATGCGCCGAGCCGCTTAGGCATGAAGGTTCTCATCACCGGTGCAACAGGGTTCGTCGGCGCGTATCTCTCGGAATCCCTGAAGCAGATCCTCGGTCCGGATATTGTACTGATCCCGACGTCCAGAGCAGGCGAGGCGCATCACGTTCTCGGACCGACGGAGGCGCTGGACATTACGGACAGGGACGGTGTGTATCGGGCACTTTCGCATCATCGGCCGACTCATGTGGTGAATCTCGCTGGCATAGCAGCTTCGGCGCGTGCGGCGGGCGATCCGAAGGCGGCATGGGCCGTACATGTTCATGGGGCGCTGAACCTTGCATATGCCATATTGGACACCGTACCGGATTGCCTGCTCGTGAATGTCGGTTCGGGCCTCGTCTATGGCCGAACTGCGGGATGCGGATACCCGCTTGCCGAGACCACCGTTCTGGCCCCTGCCGATCATTACAGCGTTACGAAAGCTTCTGCTGACCTCGCTCTAGGTGCGCTTGTCTCTCAGGGATTGCGGTGCATCCGCTTCAGGCCGTTCAATCATACCGGCCCCGGCCAGGCCGCCTCTTTCGTCATCCCGAGCTTTGCGACACAAATTGCCCGCATCGAAACGGGACTGGTTCCCCCGGTGATCAAGGTTGGCAATCTGGACGTCAAAAGGGATTTTCTCGACGTGCGCGATGTGGTTCGGGCTTACGGGCTGGGCATCAGGAATGCCGCTCGACTGGAAGCGGGCGCAATCATCAATGTAGCCTCCGGCCAGGCGCGCAGTGTTCAGGAGATGCTGGACTACATGCTGCGCCTTAGCCGCAAGAAAATATCGGTCGAGCAGGACGCAACAAGAATACGATCGAGCGATCTCCCACAGATTTCCGGCGACGCCAGCTATGCCCGCGATCATCTCGGCTGGTCTCAAGAATATTCTCTCGAAGACACGATTCTGGCTGTGCTTGAGCACTCCCGCAGCATCGCGGAGGAAAAGCGAAGCGCCGGGTGAGCTTCTGTATCGGCAGCCAAACAGGCTTTCCCCACGGCGCACTATGGGACCATTTGCTTCCGACAAGGGCGCGACATGCACTGTCAGCTTCGCCGACACGCGCCATTCGAGCTGATCGAGAAGAAGCACGACGTGGCTCTGTCTTGACCATGGCGCTAATCTCGGCCAGGTGGCCCCGGCAATGGCGGTGTCCGGCATTCGTAAACCATGACGAGACATGCGCGCCCGTCGGGACGCTGGCCGTGCCGCGAGAACTCCCCGAAAAGGAAATCGCCGGGCACCGACGCCGCACGCCCCCGCCCATGGGAGACCCGTGGCGAGATGCCAATGATCTCGTGCGAAACCTCGGGCAAGTCGAGGAAGCAAGCCGCCGCCGTGCAGACCGAATCCGCAGCTCGGCTGCAGCCTAACCGTTTTTTCAGACCATTGATGCATCATGCGTGCTGGCCGCGGTCCGATCTTGGCTCGAACCAGCGGCGTGCAAGACTATGCATCGCATTTTTTGGAACAGGTTCGTCATGGCGAAGACCATCAGTCCGACCGGCCGGGAAATCTACTTCGACAGAGACGACATCATCGTTTCCAAGACGGACCTCAAGGGACGACTTACCTATGCCAACGAGCTGTTTCAAACGCTGGCCGGTTACAGCGAGAGTGAATTGCTGGGCAAGCAGCACAATATCATTCGCCACCCCGACATGCCCCGCGCAGTCTTCAAACTGCTCTGGGACACAATTCTCGGCGGCGGAGAAATCTTCGCTTACGTCAAGAACATGAGCCGAAATGGCGACCATTACTGGGTGCTCGCGCATGTCACGCCGTCATTTGACGCTTCAGGCCAGATGATCGGCTTCCATTCCAATCGCCGCGCGCCGGACAGGAAAGCCGTCGAAACGATCACCGCAGTCTACGCGGATCTGCTCCGGATCGAGGCGCAGCACCGCAACGGCAAGGACGCACTCGCCGCAAGCACTCAGCATTTCCAGGAATATGTCAGTACAACAAGGAAGTCCTATGACGAACTTGTCCTCTCTCTCTAAGGCGCTCCTTGCCGCCTCCTCCGGCGCACTGGCATTGGCGCTTGCGGCCGCCGCAGCCCAGCTTGGCTGGCGGTTGACCGAAACGGCGGCTACGCTTTTCGCCTTGCTCGCAGCTCTTGCCGTGACCTTCTATCTTCTGAAGATCCGGCGTGTCCTGCGGCAGATGGCGAATGTCTGCAATGCGATCGCCGGAGGCGATTTCGAGGCGCGCATCTCCGGCTCGCGTGAGAAGGGCGATCTCAAGGCGCTTCAACTGGCCACCAACACGATGATCGACCGGTGCGATGCCTATGTCCGCGAATCAGCAGCGGCCATGCATGCGGTGCAGGGAAACAAATATTTCCGGCACATCCGCGAGGAAGGCATGACCGGCGCGCTGCTAGCGGCCGCTAGAACCATCAATGCAGCCATGGTTGCAATCCAGGCTCGTGTCGGCGCATTCGAGACGGAAACCGCGGCATTTGAAACTTCGCTCGGGGCGATTGTGGATACCGTTTCGTCCACGGCCGAAGGCATGGCGCGTAACGCCGTGACGATGGGCGCCGGTGCGGGAGCGACCGCGGAACGGGCAAAAACGGTCGCAGCAGCGACCGAGGAGGCGACGGCCAAGATGCAGGCCATTGCCGCCGCCTGTACGCAGTTGACCCAGTCCGCCCGTGAAATAGGGGACCAGGTAAATATTTCGGCGGAAAAAACACGGGAAGCCGTCTCACGCGCCGAGGATGCCGACCGCATCATTTCAACGGCGAGCGTGGCAGGGGAACGTATCGGCGCCGTGGCGGAAATGATCGGCAGCATCGCCGCGCAAACCAATCTGCTGGCGATGAATGCAACGATCGAAGCCGCCCATGCCGGCAGCGCGGGAGCAGGATTTGCGGTCGTGGCGGCCGAAGTCAAATCGCTCGCGGATCAGACCGCCAAGGCCACCAGCGAAATCGCCATGCATATTGCCGAAGTCCAGAATTCAACCCAGGCGGCGGTGGCTGCGATCACGGATATTCGCAGCATCATCACCCATGTCGACCAGACAACAACGCAGTTCGCCAATGCCGTGGAATCCCAGACGCTGGCGACCAATGAAATTGCCACCAATGTCGACTACACCTTCACCGGCTTCAGCGACATCAACGTCAATATTCAGGGCGTCACGGAGAACGCATCAGAAATCAGCCAGCTTGCGACAACGACGAAGGACGAGTCGGGCGAGCTGTCCATGCAGGCCCAGCGTCTGGCGTCCGAGGTAAGCAATTTCGTCAAGGCGCTGCGGCTTGGGCCGCTCGACCGGAGACGCAGCGACAACCCCACCTATAAGGGCGAGGATCGCCGGAACAGTGACGACAGAACCGATCAGCCGTCCAAAATGGCGGAAGCAGCTTCCAAAGCCGACCATGACAGCCGCAACCCGGCGGCGATTGCGGCTTAGACTAGCCTCCCAAGGGAGGCCCCCCGGCTCTGCCCTACCGCATTCACACATCTTTCTGCCTGCTTGCCTACGCGCTGTGGAACTGATTCATTCATAAAGTGCGAATCAGCAGTTTGGGGGTGAGCAGATGGATTACGGATTGGGCAGTT
>JBHJOB010000062.1:0-15463 GCA_050330195.1 Rhodomicrobiaceae bacterium | reverse complement strand
ATTGTATTCCGTGCTTTCCCGCTCTGTCGGATCCACGAACATCGAATGGTGCCGGCCTTTGATTTCTTCCAGGGAATAACCTATTGCACCGAGGAAATTTTCGTTCGCGGTGATGATGGTGCCGTCCAGGTTGAACTCGATGATCGCCTGAGACTTGTTGAAGGCCTTTAGCATTGAGCGCAGGTTGGAGCAACCGAAAGCAAACATTCTGACAGCCTTTATTTAGCCGGTAATGCCGGACGAGGGGACGCAGCAGGATCAAGGAGAACATACTTCAGATTCATGAACAGGTTGTTATGCTTCCGTGTGGTTCAATCATTGGTTGAGTATTTGACGTTTGACCACCACCCCCTGCCGCCACTATTGACAAACCGCTGCCGCACCTGATTTATGTCCCAGGCATGGGGACGCCTGCCGCTCGCGAGCGCAAGCTTTGGTGAAGTCCCTTCAGATTCACATCCGCCCATTTCGGTGAAATGCGGTCCGATGGCAATGCGAGCACCATTCGAATTCCGCTGACAACCGCTATGAGGCGAATGATGAATGGATCACCAACTCTTCCATCTCTCGACGAGTTGAAAGGTCAGGCGAAAAGGCTGCGTGACAGCCTTGCCCGTGACGGCGCTAACGTCAGCCACGGCAGGGTCCTGGAACTGTTGGCGCACCAGCACGGCTACAAGGACTGGAACACGCTCTTTGCGGCGACGGGAAACCGACCGGCGTCATGCACAGTGGATCTGGGCGCGCGGGTGAGGGGCGAATATCTCGGCCAGCCGTTTGCCGCCGAGGTGATCGCGGTGAGCAGGCTTGGGCAGGACGAGCGCTACCGGGTCACCTTGACGTTCGACGAGCCGGTCGATGTGGTCAAATTTGCCAGCTTTTCCGCGTTCCGGCGGCGCGTAAGCTGCGTTGTCAACCGGGCTGGCGTGACGGCGGAGCGGACCTCCGACGGGCGGCCGCATTTGCGGCTGGCGCTCTGAGACGGCACTGAAAAGACAGGGGCGAGGGAAGCGCCGGTTGCGCGAAAGCGGCCTGGTCCTCCTCCTCGCCCTGAACTCAGATCCAGCTCAATTCGCCATCCGCAATGCGCAGCACCTTGTCCTGCGGAACGTCGAGCCGAAAAGTCGCGGTGTTATCGAGCCGCTCATAATGACGCCGCAGGCAGCGCAGGACGCCGCCATGAGCCGTCATGACCGTATCGGTCCTGATCTCAGAAACACACTCAAGAACCCGTGCGGAAAGCAATGCGTAGCTTTCCGCACCCTCTCCCGGATGCAGAAAATTCCAGCCATCGCGGCTGCGTTCTTCAACCTGTTCGGGAAAATTGCGTTCAATATCCGGGAAACGGTGGCCCTGCCAGTCGCCAAGATGGATCTCGCGCAAGCGAGCATCGGTCCGGTAGCCATTCGGCTCCAGCCCGAGCTTGCCGCGCACGATTTCCATGGTCTCCGTAGCCCTGCAAAGCGGGCTTGACACATAATCGAACGCGCCGGGATCGTCCATGATCGCGGAAAGCGCACGGCCATTGCGGGCAGCCTGTTCGCGGCCCGTTTCGTTCAGCGGCGTATCCGTGTGGCCCTGAATGCGGCGCTCCGCATTCCAGCCCGTCTGACCGTGCCGGAGAAAATAGATCAATGGCATCGGCTCGGCCGGTCTAACGCTTGCAGGCGATACTGAGCCGGGCCCGCGCGCCTTCCAGATCGGTTTCCATGAGCTGCAGTTCGCATGTCACGTCCCGGTGCCGGAAAATCTTGCGCTCGCCAAAGGCAATGCCGACGCTCTGCTGGTTGACGGCGACCTTGGCGGAACGCGAGGCGATGGATTCAAGGCTCAGCGCGACGTCCACGTCGCGGTAAAGCTTGTTCTCGTCGCGCTTGAGCAGCACGTTGTCGAACAGGACGACAGCGCCGGCATCGCGCGACGGCCGGGCGTTGGCGCTTGTCAGGGCGACCTGCTGGGTGGCCGAGCTTTTCAGCTCTTCGAATTCGGTCTGAAGCGTCGTCAAGTTCTGCCTGCAAACCTGATACTGGTCGTTCGCTTCGGACAGGAGCTGCTTGACATTGGCAAGCTCGACCGTGGCCTCGGGATCGTCTCGGACCTGTTCGACGACCTGCGGCTGGTCCGCCGCCTTTTCCTCAAGTTTGCCGATCTGGGCGCTCATGGAACGGATCTCGTCGAGCACGGGGGCAAGATCGACTTCAGGCGCAGCCGCGACGGCGGGAGCGCTCTGTGACTTCAACGCTTCGGCGATGGCCTTGGCGTTTTCGGGAGAGCCGCCGGCTACGATCAGCGTCTTCAACTCCTCAAGATCGCCGCGACCGGCCGAATACCCAGCGTAAAAGCCGATGCCGCCCATGGCTATCAGAGTAACCACGCTGGTGAGGACGGCATAGGTAATCAGCCTCATGGGGTGCATGGGTCGTTACTCTCCGTTTTTCATCGCGACGGAAATGTCGGGCGCATCTTCGGCTTTCATGCCCACGACATGATAACCTGCGTCAACATGATGAACCTCGCCGGTCACGCCCCGGCTCAAATCCGACAGCAAATACAGCCCCGCGCCACCGACTTCGTCAATGGTGACGGTCTTGCGCATGGGTGAGTTATACTCATTCCACTTCAGAATATAGCGAAAATCGCTGATGCCCGAGGCGGCCAGCGTCTTGATCGGTCCCGCCGAGATCGCATTGACCCGGATCTTCTGCTTGCCGAGATCGGCGGCAAGGTAGCGCACGCTCGCCTCCAGCGCGGCCTTGGCGACACCCATGACATTATAATGCGGCATGACTTTTTCGGCGCCGTAGTAGGTCAGTGTCAGCAGCGAGCCGCCATTGGTCATCAGTTTTTCGGCGCGCTGAGCGACAGCTGTAAAGGAATAGCAGGAAATCAGCAGACTCTTGGTGAAATTGTCCTCGCTGGTATCGACATAACGGCCGTCCAACTCGGCCTTGTCTGAATAGGCGATGGCGTGCACGAGGAAATCGAGACTGCCCCAGCGGTCGGCAAGCGTGGCGAACACGGCGTCCATCGAGGCGTTATCGGTTACGTCACAGGGCAGAACGAGGTCCGAACCGACCTCCGCGGCGAGCGGTTCCACGCGCTTCTTGAGCGCATCGCCCTGATAGGTGAAGGCGACAGAAGCTCCTTGCGCGGCAACGTTTTTCGCGATGCCCCACGCAATGGACCTGTTATTCGCGACGCCCATGACGAGCCCGCGTTTGCCTTTCATAAGCAGTCCACCTTCGCTCACGCGTTCCCTCCACATGCTAGGATCGCGGGCATCCTACACAAAAGACGTTGTGCGTCCAGCCGTATGCTGCGCGAGCATTGGCGGAGCCGGCGCTCCACGTCGCCGGTTGCGGCGCTTTATCGTGGTTCTACGTATATTTAGCAGATTAAACGGAGGATTGGGGAGACAATAAGATTGCGACCCACTATCTTGTTTAACACCGCAGATTTTTATGGCTGATCATGAGCGACCCAGGCAAGACCGACTATACGCAAGCCCCGCAGGCTCCCGACTTCTCCAAAGCCGACGACCCGTTCGCTCTTTTCGCCGCCTGGTTTGAGGATGCAAAGGGCCGTGAGCCGAACGATCCGAACGCCATGGCGCTTGCGACGGTGGACCCGGCCGGCCTGCCGAATGTGCGGATGGTTCTCCTGAAGGATTTCAGCCCGGACGGCTTCGTCTTCTATACGAATTTCGAAAGCACCAAGGGCCGGGAACTGCTCGCAAGCGGCAAGGCGGCGTTGTGTTTTCACTGGAAAAGCCTGCGGCGACAGGTGCGCGTCCGGGGAGGCGTGACGCAGGTCAGCGAGGATGAGGCGGACGCCTATTTTGCCTCCCGTCCGCGCGGCAGCCGCATCGGGGCATGGGCCTCGCAGCAATCCCGGCCGCTGGAAGGCCGGTTCGCGCTGGAAAAAGCCGTCGCGCTTTACGCGGCGAAATATGCGGTGGGTTCGGTGCCACGCCCGGAATACTGGTCGGGCTTCCGGCTTGCGCCCGTTGAGATCGAGTTCTGGCACGACCGGCCGTTCCGCCTGCACGACCGGACGGTCTTCCTGCGGGGTTCACCCGGAGAGCCGTGGCGGATCGAGCAGCTTTTTCCCTGAGATCGTTTTTTACACTGCATAGAGCCTATGCATTTATCGTGCTTGCGCGCGGTGCGGGACAGGCCGATATAGCGGTGCTTGAACCCTCCATGCATTGGATATCGGCCATGAGCCCAGCTTTCATTGAATTCGTTGGATCCGGCGCGGCGATACTGACGACCGCCTCATTCTTTCCTCAAGCCATAAAGACTTTAAAAGACAAGAATACGTCCGGTCTTTCACGGAGCATGTATTTGATGTTGGTGACCGGCGTTGCGCTTTGGTTGTCTTATGGCATCCTGATTGGTAGCTGGCCCCTCATTCTGGCGAATGGCGTCAGTATAGTGCCTCAGCTTGTCATTCTGGCGCTTATGCTGAAGGAGAGCTGGTACTCTCGCCGACGAGTACCACTCCTAACGACACTGTCAAGTCGGGCGGAATCGTAACGCCGTCCGCGCCTCAACCGACCGGAGATTCCCGCTGTCAGTTGCCCAGATCGAAATCCACGATCACCGGCACATGGTCCGATGGTTTCTCCCAGCCGCGCGCATCCTCGATGATCTGCATCGACCGCACGGCGCTCTCCAGACCGGGCGTCGACCAGACATGATCCAGCCTGCGCCCGCGATTGGAGGCTTTCCAGTCCCGTGCGCGGTAACTCCACCACGTGTAGAGCTTCTGGTCCTCCGGCACATATTTGCGCATCAGATCGACCCAGTTCGCCGACGATTTCAGGCGGCCAAGATGCTCGACCTCGACCGGCGTATGGCTGACGACCTTCAGAAGCTGCTTGTGCGACCAGACGTCGTGCTCCAGGGGCGCGACGTTGAAATCGCCGGTCAGGATATGCTGGCTGTCCGAGCAGGCCGCGCCGCCATCGGCGAACCATTCCGTGAGCGCGCGGATATAGGCCAGCTTCTGCCTGAATTTCGGGTTTTCGTCCGGGTCGGGAATGTCGCCGCCCGCGGGGATGTAAACATTGTGGACAATGATCGGATGGCCGTTCACCGCGACCGCGATATGACGCGCCTCGCCGCTGCCGCAGAAATTCTCTGTCCCGCGTGCCTCGATGGGAAAGCGGGACAGCGTGGCGACGCCGTGATAGCCGGCCTGCCCCTTGACCTGGATATGCTCGAAACCCATTGCGCGGATGGCGTCATAAGGAAACAGCTGATCGACGCATTTGATTTCCTGCAGGCACAGCACGTCGGGCTTATAGGCTTTGACGAATTGCTCGACAATCCCGATGCGCAGCCGCACCGAATTGATGTTCCACGTCGCCAGCCGGAATTTCATGATGCTGCACCTCTTTCGCCCAGTTGATCAGCGACTCAACCCGTAGCGGGAAGGCAAAGGAAAAAACGGATTGAGATGGCGGTTTTTACCCGGCTGCCTGATGCATCTCGGCGCGTTTCGCCTCGATCTGCCGGATCGCATCCTCGACGGCGTCGAACACCAGAAGCGTCGAAGCGTGACGCGCCTTGTAGTCGCGCACCGGTTCGAGCACGGCCAGATCGGCCCATTTGCCCTCAGGCGGCGCTCCGTCTTCCTTGAGCATCCGGCGCATCCGCTCGCCGACGGCGCGCAGCTCCGATGCGGTCGATCCGACGATATTCGCGCCGACAATGGCAGCGGAACTCTGTCCGAGCAGGCACGCCTTAACTTCCTGCCCGTAATCTGTTACCACATCGCCGTCCATGTTGAGATCGACGGTCACACGGGAGCCGCAGAGCTTGGAATGCGCGCGCGCGGTCGCATCCGGAGCATCGAGCCGCGCCGTATGGGGTATATTGGCCGCCAGCTCAAGAATGCGTCCATTATAGAGGTCGTCGAGATTGATCATGCTGCCTTTACGCTCTGATCCCTTGCTTGAAGCCGCTTCCCGGCCGGATTATATGCCGCATTCACGAACGGCCGTTTTTATATTTGCCTCTTATATAGGAGGCGGCAACCGGTTTTGCCTATAGCTGCACCAAAATGACGATCATGACCGGCGATTGACCTGAACCAGACGGCCAGCCATCCTACAAGCGGAATTGATGGCAATTGAGCTGACTTTGACCGTGAATGGGCAGTAAATTTGGCCGTGCAACGCAAACCCAAAAAGGATACAGGCATGGGCGCACTCGCCAAAACCTCCGGTCAGGACAATGCTCAGATCGTGAAAGCGATTCCCGCCAGTCTTGCCAGAGAACGGCCGAGCCGCGAAGAGGCGGAGGCGGCGATCCGGACGCTGATCCGCTATGCGGGCGACAACCCCGAGCGCGAGGGGCTGGTGGAAACGCCGCGCCGCGTCGTGGAATCCTATGGCGAGTTGTTTGCCGGCTACGAACAGGACCCGGTCGAAATTCTCTCGAAAACCTTCGAGGAAGTGCACGGCTATGATGATCTCGTCATGATCCGCGACATCCGGCTTGAATCCCATTGCGAGCACCATATGCTGCCGATTCTCGGCGTTGCCCATGTCGCCTATCTGCCGCGCGATCGCGTCGTCGGCATTTCCAAGCTCGCCCGCGCCGTCGATGTGTTCGCCAAGCGCTTGCAGACGCAGGAAACCATGACAGCGCAGATTGCCGAGGCCATCGAGAACGCGCTCAATCCGCGCGGCGTGGCCATCCTGATCGATGCCGTCCATCAATGCATGACGCTGCGCGGCGTTCACAAGCCCGGCGCATCGACAATAACCACGCGCTTTACCGGGATATTCGCCGACGATTCCGACTATCGCGATCGTTTCCTGCGCATGATCCAGGGCCGCCCGAATACGCTCGGCTGATCCGCTCCCCGGGAGATTGTCATGACGGCCAAAGAAGCGCTGGAGCGCGGCACGGACTTCACGCCACGTTTCGACGATAGCGGCCTGATGGGCGCCATCGTCACGGATGCCGCCAGTGGCGATGTGCTGATGTTCGCCTTCATGAACGAGGATGCGCTGGCGCGGACGCTGGAGACGGGCGAGGCGCATTTCTGGAGTCGATCGCGCGGAAAGCTGTGGCGCAAGGGCGAGACCAGCGGCAATGTGCTGCGCGTGGTCGAGATGCTGACCGACTGTGATCAGGATTGCCTTGTGCTGCGTGTCGAGATGGGCGGTGACAGGGCTGCCTGCCATACCGGCCGAGAGAGCTGCTTTTATCGCCGCGTCGAGCCTGCCTCGGGTGACGGACAGGCGCGGCTCGTTTTCGTGCCAGACGAAAAATAGCCGTTCATCCGGTGTTTGCGATCCAGTCGTGATCGGGCTCGTTGCGGAAGCGCCATTGGCGCAAGGGACCGGCCATAACGTTCAGATAATAGAGATTGTAGCCGTGCGCCGCCGCGCAAGGATGGTAGCCGTGCGGCACCTTCACGACATCCCCGTCATATACGGACATGGTCTCGTCCAGAGAGCGATCGTCCGTGTAGACACGCTGGAAGGCAAAACCCTGCGGCGGGTCGATTCGGTGATAATAGGTTTCTTCAAGCAGGGTTTCGTTCGGGAAGTCGTCCGCATCATGCTTGTGCGGCGGATAGGACGACCAGTGCCCGGCGGGCGTGAAGACCTCCGTGATCAGCAGGCTTTCGGCGGCGTCGCGGTCGTCCATCAGGATCGGATTGACATGGCGAAGGTTGGTTCCCGTGCCGCGTGTGGCCGTTTCGATGTCTTCCGGCGTGATAAGGCTTGGCGGATAGGCGCCCTTTGCCGGGGCCGTTCCGATGCCGAGTTCAATGTCGGTATGTGCGGTTACGGACCAGTCGGAGCCGGGCGGCGCATAGAGCGCGAATGGCGGCGTCCCCTCGAAGATCGAAGCGCGCTGGCCGATCTCGCCGAAATCCCTGCCACCCGCGCTCGCTTTCGCCTGACCCGCGAGGAGCACGATACAGGCTTCGCGGTCGCCCGTTGCGCGGCTGAGGGATTGCCCGGCGCTCAGGCGATGAACCGAGAAACCGACATAGGCAAGGCCGGAGCTTGAAGGCGCAATGTCGTGGATGCGGCCATGTTCGTCCGGCGTCTTTGGTTTGCAGAGTAGGGACATTGTTGCTCCTTTTACTCCCTCTCCCATGGGGAGAGGGTTGGGGTGAGGGGGAAACACCGTCTATCTGCTTGTAACCCCTCACCCGGCGCTTTGCGCCGACCTCTCCCCATGGGAGAGGTGAAAGAAGGATCAGTTTGCCGAAGCCGGATGCCGCTGCCGCCACAGCGTCACTAACGCGCTGAAACGCTCGGCCATTCCGGAGATAGCGGCTTCGTCGTCAATTTCGCCCTTCAGCCATTTTTCAGCCGCCCCGTTGAAAATCGTGCGCCCGACCGCGAAACCTCTCACATGGCGGCTGGCCGTCGTCGCATCGAAAGCGGCTGCAAGCTCCGCCTCCGACGCCTCCAGCCCGAGAACGACAATGCCCCGGCACGCCGGATCGTGCCGGTCGATCACTGCGTCGATCCCTTCCCAGGCGGCAGGCGAAGCGAGCGGCTCCAGCTTCCACCAGTCGGGTTTCAGCCCCAGCCCGTAAA
The DNA here is from genome assembly GCA_050330195.1 of Rhodomicrobiaceae bacterium. Classification (GTDB taxonomy): domain Bacteria; phylum Pseudomonadota; class Alphaproteobacteria; order Rhizobiales; family Rhodomicrobiaceae; genus JAHQVI01. Next base: position 6,885 of record JBHJOB010000062.1, on the reverse strand, counting down.
GATGATCGACGATGCGCGCCACGGTGCTGTCGTCCACTGGCCCGGATTTACTGGCGATGATCTCGACCAGAAATTCGCGGCCCACCTTGAGCGCGGCTTCCTGAAGCTGCATCAGCTTGCCATCTTGTGCCGCGCGAAGGGCAGGGGGGTCGTCCGGATGATAGAAGGACAGGCATTTGATGACGTGGCTCGATGGCCGTTCAATCAGATGCGAACCGAGATCGCCGCCGCATTCGAACTCCAGCGGCACCGAGCCGGGCAACTCCACTGGCCGCGCGATCCATAAGCCAGCTTCATCGGCGCGGAACAACGCCTCACGTCCGTAAATGTCGTCGCAAAGGACGCCGAAGCCGGCCTGTCCGTCCGCCGCGCGTATCGCCGCTTCGATGCCCATTTCCTTGAACCGCCCCAGCCTGCGGAGATCCGCCCCGAGGGTCTCGCAGAGATCTGCAAGCTGTTTGCGATGGTCGATGGCGAGAGCGAACAGCTCAGGCTGCTGATGCGTCCGGGTTGTCGTGCGGTGCAGATGATTGAGCTGCCTGTCCTCGCGCAGACGCGGATTGGTGATGCCGCGATCGAGGAAGCTCTGCAATTCGTTCCACGTCGCATATTCGGACGAACACATCAGCCGCGACACCGCAATCGCGCCGCAGGCATTGGCCCAGCGCGCAGCCGTCTCCCAGCTCTCGCCGCGAAGCCAGCCCCGTAGCAGTCCGGCCATGAAGCCGTCGCCCGCACCAAGCACGTTGTAGACTTCAATCGGGAAGCCCTCGCCCTGGATGCCGTCGTCGAGATGGTCCAGAATTGCGCCGGTGAACACGGCGCAGCCCATCGGCCCGCGCTTGCAGACCAGCTCGGCATCCGTCCGCTTGCGGATATTCCGTAGCGCCTCGATCGTGTCGGGAGAGCCACCGGCAATATGGTGCTCCTCTTCCGTGCCGACGATCAGGTCGCAGAGCGGCAGGAATTCCGAAAGCATGGCCGTCACCGCTTCGCTGCTGATGAAGCGCACGTCGCCGTCGCCATGTCCGGCCAACCCCCACAGATTGGGACGATAGTCGATGTCGAGCACGACCTTTCGGCCTGCCGCTCTGGCCAGCTCCGCCGCTTTCCGGCAGGCAGCGCGTGTGCTTTCCGCGGAAAGATGCGTGCCCGTGATGGCCACGGCGCTCGCCGAAGCGATGAAATCGGGATCTATGTCCTCGACGCAGAGCGCCATGTCGGCGCAATTCTCGCGATAGAAGATCAGCGGAAAATCGCGGCTGTTGCGCACGCCGAGCACGACGAGCGCCGTCAGCCGCTCCTTGTCGGTCTTCACGCCGGTGACGTCGACGCCTTCCCGGACAAGCTGCTCGCGGATGAAACGGCCCATATGCTCGTCGCCCACCCGCGTAATCAGGCCAACTTTCAGGCCCAGCCGCGCAGCTCCGATGGCCATGTTCGTGGGAGAGCCTCCGACGGCCTTGGCGAAGGACGCCATATCTTCCAGACGGCCCCCGATCTGCTGACCGTAAAGATCAACCGAGGAACGCCCAATCGTGATGACATCCAACATGCCAATGCCTTGTTTTCATGGCTGCAACGCGCGCCGACCGTTTGTTTGAATTAGAATGATAATTGCCGTTGCTGTCAATTCAGAATAAAAATTCCATTCACTTGATCTCATTCCGCAGCTTTGCCGCATAGGCCGCGAGCGCCATGCAGACGCAGAACGTCGCGCCGAGCGAGCGGAAGCCTGCGTGATCCTCCTCGACCACTTCAAGCCATGTCTTCGCGAGGTGAGCCAATGGGCTGAAAGTGCTGTCCGTAATGGAGATGACAGGAATGCCGCGCTGCGCCGCGCCCGATGCGATCTCGACGGTGGCCGGCGTGTAGGGCGTAAAGCTGATGGCGATCAGCGCGTCGCCCGCTCCCGCGCCGGACAATTCGGACGCGCCCATATGGGCCAGATTGGTCAGCAAGTGGTGGCGCATGTCCAGCTTGCCGAAGAGATAGGCGAGATAGGACGCGGCCGGGAAGGCGCGGCGATTGCCGACGAGGTAGATCGTGCCCGCCCCGCTCAGCGTCTTCGCGGCGTCGGCAAAGCGCGCGCTGTCGCTGTTCTCCCTCATATGCAGGATCGAGCGGATCGTCGCCTCGGAAAAGTCAGCCAGAAATGTTTCGGCGGGATTGCCCTGGCTCTTTGCCTGCAGCGCAGTGATCCGGTCCTGATAGTCGGGCCAGCGCTGCTGTAATTTGCGCCGATAGACGGACTGCAATTCGGAAAACCCCTGGAAGCCGAGCGCCTGGGCGAAGCGCACCAGCGTCGAGGGTTGTACGCCAGCCTGTGCGGCGATGCTGCCTACGGTGCCGAGAGCGACTTCATCGGGCCGGTTCACGGCGAACTCCGCCACCTGGGCGAGCCTTTTCGGCATGGCGTCACGTTCAGCGATGATCTTCTCGCGGAGGGTGTCGTAGTCTGGGATGGCGAGCCGGGCTTGGTCGGTCATGGCGTTTCCGGAGTGGCTGGCGGGATTGTGAGGCAGTCGGCGCTCGCGGAATCGAGGCTGCCCGAATGAATCGGCTGATGCTTGGCTTTGGCCGCCGAATTAGTCTTGATCTCGAACATATTTTCGATATTCTAGCAAAAAGAACAAATATTCCATTTATTTTTGCCGTCCCCCGAAGGCGCCAAGACCCAAAGGGGGGGATAGCTTCAGGCAAACGGCCCGAACCTGCCGATTCGTGCAAGGGCCAACTTGGGAGGACGACATGAAGAAGACAGCATTGCGTATCGCGCTTTCCGTCTCGGCTCTTGCCCTGGCGGCGGGCGTCACGGCTGGCGCGCAGGAAAAGCCGATCGTCATCGGCATCACCTCCGACGCCAGCGGCCAATATGCCAATTCCGGCGCATCCGACCGGCGGCATGATGATGGCGATCGAGGAGTTCAACAAGAAGGGCGGCGTGGTTGGCCGTCCGATCGAGACCGTCCATATCGACACGGAAACGACGCCCGCGACCGGCTCCCGCGTCGCCGAGCGGCTCATAACCCGCGAAGGGGCCGGTTATCTCATCGGCGCGGTGCATTCCGGCGTCGCCAACGCCATCAGTCAGGTCGCGCAGAAGCACGGTGTCATCTATCTCAACACCAATTCCTCAGCCCCCTCCGAGGCTGGCCAGAACTGCCACCGCGTGAAATTCGTCTGGGACGGCAACGGCACCAACTTCGCAAAGGCGACCATTCATACCGCAATCGAAAAATTCGGCAAGAAATGGCTGCTTATCACCAATGACTACGGCTGGGGCCACGATACGACCGCGACGACGAAGACGCTTGCCGAAGAAGCCGGCGCCGAAATCCTGGACAATATTCTCGTCCCCGTCGGTACGCGCGATTTCACCGCCGTGCTTCTCAAGGTGCAGCAACTGAAGCCTGACGTCATTGCGGCGGCCGTCGGCGGCGACGACCAGAAAGCCATGCGCACGCAGGTCGCTCAGCTCGGCCTTGGCGACAAATTTGCCTGGATCAACAATCAGCAGGACTGGCCGGACGTTTACGGGTTGCCGCGCGAGAACCTGTTCGGCGTGTTCGGCACGACATGGTATTATGACCTCGACCTTCCAGGCGTGAAGGAGTTCGTCGCGAAATACCGCGAGATGTACCCCGACACGAGCATGGAAGTTCCCGGAAACGTGTTCTTCAACGGTTACTGGGCAACACGCGCACTGCTGGAGGCCATCGAAAAGGTCGGATCGACCGACAGCCATGCCGTCATCAAGGAACTGGAGCAGCTCAAGATCCCGGCGAAAGAGCGTATGCAGCACCACGACGCCTATATGAACCCGGCGACGCACCAGATGGAGCAGACGATCTACCTCGCTTCGGCCAATCCGGACGACACGGACAATCCAAATGCGTTGTTCCGGATCGTCGGCCAGTCATCTCCGGAGGAAGCTGCGGACACGGCCGCGGAAGCGGCCTGCAAGCTGGAGTCCTTCGAGGATACGCCAAAGATCAATCCGTAAGCGGTTTGGGTAGGGCGCGGGCTGCCTGCCTGCCGGGCGGCCCGTTCATGGTATCCTTGAATACATTTTCTTTCCGCTCCCGGAGCGAAACCGAGCGCGAAGCAATCACCTTGCGGGAAAGGCGTGTGAAGACTGATGGAATTTCTCTCCAATCTTCTGCCGCATCTCCTCAACGGTCTTGCCTTGGGGCTGCTCTTTGCCCTGATCGCGCTCGGTTTCACGCTAATCGTCAGCGTCATGGAAATCATCAATCTGGCGCACGGGTCGCTGTTTGCGCTGGGCGCCTATGTGGCGATGGTGATCATCAATCCCGGATTTGCCGAAACGGGCGCGCTTGGCGAATACTATATGAGCCTGTCGCTCGGCGCGCGCTATGTCATTGCGCTCGTTTTCGCGCCGCTCGTGATCGCCGTGATCGGCTTCGGCCTCGAAATCCTGCTGCGCCGGACCTACGGCAAGAAGAAGGAATACGGCCTTCTGCTGACATTCGGCGCGGCGCTGGTTCTGGAGGAAATCATCCGTCTGGTCTGGGGATCTGCCGAGCAGGTCCTGCCGGTGCCACCGCTCATATCCGGCGCGTTCATCGCTGACGGCATGATCTATTCGACCTACCGGGTCTACGCCATGTGCTTCGGTATTTTCGCCATTGTCATGGTCTGGCTGTTCCTCGAAAAGACGCCCTATGGCGCGATTATCAAGGCAGGCGCGCATGACAGCGAGATGGTCCGCGCGCTGGGCATCAACCTGCCGCGCCTGCAAATGCTGGTCTTCGGCTTCGGCGCGGCGCTTGCGGCGATTGCGGGCATCATCCTGACGCCGATCTGGGGCCTTCGCCCGCATGTCGGCATCGACGCGACCATCCCGGCCTTTCTGATCATCGTGCTCGGCGGCATCGGCAGCTTCAAGGGCGCGGTCCTCGGCGGCATTCTCGTCGGGCTCGCGGTTGGGCTGACCGGAGCCTATGCGTCGGACTGGTCGCTCCTGTCGATGTATCTGCTGCTGATCGCCGTGCTGACCTTCCGCAGCCGCGGGTTGTTCGGCAAGAAAACCGCGCTGGAGGCGTGACGCCATGCTGACCTCGCCGCACGGCGCGCCAATCGTCAACACGCAGATGCTGATCTTCTTTGCACTGCTGCTCACATTCCCTTTTTGGGCTGAGCCTATCGGACTTTACCAGTATATCGGCGTCGAGATCGCGATCTTCATGCTCTACGCGCTCGGCTTCAATCTGCTGCTCGGTTATACGGGCCTGCCTTCATTCGGCCACGGCGCGTTTCTCGGCGTCGGCGCGTATGCCTATGGACACTGGCAGCTTGCCGGCTTTCCCAATGTATTCGCCGGGCTTCTGGCCGCCATGCTCGCCGCAGCCATCGCCGCCGGGATCGTGGCGCTGTTCCTGTCTCACCGGCGCGGCATCTATTTCGCGCTCATGACGATCGCATTCGGGCAGATCTTCTGGTTCCTAGCCATCAAGCTGCGCGGCATCACCGGCGGCGAGGACGGACTGTTGAATATCCTCCGTCCCGAAATCGACTTCGGCGTGACAAGCGTGGATCTTGGCTCGAATGTCGCGCTCTTCTATCTGGTGGCGGCGCTGCTGATCACCGTCATCCTCATTCTCTGGCGTGTCGTCCATTCTCCGTTCGGCACTGCGCTTCAGGCGATCCGCATGAACGAGATGCGGGCGCGTTTCGCCGGGCACCGTGTCTGGCTGATCAAATGGAGCGTGTTCACGCTCTCCGGCGCGGTTGCCGGTCTGGCGGGCGGATTGCTCTGCATCACGCAGGAGAGCGCCTATCCTGACGTGATGAGCCTGCACGCCTCCGGTTTTGTGGTCATGATGACGCTGATCGGCGGCGGTTTCGTCTCCTTCTGGGGCCCGGTCGTCGGAGCGATCGTCTTCATCCTTGCGCGCGACGTGATGGGGGCCGCGACAGAGACATGGCTGCTCTGGTACGGGCTGCTGTTCATGGCGGTGATGTGGTTCGAGCCGGAAGGCGTGGTCGGCGTGTGGCGCAAGATCGAGGCGCGGTTCTGGCGAAAGCCGCTGGATGCGCCGGTCGTAGAGGCGCCGAAGCGGGAGGCCGTCCTATGAGTGCGGGCCAGCCCTTCTTCCTCGCGGAGAAATTGCACAAGCGTTTCGGCGATCAGGTCGTGCTGGAGAACATCTCGCTCAGCTTCGATCAGGGCAAGGTGAACGGCATCATGGGGCCGAACGGAGCGGGCAAGTCCACGTGCTTCAACCTGCTCACCGGAATGTATAAGCCGGACCGTGGGCGGATCATCTTTGACGGCGAGGACATTACCGGCCTCAGCCCGGAGGCGATTGCGCGCAAGGGTGTATCGCGGTCCTTCCAGATCATGAACCTGTTCGATGAGTTCACGGCGCTGGAAAATGTCATGGTGGCGCTGCCGCGCGTGCGCTCCGCAATGAGCCGCGTCTTCTGGGATCTGCGCGGCGATAGCGGATTGATGGACGAGGCTTACGGGATTCTTGCCCAGGTCGGGCTGAGGGGGCGCGAGCGCACGGCCGCCGCTGATCTGCCTTACGGCCAGCGCCGTGCACTGGAAATCGGCGTGGCGCTGGCGGCGCGTCCGCGGATCGTGTTTCTCGACGAGCCGACACAGGGGCTCGGGGCGGATGGCCGCGCCAATCTCGCCGACCTCATTGCCGAGTTGAAGCGCTCATACACACTCGTGATCATCGAGCATGACATGAATTTCCTGTTCGGCCTTGCCCACAGGATTTCGGTCATTCATTGGGGGCAGGTGATTTCCGAAGGGACGCCGGAGGAATTGATGCGCAACGAATGGGTCCGGGCGTCGGACCTTGGAAAGGTTGCGTGATGCTGTCGGTTTCCAACATACAATCCTTCTAC
>JBHJOB010000061.1:0-19130 GCA_050330195.1 Rhodomicrobiaceae bacterium | reverse complement strand
CTCTCGTCGTCGCCCGCGACGTCGTTATAGGCCTTCTGGTTGAGGATCGCGTCGAGCGCCACGGCGGTCTTGCCGGTCTGACGGTCGCCGATGATCAATTCGCGCTGGCCACGGCCGATCGGAATGAGCGCATCGATCGCCTTGAGCCCGGTCGCCATCGGCTCATGCACGGACTTGCGCGGAATGATGCCCGGCGCCTTCACGTCGACGCGGCGGCGTTCCGTGGACTTGATCGGACCCTTGCCGTCGATCGGCTCGCCGAGCGCATCCACCAAGCGACCGAGTAGTCCCTTGCCTACCGGCACGTCGACGATCGACTTCGTGCGCTTGACGGTCTGGCCTTCCTTGATCTCGCGGTCGGAGCCGAAGATCACGATACCGACATTGTCGGATTCGAGGTTCAGCGCCATTCCCTTGATGCCATCGGGAAATTCGACCATTTCACCGGCCTGGACATTGTCGAGGCCGTAAACGCGGGCGATGCCGTCACCGATGGAAAGCACCTGGCCAATTTCGGAAACTTCCGTTTCCTGACCAAAAGTCTTGATCTGTTCTTTGAGGATCGAAGAGATCTCAGATGGCCGGATTTCCATCAGCCTACCTCTTTCATAGCAATTTTAAGGTTGTTTAGTTTTGTGCGGACCGAACTATCGACCATTCTTGAGCCGATTTTCACGATCAGACCGCCGAGGAGGGAAGGGTCGACGCGCATGTCGAGCAAAACGTCCTTGCCCGTCTTTGCCTTGAGCGTCGCTTTCAATTCGTCTGTCTGCTCATCGCTCAGCGCAATCGCCGATACGACATCCGCCGTCATCTGATTGCGGTGTTCGGCGAGCAACTTGCGGAAACCGCGGATGACGCCGCGCAAAAGGAAAAGCCGCCGGTTGCGGGCGAGCAGCTGAAGGAAATTCGCAGTCAGATCCTGGATTCCGGCCTTTTTCGAGATCGCATCAAGAGCATCGCTCTGCTCGGCGGAAGAGAAAACCGGGCTGTCGACAAGCCGGGCGAAATCCTTGCTCTCATTCAGCATCGCCTCAAGCGCGGCAAGCGACTCGGCCATGTCGTCGAGCTTGTTTTCATCTCGCGCCAACTCGAAAAGGGCGGTTGCGTAACGCCCTGCTATTCCTGCAACAAGTGTGGTATCCCCGGCCACTTAGCGTTCTCTCTCTCACCTGGAGCTTATTGTATCGTGCGTGAATGACGGCCCGCCGGCAGTATTGCGCAAGCCAAACCCTGTCCGGCCCGCTAAGCGCCGGAACAGCGATGTTTGGAGAGTTGAAGGTTCTCTATCACAGCCTCTGCATGACATGCAATAAGGCGTGTGGAACAAATCAATGCGGCTTATTGGCCCGGGGAAAACTCGTGTGACGAGAACGTCTGCCGGCATCTGCCGTGTTTCGGGGTTCGCCAGCGTCAGCAAAATAATAACAGCTCCTCCGGGCATGAACGCGGACCTTCCAAGGGCGCAAATCCGCCAGCAATTTCCGCAATTGAAAATCGCCGGCGTTTATACTTCCTTAGCGACATGTCTCCGACCGTTCGCAGTGCCCATCTTTCCGACGCCGGCGCCATGGCTGCGCTGATCAACAAGATCATCAAAACCGGCGGCGCCACCGCATACCGACAGCCATTTGACAAGCAAGGAATCGTTGAGCACTTCATAAAGCCGCCATATGGCATCAATTGCGCGGTTGCTCTCGGGAACGTCGAAATCGTCGGATTCCAGGCGCTAGAATGGTCCGATCCCGACTGGCCGGGAGCTGACAAACTGCCCGCGGACTGGGCAATCATCGCTACCTATGTCGCTCTCGGACATCATGGACGAGGAATTGGCCGCAGCTTGTTCGCGGCCACACTTGCCGCAGCACGGGCAGCCGGTGTCCGCTGCATAGACGCAACCATCCGCTTCGAGAATCCAGGCGGACAAGCCTACTATGACCGAATGGGATTTGTGGATTATCGAATAGACAAGGCCACAATCTCGAAGAAACTGGACCTTGCCTGAATTTCGGCTCAGTCAGCAAACGCTCGTCGCAAACTTCGGACAGGAGACCGTCATGAAGCGCCGCTCCTGACCTCTCCATGAGCGCGCGCTCTCCCCGTCACTACAGGAAGCTGTACGGATCGATATCCACATGCAGCTTCAGGCTGCCCCTTGGCGGCGGCGCGTTTTCAAGCCAGTGGCGGATATAGGCCTGACAGTCGGCGTCGCGCGCGGCCTTGACGAGCAGCCGGTAACGGTGCCGTCCACGGATCAGCGCGAGTGGGGCTTCGGCGGGACCGAGCACGGAGATTTTCGCCGAATGCGGCGCGGCGGCCGTCAGCAGGCGTGCATAATGCTCCGCTTCCGGCTTTGCCTTGGCCGAGACGATCAGTGCCGCCAGCCGTCCGAATGGCGGCATTCCCGCTTCGCGGCGGGCGGCGATTTCCTGCTCGATGAAGCTGTCGCGGTCATTGGCGATGATCGCCCGCATGACCGGATGCTCGGGCAGATGCGTCTGGATGAAACCGCGCCCCTCGACGCCATCCTCGCGCCCTGCCCTGCCCGTGACCTGCGAGATAAGCTGGAAGGTCCGCTCGCCCGCGCGGGGATCGCCGGTCGCGAGACTCAGATCGCCATCGACGACGCCCACGGTCGCCAGATGCGGGAAATGATGCCCCTTGGCGACGAGTTGCGTGCCGATGACGATGGGCGCATCGCCGCGCGCCACCTTCTCGATGATCTCGCGCAGCGCCCGTATGCCGGGGATCAGGTCGCTGGAGAGAATCGCGGTCTCGACGCCGGGAAAACGCTCGGCAACTTCCTCGGCGACACGCTCCACGCCGGGACCGCAAGGCACGAGCGAGCCTTCGGAGGAGCATTTCGGGCAGGTTTTCGGCGCGGGCAGCGTGAAGCCGCAATGATGGCAGGTGAGTTGCGCGCGAAAACGGTGTTCGACGAGGCTTGCGGAACATTGCGGGCATTCGATGCGATGGCCGCAGGTCCGGCACAGGGTCAGCGGAGCGTAGCCGCGCCGGTTGAGGAACAGCAGCGATTGCTGGCCGCGCTCAAGGGTCTGCGTCATCGCCTCGACCAGCGGCGGGCTCAACCAGCGGCCACGCTCGGGCGGATCGCGGCGCAGGTCGATCGCGGCGATGTCCGGCATCTGCGCGCCGGCAAAACGCTGCGGCAGCACGAGATGGGCGTATTTGCCCTGCCTGACATTGACGAAGGTTTCCAGCGAGGGCGTCGCCGAACACAGGACGACGGACGAGCCGGTGATCGAGCCGCGCAGCACCGCCATGTCGCGCGCCTGGTAGGTGACGCGGTCTTCCTGCTTGTAGGCGTTGTCGTGCTCCTCATCGACGACGGTCAGGCCGAGATTGGCGAAAGGCAGGAACAGCGCCGAGCGCGCGCCCGCGACCACGGCGGAGTCGCCCTCGGCGACGGCTCGCCAGATTCGCGCCCGCTCGCCGCCGGAAATCGCCGAATGCCATTCCTGCGGACGGCAGCCGAAACGCGCCTCGAAGCGATTGAGAAACTGGTTGGTCAGCGCGATTTCGGGCAGCAGGATCAAGGCCTGCTTCTTCTGCCGCAGACATTCGGCGACCGCCTCGAAATAGACCTCGGTCTTGCCCGATCCGGTCACGCCATCGACCAGCGACACGGAAAAGCCGCCCGCCGCAACGCGCTCGCGCAGGGAATGCGCGGCATAGGCCTGCGCTTCGGACAGATCGGGCGGCGCGAAATCATGGCGCGGCGGCTTCGGTTTCCAGCGCGGCAGTTCCACGCGCATGAAGGTGCCCGCCTTGGCCAGCCCGTCAATGACGCCGTGACTGACGCCCGCCCGCTCGGCCAGCGCCGATTTCGGCCAGACCTGACCGCCCTCGGCTGCGTCGATGGCGCGCTTCCGTTCGCTGGTCATGCGCGTCGGCGGCGGTCCGGCCAGCTTGTAACCCCAGCGCGGCGTGTCCGGCGAGAACACATCCCCCGCGCTCATCATCATCTTGAGCACCATGCCCTTGGGCGAAAGATTGTAGCGGGCGATCCAGTCGGCGAAGCGGCGCATCGCATCGGGCAGCGGCGGCACATCGAAGCGCTCGATGACGTATTTCAGCTTTTTCGGGTCGAACGGCTTTGCATTCGGGTCGCGCTCCCAGACGACGCCGACCTCCTTGCGCGGACCGATGGGAACCAGCACGAAATCTCCGGGCGCGAATGGGTCCGGGTCTTCCACCCCATAATCGTAGGTCGTGTCGATGGCGAGCGGCAACAGCACGGGCACGGTCTGAACGGCGCCGCCGGGCTTTTCCGTCCTGTCATCCAGACCGAGAAGATCCGCCATCGCGCCCCGCTACCGCCGAGTCAATGCGGACAGGATCATATAGGCGATCGCGGTGCCTATGACCGTGAGAATGATGATCGGAGCAAAATTGGCGAGCCCTTCCACGCCGTCAAACCGGTTGAAACGCTCATAGCGGTCGAAGTCGCCGAAATCCCGGCGCAGGATGAAGGGCGCGGCGCTCTGGGCGAAGGCGATGCCAGCCGCCACGGCGAGGACAAGGCGGACGAGACGGCCGAAGAAACTTCTTCGCTTCGGCGGCGCGTAATTGTAGTTGCGGATGTTCTGGTTCTGGCGGGGAGCCGTATCGCGCCGTCTGCCAACACCGAACAATTGCAGGATCAGCGCGACGATGATCCCGCTGACGACCGATATGATTAGCTCTTTCAACATATGTGCCTCATCTGACGCTTCGAATAGTCAGGCGCGCAAGTCAACCGCCAATGGCCGGAAATCCACCTGTCTGTTGGAAGAAGGAAAGCAGCCGGACCGGATCGCGTTCCGCGCAGAACACCACATTTGGCGCCTGAATGGAGGCGCAGTACACCTTCTTTGGGCAAAAATCTTGGCTTTCGGCAAGAATCTTGGCGATGATGCGAGTGCTCGGCAGGATCGGGGTGTCTTGGTGGAACACAGGATGCGCAATGCAGGATGGCGATCTCTCAAGGCCCGGCAGCCTTTTCGTCTATGGCACGCTCATGAAGGTGTCCGGCAGCCCGATGGCGAAACGGCTTCATGCCGAGAGCGCCTATGTCGGTCCCGGCCGGATTCGGGGGAGCCTTTACCTGCTCGGCTACTATCCCGGACTCGTCCGCGCAGAGCGAAACACGGATTGCGTATTTGGCGAGGTCGTGAAACTCCGCAATCCCCTCCGAAGCCTTCGTTGGCTCGATTCCTATGAAGGCTGCGGCCCCGACGATCCGGAACCCCGGATGTACGAACGCGTTATCGTGCCGGTTACGCTGCGGTCCGGCGAAACGGTCACGGCGTGGACCTATCTCTACAAGGGAAATGTCGCGCTCGCGAGACGGCTGCCCGGAGGCCGCTTTCTGAAAAACCGGCCATGCGGCTAAATGGATGAGCCCCCGCATGACAGCAATGCTTGAAGTTGTGGAATGAAGTCAGCTACATCATTAGGCGGTGTATCAGGGCCGACTGGCTCCGCACTGCCGAGAGACTGAATAAAGAGCGCTTGAACGAAGCGGCTTGGAAACAGGACATCTTATGCCCACCCGTCTGTTTTACGATTTTCTCAAACAATCGCTGGAAACCAACGTTCGGCTCGCGGAAAATCTTGCGACCTTCATGGAGGCGGCAAATCTTCAGCCGGCGAAAGATGAGAAAGAGGCGGGAATGACCGCGACGAATGCAACGGCGGCCGCTGCGGCGCCTGCGACCAGCCCCGCAGACCGCTGGGTCTATCGCTTCGGTCTGGGCAAGGCGGACGGGTCGGCGGACATGCGCGACCTGCTTGGCGGCAAGGGCGCCAATCTGGCGGAGATGTCGAATATCGGACTGCCCGTGCCGCCCGGTTTCACCATCTCCACCGAAATGTGCGCGCTCTATAACGAGAGCGGCAAGAGCTTCCCCGACAAGCTCAAGGCGGACGTCAACGCAGCCTTGGGAGAAATCGGCGAGGCAGTCGGCGCGGCGTTCGGCGATCCAGCGAATCCGCTGCTCGTCTCGGTTCGCTCCGGCGCGCGCGCATCCATGCCCGGCATGATGGACACGGTGCTCAATCTGGGACTGAACGATATAACCGTCGACGGTCTGGCGGCGAAATCGGGCGATCAGCGCTTTGCCTATGATTCCTACCGCCGTTTCATCCAGATGTATTCCGATGTCGTGCTTGGCGTCGATCATCACGTCTTTGAGGAAATCCTCGACAATTACAAGCAAACTTCCGGGTTCAATATGGACACGGACCTGACGGCGGAGGACTGGGTCAAGGTCGTCGCCGAATACAAGGAAGCGGTGGAGACCGAATACGGCCAGCCATTCCCGCAGGACCCGCAGGAACAGCTCTGGGGCGCAATTGCCGCTGTCTTCGACAGCTGGAAGACCGCGCGCGCTATCACATATCGCCGCCTCCACAACATCCCGGACCATTGGGGCACCGCAGTCAACGTGCAGGCGATGGTGTTCGGCAATCGCGGCGATACCAGCGCCACCGGCGTTGCCTTCACGCGCAATCCTTCCACCGGCGAGAAGAAGCTCTACGGCGAGTTTCTGGTGAACGCGCAGGGCGAGGACGTCGTCGCCGGCATCCGCACGCCGCAGCACATAACCGAGGAAGCGCGGATCGAGGCGGGCGAAACCAAGCCGTCGCTTGAAGCTCTGATGCCGGAGCTTTTCGCGGAGCTGAAAAGCATCTATGAGCGGCTGGAAGCGCGCTACCGCGACATGCAGGATCTCGAATTCACAATTCAGGAAGGCAAGCTGTGGATGCTGCAGACCCGCTCGGGCAAGCGCACCAGCAAGGCCTCGCTGAGGATCGCGGTGGACATGGCGGAGGAAGGGCTGATCACCCGTGAGGAGGCCATCCTGCGCATCGACCCGGCCCAGCTCGATCAGCTTCTCCACCCGATGCTCGATCCGAATGCGGACAAGACCATCCTGACCACCGGACTGCCGGCCTCGCCCGGCGCGGCAACCGGCGAAATCGTCTTCGACGCCGACAAGGCGGAAAAGCTCAGCAATGACGGCCATACGGTCATTCTCGTCCGTACAGAGACCAGCCCGGAAGACATTCACGGCATGCATGCCGCCGCCGGCATTCTCACCGCGCGCGGCGGCATGACGTCTCACGCGGCAGTTGTTGCGCGCGGCATGGGACGGCCCTGCGTCTCCGGCGCGGGCGCGCTGCGGATCGACCTCAAGACGCGGACCATGTCCATCGGCGAGCGCGTTCTGAACGAAGGCGATGTGCTCACCATCGACGGCGCCAAGGGCCATGTGATCGAAGGCAGGGTTCCGATGCTGCAACCGGAGCTTTCCGGCGATTTCGGCAAGCTGATGATCTGGGCCGACGAGGTGCGCCGCATGAAGATCCGCACCAACGCCGACACCCCGCGCGACGCGCGTCAGGCGCGCGAATTCGGCGCGGAAGGCATCGGCCTGTGCCGCACCGAGCACATGTTCTTTGACGAGGACCGCATTCTTGCCGTGCGCGAGATGATCCTGAGCTCCGACGAGGCCGGGCGACGTGCGGGGCTTGCCAAGCTTCTGCCGGTCCAGCGTCAGGATTTCATAGAGCTGTTCGAGATCATGGCCGGTCTGCCGGTGACGATCCGGCTGCTCGATCCCCCGCTGCATGAATTCCTGCCGCATGACGAGGAGGAAATCCGCGAAGTCGCCACGGCGCTGGGCGCGAATGAAGGCAATCTGCGGCACCGTCTCGCGCAGTTGAAGGAATTCAACCCGATGCTCGGCCATCGCGGCTGCCGCCTCGCCATCTCTTATCCGGAGATCACCGAGATGCAGGCGCGGGCGATCTTCGAGGCCGCCATCGAAGCCAGTCGCAAGGCAGGCAGGCCGGTCGAACCGGAGATCATGATCCCGCTGGTCAGCGTCCGCCGCGAGTTCGACATTCTTCGGGACGTCATCGACAAGGTGGCGCGCGAGGTTTTCGCCGAAGCTGGCCAGACGGTCAAATACCAGGTCGGCACGATGATCGAGCTGCCCCGCGCGGCGTTGCGCGCAGGCGAGATTGCCGAAGCCGCCGAATTCTTTTCATTCGGCACCAACGATCTGACGCAGACGGTCTACGGCCTGAGCCGCGACGATGCCGCCTGGTTCCTTGGCGAGTACATGGCGAAAGGCGTGATCGAAAACGATCCGTTCATCACGCTCGATCAGGAAGGCGTCGGCGAACTGGTCTCGATCGCGGTCGCCCGCGGACGGGCGGTGCGCAGCGACATCAAGCTAGGCATTTGCGGCGAACATGGCGGCGACCCGGCATCCATCGACTTCTGCGAGCGCGTCGGGCTTGACTATGTGTCCTGCTCGCCCTACCGCGTGCCGATTGCGAGGCTGGCCGCGGCACAGGCTGCGCTTGTGGCCAAGGCGGCGACGACGGATTGACTTAGGTTGCGAGCGTGCACCTAGCCTGCTCAGCGGCCGGGTGCACGTCAGGCGCTCTTCGTGGAGCGTCAGGCCGCCTTCCACTTGATCGAGCAGCCGATTGACGGCATCTGTTCCCGTGGCCCCTGCCCTGTCTCCGCAATTCTCTTCATCGCCTCGAACAACTCGCGCGGCTCGTCGCCTCGCGGATTGCGGCCGCTTGAATCGAGCCGGCCGCGATACTGAAGCTCCAGATCGGCATTGAAACCGAAGAAATCGGGCGTGCAGACCGCGCCATAGGCCCGCGCCACTTCCTGAGTCTCATCATAGAGATAAGGAAACGGAAAGCCGTTTTCCGCCGCGAAGCGCTTCATGTTCTCGAAGGAGTCCTCCGGATGCGTTTCAGCGTCATTGACGCTGATCGCCACGCTGCGCACGCCGAGAGCCTCCATGTCCACCGCGTCGCGCACGATCCGGTCGACAACACTGCGCACATAGGGGCAATGGTTGCAGATGAACATGATGAGCGTGCCTTTCGGCCCGGCAATATCTGCCAGCGTATAGGTCTTGCCATCCGTCCCCGGCAGTTGGAACTCCCGCGCCTTCCAGCCAAAATCGCAAACATCCGCTGTAGCCATATGATCCTCCGCTGTTCAGCCCAGAAAATAGCCCCGCGTCTCAACCTTCTCAAGGCTTTAAGATTTTACCAAGCATTGCCAAAAAATCGTTTGACGCCTCTGGGTTGTATTTGCCATACTTTCCACGTCACAACATAGGAGGTCTAAGAAAATGACCCCGCCAAAGGCCGGTAAGCTATCTTGAAAAGCGAGCCTTTGCTACGCAACGAGATAGCGCACGCAGACAATATGACGAATTTGAACGGTTTTACCAGTCCGTGTGTTTTGGATGACGGTAATATCGTAGTAATCGGATGTATCCCGGTTCGGGCAATGAACGGAAGAACACCGATAGCTATCCAAAGATCGTGTCGTATTGGGTGAACGTGACAGGAGGAATTTTTATCTAGAAGGTCACCAACGTACAATCGGCTTGGAGATATTCGGACTTCCAGCTGCCTTTGAGCAGAACCCCTGATGCCCTCAACCGACTCCCCCAGACCTCGTTGGCCATCGCGGCCAACGAGGTTTTGGGTATGATGCGTCTCGCAATCCCGACAGATCCGCGCCGCCCCAAGCCTCCCGCAATCACACAGCATGATTCCAGATTGATTTCCGCTCCGGTTCAGGTTCAGTCGCGCACCATGCGAGGCAAAGCGAAACCGGAGAGATAAATGGTCATCCCATATGCGCGCGCATTGTCGATTCTCGTCTGCCTGACCGGGCTGGCGGCCGCAGGGTCAGCGCAGGCCGGCCCGCGTTATCTCTGGCCCGATGCCGCCCAGGCTTCGGACGCCGACCGCGTGATCCATCGCATAGCGCCCCCGAAAGGCTTCGAGCGCATCCCCTCCGAGGCCGGCAGCTTCGCCGAATGGCTGCGCCATCTGCCGCTGCGCCCGCCTCAAACGCCGGTACGCCTCCATGACGGGCGCCTGAAATGGTCGCAGGATCGGCATGTCGCGGTGATCGCCATCGACACCGGCAAGCGCGATCTGCAGCAATGCGCCGACGCGATCATGCGGCTGCGCGCGGAATATCTGCTCGCCAACGGGCGGGCGCGCGACATCGCCTTCAACTACACCAACGGCAAGCGCGTGCGCTATCGTGGCAAGGCCTCGGACCGACGCGCCTTCCAGCGCTACATGACCGGCGTCTTCGCCTATGCGGGCACCTACTCGCTTGAGCGGGAAATGAAGCCGGTCCCGGTCGCCGACATGCGCATCGGGGATGTGTTCATCAAAGGCGGCTTTCCCGGTCACGCGGTGCTGGTCGTGGATATGGCGCGGAACCCTGCAACCGGCGAAAAGCGCTTCCTCCTTGTCCAGAGCTTCATGCCCGCACAGGACATGCATGTGCTGATCAATCCGCGCTCACGCGACGGCACACCGTGGTACACGATGCCCGAGCCGGACAGCCAGTTCATCACGCCGGAATATATCTTCCGCGACACGCATCTGCGCCGCTTCCAGGGCTAGTATGGCTCTAGATCTGTATCACGCTTGACGGTCGCCGAGGCCGGGTCTGGCCTTGGTGACGGGACGGAAATGGCGGCGGATATGCAGCCCTACGATCAGTAAGGCCAGGCTGAAAAACGTCATTGCGGCTGGGGACGTATAAAATATGTCGAACCGGCCCTCCGAAAGGATCATGGCGGTGCGGAATTCCCTCTCCAGCGTCGGGCCGAGAACCAGCCCGAGCACGATGGGCGTCAGCGGGATCTGCGCGCGCAGCAATATATAGCCGGCAAGGCCGATCACGCCGAGCGCATAGACATCGAACATGCTGTTGCGGATGGAGAAAGCGCCCATGGCGGCCATGACGATCACGCCGACGGCAAGCAGATGAGCCGGAATGCGCAGCACATGCACGAAGAAGCGGATACCGAAAAGCTGGATCGCCAACACGGAGACATAGGCAAAGATAATGACGAGATAGATGACGTAGATCTGATCGGGATGCTGCTGAAACAGCATCGGGCCGGGCACCAGTCCGTGAATGAGCAGCCCGGAGAGCACGATTGCCGTTGCCGGGTCGCCGGGTATGCCGAGCGCGAGGAGCGGGATCATCGCGCCGCCCGTCACCGCGTTGTTGGCCGTCTCCGGAGCGACGACGCCTTCGATCGAGCCTTTCCCGAATTGCGCTGGTTCCTTCGAGCTGCGTTGGGCGTGGTCATAGGCCAGAAAAGCCGCGATCGGGCCGCCCGTGCCGGGAATAGCGCCGATCCCCGTCCCCAATCCCGCACAACGGCACATCAGCCAGAAATGCCGTCTCAGCAGCGTCCATGACGGCAACTCGGTCCGCACATCAGCTGCCCGGACCGTCTTCTGTTCGCCCCGCCGGTGGATCACGAAAACCCGGATGATGTGCGGCACCGCGAACAGTCCAATCATGGCCACCAGCAGATTGACGCCCTGCAGCATATCGGTCGAGCCGAAGGTCAGCCTCGCCACGCCGTCCAACTCGTCAAGTCCGATGGTCATCAGCATCAGGCCGATCACCCCGGCGATCAATCCGCGCAGCAGCGACTTATCCGACATCGCACAAATGGTTGAGAGCCCGAAAAACACCAGCGCGAAAATCTCCGCCGGTCCGAAGCGGATGGCCATCCGCGCGACGAAATCGACCGAAACCATCATGACTGCAAGGCTGAACAACCCGCCAAATGCCGAAACGATGACAGCCGTTCCCAGCGCAAGCGATGCTCGCCCCCCGCGCGTCATGGCGTAGCCGTCGGTGACAGTCGCCGCGGCCGAGGGGGTTCCGGGTATTCCCAGAAGAATTGCCGAGACCGAGCCGCCGGTCATGCCGCCAATATAGGTGCCGAGCAGCAGGCCGATCGCCGGTGCGGACGAGAGCGTGAATGTCATCGGCACGACGAGAGTGAGAGCGACGGAAAACGTCAAACCCGGAATTGCGCCGAAGATCAGCCCAAGGAGCGAGCCTGCCATGACCGCCAAAATGGCGTCGGCGCCGAAAGCCAGTGACAGCGCCGTCAACAGCGCATCCATGAGGCAACTCCCTGGGATCTGGAATGCCCGGCGGAAAGGCGGCGCGGCGCCGTCATACGAACGCCTCCAGCGAAATCCAGCTCCCCTGCGGGAGGTAAACACCGAGCAACTTGCCGAATATACCCCAGCAGGCGGCCGTGAGGGCAAGGGCGAGCCCGATCACGAATAGCGGTTTGCGCTGCCCCGGAAGGCCGGCCATGACCAGCGCGATCACCGGCGGCGTCGCCAGCAGGAAGCCCACCTTTTCCATCAGTACGCCATAGGCGATCAGGAGCAGAAAAACCCCGCCCGCGACGCGGATCTCGTCTGCGCTGATCCTGCGCTCATCTTCCGCAACATCCATCAGGGATGCCTCGCGCGCGCCGTCGCCTGATCCGCGCAAGGACCGCAGCAACAGAAGCGCCGACAATGCCAGCAGAGCAATGCCCAGAATGAGCGGGAACGCCCTCGGACCGATTGCGCCATCGCTCCCGCCCGACGGAATCGTCAGATAAACGATAGCCGACCAGGCAATTGCGATGACGCTCAGCACGAGTCCGAGGAGCCGGTCTCGCAGGACGGTGTTCATGCTCGCGCCGCCCGGCTATTCTTTCAGCCCCAGATCGTCCATCAGCTTGGAGATGGTCTTGTCATCGGCTGCGATCAGCTCGGCAAACTTGTCCTTCGGCAGGAAGGCCGGCGTAAAGCCAAGCGTTTTCGACGCCTCGATGAAAGCCTCGTTTTCGCTCGCAGTCCGAGCCGCTTTCTCAAGCATCTCGACCACTTCGGCGGGCGTGCCCTTCGGAGCCGCGAGACCGCGCCACATGGTGATGTCGATATCCGCGCCCTGTTCCTTCGCGGTCGGCACGTCCGGCATCAGCGCAATCCGGTCGGCGCTCGTGACCGCAAGCACCTTCAACGTCCCGGCTTCGGCGTGAGAGGCGAACTGGCCCGGCCACTGGATGGCGGCGTCGATCCGCCCTCCGAGCAACTCCGCCGGCGCGCGCCCCTGTCCGTACGGCACGTAGATCACCCTGTCGCCAATACCGAGCGCCTCGAACAGTGCCGCCGAGGTCAGATGGGTGAAGGACCCCTTGCCGGAAATGCCGACCTTCAGCTTATCGCCGGATGTCTTGACCGCATCGGCCATCTCCTGCAGTGAGTTCCAGCCGGAATCGGTCCTGACAGCAATGGCGGGAACTTCGGTTGAAATCCGGGCGATCGGCGTGAAGGCCTCGTAATTGAACGGCATGTTGCCCTGGTGATGGGCGGTGCTGATCGAATTGGAATTCCAGACGATATTGTAGCCGTCCGGCGCTGTGGCCTGAACGTGGCTGTAGCCGACGGCGCCGCCGCCGCCTGTCCGGCTCACGGCTACGACGGGTTTGGCGAGCGTCTTCGACATGAGCTCGGCGAGAAGCTGGCCGATGCTGTTGGCGGTGCCGCCGAACAGGATCGTCATCTCGACCGGCTTCTCCGGAAATTCCGCGCGGGCGTTCTGCACCCATACCCCTGCAAGAAGCACGGCCGCCGCGCCCGCAAGCGCAACTCTGCGTATCAGTCTGGTCATCCTCATTCCCCGGTTCGTTGATGATGCGCGCCGCTCATTGCGCGGCAATGGTCCGATGCGTCCTTGCGTGATCGTTTTTCACGACGACCTTGATGGCGTCCTCGACGCGCTCGCGGGCGTAACGAAGCGCCTCGGGCAGTTCGGTCATGGCAAAGCTGTGCGTATGAATCAGCGTTGCGTCGAAACGCTTCTGCCGCATGAAGGCTTCCGCGCGATGCGTGGCGCTTTTGCCCTCGCCCCGAATGCCGAAAAGATAGATGTTGTTGCGCACGACATGCGCGATATCGACCTGCGGAGCTTCGTGGGGAAAGGCTGCAAGGCAGATCCTGCCGCCACGATTGACCATATGCACCGCTTCGTTGATCGCATTCGCGGCGCCGGAGCATTCGACGACATAGTCCACGCCCCTGCCGCCCATCAGACGGCGGACGGTCTGGACCGGATCGTCCCTGCCTACATTGATGACATGATCCGCGCCAAGCTGACGCCCGATCTCCAGCCTGTTATCGCGCGTGCCCGTCAGGATCACCGGCTGCGCGCCGAGCGCCTTGGCGACCGCCACGCCGAGCAGGCCGATAGGCCCCGGACCGGATACGGCCACGCTTTCCCCGGCGACCAACCCGCCAAGCTCGGTCAGGCCATACATCGCGGTTCCGGCCGTGACCACCAGCGTCGCCTCCTCGTCGGACATGGCGTCATCGACATGAACAAGCGTGTTGATATTGTTGACCTGATATTCGCAAAAGCCGCCATCGGTGGTGAAGCCGTTTGCACGATGCCCCTTGTCGACATCGCCGTAATTCATCCCGTAATTATGGCAGGCCGTGTACATGCCTTCGCGGCAGCGCTTGCACTGCCCGCAGCCGGCGTGAATTTCGACGGTGACGCGCTCGCCGATGCTGTATTCATCGACGCCCGGGCCCAGCGCGACCACCGTGCCCATATATTCATGGCCCGGAGTAAAACCCTTGTTGAAGGGCAAGCCCCCTCGGATCATTGCGGGAGGACCGCTCCTGATGATTTCCAGATCGGTTGCGCAGATTGCGACGGCGTCGATGCGCACCAGAACTTCGGCCCTGGCCGGTGACGGAACCGGCTTGGTCTCCAGCGTCAGTTGCCCTGGATCGCCGAGCACCCAGGCTTGCATGGTTTCAGGAACCGGGAAATCCGGGCTGGTCTTCACGCCCTCCGCCATGGGCATATACGCTACTCCCCACTCGATCCGCACACTGCTTGACGCCGCCAGCCTGAAGCCGGCACACGATGAAGCCATCGCGCCCGCTGCCCCGGCGCGATGCACCGTTAACCCTCACAGCGGATAACGAAAATCGCAACGCAAAAAGATGCACACAATACTTCCATCTATTGTCGACCTGTGCGGAAAATATGTATAATTTGACCGTAATCATTGTTCATATGCTTGATTTTCAAGTCCATTTTGCTTTGTCCAAAATATCATGCTGTCCAAAGACTCACGCAATGAATGAGATTATCAATTCATGAGAAAATAAGATTAGCGGAATCGGCAGAGAAACGATTTATACAAAAGTATACTGCGGGAGGTTCGTCTTCACCGAATGCGCATACTCATCCCAGACCGCGCAGCATCCGAATTCACCCGGCCGCACCCTTGGCCACTCCGCCAATCGCGCGCGTGATTTCATCCGCTGCCTGGCTGATCAGCGCGCCAAACTCCCCGTCGCGCTCCGGCTTGACGCGGACCGAGGGGCCTGACAGCGATACGCCGGCGATAGGCTCGCCATAGGCATTGAACACCGGGGCCGCGATGCAGCGCATCCCCTCCATGCGTTCTTCATTGTCAATGGCGAAGCCGCGGCGGCGGATTTCGGCCAGTTCGGCCATGAAGGCTTCCGGGGTCGTGATTGTCCTGGCCGTGTAACGCGGCAATTCGGCCGGCAAGGTCGCCCGCGCCTGCTTTTCCGGCAGATACGCCATTATCGCCTTGCCGATCCCGGAGGCATGGCCGGGACCGCGCGTGCCTGGACGAAAGAACGCCCGGATCGGCTCATGCGTCTCCACCTGACTAATATAGGTCACCTCGCCGCGATCGAGGATGGCCAGATTGGCGGTCTCGCCGGTCTCGTTCATGATCCGCTGCATGACCGGGCGGCTCTGCTCGGCGATCCGCGTCCGCCCAACGAAATTCATGCCGATGCGGAAGGCGTCGAGCCCGACATGCCAGAGCTGTTCCGTCTCGTCGAATTCCACGATCCCGTGTTTTTTCAGCGTGGTCAGAATGCGGTAGCAGGTCGGGGCGGACTGTCCCCCCGCTTCAGCGATCCGGGTCAAGGACATCCCGTTGCCGGAAGCCACCGTCTTGAGCACATCCATGGCCCGGTCGAGCGACTGGATGATCACACTGTGCGAGGTGTCGTGAAAAGCCTTGGGGCGGCCACGGTTTCTGCCGCTCAATGCAGTCATTTCCTGACGTTTCCTGGATTTATGAAATATGCTTTCATCATTTGAAAAATTCAAATAACACGCCATTTCAGAGCGTTGGGCGACAATATCAGATTTTGAAAAAATATTTCAAAAAAATTGTGAGCGCGAGCGCGACGAGCTATTCTTGATACAAAATCGCCTCATCCGGTATCGATGAGAAGAAGGAGGAGACTTTGTCGACGCAGAATCCGATTTTCATCCCCGGCCCGACCAACATGCCCGAAGAACTCCGGCGGGCCGTCGATTATCCATCGATCGATCATCGCTCCCCGGTCTTCGTGGAGATGCTCAAACCGGTTCTGGACGGCGTCAAACGCATCCTCAAGACGCGCGAGGGCGAGACGATCGTCTTTCCGGCAACGGGCACGGGCGCCTGGGAAGCTGCCGTCACCAATACGCTTTCCCCCGGCGACACGGTTCTCGTCACGCGCCACGGCATGTTCTCGCATCGCTGGATCGACCTCTGCAACCGGCAGGGGCTGAACGTTCAGGTCATCGAGGAGGAGTGGGGACGCGGGGCGCCGGCCGACAGGATCGAGGCGGCGCTGACCGCTGACCGGACACACGCGATCCGCGCCGTTCTCGTCACCCACAATGAGACCTCCACGGGCGTTCGCAGCGACGTCGCCGCCGTCCGCCGCGCGATCAACGACGCCAGCCACCCGGCCATGCTGTTCGTCGACGGCGTCAGCTCGATCGCTTCGATGGATTTTCGCATGGATGAATGGGGCGTCGACATTGCGATCACCGGTTCGCAGAAGGGCTTCATGCTTCCAGCCGGCCTGTCGATCCTCGGCATCAGCCCTAAGGCGAAGGACGCGATGGCGAGCGCGAAATGCCGGCGCTGCTTCTTCGATTTCCGCGACATGCTTCGTTCCTATGAGAGCAACGGTTTTCCCTATACCCCGCCCGTCAACCTCATCCGCGGCCTCGACCACTCGATCCGCATGCTTGAGGCGGAAGGGCTCGACAATGTCTTTGCGCGCCACTACCGCATCGCTGAAGGGGTCCGCCGGGCGATCGCCGCCTGGGGGCTGCCGCTCTGCGCGAAGGAACCCGAACTTTATTCCGATACGGTCAGCACCGTCGTCACGCAGCCTGGCCTCGACGGCACCAGGGTCGTCACCCACGCCGCGTCGAAATATGGCGTTGCCTTCGGTGTCGGGCTCGGGGACGTCGCCGGGAAAGTCTTCCGCATCGGCCATCTCGGCTCGATGACCGACGTCATGGCGTTGTCCGGCGTCGCGACTGCCGAGATGGTCATGGCCGATCTCGATCTGCCCGTCCGCCTTGGCTCTGGCGTCGCCGCCGCACAGGACTATTATCGTAACAGCTTGAACATGATCGAGACGAAGGCTGCATGACGATGAACGCGAACGCCGCAAGCACAACCGAAAGCCTGACGATCCCGACATATGACGAGGTGCTCCTCGCTCATGAGCGGATCAAGCCGTATATTCATCGCACCCCGGTGCTGACCAGCACGTTCATGAACGAGCTGACAGGCGCGCAGCTCTTCTTCAAATGCGAGAATTTCCAGAAGGCGGCGGCCTTCAAGGCGCGCGGCGCGTCCAATGCTGTATTCGGCCTAAGCGAAGAGCAGGCAGAACGCGGCGTCGCCACCCATTCCTCCGGCAATCACGGTCTTTCGCTTGCCTATGCGGCCGGCCGGCGTGGCATTCCGTGTACGGTCGTCATGCCGCATACGGCTCCGCAAGCCAAAAAGGCCGCCGTTCGCGGCTATGGCGGCGAGATCGTTGAATGCGAGCCGAGCACCTCATCGCGCGAGGCGGTTTTCGCCGAGGTCGTCGCCAAGACCGGCGCGGATTTCGTTCATCCGTACAATGATCCGCGCGTCATCGTCGGCCAGGCCACGTGCTCCAAGGAACTGTTCGAGGATCTGGGCGATCTCGACGCCGTGATCGCGCCGATCGGCGGTGGCGGCATGGTCTCGGGCACATGCCTGACGCTCTCGACCATCGCGCCTTCGGTCGAAATCTATGCCGCCGAGCCGGAGCAGGCCGACGACGCCTGCCGCAGTTTCAAGGCAGGGTACATCATCGCCGATGATGCGCCGAATACGGTGGCCGACGGGCTGAAAGTGCCGCTCAAGGAGTTGACCTGGCACTTCGTGTCCAACCATGTGACCGACATCTTCACCGCGTCGGAGCAGGAGATCATCGACGCGATGCGGCTGACCTGGCAGCGCATGAAGATCGTTATGGAACCGTCATCGGCGGTGCCTCTCGCGACCATCATCAATAACCGCGACCGCTTCGCCGGCAAGCGCGTCGGCGTCATCATTACGGGCGGGAATGTCGATCTCGACAAGCTCCCCTGGATGAAAAGCTGACAGCTTGAGCGGGCCGCACTTTCGCACGGCGAACCGGCGCCCGATTTTCCGGAAAACGCTTTCAGGAGATGAGACAATGAATGCTCCCGTCAATCTCGACAATCTCGAAGTTGGTTATGACGTCCCGGCTGCGGTCGGCATGGATGAGGCCGACATTCAGACGCCGTGCCTCGTTCTCGATCTCGATGCGCTCGAACGCAATATCAGCAAGATGGGCCAGTTTGCCAAGGACATGGGCGTACGTCACCGGGTGCATGGCAAGATGCATAAATCCGTAGACGTTGCAAAGCTCCAGGAGGAGCTGGGCGATGCCTGTGGCGTCTGCTGCCAGAAGGTTTCCGAGGCGGAGGTTTTCGCGCGCGGCGGCATCAAGGACGTGCTGGTCTCCAACCAGGTCTGCGACCCGGCAAAGATCGACCGGCTGGCGCAGATCCCGAAGCTCGGCGCACGGACAATCGTTTGCGTGGACAATCTGGCCAATGTCGCTGACCTTTCGGCCGCTGCCCAGAAGCACGGTACGACCATCGAATGTCTGGTCGAGATCGATTGCGGCGCGGGGCGCTGCGGCGTGACCACTACGCCGGAAGTGGTGGAACTCGCCAAAGCCATCGACGCCGCGCCGGGATTGAAATTCTCTGGGCTTCAGGCCTATCAGGGCGCGATGCAGCATCTCGACAATTACGACGACCGCAAGGAAAAGATCGACATCGCCGTGGCGATGGTCAGGGACGCCGTCGAGGGCCTGAAGAAAGAGGG
>JBHJOB010000060.1:0-17193 GCA_050330195.1 Rhodomicrobiaceae bacterium | reverse complement strand
ATATCCGCCTTCAAAAGGATGCGCGCCTTCGTCAGCAATTGCGCGGATCGCTTTCCCGAGCGGATCAGGGAGGCAAGGTGCTCGCGCTCCTCCGCGCTCAACCTGACAACGTATTTTTTGACGGCAATCTCTTTCCCCGCCACGAATCACCTCCATCGCTGTTCGAAGCGGCAGAGATTCAGAATTCGCCAGCAAAATCAATGACGCAGGTCAGTAGGCGGCTCCACAGGCGATCTGGCGTCCTTCGTCCCACCCGCGGCCGGGGTGCTCAATCGAATATCTCGGCGATGACGGCCTGTTCGGCTTTCTCCCATCGACGCACGACGTCGCCTACCTCCTTGATTTCGTTGTCGCTGAGATGGTGGGCGCCGTCCGCGTCGATGCGACACAAGCTGAACGGCTCACCAACGCTGGCGGAGGTGAGGTCGAGCGCGTGCAGGACCCGCAGGACCGCCGCGCAACCGAAGCGCACCGACCGCTCGGCCAGGTGAAAGTGGGACAGCAGAGAGCCGGCCTGCTGGGCCATGGCCGCGCCGCTGCCGATTGCATGGAAACCGATGTCCGCGTAGTGCCCGATCATGCCCGAGGGCGTTATCTCCACGATCCATGGCTCGCCATCTCGCCATCCGGCGGCCATCACATAGGCCGAGGGCGTCCCGCCGCTTTCGTCGCCCGGCACGTCGGGGATGAACGTGTCGTAGTGATGGCGCAAAATCGGGAGGACCTGTTCCTGCAGCGCGCGGCCGATATCGGCAGCCTGCAGGATCGCCGCGCTGTTCTCGTTAAAGCAACATTCGACGTCGTGCAGCACCGATCGCGCGCCACTGCCGCCCCAAGCCGCCGCTTCGCCCAAGGGGTGAAGCTTCTCGGCGGGATATGTCATGCCCCGCCCCTTGTCCGTGATCTGGGAGTCCGAGCCGAGCACGACTCCATCCCGGCACACGGTAGCAAGCACGACAGTCATGTAGCGATCCTCTCAGGTCTGGTGTCCCGGATATTCCGATCACGGATTGAAGATTTATGCCCTAGCGATCAAGAGAACGCGACATCGCCGAACGCATGAAGCGAAAAACAGCATAACCCACCTCATCTTGAATGGTTCCGCGAAGGTGCGTGCCTTCATCGGCTTCTCGGCCAAGCATATTGGCCAACGGCTCCATGGGAGCCGAGATTGCGTGTTGTTGCCGAAGTGGTTGATGTCCGAAGCGATCCAGTTTCGCATTCGGAAAGCATTTACACGGATCTCGTTGGGCGACATCGGTGGAGTGGCTGCCTTGGGCTCCAAGCCGACATCAACGGCCCACAGCCTGATCTTTCGCTCATAAACCAACCTTTCCGACATCGGACCGTGATCGGCACGGAGGAAGCCACCGCAGTTTGATTGCGCTGACCGACGGCGGGTGACGGCCGGATTGTATCAGGAATTCTCCGTGTCTGGCAGATCTCCTGTTCGCAAGTGCCGCCTCGAAGCGGTCGTCCAATTTTCCCAATGGTCTCCTTTGGTGTTTACTTCGTCATAAGACGGCTGCGTCGTTACTATAGTGGCCACTTTGGGAAATGACACACGCGCCAGTTCCACAACGAGTGTTACCATAGGCGTACGACGACATTGAATGCTCAGCTTTCAGCGCCACGGGCTAATTGCGGAGGGAACTGTCCTGCCGTCGAACCTTCTCCACTTTAAATCATTGTTTTCGTTGAAGCTACGGGTTCGCCTCGGTCGAAGTCAACAATCAACGCGCCGCCCACCGAAGCCACATCCGGCCGACGCCGGCCCTGACCGCCGGGCGTCCTGGTCGTCTCAGTGCGCGTGCGGGTTCTGCCCTGATGCCAACGCAAGGTGGTGGCTTGGTGGTGCATTCCGACCGTCATCACGCCGATAAACCCGAGGGCCCTGATGCGGACTGTATCGTTGCCGGTAACGGTCAAGGCAGCTCCGCCCGGGATCTCCTCAGCCTGCATCGTCCAGCCTCCGCGCTATTCATGGTGGCTGCGTGGGCCGTGACCATGGCGCGGATCGAGGTGGTGGCGGCAGAGTCTTCCGACGTCGTATCAAAGCGGGCGCCGCCTTCGGTCTCCCGCGCGGCGACGAGGGCGCGCATGGTGACATTGTCCATGTCGATGAGATGTTGACGCAGCGCCTTGATGTCGACGCGGCTCCAGTCCGTCTTCGGGGCCGCCATCAACTGCTCGACGATCTCCTGAATAGCAGCGAAGGCAGACTGTCTTCCCTGCATGACCCCTTCGGGCAAGGCATCTCTACTCATACCGTGGTCGTCGTGGGACATGCCCGGCATGTGCTGCCCGTGTTGCGCCGCTCCGTGTCGGTCGCTCATATCCTGGGCCTGAGCGAGGCTGGATGAGGCAAGAAGGGCAAGGAGAATCGCAAGTCGTGTCATGGGTTTCTCCCTTTGTTGCAGGTACGCTCGGTCGGCCATATGATTACGATCACGCGTGACGCAATTTCGTTGCTTTTCCACGATTTGCGCGGTGTCGATCTGGC
Source organism: Rhodomicrobiaceae bacterium (assembly GCA_050330195.1). Classification (GTDB taxonomy): domain Bacteria; phylum Pseudomonadota; class Alphaproteobacteria; order Rhizobiales; family Rhodomicrobiaceae; genus JAHQVI01. The sequence goes on along the minus strand of JBHJOB010000060.1, from coordinate 14,690 downwards.
GCCTGGCGAGGCGCTGTTTCTGGCGGGCGAAGACGTCACCGACGTGTTCATGGTTCGCTCCGGCCGGGTGCATCTTCAGCGGCACACGACGCACGGCACGCACATGATTCTGCAGAACGCGCGTCCAGGCGCGGTGATCGCCGAAGCCTCGGCCTATTCGGACCGCTACCACTGTGATGCTGTCGCCCCAGAGGAAACCGTGGTCGCGACCTTGCCGAAAGCCCGTTTCCTGAGCGCACTCGCAGAGCATCCGGCGCTTGCGGCAAGTTGGTCCGCGATGCTGGCGCGCAGTGTTCAAGCCGCAAGATTCAGATCCGAGATCCGCTCCCTGCCGAAGGGCGCTGACCGCCTCGATGCCTGGCTTGGAGAAGGAAACAGCCTGCCAAAGAAAGGCCGCTGGCACGGCGAACTAGGCGTCACGAGGGAGGCGCTATATCGCGAGTTGTCACGGCGACGGACTTGAGGCGTGGTGCTGGTATCTCGCCACGATCGCCGGGATCGGTGGATCATGGCGAGCCAAGTCATCGATCGGATCGGCAGCGCGACGAGACTGTCCGTCGCATCCGAAATCAGTCAGGTCGGCGAACCGGGCGGCTTTCGTCGGCTGCCCAATCCGCGAAGGTGACATAGTAGACGTGGACGTTGTCCCGCCCGGTGATTGCGGTGAGCGCAGCCGACGCTGCGGGGCCTCCCCCGTGGCGATGAAGGCCTCTCTCGTCAGATCAGGAAGGCGGTCCGGAACGCGCCCTGATTGCCTGACAGCCCGCCGAAGCCCCGAGATCAACCCGTCCAGCGGGAGTAACCGCGCCGGGAATTTCAGCCGGGCAAAGGCAGGGGATAACTCCGCTAGCGCAAAGATCACGATCAGGGTGCTGATGGCCAGCGGCAGCTCTCTATCCGGTATTCGTTGCCGAAAACGGCCCAGGTCGTGATCGTTGGCAGATCGGACAGCCGGACCAGAGGCGACGCGCCCGGAATGGCTGCGAGCGCCGCTGGGACCGCAAAGCACAGTAGCACCCGCGCATTGGCCTGTCGTCCCACGAGCGCCAGCTTGAACAGATTGTTGGGCAGGTGAGCCAATGCCGTGGCGCCGACGGCCACCTCGACTGGCATCAGAAGAGCGAAGGCCGGCACCCTGATCCTGCCGAGGCAGAAACCGGAAAACAGCGTCAACCCGGAGGCGAGGAAAGCGACAAGCGCGACGAACAGGATGTCTCTGAAACCGTGCCCTCCGGCGACGCGGGTCTTGACGCCGAGAATATGGAATGATTTATCGAATGTCGATAACGAAAGCAGAAGGTCACGGTTTGCCCGAGCACATGGAACATCATGATCTGCTGTCCGGCCTGGTGCGGTTGCACATCCTGCACCATGCGGCGCAGCACCCGGTCTATGGCCAGTGGATGATCGACGAACTCGCGCGGCACGGCTATCGGCTGTCGCCGGGCACGCTCTATCCGATGCTCTCGAAGATGGAGCGGGACGGCTACCTGACCAGCAAGACCGAGCGCGAGGGGCGCACGTCGCGCAAGTTCTACACGATCACGGAAAAAGGACGCGAAGGGCTGGCTGTGGCGCGGGTTCGTTTGCGGGAACTGAAGGGCGAGGCGGGAGCGGAATGACGGACACGATAGACACGGCAGAAGCCAGACCAGCGCAAGGAACGCCGGGTGAGGTCTTTTCCGCCTTCTTCAAGCTCGGCCTGACCTCCTTCGGCGGGCCCATCGCGCATCTGGGCTACTTCCGCGATGAACTCGTCACGCGGCGGAAGTGGCTGAGCGATCACGGCTACGCCGATCTCGTGGCACTGTGCCAGTTCCTGCCCGGCCCGGCCTCAAGCCAGGTCGGTTTCGCACTCGGAATGATGCGCGCGGGCTGGCTGGGGGCGCTCGCTGCCTTCACCGCCTTTACGCTGCCCTCGGCGCTGGTGTTGCTGGTCTTCGCGATGACGGCTGCGTTCATCTCTGGACCCATCGGAACGGGGGCCCTGGGCGGGCTCAAGATCGTCGCGGTCGCGATTGTCGCACAAGCGGTCTGGGGTATGGCGAAGAACCTCTGCCCGGACCGGGAGCGCGCCGCAATCGCAGTGGGCGCTGTGGTCATGCTTGCGTTCCTGCCGGGCGCATTCGGGATGGTCGGCGCGATCATCCTGGGCGCGCTTGCCGGTCTCGCTCTGGGGCGGGGCTCGGGAACGCCGGTCGGGGGGCATGTCACCATGCCGGTGTCGCGCGGGGGTGCAGTCACGGCGCTTGGTGTCTTCTTCGCACTGCTCTTCCTGCTTCCGCTGATTGCGGGCCAAAGCCAAGCGCTGGCGGTCATCGACAGCTTCTACCGAGCCGGCGCGCTGGTGTTCGGCGGCGGTCACGTTGTCCTGCCGCTGCTGCAGGCTGAGATCGTTGCGCCCGGCTGGGTCACGCCGGATCAGTTTCTCACCGGATATGGCGCGGCGCAGGCAGTGCCTGGGCCGCTCTTCACCTTCGCCGCCTATCTCGGCGCGGTGCTTGGGCCGGAGCCGAACGGCGTGGTCGGGGCGGTCATCGCACTTCTCGCCGTGTTCCTGCCGGGCTTCCTGATCCTGATTGGCGTCCTGCCGTTCTGGGATCGGTTCCGCAGCATGGCCGCCGCGCAGTCGCTGATGCAGGGCGCGAACGCCGCCGTCGTCGGCATCCTCGGTGCGGCGCTCTATTCGCCCGTCTTCACCAGCGCCATCGGTGACGTGCGTGACTTTGCACTGGCGCTCGCCTGCTTCGTCCTGCTGATGGCGTGGAAGGCCCCGCCTTGGGTGGTGGTCATCGTGGCAACAGTCGGCGGAGTGGGACTGGCGCTGATCGCCTGAGGGATTCCAGGGGAGTCAGCCATGATCCCGCAAACCATCGCGCCTGTCGGCCGTCCCTCGATCCTGTCACGGGGCCCATGCTTGGTGGCCGACGCGGAAAGTGAAGTCCGATGCAAGGCGAAGGGTTCAGATGCGACCTGCGGGAGGCGAGTGGGGCACTCGACGTCGTAGGTCACCGGCTGGATTTCGAGGACCTCGGTGGCGACGAGGGCCCGGATCATGCGCCGAGCCAGTCTTCGAGTTTCGCCGCGTCCGGCAGGCCGCCCGCATGGACGAGCTTGCCGTCCACTGCGATGCCCGGCGTGGATATGACCCCAGCCATGGCGATGGATTTCGCATCGGTGATCTTTTCGACCTTGACCTCGACGCCCAGCCTGGCGGCGGCGTCCTTCACCATCGCCTCCGTGGCCTCACAACGCTTGCAGCCGGGGCCGTAGACCTTGACGGTTTTCATGGGGATGTCCTTTCAGAGGAGGAAGTTGAAAAGTAAGCCAGTGGCGAGGATGCCTGCCGACACCACGCCGACGAAGATCGCGATAAGACGCAGGGTCAGCACCTGCTTGAGGATGATCATCTCGGGCAGGCTGAGCGCGATCACAGACATCATGAACGCCAGCGTCGTGCCGAGCGCCGCGCCCTTGCCCCGCAGCGCCTCGACGATCGGGATGACGCCAGCGGCGTTCGTGTACATTGGCACGCCCACGACAATGGCGGCCGGTACCGACCACCAGGCGTCGCCGCCCATGATCCGCAGCATCAGCTCTTCGGGCACATAGCCGTGGATCGCAGCGCCGATGCCGATGCCCACCAGCACCCAGATCCAGACCTTGCCGACGATCTCGCGCACCTGCTCGAGACCGATCTTCAGCCGATCGACCATGGTCAGCTGTTCCTCGGGCAGATCGCTTATCGCGCCGTTCTTGCGGGCCAGGTTCTCGTGTAGCTAACGTTTTCTCCGAACCCAAGTAGTGGCCTCCGTGACGTCCGCAGCGGCCAGTTCATGACCGGCTGCAATCTCACGGCAATCGACGTGCGCGCCGCGGGAAATAAGGGCATCCGCTAGCGCCGGCGCATTGCGGGCAAAGGGATCGTCACGTCCATTGAGCACCAGCACGCTCGTTTCCGAAAGATCCGCAGCCGGTGGTTGCTCCAGTGGCTGGATGCCGCGCAGCAACACCGCGCGGCGCACCACACCGGGATGAAGCTGGATGACTGCCGCCACAAAGTTTGCGCCGTTGGAGTATCCGAGGAAGATGAGCCTGTCCGGGTCGAGTCCATAACCGGCTACGGCGCCTTCAACGAAGACCGAGAATGCTTCGGCTTCGCTGCGTATATCCGCCTGATCGAACGTCGATGCATCGACGCGGCGGAACCAGCGATTGGTGCCTTCCTCGGTCGCTCGGCCACGCACACCGAGCAGTGCCGAACGCGGAGCGATGCGGCGGGCGATCGGCATCAGGTCGGCTTCGTTTCCGCCGGTGCCATGCAGCAGCACCAAGGTTGTGCCGTCCGGATTCTCCGGCCGGTTGAATCGGTGGATGAATGGGAGGTCTCGTGCTGGAAACCTCTCTTCACCGGGCAAAGCAAATTGTGGGAGCATCGCCTTCAGATCTTCGGCGCGGTCGGCATCATGCGGCGGCAGAAACAGGGTTTGACCAAGCGCATCGGGGGCTTCGTCAATGGTCATGCCCGGCCCATCGGTTGCGTATTCCATGAGTATGCCAGCGGGATCGCGCACATAGAGTGACAGGAAGTACTTTCGGTCATGGACCTCCGTTGGCCCGTGGTCCTTCAGCGAAAGCCGCATGGATCGGACCGCGTCGGCGTTCGGCGCGCGGAAGGCCACATGATCGGGCACTCCGGCTCCCGGCACGGACGGCGCGAAGCCTGATATTTCCCTGACGTCGAGAACATCGGAATCGGAAACCATGCGCTGCGTCAGGCCAGCCCGCTGTCCGTTTCTATAGCCGAAACGCGCCAGAAAGCTTGCGGTCTCCATCGCCTTGTCGGTCAGGACCGTGACGCCCCGCAGCCTGGTAGGCGCGTCTGGAAGCGGAGCTGGCGTTACCAGATCGACGCCGACCAATTTCACGATCAACCCATCCGGGTCCTTCAAACGGAGGACTGACTCTCCGAACTCGCGAGACGGGCCCTCGAGCGGGATGTTGGCGGCGAGCGCCCTGGTGAGCCAATCACCGAGAGACGTTGGCGGCACCGCGAGCGCCATTTCCGCTACCTGCCCGATGCCGGTACGGCCACGGCCGGCGGCCTCCCAGATAAGGAAGGTCAGCAACGAGCCAGGACTGCCAAGGCCGTCTCCGTAGAGGAGATGCAACTGCTCGGCGTCCGCGTAGCCCCCGGTCCGCTTTACAAGCCTGAGCCCGAGAAAGCCGACATAGAAATCGACATTGGCCTGCACATTGGAGGTTATGCCGGTGACGTGGTGTATGCCGGTTGTCATTCCTGTTACGCCTTCCGTTGCTGGTCGCCCGCCTAGCGCTCAAGCACCTTTTGTACCGCCGGATCGGCAGCCAGCCTGTCGTGCAGCGCCTGCACATTCGGGTATTCTTCCAGGCCGCCGGGCAGCAGCTTTATCGCCCAGCGGATCATCGGGAAGGAATAGGCGTCGATCACCGAGCGCCCTCCGTCAAGTATATGCTCCCGCCCGTCGAGGTGGCGGTCCAGAATGCCGAACTGCTTTGCGACGAGCTTATGTCCCGCTTCCACCACCGCCTCCCGCGCCGCGCCGCTGTCCTCGACAGTGTAGCGATATGGCATGAAGATCGGCCAGAAGGAGGCGTGAACGTCGGAGGTGAAGAAAGCCGACCAGCGATGCGCCTCAGCCTTGGCGCGCAGGCTGTCGCCGCCGGCAAGCCCGGCCTCCGGGTGCTTGTGGGCCAGGTAGTCGAGGATCGCGCCGGCCTGCGTCAGAAGCCAGCCATCATCCTCGCGAAATGTTGGCACCGCGCCTGCGGGGTTCACTTCAAGAAGCTGTTTGGAGCCATACTGGACCCTGATGGCTTCGTAGGGCTCGCCGATCCATTCCAGAACGACGTGCGGCGCGAGCGAACAGGCGCCTGTGGCATAGTAGAGAGTGGGCATGGTTCCGTTGATCCTTCCGTTTAACAATGATTTGTATGCATCGTGATGCGCGGCGCAGGTGCGTAGCTTGCGCTCGTGCACGTCACTTCAAAGTGGTTCATTGGTCGTCTAAGGTGCATCCTTGACCAATGCGGCATCTGGCGGGCGCACCCGTCGCGGCCATCCGTGTGCACATTCCAGCAGATCTCGATCCCATCCTCCGAGCTCGGCGGCGGCCTCGTAGGTCGAGACAAGGAAATCCAACAGAGCCTGGTCGGGATCGGCCGCGGACTGCACGGCCTCGTAGGGAAGAATGAACTCGGACAGCCCCTCATGCCAGAACGCGGCCTCTGGCCGGACCGGCGCGGCCCCGTAACCATTGGGCGCCGGATAGGCGTACGCGTAGAAGGCTGGATAATCGATGCCGGCGCCCGGCCAGAAGCCGGCCGAGGAAACCTCGCGGTCATAAGCCTCCTGCGCCACGTCGTCGGGCAAAGCCGGGACGCCGCCGGGATGAAGGGGCGCGCGCCGCCCCGAAAACCGCGTCACGGCCAGGTCGAAACTACCCCAGAAGAGGTGAACGGGACTGGATTTGCCGAGAAACGAGGTCCGGAACCGATTGAAGACCCTGTCGATGGCGATCAATGCCTGATGGAAGCGGTGAACGGCGTCGGCGTCATAGGGTCGTTGGCGATGATCCTCGATGAACGGCACCGGGTCCGGGACTTCGTTCGGCGCGCCGTTGAAAGTCGGCGTGCCGCCAAGCTCCGAAACCAGCTTCACGAAACTGGCGTGGAACGCCGCAACCGTGGACGGCCTCAGCTCGAACGACGCCCGGTGACCGTTGCCGCAAGTGCCCACGACCTTGTGCTGTCGCAAGTCGAACAGGATCTCGATGCCCGGGCCGTCGGGGATCGGCGACGATGCCAGACCGTTCGGAGTGACATAGAAGGTCGCGTGCCACGAATGATTCAGCCACGGACTATGAGCAAGCCGGTATTTGCCGGCGATCTGCAGATAGAGGTGCAGGGCTGAACACGTTCCGCGCCAGCCGAGGTAGTCGAGATAGGGCCATTTGTCGGTCATTCGGTTTCCTCCGTGAAATAGTCTCGCGGCGATTGAGATAGAGCCTTCGACCATATTTGGACTCTTATCTCCTCAGGCTTATTCATGCTGTCTCTCCCCGCCTGTAGCGGGGCATTGCGTTCTACCGGGGATCATCCCGGAATGCGCGCGATTACCTTGATCTCGAAATCGAAACCGGCGAGCCAGTTGACGCCGACCGCCGTCCAGGTCGGGTGAGGCGGCGTCGGGAAGTATCGGTTCTTCACCTCCATGATCGCCCCGAACTGGTTTTCGGGGTCGGTATGGAAGGTGGTAACGTCGACGATGTCTTCGAAGCCTGCACCTGCGGCGGCGAGCACGGCCTCAAGGTTCCGGAAGGCAAGCTCTACCTGCTTGGGGAAGTCAGGTTCGGGCGAGCCGTCCTTGCGACTGCCGACCTGCCCGGAAACGAACAGGAGGTCGCCCGAGCGGACCGCGGCGGAATAGCCATGCGCTTCGTAGAGCGCGTGGCGATTGGCGGGGAAGACGGCTTCTCGTTTCGACATGGGTCAGGTCCTTTCTGAGCGTGGCAGTTTGTTGGCCGGACAATGGATGTGGACGTGCGGCACAAGTGTCCCGATTCCGAAGTTCGCATCCATTTCAGCTGCAAGTTCCGTAGCGAACTTCGGAATCTCAAGGGACACTAGCTTATTGATTCTAATAGTGTGATTCAGATCCAGAAGTTCGTGATGGACCCGCCGTAAACTGGGGACGAACTTCTGGATCATCACACTAGGCCTTTCGCCGGCCGCTTGTGCATCTGGAACCGGGATGGCCGGAACCCGGTCATGCGCTTGAACGCATTCGAGAAGGCGAAGGGGTTCTGATATCCCACCTGCTGCGCGATTTCCTCGATCGTCGCCTCGCTTGTCGCCAGACGATGCGCCGCGTACTGGATGCGCAGGTAGGTGAGCTGCTGCATCGGGCTGCGACCGAGGCTCGTCTGGCAGAGGCGGCGCAGATGCTCACCGCTCATGCTGACAAGATCGGCAAGCGCCGCCACGCTCCAGGGGTGCGCGAGGTTCGCCTGTACAGCCTCCCATACCGCGCGGAGGCGATCCTCGCGCTGCAAGGGCTCGGCAAAGCGGGAGATGTAATGTTCGATCACGTCGATCCATAGCGTCGCCGAACTCGAATTGCCGCCGGCCTGCACCTCCCGATAAAGCCCCAATATCGCCTGGCGCAGTGGCGCAGCATCGAAATGCGCCATCACCGGCGCTATGAACCCGATTGCCGAACGCGGCGACAACGGCATGTAGCGCACCCAGCAATACTGCCAGCGCTTTGACGGAATTGCGTGAAATGCATTGAGCACATGCGCGGGCGCCAGCGAGACCATGCCGGCACGGTGCGGCCTCCAGCGCCCGTCCAGCAGCATCCGGCCCTCGCCGCCGAGGCTCGCATGCACGTAGGTGCCGCTGAGGTGGGTTCTGACTATGCGGTAGGGCACGGCGGCATCGCCGACGCCCACATGGGAGATCAGGCGGCTCTCCAGCGCACCGCACTCTTCGGCGCGTACGATCAATTGCCGTGTATCGCACCCGACGATGTGTGTTTCTGATAGGTCTTCGTGCGAATCAGCTATGGATCAACCTCCTGAAATTCGGATAGTGTGGAGAACAATAATAAGTGACTAAACCTATGGGAGGAACCTATGGCAAGGAAATTCAATAAATTTATCCTGGCGGCCTCGATGCTTGCCTTCGGCGCGAGCGGCGCTGCGGCCCAGGTCTCGGATGATGTTGTGCGTATCGGTGTGCTCGCCGATATGTCCGGCATCTACAATGACCTGTCAGGCAAGGGGGCGGTCGAAGCCGTACGGATGGCCGTCGAGGACTTTGGCGGCACCGTTCTCGACAAGAACATCGACGTCGTCTTCGCCGATCATCTCAACAAACCGGATGTCGGCGCGGCCAAGGCGCGTGAATGGTACGACACCGGCGGCGTCGATCTGATCAACGATCTCGCCAACTCCGGCGTGGCGCGTGCAGTCGCCGCCGTCGCAAAGGAGAAGAAGCGCCACATGATCGTCAACGGCGCATCGAACATGGGGATCACCAACGAGCTGTGCTCGCCCTACGCGATCCACTACGCCTATGACGCCTATTCGCTGGCGCATGGCACGGGCAAGGCTGTCGTCGAGCAGGGCGGCAAGACATGGTTCTTCCTGACGGTCGACTTCGCCTTCGGCATCGGCCTTGAGGAGCAGGTCTCGAATGTCGTTCGGGCAAACGAGGGACGCGTGGTCGGCGCAGCCCGTCACCCGCTCGGCACGACCGACTTCTCGTCATACATCCTGCAAGCCCAGGCATCCAAGGCAGAGATCATCGGCGTTGCGTCCACCGGCGCTGACGCGGTCAACGCCATTCGTTCCGCGGCCGAGTTCGGCGCCACCAAGGACCAGAAGCTTGCCGCATTGCTGCTCTGGATCGAAGACGTGCATTCGCTCGGTCTCGACGCGGCACAAGGCCTGCTGCTGACCAATGCATGGTATTGGGACATGAATGACGAGACGCGCGAATTCTCCAAGCGCTTCTTCGAACGCGTCGGCAAGATGCCGAACATGGCTCAGGCGGCCGATTACTCGTCCACCATGTTCTACCTCAACGCGGTCAAGGAAGCCGGCACGGATGATCCGGACAAGGTCTCCGAGAAGATGCGCGAGATGACCGTCAACGACGTCTTTACGAAGAACGGCAAGGTGCGTGTCGACGGCAGGTTCGTCCACGACATGTATCTGTGGCAGGTCAAGACCCCGGAAGAATCCAAGGAAGCCTGGGACTATCTGAAGCCTGTCGCGACCATTCCGGCCGATCAGGCGTTCCAGCCGCTCTCGGAAAGCAAGTGCGACCTCGTCACGAACTGACGCCGAAACAGCGCCGCGCCGCCGGTCATGGCTGGCGCGGCGCTCATCGACGAGGCTGAGCAGCACATGGATATCTTGGGCGTCCCCATCCAGGCATTTCTCGGACAGATCATGCTCGGCCTGGTCAATGGCGCGTTCTACGCGGTGCTCAGCCTTGGCCTGGCGATCATTTTCGGTTTGCTGCGCATCGTGAACTTCGCGCATGGCGCATTCTTCATGACAGGGGCGTTTGTCGCGTTGCTGCTCGGGCGTCATCTCGGCATCGGCTACTGGCCGGCAATGGTCTTCGCACCGCTTGTCGTGGGACTGGCAGGGCTCGCGTTCGAGCGCTTTTTTCTTCGCCGTGTCTACGGTCTCGATCCGCTCTACGGGCTGCTCCTCACATTCGGGCTGGTGCTCGTTCTTGAGGGCGGTTTTCGCGTCGCCTTCGGATCTTCCGGCCATTCCTTCGCAACTCCGGCACAACTGACCGGGGTGTGGAACCTGGGCTTCATGATCCTTCCGGTCTACCGGGCTTTCGTTATCCTCGTGGCGATTGTGGCTTGCGTCGGAACCTGGATCCTGATCGAGAAGACCCGGATGGGCGCCTATCTCAGGGCGGCGACGGAGCGCCCGGAGCTGACCCAATCCTTCGGCATCAACGTTCCGCTCCTCCTGACGCTGACCTATGGAGCCGGCGTCGCCCTCGCGGGATTTGCCGGCGTTCTCGCCGCGCCCATCCAGCACGTCAATCCGTCGATGGGCTCCGACCTCGTCATCATCGTCTTCGCGATCGTCGTGATCGGCGGGCTCGGGTCCGTCGTCGGTTCGGCCGTCACCGGGCTGGGGCTTGGCGTAGTGGAAGGGTTGACCAAGGTGTATTACTCGGAGGCGTCGTCCACCGTCGTCTTCCTGGTCATGGCGCTGGTGCTGCTGTTGCGGCCGGCCGGCCTGTTCGGCCGGGATGAGAGCTGACATGGCTCCAGCTTTCCGGCGCGTCCTGCTTCTGGTGCTCGTCGCGGCTCTGATCGCCGTCCCTTTCATGCCGCACATCGTCTACCCCGTCTTCGTGATGAAGGTGATGTGCTTCGCGCTGTTCGCCTGCGCCTTCAATCTGCTGCTCGGGCATACCGGCATCCTGTCGTTTGGCCACGCCGCCTTTTTCGGATCAGCAGCCTACATTACCGGCTACTCGGTCAGGGAGATGGGGCTTACCCCCGAGATCGGCATCATTGCCGGCATCGCCTTTTCCACGGCTCTTGGCGCGGCGTTCGGCGTGCTGGCCATCCGGCGGCAGGGCATCTATCTCGCGATGATCACCCTCGCCCTTGCGCAGATGGTCTACTTCACCTTTCTCCAGGCGCCCTTCACCGGCGCGGAGGACGGAATGCAGCCGATCCCGCGCGGCAGCCTGTTCGGGTTGCTGGATCTGCGCAGCGATTTCAACCTGTACTTCGTTGTGCTGGCTTGCGTCGCCGGCGGGCTCTGGCTCGTCAATCGCATCGTGAACTCCCCATTCGGCGAGGTTCTGCGGGCGATCCGCGAGCATGAGCCGCGCGCTCGCTCGCTCGGCTATGCCGTAAACCGCTACAAGATCATGGCATTCGCCCTTTCGGCCGGTCTGTCGGGCCTCGCCGGCTCGCTCAAATGCATCGTGTTTCAGCTCGCCGCGCTGACGGACGTCCACTGGCACATGTCCGGGGACGTCATTCTGATGACGTTGCTCGGCGGGATGAACTCGGTCTTCGGACCGGCCATTGGCGCAGTCCTGATCTCGATGCTCCATCATTATTTCGATGCGCTCGGCGCCTGGGTCACCATCGTCGTCGGTCTCATCTTCATCGCCTGCGTACTCATGTTCCGCCGCGGTATTCTCGGCGAGCTCAATCACGTGCTGCAGCCGCGCCAATCGCCAGATCCTCACCTCAGGGAAAGCACCAATGCCTCGGTTTGAACGCAAAGCCATCGTCGAACGCTTCCACGACATGATCCGTCGCGGCGAGCCGATCATCGGCGGGGGTGCCGGAACGGGCATCTCCGCCAAATGCGAAGAGGCCGGCGGCATCGATCTCATCATCGTCTATAATTCGGGCCGCTACCGGATGGCCGGCCGGGCCTCGTCTGCCGGCCTGCTCGCCTATGGCAACGCCAACGAGATCGTGCGCGAGATGGCCTTCGAGATTCTGCCGGTCTGCAAGACGACCCCTGTCATCGCCGGCGTTAACGGCACGGACCCTTTCATCATCATGCCGGTCTTCCTGAAGGAGCTGAAGGAACTCGGTTTCTCGGGCGTGCAGAACTTCCCCACGGTGGGCATCATCGACGGCACGTTTCGCATCAGCCTCGAAGAGACCGGAATCAACTTCGCCAGCGAGATCGACATGATCCGTGAGGCTCACGCACTCGACCTGTTGACGACGCCTTACGTCTTCTCGGCGGATGAGGCTGTCGAGATGGCGCGCGCCGGAGCCGATATCATCGTACCGCATATGGGCGTCACCACCGGGGGCACGATCGGAGCAACGACCTCGAAATCGCTCGAAGACTCCGTGCGCCTCATCGACGAATGGGCAGAAGCGGCGCGGAGCGTGCGCAAGGATGTCATCATCATCGCGCATGGCGGCCCCATCGCCACGCCGACCGATGTGGATTACGTTCTGAAGAACAGCGTGCACTGCAACGGCTTCTATGGCGCGAGCAGTGTGGAGCGCCTGCCGGTCGAGACGGCGATCGTCGAGCATATCAGGACTTTCAAGAAGCTTTCATCGATCAGGGAACGAGGAGGATAGAAAATGGCACGCGTCTATATCAGCGCCGTAATGGACATTCCGCTGGCCGAGGCATGGTTGGTGCTGCGCGATTTCAACGCCCTGCCCGTCTATCACCCGTTTTTCTCCAGGAGCGAGATCGAGGACGGCAAGCCGTCGGATCAAGTTGGATGTATACGGAATTTCTACACCCACGAAGGTGGCCACATCCGTGAGGAGCTGCTGACGCTATCGGACCGCGAACACGTTTGTGCCTATCGCATTCTTGAGGCAACGCTGCCCGTTCAGAACTACGTGGCGGAGATGCGGCTAAGGCCGATTACCGAAGGCGACAAGACCTTCGGCGAGTGGTGGGCCGAATACGACGTTGCCGATGCCGACGCGGCGAGCGTGCATCAGACCGTCAGCGACACCTTCCGCTTTGCATTCGAGGGCGCGGTCAAGGTTTCGCGGCAGAGCAAGGGTATATAGGCGGAGATAAGCCATGGCCGCCACTGCCTACGTCGTAGGGACATACGACACGAAGGCCGAGGAACTGCGCTATGTTGCCGGCCTGCTTCGCGCTGCCGGCCTTCCGGTGCTGACGGTTGATGTCGGCACCAGAGAGCCCGAAAGCGATGCGGATTTTTCGGCGCCTGCGGTCGCGGCATTCCATCCCGCGGGGCGTGACGCCGTGTTCGAGGCCGGCGACCGGGGCGTCGCAGTGACCGCGATGACGACCGCGCTCACCAGCTTTGTCGCATCGCGCGGCGACGTCGGCGGCATCATCGGACTCGGCGGGTCCGGCGGCACGGCAATCATCGCGCCGGCGATGCGATCTCTTGCCGTCGGCGTGCCGAAGCTGATGGTCTCGACCATGGCCGCGGGAAATGTGAGCCAGTACGTCGATGTCCACGACATCATGATGATGTTCCCGGTCACGGACATCGCTGGCCTGAACAGGATCTCGCGCGTCATCCTCGCCAATGCGGCCCATGCCCTTGCGGGGATGATGCTCCGGCGGCCGCCGGCAAGCGCCGATACGCGTCCGGCGCTCGGCTTCAGCATGTTCGGCGTCACGACCCCCTGCATCCAGCAGCTCACCGCGCGCCTGTCCTCGGAATTCGAGTGTCAGGTGTTTCATGCGAACGGCCCCGGCGGGCGCGCCCTGGAGGCGATCGCATCCGCCGGCTTGTTGCACGGAATGGTCGACCTTACGACGACAGAGGCCGCCGATCATCTGCTCGGCGGAGTCTGCACGGCCGGTCCCGAACGTTTCGACGTGGTCGCGAGGACGGGTATCCCATGGATCGGCTCGTGCGGCGCGCTCGACATGGTGAACTTCTGGGCCCCGGACTCAATTCCGGAAAAATATCGCGGCCGGTTGTTCCATGCGCATAACCCCAACGTCACGCTGATGCGCACGACCGCTGACGAGCTGGAGCAGATCGCGGCCTGGATTTGCGCAAAGCTCAACGCTTCGCGCGGTCCGGTGCGGATGCTTCTTCCGGAGGGCGGCGTCTCGATGCTCGACGCGCCGGGGGAAAAGTTTCACGATCCAAAGGCGAATGCCGCGCTCTTTGCCGCCTTCGAACGCCACTTCGCCGTCACCGACACGCACCGGCTGCTGCGCGTGCCCCACCATATCAACGACCCCGCTTTCGTTGACGTCGCGGAACGTGAAATCCGGGAGCTTATGAGCTGAACGGAGGCGACGGTTGGGCGAGTTGCGATTTGAGTTCCCGGAGTCGCACCTTGGGAAAGCACCCGCCGAGGCCCGCCTTCCGCGACCACTGGATACTGAGGCGGCGCCGTTTGTTTGGCTACGGCTCGACTTTGGGTATCGCTAATTAATCTATCCATTCTCAAATTTATTGATTTTTACATTTTAATATTGTGATATCGTCTAAAAATGCACTTCAAAATCAATAAACTTACGCGCATCGCGGAAATGGTCATGGCTCTGTTGGCGCTCTGTATGTGGATTGACCTCGGCCAATGTTCCTGATTAGTTCTCATCAGGAGGCCGATCATGGAGCACCGCAAATTCAAACGCCGTCTGGCGGAACTTGTCGAG